>CAVYTS010000034.1:0-552709 GCA_963771305.1 uncultured Acidobacteriaceae bacterium
CCGAGATGAGCATATGTGAGTAGCGGCGCTCACAGGCGTACCCGTAAACCGCGAGCAGTAGTCCCGGCAAGATCAGGGCGATGGCGGCAAGCCGGTTTGATGGCCAGCAAGCGAACTTCGAGTAGCGGCCCGCCGAAAGTATCCAGCACGGAGCGATTCGCAAGACGCTTCTCGATCGAGAACGGAGGGCGATCCTGCGCCGCGACCATGCCGAGGACGAGGCTGTCCTGGACTGCGATGTGGTAGGTGTTGCGGTCATGGAAAGGATCGATGAGAACTCCGCTACCGTCGGGAACATGCTGGCCAAGCTCCTCGGCGAAGGTCCGATAATTCAGACGGTGAATTTGCTGAAACTCGGACGGCGCATCGGCTTGCTTAAAGATCACCCCGTCCGGCATTGGAGGGATGCTAACACAATCGCGGGCAATGGGATCTGAGGCTTAATTAGGCCTTGATTGCCGTTCCGTCCGTATCGTCAGCCATCCGGAGAATGACCATTTGGCATCTAGAGGTGCTGTGCACTCTCCGGGTGGCGGGTGATACGACCGAAGAACCCGCTCGACTACAAGCGGCGTGCCGGGTTAACGGACGATTATTATCCGATCCATTTCCTGGGCCTCGTCGGGGTCAATATCGCGGGAACCATCGTGAAGATCGGGCCGGAGGTGGAAGGGTTTTCCGTCGGCGATCAGGTCTTCTCTATGGCAGACAATACTTACGCTGAACTTTGTGTCGTCAGTGCGGCGATCCTGGTGAAGGACCCCGGGGCGCGATTTGATCCAAGCGGCGGCGCTGCCGCTGGTGACGATAACGGGCAACCAGCTCCTTTCGGCTACGGGAATCAAGGCGGGCCAGACGGTTTTGGTCGCAGGCGCTGCGGGAAAAGTCGGGCGTTCGGCGATATTCACCGCCAAGGAACGTGGGGCGACTGTGATCGCGGGGGTCTTGAAGAGGCAGGTGGATGCGGCGAGGACTGCCGGCGCGGACCAGGCGGTCGCAACGGACGACGACACAGCGATTGCGAACCTTCCGCCGTTCGATGCGGTGGCGGATACGGTCGGCGGAAGAGCCGCCGAAAAGCTGATCGCGAAGATCAAGCCCGGAGGAGTGTTCGCTTCGGTTCTCAGGGTGCCGCAGAACGCCGCGAAGTGCCCGGCTATAAAGGTGGCGACATATTCTCGAAATTCGACAGGAAAACGTTCGAGTTTATGGCTGAAGCGGTGCTAGATGGCAAGCTGGTGATCCCGATTAGCCAGACCCTGCTACTCCGTCAAGCGGCCGAGGCTCAAGCGGCGGCAGAAAAAGGTGTCGCCGGGAAGATCTTGCTAGTCGCTTGATATTATTTTGCGAACAGAGGCCGAAAGGAACATCGGAAATGAACAAGGAATCGGCGTTATCAACAAGCCGCGTACAAATCGAACAAAAGAGCTACGAGATGCCCCCGCTAGAGGGGATCAGCATCGCGCAATTTCTCACCGTCGCCGACATCGAGCGATCGGCTCGTTACTACGAAAAGGTGTTCGGGGCTCGCATTCTGAGCCTGGGGGATGGCAACGCACCTGGGTACCTTCAGCTTGCGAATATCTGGATGATTCTGAACGTTGGAGGCGGCCCGACCCGGATAAGCCGACCGTGACGCTCAGCGTCCCCGATCCGAATCACATCAACAGCTTTATGAATTTCCGCGTTGCGGATATTCAAGCGTGCTATGAATTATGGACAAGTCGCGGAGCGGAGTTCATCACAGAGCCGATACCCAAGTACGGCGAGATTCGCTGCTACATCCGCGATCCCGACGGTTACATTATCGAGGTGGGACAGAGCACCGACCTGAAATACGGTTAACGCTCGGCCCCGCACAAGGCTCTGAATTAGCATGCGTCCTGCTTTCAGGCATAGAAAGGACCACGAGATGAAACAAAGGAGACCGCGCAGGTGAGTGCCGCCATCACGTCGAGCACGCTCGGTGTCAATGTATTTACCGCTTCGGGAAGGGCAATGGTAGGCGAGCGGCCAAAGCCTTTCGGCGAACCGCTCGGCTTTGACCCGATGACGTCGACTTTAATCTTCGGCGAGTACGATGCGGTGCTGGTAGACGCAATGACGACTGTGGCTGAAGCAGAGGCGCTCGCGGACTGGATTGCGATGCACAACCGCAACCTGGAGACCATCTATATAACGCACGCCCATTTCGACCACTTCTACGGTTTGAGCATTCTGCTCGACCGTTTCCCGAGTGCCCGGGCGATCGCAACACCAAGACGGTGAACGCCATGCAGAAGTCTGTCACTCCCCTGGTAGAACGGTTACTCCGCCGGTTGTTTCCTGGGCAAATGGCCGCTAAATTCGTTGCGCCTGAGCCCTATGAGCAGAACACGTTCAGTCTCGAGGGCCAGGAATTGCGCATCATCGAGCAGGGCCACACGGATAGTGCTGATACGACGTCTCTGTACGTTCCCTCGATCGGCCTGGTCGTCGCTGGCGACGTAGTGTATAACCAGTGCCACATGTACGTCGGTGACACCACGGCCGAGAGCCGGAAGAACTGGGTCGCGGCGTTGGACCGGTTGGCGGCGCTCGAGCCGTCGATGTTGTCCCAGTCACAAGAAGCCCAGCGCGCCCATTCGCCGTCGGCGATCGAAGATACGAAGCGCTATCTGCTCGACTTTGATCGGCTGCAGAAGACCGCGACGTCCGACGAAGAGCTGTTCAACAAGATGACCGAGCTTTATCCCCATTGGGTAGCCAATCGATCATGGTTGATGTTCGGATTCCCTGGCGCCTGAGGGAACGCTCGCTCGCGTATTTAAAGATGGCCGCAACCGACCCCGAGGCGGCGATCGCGCTCCGTCCGAATGGTCGACTCGGACACTATCGGTGCTAGCCCTGTCATTGTTCAGATTCACCTGCCAGATCAAAATGAACTGAGTGTGAAGCTCGCGCCGTTGGTGTCATCTACCCCAGGTGCCACTTCAGCTTGCAGACTTGGACCTTTTCTTAGTCTTTGATGCAGCAGCCTGTTCTTGCTTCCTCGTTTGCAACTCTGATCCAGCAGGTTTCTTCAGATTCGCTAAGCTCTGATTGAGAGCCTCCGTCAAATCGACAACGCGCGTCCGGCTTTGAGTTTTCACCACGGAGCTCGCTGCCGCTTCGCCTTGCACCTTTGTGGCTATTAACGCTTCAGTCTCTCGCGGTAAGTGTCCCGATACTTTCCAGGCTCGAACGGCCCGGCAAGTGAATCCACAAGCGTTCGAGCGAGGTTTAATTCCTTTTCACTCACGCCGCTTGTGTCCGCTTTGTGCTCCTCATTGGAACGTATTTCAGTCGAGAAGAACATTGTGTGGGCAAGCATCCCTGCTTTGCCAGGACGCAGCACGACGACATGTTCGCGATCGTGCATCGCAAATTGCGCCAGCGCAACCAGTCCGCTTAGCTGCATGGATCGGTACAACAGTGCGTAAGCTCTTTCACCCGCAGCCTCAGGTGAAACATAATACGAAGTCTCAAAGTAAACGGGATCGATATCGGCCAGCTTGACGAATTCGTCGATTTGCATCTCCGTCGAAGTTTGCGCCGCTGCGCTCTTTAGCTCTTCGGCCTCGATGGCGACAAAGTGGTCTTTCTCATCTCAAAACCCTTAACCACGGATTCGGCTGGAATGACTTCTTCCCTGTCATGGCTCATTGACGCTTGTTTAACCGGCGTCAGCACAGGCGGGGGCAGGGGGTTGGATGCAGCGCTCTTTGTAACGAGCGTCAATTGTGGTTGATTTAGGTTGCTGGCGATGGCTGACGAGCCTGAGGCGATGCTGCCCCGAGGATCGGCTTCTTTTTCGGATGCCTCGTCGAACTTTGTGGAAGGCGCTTCGCGGCGCAATCGTCGAAGGCTAACCCTCTCGGCACGGGCTGCGCGGAAGAGCCGTACAGGAATGGAGATAACGCCGAAAGTGACAAACCCACGCACGCCAAACTGTAGAAGCCATCTACGCCCTCTTCCATGAGATTACCGAAAGAGAATCAGGCGCGCCACATATCACAAACCTCACAGATTCGTTTTTGAATCTGGCATCAAAGGCGCCCTCTCGGCCTCCATGCGACGTCCGCCAACCTGGTCCCTAAAGTTCGACGATTTCGAGGTGGCAAGAGACCGCGGGATGCTCGCCGACTTCACCGGTGCTGGATTTTACAGAACGCCGCCGTATAAACTCCTCGACCTCCAGCTCCTCGACAGTATCATAAAAATAAAAATCCTGACGCAAAAAAAGTCAGTGCAATCCTCTGCCTCACACCATATGCTTACTCTTCCAACCCGAATATCACACAGTGACACTCTCGTCGTGGGTCGGCCTCCCTGGCGGTGTGGAGTCATGACAAGGAAATGGCCGCCCTGCTGAATGGTAAGGAGTTCCCAGGCCTCATGTCCCCAAGTTCGGCCACTCGTGTGGCGAAAAGCGCTTTCGGCGTGCTGGCCTCGATCTTCGCCGGTCGTCTTCACCTCCACCGCCATCATCTTTTGGTCACCACTGAGGAAGAAGAGTTCTCTCCCGTCCCGGCTCCAGACCGGAAAGCTCCGATGGATTCGGAAATCCCTGAACGTAGACCTCGATCCGCCCTGTCTCGTTCAAAGCGTAGGCGACCCAATGGACGTCCGGCGAGAACTTGCCTTATGCTTCTCGAACTCTGTATGCAAATACGGAAAAGCCTTACGATCCCAAATAACGGAATTACCCAGAGGTCAGTTCGTGCGTTGGAGATTCGGATCTCCGCGAGCATGTAACGCCCGTCACGGGACCAATCCCAAACCCATCCCCGGCAGCCCTCTTTCCCGGGCCTCCGGAACGTGACTTTTGATAAGCACTCGCCTGCGGAAAACCGCGAGAAGAAAATGCGATGCTGTTGCCGTCGGGCGACCAGACCGGGCGGGCGTAATACCCGGACGTGAATCTGGAATCGCTACCGCGCGTCAGGTCGTGAAGCCAGATATCCTCGCCTACCGTTTCATCCATCCGGTCGAATGCGACAGTTGAGCCGTCGGGCGAGATCGCACTGGCTTGAGGTCGCGATGCACCACGCCTTTGCTGTGGGCCTCGGCCAACGCATCGGCAATTTGAATCGCCAACGGCAAGGCATTCTCCAGCTTCAAAGCTCAGCGCTTTAATCGCGTCGCGAGCGTCTCGCCTTCCATGAACTCCATCACCAAGTAATCCGGGCCGACATCGTGAAGCTGGCAGATGTTCGGATGATTGAAAGCGGCCACGGCCCGCACTTCACGCGCAAAGCGGTCGCTAAATTTTTCGTGCGCGGTCTTGATCGCCACCGTCCGGTCCGCCGCGAATCGCGCGCCCTCCACACTTCGCCCATGCCGCCTTCACCGATGGGCGCGATGATTTCGTAGGGACCGAGTTTATCGCCGGCGTGGCGCGGCATGTGACTGATTCAGCTAAGTGTAGCTGACCGGACAGCGGTTAGCTCCTGGGTCACGGCGCGTCTGGAAGTTATGGCACTTTGACGCTCAAACGGCGGCCCTGCCTGGGCATGCGGGCCCGAAGGGTGTTCTTGTAGGCGTTAGCGCGGTCAAAGCGACGTTGCACAAAGTGTAGGTTTTGCAACGTCTCGAAAGGGACTGGCTCAATCCGTAGACAAGTTTTGCCATGCTGCAAATCTCCCTCCCACGTTGTTCAGAATAGCTTGAGCCGACAGTCGCGCGGAGGTGAGGTTGATATTGGCGCTTAGGCACCAAAAGAGCTTGCTGGCCACGTGCAAATTTCCTGTGAATGATCTCCGTCTCCCCGCGACTGGATTTTCGCACGCAGGAAGCCGTGAAAGAATTAGGGGCCCCCACCCTTTGCTTTGAATTAAAAGTTGTGCACTACTCGTGGCTCTTCGCATCGGGGTCAGGGGTCGGGGTTGGAATGCGTGGGAGCATCTCTTCCCGGGTGGCTGCGTTGTAGGCAAACCACTGTGGTTCTCGTAAACCCCGATCGCGCTGACAGATTGGGAGTTTTCGCTCATCGTTCGATTGCCTTTCGGGCACATATTCACAGCCCTGATCGCCTCACTGTCGGCCTCCTTTCGGAGCCGTGCTGCGCTCCGCTTGGAGATCCTCGTGTCGCGGCACCAAACCGGAGTTTTGCAACGCTCCGTGAAGCGGCCGAAACTGACGCCAGCGGATCGACTCCTTTGGGCCTGGCTCTCTACCGCGTGGCAGGACTGGAAATCCGGGGCATTCATCATGAAGGCGTCCACAAACGCTGGATGGCACCGCAAAGGGCTTCCGCCTGTTGTGGACCTGGAAGATTCGGCGTGGGAAGCAAGGGTGGCCGGCGGTGCCAAAGAAAGTTCGTGAACTAATTTGGACGATGAGTCTCCACAATCCTCTCTGGGGCGCGCCACGCATCTACGGCGAACTGCTGAAGGTCGGCATCGATATCGGCGAAACCAGCGTAAGTAAATACATGGTTCGCCGGAGGAACCCACCGTCCCAGAGCTGGGAGGACGTTCCTCGACAATCACGTGAAGAGTATGGTGTCGGTGGACTTCTTCGCCGTGCCGACGGTTCGCTTCCCGATCCTATACGTGTTTCTGGTGCTGGCGCACGAGCGCCGACGGATCGTGCATTTCGCCGTGACAGCGCATCCGACAGCGGAGTGAACCGTTCAACAACTGCACGAAGCCTTTCCCTGGGATGCCGCACCGCGATATCTGCTGCGCGATCGCGATCGGATCTTCGGTACGGACTTCGTCGACCAGATGAAGGCCATGGGCATCCAGCAAGTGCTTTCGGCCCCGCGGTCACCCTGGCAGCGTGCCTATGTCGAACGGGTGATAGGCACCATTCGACGCGAGTGCCTGGATCACATGATCGTATTCAACGAGCGCTGTTTGTACCGACACCTTCAAAACTTCGTCCACTACTATCATCGAAGCCGAACGCTCTTGGCTTTGGAGAAAGACAGTCCGGAGCCCCGACCGATCCAACGGCCAGATGCGGGACGGATCGCGATTCCGGAGGTGGGTGGGCTCCATCATCGTTACGACCGGCGCGCCGCCTGAACTGCTCCCCCACCAAAGCGTTCTTGGCTATTGCTTATATCAACAGCGGCCCGTCTGTCTTCGTCCCACCGCCCTATCTCTCCAGCCAACCTATCCGCGCACCATTTTTGCCGCCCTTGGCTCGGCGATGAGCCTCGAAGACCCTCGCAGCCTTGCGTCAGCTTCCCCAGTCATTCGCGCCAAATCGGCGCTGACCCAATTTCCGAGAACGACCGTCACACCTCATCCAGTTTCACTTTGCTCGCTCGAAGAACCGCGGATCATACTCAAATGGTTCTGCGGGATGCACCCGAATTTTGGAGAAGCTCGAATGCAATGGATTGATCAGCCAGTTTGACTCAGCCGGGGCCAGAGCTGATGGAGTAATGAGAATTGTCATCCGGCCATGCCGAACAAAGTTGTCACCGATTTCTGCAAGCTCTGGTGGTGGCGGCGTTCGCCGCCAACTCTTGGGGAGTTCTTTCGTACTGATTGCGAGTCGCTGAACGGTGTCTGGAATGTCAGCCATAACCAGGACCAAGTCTTTCGGCGGATCATCCGGATCAATATGGACGAAGTATTCGAGCATCGCCAATGAAAGACACTCGGCCGTGTACGCAATGCGAATGCCGGGACTCGACCAGCGGCCTCCGAAACGATACGCACCTTCACCGTCGAGGGGAGTCTTTGAGTAAGGGCGGCGCAGAATTCGATAGACTCTGGTCAACTCACGCCGCCGTAGGCGATCCTGCCGAGTACGTTCTCGACTGCCCGGGCTCCAAGCTCAGTATCGATGAACTCCAGAGGGACTTTCCCTCCGAGTGCATGGTTAGGACGCTTAAGCCACCGCATCGCCATTTCGGCATCACCGATGTACTGCTTCGCAAGAGCGACGATACGAGCAAGCCGGTAGAGGCGATCGGATTCAAAGCGAGCCAACCGCCCTTCGCGACGCCGCCTCTGCAAGCTTCGAGCCGACAGATCGAGTGTAGCGGCCAATTCCTTGAGGGAAATGCCCGCAGCCTGCATTACTTCCTCAACCACCGTTTGAGGTAAGCCGTCTCGAATGGCATTCTGGAGATCGGCTGGTGTCCTAAGATGGCGTCCAAGAACTAGCTCGCCGCCCAACTCTTTGACGACAGCATTAAGTTCGTTTACCATTATGACGCTCATTATAGCGCCAATTGTCGGGGACTAATCAGCCTGGCCCATCATGGCGTTGCGCTGCCACATTATGACTTGGACGTCATTCTAAGGCTTCGCTCAGGCATTCCCGGGTATCCGTCGGCGGAATCTATCTGAAATCAACTCCTTATCTGTTCCCGGTGTTGTTCCCACTTCTGCTGGCAACTGAGAACGCTACAAGTCCTTGAGAACTCTGCCGTGTTCCTGGTGTTCCGCATGTTCCCAGTAAGGTGGGAAGTTTTGACACCGAGCGCACCAGCGATGAGGTGTGTAGTCCTGCGCACTGGGAACACTGGGAACAGCCTTGCCTTTCAGCGTGTTGAACCGGGAACAAACGGGGAACAAGACTGGGAACGGCGGGAAGAGTTGTACTGCTGCCGCCGACCATCTATCGAGACCTGGTGATTTTTCTTCTGTAAGCCGATTTTCTGGGCACAGGAACAAGCGCCGAAGGATGGACAGGGAATACAATCCGGTTCTGGGAACGATTCGATTCATGGGGTAATGCCGTTGGCCAATAAGAGCCTCTACCTTGGCCAACGTGGACAGGTTCGCTTATGCTAACTCCGCTTCGAATCCGCTGGAATCGGATGCGCTGTGATTTCTGATAGAACTCGTCGCTGAGAAGCCTACGGCCAAAAGACCGGTCCGGAAGGGATGCTGCCCCAGAATGAACGCT
The DNA here is from genome assembly GCA_963771305.1 of uncultured Acidobacteriaceae bacterium. GTDB lineage: Bacteria > Acidobacteriota > Terriglobia > Bryobacterales > Bryobacteraceae > CAJCIT01. The sequence goes on from CAVYTS010000034.1 coordinate 8,896, forward strand.
GCGCGCCCCGCCGTGCAGCTCTGCTGGGCGTAGTAATCGGTGAAGAGCGCCCCTTCATGCGCTATGCGGTCGATGTTAGGCGTTCGGCCTCCCATCATGCCGTGATGGTAGGCGCTAATGTTCCAGACGCCGACGTCATCGGTCATGATGACGAGAATGTTAGGCTTCTTGGCCTGCGCTTGTGCCGTTCCGGATGTCCAGAGAAGCGCTGTCGCAGCGGTCAGCACAATCAGAGCGGGTTTAATCACGACTACGCCGCCGGACTGGCGGAGGAGCAGATCACTCCGATTGAAGTCGCCAACCTCTGACGGATGAGAGTCCTGGTTGACGAGAACATCCCTCGCATGACCGTGGATAGGTTGCGGCCCTCGCGCACGATGTAGCGGACCTTCGCGCCACCGCCGGCCAAGGAGCGCCTGACTCCCAGCTCTGATCGACCGTTATGTCCCGGTTTTGATACACTCGGAATTGTGCGGCCCGTTGTGTTTCATCCCAAAGCCCGCGATGCTATCCGGGCGTTCCCGCGCGAGATTCGCGACCGCATGGGCAAGGCGCTTTTCTTGCTTCAGATCGGTGAGCGGCCGGGGATGCCACTCTCGAGGCCAATGCCCTCCGTGGCTCCTGGCGTTTCTGAACTGAGGCTGCATAGCGAAGACGGCCAGTTTCGAGCGTTCTCCTCCACGGCGGGCGCAGAGGGCATTCTCGTGCTTCACGCCTTCGTGAAAAAGACCCAACAAACGCCGCCCTCGGAAGAGCAACTGTGCTGACCAGTTGCTGGTTTAATGAAAGACTGGCGCGCAAGCGATTGAAGGAGATGCAAGATGAAGACTAAGACAATCACAGCCAAAACCCCCGAAACCTTGGCCCGGACACTGGGACTCAGCGGCGTTGAGGCGCAGGGATGGCAAGTTCAGCACGCGCTACTGAAACGACTCAGGCAGATCGTCCGTGATGCGGCCCTGACCCACGCAGAGGTTGCGCGGAGGGGTGGTTCTTCCCGGACCAGGGTCACCTCCATCTTGAATGGCAATCTCGACAACGTGTCCAGCGATCTTTTGATTCGGCTGTTAGCCGCCCTAGGTCAGGGTTTCGGTCTCGCGGGTGGACTCGGCGGCGTGAGCATGCAGGAGGCGAATTGGGAGAGGCAAATTGGGCCGGACGGTAAATAGGTCTGATCGCCCGCAGACTAATCCGGGGTACAGCCTGGGGTTGCCGTCGCAGGGGAATACCGGCTTTCAGATTAGAAAAACCTTATGCCCCTCGAAGCCATGGCGGATGCCCGAGATCTCATCCGCTGGGCAAGCGGGAGTGCCACCAAGCTAGGTAGGGAGCGGGGAGCTGAACGAGGAGACCCATGTATTTCACCCGCGCGATAATCGTCCAGCAACCGTTCGCGACCCTGATCGTACTGGGATTCAAGAGGGAGGAATATCGGACCCACGATATTTAAAGACTACCGGCTAAAGCCGGTAGAATCTTTTGCGACTGAAAGTCGGGTTGCGGCTGAAGCCACCTGAAGCCCACCCCGGTTGAGAGCCGGCTCAAGGCTCGGTGGGCGCGGTAATCTTGAAGCCCTGATCGTCTTCGTCCCACTTCTGGTTCTCGATATATGCCTTGATCGTTGCCTCGTCCACCGCGCCCACCGTCGCGCAGAAGTACCCGCGAGCCCACAGGTGTTGCCCCCAGTACCGCTTTCGCAACTCCGGGAACTCCTCCTGCAGCCGACGCGAAGACCGTCCCTTCAGGAATTGCACCAACTTCGACGGCGCCATATGCGCCGGCGCCGACAGCAGCATATGGACATGGTCCGGCGATACCGCTCCCCGCATGATCACCACTTCCCGCGCCTCGCAGCTTTGTCGGATCAGATCGCGCGCCCGCTCCGCTACCCTCCCGCGCAGTATCTTGTACCGGTACTTTGTTATCCACACCACGTGATACTTCAGATCGAACACCGCGTGCGCGCTCCGTCGATATTCCGCCATCCCCTCATTCTCGTAGAGTTGCGCTCGAAGCTCACCGCCTGAAAGGCGGTGGGATTAGACCCGCAGGACGGAGCTAAACTAGGCAACTCCCCACCATTAAGCATGGACCCGTTCGATGCAAGAGCCGTCTCGGCGGAATGCTTAACTGCTGAACCAGTTTCCGGATAGTACGGGCATCCATGCTTCGAGCACCATAGCACCTTTCAGGCCCGCTGCCCGAAGGGCCATTTCCTCCTAGCGCCAGTCTAGGTATAGCCAAGGGCGCGGTAGAGTAGGGCACAGGCGCGTTGCGCTGTCGCACGTTTCCTGCGCCCCCTCATCGAACTGGACGTGCGGATTTCCCGCATCCAGCTCTCCGACCATCTTCTTCCGGCGGCGTGCGCCGCAAGCCGGGCAGATGGCTCACTCTTCCTACCATTTGATACAGCCGACACCGTTTGTACAGGAACTGATAGTTCCAGTGCTTGCGAGCGGACCGCCAACTGCATTGGTGTTTGCGTCGGAGCCATAACTGCAGCTCGCTCTGCACGGCCCAATCGATCTGATGGAAGACCCGGTTGCTGTTGCCGACCCGAAAATAGGTACACCACCCATTCAGGATCGGATGCAGCTTTCGAATCACCTCTCCGATCGTCGCGCTACTGGGAAACGACCGCACTACTTCGCGTACCCGATCCCGGATATGTTGGCACGCCTTCTTGCGCGGCCACATGTACAGCGTCCGTCTCGGGGGTTTCCGAAACTCGAAGCCCAGAAACGCGAAACCCTCCTCCACCGTGGTCAAACGACTCTTCTCCTGGTTCACCACCAATCGCAGAGCCGCAAACTGGCTTTGGAGTTGCTCCCACGCTTGCCTGGCCTCTGATTCCGTACGCGCCAGCAGCACCATATCATCCGCGTAACGTACCAGCACGACAGAGTTACTCATCGTGCCGTCACCGCGACACCACTGACGATCCACTTCGTGAAGCATGACGTTGGAGAGCAGCGGTGAAACCACCCCGCCCTGAGGAGAGCCCCGGTCGGGATGCGTCACCCTACCTTCCTCCAGAACTCCTGCTTTCAACCAAGCTCGGATCAGGCGTACGACTCGCACATCTCCAACCCGACGTTCCACCAACTCTAAAAGCAGTTCGTGCGAAATCGTGTCGAAGTAGGATCTTAAGTCAACGTCTACCACATGAGTGTAACCGGCCTGGGTTTTCTCAGCGATGATGCTGAGCGCCATGCGCGGTGTCTTCTCTGGGCGGAACCCGAACGAGCAGGGCACGAAATCAGCTTCGAACAACGGTTCGATCACCAACTTCACGGCCATCTGGATCGTTCGATCCTTCAGGGCACAGGCGCGTTGCGCTGTCGCACGTTTCCTGCGCCCCCTCATCGAACTGGACGTGCGGATTTCCCGCATCCAGCTCTCCGACCATCTTCTTCCGGCGGCGTGCGCCGCAAGCCGGGCAGATGGCTCACTCTTCCTACCATTTGATACAGCCGACACCGTTTGTACAGGAACTGATAGTTCCAGTGCTTGCGAGCGGACCGCCAACTGCATTGGTGTTTGCGTCGGAGCCATAACTGCAGCTCGCTCTGCACGGCCCAATCGATCTGATGGAAGACCCGGTTGCTGTTGCCGACCCGAAAATAGGTACACCACCCATTCAGGATCGGATGCAGCTTTCGAATCACCTCTCCGATCGTCGCGCTACTGGGAAACGACCGCACTACTTCGCGTACCCGATCCCGGATATGTTGGCACGCCTTCTTGCGCGGCCACATGTACAGCGTCCGTCTCGGGGGTTTCCGAAACTCGAAGCCCAGAAACGCGAAACCCTCCTCCACCGTGGTCAAACGACTCTTCTCCTGGTTCACCACCAATCGCAGAGCCGCAAACTGGCTTTGGAGTTGCTCCCACGCTTGCCTGGCCTCTGATTCCGTACGCGCCAGCAGCACCATATCATCCGCGTAACGTACCAGCACGACAGAGTTACTCATCGTGCCGTCACCGCGACACCACTGACGATCCACTTCGTGAAGCATGACGTTGGAGAGCAGCGGTGAAACCACCCCGCCCTGAGGAGAACCCCGGTCGGGATGCGTCACCTTACCTTCCTCCAGAACTCCCGCTTTCAACCAAGCTCGGATCAGGCGTACGACTCGCACATCTCCAACCCGACGTTCCACCAACTCTAAAAGCAGTTCGTGCGAAATCGTGTCGAAGTAGGATCTTAAGTCAACGTCTACCACGTGAGTATAACCGGCCTGGGTTTTCTCAGCGATGATGCTGAGCGCCATGCGCGGTGTCTTCTCTGGGCGGAACCCGAACGAGCAGGGCACGAAATCAGCTTCGAACAACGGTTCGATCACCAACTTCACGGCCATCTGGATCGTTCGATCCTTCACCGTGGGGATGCCCAAAGGCCGGGTTTTCCCCGGCTGTCCGGGCTTGTCGATGTATACTCGCCGGACCAACGAAACACGATAGCTGCCGTTACGAAGTTCCTGTTCGATCTCGCCCAGAAACCGCGCTTCGCCATACTCCCGTATCTCGTCGATATCCACGTCGTCCACACCGGCTGCACCCTTGTTGGACTTCACCCGTCGCCAGGCCTCTTGCAAGATGTCCTGCCGACAGACCTTATCGTAGAGAAGCGTGAACCTCCTTTCCGGTTGTTGCTTGGCCACTCGGTATAGCGTCCTCTGCAGTTTGCGGGCAGGGTCAAGTCTCGCGGGCGCTTTGCGCTTGGCGAGGCGGGGCCGGGGTTGAGCTTTCCCTTGCGGGGGCATTCCGGCTGCCTTTCCCTGTTTTGGTCGCTCGATGAAAGTAGCGGCCCTTCCCTCCCTCCGGTTTTCCCGAAGTTCAACGGTACTGTGGCCACCTCCGATTCCCTGTCCGGTTTCGTTCCCGCGCTTTCGGGTTCTCCCCTTATACGCCTCCCTACCACTCGGAGTTTCCTCCGGCGGGCCGAACAGGGCCTCTCCGGTTGTGCTGATGCGCTGTCTTTGCGTGCTGCCGCCCTCTACACCGTCCCGGCGGGCCGGATTTACTCTCGCTGTATTCCGGTCCGTGGCAGGCTTCACCTCCAAGGGACAGGCTCGCCCCGGGAAAAGATCCAGCTGAATTGGCATGATTGCTGGTGGATTTGACGATGCTGTAACGGCGTTTACTTCTGTTGCGGCCCGCAAATTCGCCTCGCCCTCCTGCCAACAGGTGAGGGCTTTGTCGTCCCGCTTCTCCGTATCAGGTTGCCCCGCGACAGAGGGGACCAGGCTATCGGGTGAACGAGTCATTACCCGAGCTGATTCCTTTCATTCAGCAAGTACATCAACATCACGTCGGACACACCCCCTGCGACCCCGGGATTTAACGCTGTTGCGCCGGAATGGCTGACCAACTACGGGGCGGCCGCCGTCGCCGCCCCGGCCGTTCCGGCCACTGAGTTGACGCTCGGGTCGCATCCCTGCGTTGCCCTATCCTCCGCTCAGGTCCTTCCAGAGTGGATTAACCGTAACCTTTCCGTCCACGCTTTCACAGTGAACGGAGACAACCCCCTTAACTTCGTGTCTCACTCCAGGGGTTCACTTCACCCTGTTGTCATCCGCTTGCTGACAGCAACGGGATACGAGTAACGAACGTGCTTCTCGGCTTTCCCGCCGCCACGCCCATTTCCCTTCCCACTCTGGCCGAAGCCAAGACGCCAAGACGCGGTTAATCTGCACACCGCACCGTGAACGTGAGAAAATAACCTGATAGGGTTCACAGACATGAGACGTTCAGCCGGACGCCACGCTGCGTTTGCCATAGGGACCGTTCTATGCCTGATGGCCGGGTTAGGACGCGCCCAGGACGCTGCACTGACCGAGCGCCAAGCTTACGACAAGCAGACTCGGGAAACCTACGATTTCGCATTTGGCAAAGACACACTGTCCACGCCCGGAAACGCCACCACGGTAGACGGCGGCTTCATTCAGCCGGGAGCCTTTCTAAAGGCCAGCTATTGCGCTCGCTGCCATGCCGAGGCCGCTGCTCAATGGCGCCAATCGCTGCATTCCAATTCGTTCCGCACGCCTTTTTACCGGACCAGCGTCAATATTCTTCGCGACACGAAGGGCATTGAGTTTACCAGGCATTGTGACAGTTGCCATAATCCCATTGCGGTCACCACCGGGGCCCTGACGAAGGATTCTCAAGTGGATCGGGAATTCGATCAGGATGGTCTCACCTGCACGACCTGCCACTCGATCCAGCGTGTGACGCCGACTTCGGGCAATGGCAGTTACCTGATGGGCGTACCGTCCGTAATGGTCGATGAGAACGGCAAGCGCATCCCGGGCGAAGTACCTGACGCCGAGATCAAAGCGCATCCCGACCGGCACAGCAAGGCTGTTATGCAGGACTTCTACCGCACTCCGGAGTTCTGCTCGGCCTGCCACAAGGCAAACCTGCCCAACATACTGAATGCCTATAAATTCGTTCGCGCCTTTACGGTCTACGACGAATGGCAGAATTCGAAATTCTCCAAGCGGACGCCGCTGACGTTCTACCAGGCCGACGTTCAGATTTGCCAGAACTGCCACATGCGGCGCTCGGCTCCGACGCTGGAGGAACCAGGCGCCAAGAAGGGCACCTTTGCTTCGCATCGCTGGCTTGCCGGCAATACTGCCGTTCCTTTTTATTACGGCTTTGACGAGCAACTGGCGAAGACGCAGGAGTTTCTGAAATCGGGGATGTACCTCAACGTGGATTTCTTCGGCATCCGGAAACCGAAGACCGATGAAGTTTTCGCCCCCTTGGGTTCGGTGCCTTTCACCATCTCGCCGGACGAAGTCATCGAAACCATGGTCATCGTTCAAAACAAGAATATCGGCCACTCTCTGATCCCGGAAGTTCGCGATCTGTACGAAGCGTGGGTGGAGTTCGCGGTGAAAGATGCGTCCGGCAAAGAGGTGTATCACAGCGGGTTCCTTAAGCCCGACGGCGCCATCGATGAACGCGCGCACAGCTTCACGAATCGGCCGGTAGATAACACGGGCGGGTTTGTGGACAACCACAAGGTTTGGACCATCCATTCGGTCGCGTACGACAACACCATTCAATCCGGGCGTTCGTCGATGATCCGCTACCAGTTCCGCATCCCGGCTGATGCGAAGGGCCCACTTATTTTCTCCGCCCGCGTCAACTACCGGCACTTGCGCCAGAGCTACTTGAATAACATCTTTGGGCCTGACCATCCCGCCTATCCGGTGGTGGAACTCGGGGAACGCACACGACAGTTCGACCTGGGCGAAAATCTGGCCGGCGTGCAGGACGCGCGAGACAATCCCGATTGGATGCGCTGGAATAATCTTGGGATCTCGTATTTAGATCAACAGCAGTACTCCGATGCGGAGGCCGCTTTCAAACACGTGGTTCAGATACGTCCGGACTATGTGGACGGTTATATCAACCTCGCCCTGAACGATATCCAGTGGGAAAAGTATTCCGAAGCGCGCCCCTATCTGGATAAGGCGCTGGCGTTGAAACCAGATAGCGCCCGGGCGTTTTACTATCTTGGGTTGGTCGAGCGGCGCTCAGGGAATTCGGAAGCCGAGATGGCCGACTTCGAAAAGGTCGTCGCACAATACCCGATGTCCATCGATGCCCGCCGCGAACTGGGCATCTCTTATTACCAATGCCATCGCTACGATGACGCCCGAACGCAATTCGAAGCTCTGCAGGCCATCGAGCCCGATGATCTGGCGGCGCATTACAACCTGGCGGTGATTTACCGGCGCATGGGCATGAAGCAAAAAGCATCCGAGCAGGCTGCGCAGTTCGCCACCAAGCAGGTTGACCCGGGTGCGCCAACCTACTCGCTGGATTTTCTGCGCGTACACCCCGAGATCTCGATCGAGAGCTCGCCATGGCACGTCCATAAACAGTTGTCGCTACTTGACGACACGATGACCGGGACGCACTAATCGACGAGGAAGAACATAGTGAATCGTAATCGCCGCACCTTTCTCCGTTCGCTGAGCCGAACGGCTCTGGTGCTCCCCTTCGCTGACCTGGCTGCAATGGCAGGACAGCAGATCCAACTCCCCGGACCCATTGAGAGAACTTACGATGCCAAGGCGAAACCCGCGCCCAAAGGGCCGAAGTCTCCCATTGAGGGGACTCCGCTTGGGATCAGTTTCACGGACGTTGTGAAAGAGTCGGGCTTGGCCGTTAAGACGATTTACGGTGGCGAAGGGCACAATAAGTACCTGCTGGAAACCACCGGTTGCGGGCTCGCGTTTTATGACTACGACAACGATGGCTGGCTGGACATCTTTTTCGTCAATGGCTGGCGCCTGGAAGGCTTCTCCGCCGGTCAGGAACCGCATTGCCGCCTCTTCAAGAACAATCGCGACGGCACATTCACCGACGTAACCAAGGGATCTGGATTGGAGCATCGCAGCGGTTGGGGGCAGGCCTGCTGTGTGGGCGACTACAACAACGACGGTAACGACGATTTGTTTGTCACCTACTACGGCCAGAATGCGCTCTATCGAAACAACGGCAATGGCACGTTCACCGATATCACCGAGAAAGCGGGCCTGAAACAACCGGTCCCCAAAACCCGTTGGAATACTGGCTGCACCTTTGTCGATTACGACAAGGACGGTCACTTGGACTTGTTCGTCGCAAATTATGTGGACTTCGATTTGAAGACCGCACCGCCGCCGGAGGCTGGCCCCTGCACTTACAAGGGCCTGCTGGTAGCCTGCGGGCCGCCGGGCCTGCCGGGCGCCAAGAACATCCTGTATCACAACAATGGCGACGGCACATTCACGGACGTCAGCGAGAAGTCAGGCATCTGGAACACCACGGGCACCTACGGATTGAGCGTAGCGGCCTCCGATCTGGATAACGATGGCTGGCCCGACATCTACGTTGCCAACGATTCTACGGTTGCCACCCTATATCAGAATCAAAAGGACGGCACGTTCAAAGACATTGCCATCGAATCGGGCGCAGCCCTGTCCCCGGAAGGGAAACCGCAGGCAGGCATGGGCGTTTCTATTGGCGATTACAATCGCGACGGCAATCTGGACGTGGTGAAAACGAACTTCGCCGGCGATACCGATTCGCTTTATACAAACTTGGGAGACGCCACCTTCGAAGATCGCACTTATCCGAGCGGCGTCGGCGTAAACACGCGGCTCCTGGGATGGGGCGTCGGTTTCTTCGATATGGATAACGATGGCTGGCTGGACATATTGATGTCAAACGGCCACGTGTATCCGGAGGTCGACAAATCGAAGGCGGATTTAAAATACGCCGAGCACAAATACCTGTACCGCAACCTGCAGAATGGCCGTTTCGAGGAAGTAACGGATAAAGCGGGGCCCGGGATTATGGAAAACGCCCCGGCCCGCGGCTGCTCATTCGGCGATTACGATAACGACGGCGACCTCGATATCGCGGTGAACTGCGTGAACGCGATTCCGCAGCTCCTGCGATGTGATTCCACGTTGAATCGCAAGTGGATCAAGATCAAGCTGGTGGGCGTGAAATCCAACCGGACCGGAATCGGCTCGCGGGTCATCGTCACCGCGAAGACCAAGCCCGACGCGCCGAAGCCGCTGGTCCAGATGGATGAGCTGCGCAGTGGTGGCAGCTATTTCTCACAAAACGATATGCGTATGCATTTCGGTCTTGACGATGCGTCCAAGGTGGACATGGTGGAGATTCGCTGGCTCAGCGGGCAGGTGGACCAGCTCAAGAATCTGGATGTGAACCGCCTGTACGTGATCCAGGAAGGCGGTAAGATTCTCAGTTCGGAAGAACTGAAACCCGCCAAGAAGCTCAGCTCATGATGGGCCTGCCATTGCTGTTTGCCGCCTCAGTGAGCTGTCCAGTGATGAACGCGGCGACAGCCGGCAGCGCGCTCGGCGGCGAAGTACAGGTAACCGTGACCCGTTCGGAAAAGAATTCGGGCTACACGTGCCAGTTCTCGCGCGACGGGTCCGAGCTGATAATCGAAATCGGCAGGCTCAGCGCGCCCGATCAGTTTGCACGTTTCGCCGAAACTGCCTGCCAGGGCGGACGCGACGTGGCGCCGCTCAAGGCGATCGGCAATGAAGGCGTTGCATGCAGCCTGGGAACGGGCCATCAGGTTGTGGAGAAGGCAGTGGGACGGGTGAGAAATCAGACTTTTGTCCTTCGCTTCAGCACGACAGATGAGGCAGCGAATACCAAATCGATTCGGAGCAAGAACACGGCGCTGGCGGAACTCGTGGCGGGCAATCTGTTTTAGTAAATAAGAGGGCCTGAGCGCCCTCTTTTGCCCAGCTCTCCGAGAAAGGACGAACCGCAATGAATCTATATTCCTCCTGGCGATTCCTCTGCTTGCTTGCTCTTCTTCCGCTGACGCTCCCGGCGGAAGCGCCTCAGAGCGACCCGGTACCCCTGAAGCACTGGACCGCGCCACAATACTTTCAAACCTCGCGCACTGAGGACGCAACGGTGGTGTCGACCGTTCCCCTCACGCTGGTCGCAATAACGCCGTGCCGCCTCGCCGATACGCGGACTGGATCCGGTTACCCCGCACTGGGCTCGGCGCCACTGCCCGCTTCGACGCCGCAGACTCTTTCCATCGCAGGGTCCTGCGGAACACCTGCTTCGACGTCTCCTGCCTTAGCGTATTCGCTCAACATCAGCGTTGTGCCCCCAACCGGAACTCGTGGCGGCTACCTGACGGCCTATCCGAATCCGGCGAGTCCCGCGCCCACTGCCGCCTCCCTCACTTGGAACCCGGCCGAACTCTACCAGACAAATGCGGTCGTCGTAGAGACTAGTTCGGACGGGTCCGTGAATATACTCGTCAATGCCTCAACCAACGTGGTTGTGGACATCAATGGCTACTATATTGCCCAGCCCAGCCGGAATGCGTCGCTGGTATTCAACGCGAATGCCATGAGCGCCTACCCTGCCAGCACATCAACCACCGTTCTGCAGACAACTCTTGTATCCGCGGTAACCTCATCACTGAGCTTTCCAGCCACGGCCTGGTCGATTCAGCCCTCGTCGTCCGTCAACCTGATGCTTACGTTTAATGTACCCGTTGATTTCAGTACAGCGTCCTCGCCCGTCGTTCACCTCCATTTTTTGACGGGCCCGGGTTCGGCTAGCGGAACCGTGGTCCTTCCAATCTTCGTTTGCTCAGTGCCGGCGGTGATAAGCATCCCAGGCAGTTGCTTTGTCGCCTATCCAAAGGTGGTCGTAGCCTTCGACGCAGGGTCCAACGCGTCAGTCTACACGTTTAATCACTATGACCTGGCGTACACGCTTAGTGGCTACTCCACCGCGGGACATGGAATCAACCCCGGCGATTTCATGGCGATAACGCTCGGACGCAGCACCGCTGATACCTTCGGGGACCAGATCTATGTCACGAGCATAGAATTCAGATATCCAACCAACTAAGTGATCACGTTCAGAAGATCGATCGCATGCCGCCCCACCGCTTGCTGACGTGTCTGTGTGAAAACTCCAGAACAGAAGCGCGCATCAGCAAGCGGACCCAGGACAAGGCCGACCGGGACAGGCTCCCCCCTGTCCCAAGGCGATCACGATGTCCACTCTGGTTAACCGAAGCTCAATCGCCGCGTGGACAGAGCGAGCCTGTCCCAAGATGCAGTAAAGTCGGCTGGCACTCATCATTCTGTCGCGGGGTTTTCACACAGACACTGACGCGCGCGGCTCGCAAAAGGCGTTGTTGCTCATTTATTTGAATTGACCTGCGCCGCTCCCCGCTTGAGTTTCTTCTCTTTCTCCTGCTCCGTGGCAAGCCGCAACGCGGCTGCCCGCGCGAATGCTTCTTTGGCGCCGGCCTCGTCGCCCTTGCGCTTAAGCAGCAGCCCGAGCGTGTTGAAGGCGCCCGCGTCTTTGTCGTCCAAGGCAACCGAATGCCGTAGCGCGTCAATTGCGCCGTCTACATCGCCTTCTTGCTTCAGGATTGTCGCCAGCTCGAACCACGCGTCCGTGTACGCGGGGCGTTGGGTAACGGCTTCGCGAAGTTGCTCGATTCCTTTTGCCATTTCGCCGGATTCCACGTACGTGACGCCCAATAAGTAATGTGCTTCGGCCAGCGCCGGCTCCAGCTGGATGGTTTGCTCCAGTTCCGCTTTGGCATGCGGAAGATCGTCGCTCTGCTTGTAGGCGACACCCAGATCGTAGTGTGCGGAGGCAGCATCTGGATGGGCACGCGTCACCTTGGAAAGCTCCTCGATTGCCGCCTTATAGTTGCCCGCGCCGATGTAGGCGTAGCCGACATTAACCTGAACATGCACGTTGCCAGGTTCCTGCGCCAGAATTTTGCGGTACTCTCGCAGTCCGGCTTCGGTATCGCCGGCATTCACCAACGCATAGCCGTAGCTGTTGCGAAGCGCGTTGTCCTTCGGGTTCAACTCCACGGCTTGCCGATACGCGTCACGGCCTTCGACAAAGCGCCGCTGCTTATCGTAGGCGAGACCAAGCGCTGACCACACCTGCCAGTTCCTAGGCAAAAGTTTCGAGGTCTTTGCCAACTCGGGAATTGCGTCCGCGAAACGGGCGCCGTCGTTCAATGCCGCGCCCAAGCGGAAGCGATAGTCTCCGTTGGCAGGGGCCAACGCGACCGCCCTTTGCAGATTACCGATGCAAGCATCGGTAATCTGCGCGATGCATTGCGCCACGCCCAGGTGATACCACGCCACAGCGAGTTTCGGGTCCAATTCGGTCGCCCGTTCCAGATGAGGAATGGCCTCTGCGACGCGGTTGCTTGCCGCAAGCAAGAAGCCGATTTCATCCTCGTACGCAGCCGATTTGGGATTCAGTGCGGCTAGCTTCTGATAATCGGCCAGCGCCGCGTTGACATCGCGCGCGGCAACGTGCGCCCTGGCAGAGGCCTCCAATTGTTGGGTGCTGCCCGCCGTCTGTGCCGCCAGGAAGACGGTGCAGACCAGCCAACAGATGCTGAGCCGCAGCTTCAAGAAAACCTCCTGTTCTTCCAACCTGTCAAGACAGGCTTCGGACGGTGCTGAAAAGGCCGGAATCCGCTTGCTTACGCGCGCGGTTCAGTGCTGATATGTTCAGCTTTTGATCGCCTACCCCTTGCCCTTTGTGCTGCCCTCTTTGACCGTCACCACGCGGTTGGCCTTCACGCCTGCCAGTTTGTCCACGACACCGCTGGGCCAATGAATCTCGATCCCGGCGGTCTCGGCCGAGCCCAAGCCGAAGTGAACCCGCAGATCGCTTTGCGAAATGTACGATGAACCGCTGCGAACCTCGTCCATCTGCCGGTGGCTTCCAGTAGTGCAGTAGATGCGCGCGCCAATGCCGGAGCGGTTTGACTTCACCCCCACAGTCTTGATCTTGATCCAGTTGTTCTTCAGCGTACTGCTGCAGCGCAGCAGTTGCGGAACATCGTTTACACAGTTCACCAGCACGTCGAGCAGCCCGTCGTTATTGAAATCCCCCACCGCGCAACCGCGTCCCGAGACTTTCTCGAGCATGCCCGGACCGGCGTCCATGGAGACGTCACTGAACTTCCCATTCCCTAGGTTCTTATACAGCACCTTCCGCTGCCGATAGCCGGATTCAATCGAGGTCTCCGCCACCTCGGCATAGACGTGCCCATTTGTCACCAGGATGTCGGCCCAGCCATCGTTGTCGAAGTCCAGGAAGCTGACACCCCAACCCAGGAACCGCGTGTTTCTTCCCAGGCCGGCCTGAAGGGTCATGTCTTCGAACTCGAAGTTCCCGAGGTTCCGATACAGGCTCGACGTGTCGCCCGAGAAGTTCGTCTTGACGATGTCGAAGTATCCATCGCAGTCGTAGTCGGCGCTTGAAACCCCCATGCCGGCTTGCGGCTGGCCGTCGGGACTGTATGCCACACCCGCTTCCACAGCGATGTCGGTGAACGTGCCATCGTGGTTGTTCTTATACAGCGTCGACGAAGTGGAATCGTTGGCGACGTAGATGTCGGGCCAGGAGTCGTTGTTGAAATCGCTCACAAGCACTCCCAATCCATAGGTTCCAGGCGTCTTCAGTATCCCGGATTTCTCGCTGACATCGCTGAACGTGCCGTCACCGTTGTTGTGAAACAGGGCGTTCTTGCCGCCCTTCAGGCCGGGCGGGCCGCAGGCGACCAGAATGGCCTTGTAGAGACAAGGTCCGGATTCCGGCAGCGGAGCCGTCTTGGGATTGAACTCGATGTAGTTGGCGACAAACAGGTCCAGGTGCCCGTCCTTGTCGTAGTCCACAAAGGCGCACCCTGTGCTGTAGCGGCGCTGCCCGTTGCCGGGATTCATCGTTACGCCGGCTTTCTTGGCGATATCGGTGAACGTTCCATCGCCGTTGTTATGCCAAAGGGAATTGTCGCCCCAGTAAGTGACGTAGAGGTCGTCGAAGCCGTCGTTGTCGTAATCGCCCGCACAAACGCCCTGGCCCCAATCGCAGCGCGCGATGCCGGCCTGGTTGGTGACGTCGGTAAAGGTTCCGTCGCGATTGTTCTTATAGAGCCGGCTCACAGGAGCTTCGCCGGCCGGCCACTCCGTTTCGAAGCGAGTTCCGTTCACCAGGAAGATGTCCAACCATCCGTCGTTGTCGTAGTCGATGAACGCGCAGCCACAACCGGTGGTTTCCAGTAGGAACTTGTTCTTGCTCTCACCGCCGAAAATAGTGGGGGCGCGAAGGCCGGCTTCACGCGCGACATTAACGAACTGGACGCCCAGCGGCACGCCGGCTAGCAGCTGATCGAATGAAAAAACGGGAAGCGTGGCGCACAGCGAGCGGACAAAGCCGCGCCGCGACAAGGTAGGAGGGGGACTGGAGCGGGATCGTTCCAAGGACATGAGCGCAGGGGATGGACTGGCGTCTTTATTGATGTTAGCCGAGCCGGTTTTCAGCGCCGCGAACCCTCGAAACGCCAGCATAGAACCGCGCGCGTCAGAGTCTGCGTGAAAACTCCAGCACTGAACCGCGAGCGTCAGCCAGCGGATACGTCGAGTCCCACTTGCCGAGGCGTAGTCTCGACTCATTGAGGGCAAGAAAAAGCGGAGGGCCCGCCCAGGTAGCACCCGCTATCTCTGGACGACACCCGAAATCGACCGAGCAGTGCGCCATGTGGTGTCCGAACAGGGTGTACCGATGGCGCTCTACGGGGCTCCTCCGCGCGTGCTCGAATGAATCTAATCCCGACGTATCCGCTCGCTGACGCTCGCGGTTGCTCTGAAAATACCTACCCGGAGAGTTGGGGACGTGGTTTCATAGCGGTTCGCCTTGCCGGTCTAGTCGGTTTCAGGCAGGCGCGAGAGGATGTGCGCCCAGTCGGAACGTGGTGCTTTGGGAAGCCATGCTTCCAGTTGTTTTAAGCGCCGCGTGTGGTGCCGGATCAGTCGTTGCGTGCGTTGGTGGGTGGGACCGTCTGCGGTGGGCAAGGGGCGGTAGGGACGCTGGTAGTGAAGGACGTTGTAGATGGCGTAGACCATGGCGTGCGCCACCGCCACGATCGCGCCTTTGTGATCTAGGCGCGGCGAGAGTTTCTCATAGCGCCTCTGGAAGTCGGACTGCTTCTTGCGCGAACCGGCCCAGGCGCTTTGATTGAGCGTCGCCCGGAAGCAGGGATTCCCTTTGGTGGTCCGTGAGGAGCCGCGCTTCCCCGCGCTCTCTGTGTTGCCGGGACAGACGCCCGCCCACGAGCTTAAGTTCCCCGGCGTGGGGAAGGCTTTGACGTCCGAGCCTACTTCCGCCACCATCTCGGCCGCGCTGGTGCTCTGGATGCCGGGGATGCTCTGGACCAACTCGGCGGCCTGCTGCATGCCGTGCGCGACCAGGTGCGATTGGATTTGGCGGTCCAGTTCCTCGATATGTTCCACCGGTGTGGCCAGATGTTCCATGGCTTGTCTGATGAGGAAGCGATGGGTTTCCGGCATCTGAAAGCCGGTCAGCGAACCGGCGATGGCTTCTTTCTTGTGCCGCAAGGTGCCACGGGCCAGGCTGGCGATTTCAGCCGGGTCGGTCTTGCCCTCGACCACGATCGCTTCCAGCATCGCCGCGCCGGAAACCCCGAACACATCGCTGAGCACGCTGCGCAGCTTGATGTTGCTTTGCTCCAGCAGTTTTTGCACCCGATTCTTTTCCTGCGCCGCATTGCGGATCAGTTCCCGCCGCCGCCGCGTCAGCAGCCGTAGTTGGCGCACCGGCGCGGGCGGCAGATAGCTGGCCCGGATCATGTTGTGACGATACAAGTGGGCCGGCCACCAAGCATCTTTCTTGTCCGTCTTGTGGCCGCGGCGGTTCTTGACCTCCTGCGGGTTGGCCAGGCAGATTTGCCGCCCTTCGCCAATCACATTCACCACCGGTTCCCAATACGGTCCGGTGCTTTCCAGCACCACATCCTGGCATTGCTCCGCGCTGAGCCAGTCATCCAGTTGTTTCAGGCCGGGCTCCGTAGTGTCGAAGCGCTTGATCTCCCAATGCGCCTCGCCCTCGGTGGGGCCCCACATCAGACACACCATCACAAAATCGCGATGCACATCGATTCCCGCGCACCGCTCTCGGATTGCCGTAATCATCGTTCGCTCCTTCTCGCCAGGAAGGGATGGCAGCGACTCTTCTAGGTTGCTCTACAGGCCCAACTGCGGCCCAATTCAGGGTCCAGTTCTGCAATCCGAGCCAAGTTCTGTTTCGACCGAAGTCTTTCCGCGACACGGCCCACTTCTTCCTCGCTCTCTTATTCCAACAACTTTTTCATCATTGCGGGTGTGCACTCCGGCGCTCATGCTGGCCTGTGACCCACTGTGGTTGGACGATCAGGTTGTAGCTGGAGTGAGTGCATAGCCTAACTCTCTGGCCCTGGATGCAAGGCCGAGGATGCGGCGATCCTGATAGCGGCGTTCAAAAGCTTCGGCGCCTTCATCGACGTATGGCTGGCCCCACCGCAGGAGCCGGTAGATGAAGCTGGCCAGTTTCCTGGCCGTGGCGAATACAGCTACATCCGCTCCGATCCGGCGCGAGATGCTCCGGTAATAGGCGCCGAGGGCGGTTTGACTGTGGCGCACCGACAAGGCCGCCATGCGCAACGCCGCCGCGACTCGCGTGCTGGCGCTGTTGCGCTTTTTTTTGCGAATCGGCTTATTACTGCTCTTCGGTACCCGGGGAGCCAGCGTAGCGTGCGAGATGAATTGCTTCTCGGTGGGAAACCGGCTCAGATCGGGTCCATACTCGCTCAACACGATCTGCACCGTCTCGACGCCAACCGCATCGATTTGCGTCATATCCACCCCGCTCATTCTGTACAGCGCCTGGCGCGCCGGCTCCTGGCCCCGCTTGCGCAAGCTTCTCATCTTGGGCTGATTCTTCAGCGCGGGAGCCGATTGCTGGCGCCGTTGTTCCGGTGTCATGCGGTTCAGCAGACGCAGAATCTCGCCATCATAATCGGCGATGCGCTGCTCGATGGCATCGTACATCTGCAGACTCTGGCGCAGACTGAACAAATGGTCTTCCCGCCAGTGACCAGTCAGTTGTTCGGCAATCTCCTCCTCGCTCTTCCGGCATCCGCGGTCGCGCAACCGGGCCAGTTGCCGCGGATCCCGCTCGCCGGCGGCGATGGCGCGCAGAATCGCCATCCCCGTGGCTCCGTCCACATCGGAAACCGCCCGGTGCAGCCGCACATTCATCTGATCGAGGCCTTTTTGCAGTCGCCGAATCCAATCGGACCGCTCTGCCACCAGATTGCCTTTATCCCGTATCAGTGTGCGCAGCATGCACACCTGCTCAGGAGGGCGGAACGAGCCTTTCACCAGACCGCAGCTATGCAGCCTTTGCAGCCACTCGCAGTCGCTGGGATCGCTCTTCCGGTTGCGCCCCGGCACGCGCTCTAACTGCCGCGTATCGGCCAGCAGCACCTCCAAGCCCTGGGCCTCCAGAATTTCATGCGGAGCGATCCAGTACACGCCGGTGCTCTCCATCGCCACCGACTGAACGCCTCGCTCTTTCAGCCACTGCGCCATGCGGATCAGTTCTGCCGTGATAGCGCCGAAATCATTCACCTCGCGCCCTTCTCCGTTGAGAGCGGGCGCACATACCCAATGCCGTTCGCTGCCCAGATCAATGCCGGCAACATCCGGCCGGACAACCGGCAATCCACTCAATTGTTTCTGCATCTCCTCTCGCCTTTCCGAACCGATCGCCCGGGTTGGCTCGTTCGCGGATTCTGGCCTGGGGGAGCGCCATGACGGCCTCGCCAATGTTCAACTGCCCACCCGGAACCATGCTGAGATAGGGGCATCCGCTCCAATGCAGATAGGGTCCTGACTGCGACCAGCTCTTCTGCAGAGTAACTCCTCTCGGCGTGTCCCGGTCACAGATTGTTTCAACCCGGCTTCAGCCGGTGGCCTGGCTGAGATCTGTGCTGGAGTTTTCACACAGACTCGGCGGTTGCCCGAAATTCGTCGGCCATGAAAAAACCGGCAGCGTTTGCGCGCTGCCGGTTTGTGATTCTAAAGCGTTGCAGGTTTGTTAGAAGCGGAGGGTTCCGGAGAACTGCAAGCTTCGCATGAAGGCGCCGCCGGCCAGGCCCGTAATCTGGCCGACGCTCGGGCTCTGAATATCGGTGTTCGGCGTGCCGAGGTTCGTATGGTTGAAAATGTTCCTGGCATCGGTGCGCAGCTGGAATCCAATCCGCTCCGTGAAGTGGAACGTCTTCATGATCGAGAGGTCCTGCTGGATGAAGATGGGACCGTACAGGCTATTGATTGGGTAGTTCCCGAACGTGTTCGCCTTGGGAATAAGGAATGCCGCGTTCAGGTTGCCTTGGTATCCGAGTGAACCTGGTGCACAACCGAACCAACAGATTCGGTTTCCCGTTGATCCGGCAGTACGGATTGCCTGCCCCGAGGTCAGGCCGGTTGTTCGGGCCCACATTCGGTTGACCGCCCTGCGTGCCGTAGTTCTCAAGCGTCGGCTCGAAGGGGAAGCCGCTGTAGTAGGTCATTACGCCGCTGAGCGTCCATCCGCCCAGTGCGGCGTCAACCGCCCTGTTAACGCTAGCGCCGTACTTCCTTCCGTGGCCATACGGAATGTCGTAGGTCTGCGCGATGGTCCATTGCTGTTTGGGTAAGCTTCCTGTATTCCCCTGCCCCAAGGCACGAGGGCCGTAGAGGAAGTAGTAATTCGGATCGTAGCCCCAGCCATCTCCATACTGGTTCTGGTACGTGTAGCTGCCCTGCAGTGACCAACCAGCCCAGTTGTTGATTTTAAACTGCAGCCTGGAATGCATTGTAGTGCTCGTTGGAGCAGTTGCAGTAGTACTGATAAATCCTGCGTCCATCCATACAGCCCGTAATAAGGTCTGTCCAGGTTCGTGTTGGTAACTCCGGGAATGTAGACCGGCTTCATTCGGATTGACCGTTTGACCGGTACCGATGAAATCGTGCCGGTTCGAGTTCCCGACATAGGCTGCGGTAATAGAGATTTTGCTGGTCACCTGGCGCTGTAGGGCGAGGTTGTATTGGTAGGTCGTCGGCAACGTGACCTCCGGAGGCCGAAACTGCGGATTGATGCCGTTTGGCAGCGGGAATGTCCCGTTGGGGCCGACGACTATCGGCGCCAGAGTCGGCGGCCCAACTGCGAGCGTGAACACGTCGGTGAAACCGTTCGGGGCATTGATGTTTTGGTTGCGAAAGAACCGGCGGATTCTGCGTCACGTTGTGACCGAAGGTCGATCCAAACGTTCCCAGATCGTAACTCCATCCGTATCCGCCACGGATGACGGTCTTAGAGTCAATCTGGTACGCGAAGCCAAGTCGAGGGGCGAAATTATGCCAGTTCATGCTTTGGATGCCGTGGTTCGAAACACCACCCACGCCAAACACATACATCAGGCCATTGCTTAAGGTTCAGCGTCGAGCCGTTACCCGCAGCATTGACCGACTCCGGGAAGACCATTTCCCAGCGTAAGCCGATGGTGACGGTCAGCTTTGAGGTTGGGCGCCATTCGTCCTGTCCGTACCAGAAGAGCCGGTGCTGGCGTTCTTTGGCGTCGGTGCTGGTGCTGACGTAGCGGTTGAAAGCTCGACACATCGCCCAGCAGAAACGTCGCGAGCCCGATGCCTGGGGAAACGCCCGCTCCTACCGTCGGAACGATTCCTGTGTCGCCGCCGTTGAATGTCAGTTCGCCGGCGCGGTGACTGTCGCTGGGAACCCGGAGGTTCTGTTGCCCAGCGAAGGTCCGCGCCGAACTTGATGCTGTGCTTGCCGATCACCTTTGTCGCGTTATCGACAAACTGGATCTGCGACTCGGTCTGGGTCAGGGGACAGTTGCACTGATTGGCTCCCAGCGCGTAACCGAGCTGGTAAGCGTCGTTAGGCGACGTGATATTGAAATACGGCATGCCCGACGTGTAGGTCTTGTCAGAGGTTCAGGCCAGGAATGCCGGCGTCCGCCGCCGGCGTGGTTCCGTAGCCGTTCGGAACGTCGAAACACGTGATACTTCATCCAGCCAAAGCGGAACTCGTTGATCAGCGTCGGGCTGATGGTGTCGGTCCAACCAATCGCCAGGCTCTGGTTCAAAGCCTGCGAGTTTCCCGCATAGTTGACGAACGCGGGGCCGCCGGCCTCCTCACCAAACGCTCCCGGCGCGGCTTCGGTGTACGCCGCATAGCTATAGCGACCGAAGATCGTATTCTTCTGGTTGATGTAGTAGTCTTCGCGCGTGTTCCAGGCGTTGCCGGTGATGGCGGTGGCGCCGTTCGCCGCATAGTTGTTGACAAACGGCGCATCCGGAATCTGCTGCGTATTGGGCGGTAGAAAGTACTTGGCAATAGCTTGGGCTTGGGGGCTGAGTTGGCTCGTCGGAATGATGTTGTTGTGATAGGGCGTGCGGCCTACGCCGTCTGCGGATTGCCCGTTGTCGGATCGTAGATCTGGTAATTCGGGTTGTAGGCCAGCCAGTCGCTGAAATTGCCACCGAGATTCTTCGCTGTCGGCACGCTGGTGACAATCGAACCGCCCTGCGACTGCCGGTTCAATTGCGCGTCGCCGAAGAAGAAAAGTTTGTCCTTGATGATTGGCCCGCCGATCGAACCGCCGAACTGGTTCTGGCGGTAGGTCGCATAGGGCAGGTTGGAGAAAGGATTTCTGGCAAAGGTTGTAAACCCGGGCGTGTTGAGCTGCAGGTATTCGAAGGCATCGCCGTGAAACTCGTTCGAGCCGGATTTCGTCGAGTAGGAGGCAACGCCGCCGCCCACCATAGTTAAACTCGGCGTCGAAGTTCTGCAGCGCCTGCTTGACCTCGGAAAGGGAGTCCATGGTCGGGTTAATCACGATGATCCCCAGGATCGGATCCTGGTTCGTGGTTCCGTCCAATTCGTACCCCATCGCGCTAAACAACTGGCCGTCGACAACCATTTGCACGCTGCCCTGCGGATTCTCATCCGAGGCGTGCTGCCAGCCCATCTTCGCCGATCCCGGCTGGAGCAGTTCCATCGACTGCACGTTTCGCCCGATGTTCGGCAGCTCCGTGACCTCTTTCGACGTGAAGGTCTGCGAAACGTCGCCGCTGGCGGTTTGCAGCAGCGGAGCCGCCGCTGTTACTTCGACTTCGGTGGTAACGTCGCCGACTTTAAGGGCGGCGTCGAAGCGCGCCTGCGCATCAACCTCAACCACGATGTCGTTCGAGACCACTTTTTGGAACCCGGCCGCCTCGATGGTGATCTTGTAGGTGTCGGGAATCAACTGGCCTTTTCGGTAGTTGCCCGACGCATCCGTGGTGAGTTCGAAACTCGTGCCCTTTGCAGGGTCCGAAATCGTGATTTTGGCGTTCGCCACGGCGGCGCCCGACGCATCCGTGATCGTGCCGTAAATGCTTCCGAACACCTGCTGCGCCGAAGCGCTCGCGGTGAAAAATACTGTGAGAATTGCAACGATGGCCCAGACGGTCCACCGACCCCTTAAAACTCCCATACCTTTTCTCTCCTTGGAGATAACCTCTGAAACATTCAGAATTTCCGAACCCGGTAAGCAACGGGCGCGGCCCCTGCTGATTCTACTAATAGAATCACGTTAGCAGTATTAATCCATTAGTCCGGTCTGGGAAGTAGTTTGAGGTTTGATGCAGTTAACGATGCTTAACTCATTGCAAGTAAAGGGAATGAAACCACTCGCTGCTACCTTGTTACCGCGTTGTTACCGACCACAAAGTCAGCCCCTGGGGTGGCTCCAGCAATGGGGTGTTATTGTAATCGCTTACTTCTTTTGTCTGAGTGTTGACAACGCGATAGCAAGATTCGCGCGCGCCGCTTCGTGGCTCGGATCAATCTGCAAGGCTCGTTGAAAAGCGCGAACCGCTCCCTCCAGGTCACCACTCAGCGCCAGCGCGGACCCGAGACTTGCTTGAAGATCAGCACTCGTGGGATCGAGCGTGACGGCGGCCTGGAAGTGTGTAACCGCTTCCAAATATCGCTTCTGCAGGAAGTAGACTCCGCCCAAACCGCCTTGCGCGTCAGCGTCGTCTGGCTTTCGCTCCAGTAACGTGGCGAACTCTTTCGCTGCGCCGTCAGAATCACCACGTGTCGGCCAGCGCACGCGCCAGGTTATATCGGGCATTCGAGTACAACGGGTCTATCCGCAGTGTTTCTCGAAGCTCGCGAATCGCATCCGGTACGCGGTCTTCGAGAATCAGCACAGTAGCCAGGCTGTTTCTGGCAGTAGCGTTTCCCGGTTCACCACGCAAAGCATCCTGGTATTCCACGATCGCTTCATCGAGCTTTCCGCGTAATTGAAGAACCGCCCCCAGGTTGTAGTGGGCGAGAAAGTCGGCCGGGTATTTGACCAGCCGCCGCCGCATAACGGCTTCTTGAATCGCAAGCCTTGCTTCCTTTTGCCCACTTCCCTCCGGCTTCGGCAGCAGCTGCAGCCAAATGTGCCCCATCTCGTCTTCGCCGCGGTTGCCTGAGACGACTCGTTTCGGCGGATGGTTCGGATTTCGCGGGTTGGATTCCGAATTGTCGTAGGTAATCTTCATCGCGAGCGTCGTGCCTTTGGGCAACGCGATTGGGGTCTTGTAGTCGTACACCGCTTGCCAGTTGATGTCCCAATCCGGGATCCGAATGAGCCAGCGCCGGCTGCCGTCGGGCAGCGTCGCCCACGCCTCCAGGACCTTGCCCAGAAAGTGCGCGTGCGGGTAGATGCCGAGTACCTCGACGTCCGCCGGAAGCACCAGTTCGTCCGTTACCGAAGAACTCTGGCCGGCCGGGACGTCAATGGCGCCATCATGCTCCAGTTGGACCAGCATCGGAAAGCGGGTCGGAGACCGGTCGGCGAAATACAGACCAATTTCGGCTTGAACGGATTCCGGTTTGCCTGTCGGCTTCATGTGCAGGTTCAGATATCAGATCCGTAGCCGGATCCAGCCTCCAACTCATATCGGGCGGTTCCGTCGTCGGAACCGTGCCGGGTTTCCAGACCAGGAAGTGGGAATCCGGATCAAAGTCGTTCGCAGCAGCTTCCGTCGTCACGTCCATGCCGGGGAACCCAGGCAAGCCGTCTTTGCCGTCCCGCTTCCTCAGAGTCTGCGCCCGGTCGAGAACGATATTGGCATGGTGAACCGCCCGCGGATGGTCCAGCCGCAACTCCAGCGCCCGGACGTATCTCGTTTCCTTTAAGCCAGTGGGAACAATGAAGTTCCGCCAAACGTCGGTTTCCGTGGTTCCAAGCAGATAGGGCTGCGACATCCGGATCACGAGGTCGGGAGCCCCCAACTGCCAGCCCTGCGTGAAGGGAGGCGGGGCCGGTGTCTCGGCTGGATTGCCCTCCTGGGTTCCCTGTTTAACCCAGTCGGCAATCAGCTTGATCTGTGCTTCGGTCAGATGGCGATCACCCAAGAACTCACCGTGGTTGGCCTCAGGAGGCCACGGAGGCATAATCCGTTGCGAGGTAACTACCGCAATTTGCGAAGCGTGTTTACGCACGTCCTGATAGGACAGCAGTGAAAAAGGCGCCGATTCGCCTGGGCGGTGGCACGGAGAACAGCGGGTGAACACGAGCGGAGCGATGTCTTTGCTGAAAGTGACCGGAGCCGCTGAGCCGGCCACTGACACAAGAACCGGCAAGAGCCACTTTATTGGCCTCCACTTGCTCCTAAGACTCGGTCGTTGGGCGGATTCAACCATCCTAAACATGGATTGCAGCTAGCTTAAGAATCGTTGCGCTTGTTACTTCAGGTGACATTACTAATTTCAACTATTGCAATCGTTTGGAGACCTTGTTATGTTCATTAACGATGTCTGTTACAGGGTCGGCTTTCACCGCTGAGCACAGCCAGATTCAGCGGCTCGTGAACAGCGAGGTGTTGCACGGCTCAGAATCTCTTTGCAAACTGCTCCGCTACCTGGCGGAACGTGCCATCGAATTCCCCGGCGTCCCAGCGAAAGAATATCAAATCGCTACGGAAGTATTTGGGCGGCGACCGAACTTCGATGCCAGACTGGACTCCGCCGTTCGCGTCCAAACCGGGCGCCTCCGCTCGAAGCTTGCCGATTACTACGCTGACCAAGGCAAGGATGACCCCATTATCGTCGAGATCCCTCGTGGCATCTATATGGTGAATTTTGTGCATCGAGAGGCGGCCATTGCCGAAGCGCGTGCGTCCGATGCACCAAGTTCCGCTGGCGCCACCAGCGTTGCGGAGCAGACAGCCCCAGCCCGGCCGCCTTCCTTACCGAACTTGGCAAATCGCCACCTTCGTTTCAGCAGGCGCCCTATTGCTGACTTTCGCCTTCATCGGATTTCTCATCTATCCCAGGCCGCAACCGTACACATCTCTCGATTCCGAAACATTGTCACCCGAGCTACGCTAGCTTTTGGAAGGTCTTCACCACTAGTCCGGAAGCTCCCTGGGTCATCTTCAGCAATGCGGCTTTCATAGGCCGGCCCGGAACAGGTTTGCGGTACTTCGATCCTCAAACGGATTCGCCGGAGCACATCCTCGATCACTACACGGGTGTCGGCGAGGTGCTCGGCGTCCACGAACTGGACGCAACTTTCGCTCTTCTTCGTCACGAACTCCATGTGAAGCGCGGGCGGCTGGTGTCCCTCGACGATGCGAAGAGCCGCAACTTGATCTTCATGGGCTCGCCGGCAGAGAACTTATCGCTGCGAGATTGGCCCAGCACCCAAGACTTCGTGTTCAAAAGACTGGACACGGGACCAAGCAAGGGCGGCGTTTCGCTTGTCAACATGCGTCCCCAACCTGGCGAACAGGCGGTTTATTCCGCGGCGACTGACATCCCCATCAAAGAGGACTACGCGTTAATCGCTCTGGCACGTGGAATCGATCCGTCGTACTACGTCCTGATCCTGGCCGGAACCACGACCCTCGGCACGGGCGCTGCGGTCGAATATGTTTGCCATGCCAACACCCTGCACACGCTGAGCGAGGGCTGAAGCACGCGCACGGGTCGTTCGGCAAGCCGTTTGAGGCCGTGTTGGATGTTCATATTTCCGCCGGGGTGTCCGATGGAATCGAACCTTGTCGCCGTCCACGCCACCGAGTAGCGGGCCTACAGTTCCACTGACTTTCCGACCGGCAGCTTGGGCGCCTTAGGAGCCTTCGGCCCTGCCGGGGCGGCTGGCGCGGGAAGCGGCTGATCGTCGGAGTCCATGCCGCCCGGCTTCATTTTGTCCTGGCTGCTTGTCGTTGGCCGAGGCCTTGCGAACGGTAATCGTGCCGCGCTCGGTGACCAGGCTCAGATTGGGGCCGGTTCCCACCATGCCCTCCAGCTTGGCGCCATTCCCATAGCTGACCTGCTTCAGTGGTTCCCCGAACTCATTCTCGATGTCGCCATGATCGGTGGCGGCCTTCAACTCGAATTTCGCGGATTCGGGCACGGCGATTTCGATATTGCCGCTGCGGGTGCGAACGTTCATCTTGGCCAACGGAAGACGAGAGGGCCGCAGATCAATGTCGCCCTTATCGACTTCGAGCTGCAGCGAGTCGGTGAAGCCGTTGATTTCGACATCGGTTGCACGCGTCGTCATCTGGATCGGCCCTTCCAGATTCTCGCCGCTGAAGGTTCCGCGCTCCATGCGGATTTGCCCCGGAAGCTTCTGCACCGTTAAGATCGGTTTGCATTCCCTCCAGCCGCAGTGGCTTGGCGAGGTCGCGCATCGACACGGTACCAGAGTAGGTGCCGAGGATAGAAACCTGGCCGCCGATCTTCTCCAGTTCCACGTCGGTGCCACGGCCCTTGAGATCAACCGTTCCCTTGACGTTGGTGCAGCGCACGATGTCGCTGCCGCGGGTATCTACTTTCACGTAGCCGTCGACATCCTGGATTCGGACACCGGCGCTTTCGCTGACGATGTCGACATTTCCGCCGAGGTTGTTGATCTGAAAGTCGCCCTGGCGTCCGTTCGCCTCGATGGCCGCACCCTTCGGGACCGTGATATCCAGGTCCGTCGCGATGCGAGTGCGGCCCTTGGCATTGGATTGGTTGCAGCGAATAACGATGTTGTTTCCATCGTTCACGACTTCCACCGGCGTCGCCTGATCGGCGCGATTGGCCTCGCCTTCATCCAGTGCGCGAATGGTCTTGTGTCCCGTCACCGAGACCTCGGTCACGTCGGCGCCGGTAATCTTGGCGTCGCCCCGGAAGTTCTCAATGATGACCTTCGGGTTCTTTCCGGCGGTCTTCTTGACGAGCGCAACCTCGTAGTCGTGCGCGTCACCGAACATCTCCACTCCCTGTTCGATTCCAGCCCGCCGCCACCAGGTGTCGGTGCGATTGTGTACTTCGTAATAGCCGAGGCCCACCAGACAGATGATGGCCACCAGAAACCAGCCGCCGCCGCTGACGCCGTTGGCGGGAAGCGGCGTGTTTCGGGCGAAGCGAATGCTCACTTCGATCAGCTGCAGCGCGCCCCAGGCGATCAGCAGGAAAGGCCAGTAGCGACTGATGATATCGCCGACCGAGAACTCCGGCCAGATCGTGTGCATCAGGAACAGAACGCCGATGGTAATCAGAATCAGCGGTCCGACGATGGATCCTCTTGGTCTCATTGTCTTGTTCCTCCAGCGGGCGGATTGGGCGTCGACGATTGGGTTGGTCCGGCTGCGCCCGGCGTCTTGGTGAAGCCCTGATATGGATAGGCCCCAGGGCTCGCGGTTTGTGCGGCCCATTGGTCGGATACGGAGGTGGAACGGCGGCCGGCAGGAAGGCCCGCTCAATCAGTTTCAACACGCCAACCACGATGATGATCAGCGGCCACGTCCGCGAGAGCGAGAGAACACCTGCCTGGTGCATTGCGCACAGTATGCCGAGCGCAATCAGAAGAACCGGTCCGCGGATCGGCTTGGGCGTAGAGACCCCCACCTATTGTTCATGACGCACCTCGATCGGCCGGTCCGGAGGAGTTCCCGCGCCAGGGTACGACGGCGGCGCCCCGGGGTGGCCCGGCGAGAACCGGTTGAACAGCGAATAAGCGCCAATCAGGATCAGCAGTACGGGCCAGAACCGGGCGATGTCGCGAAACCGGATCAGGTCAAACTCGGAGAGCAGGAAGATCGACGCCGAGCACGATCAACACGATCGGGCCGACCGGAATGCGGCCGGAGACCGTGTCCTTTGGGCAACAAGCTCGACCATTCGTCGACGGGCAAGCCGAGTTGCCTCCGCTTGGCGGTATGGTAGGCCTCGAACGGCATGTACGCATACCAAGCCGCCGTGAGTATCCCTAGAAACGCTTGGCCACCCCCATGATCGTATGTCAATCAGCGTGATCAGCAGGCCGAAAATGGCCACGTGCAGGAAGCCCTTCAGGTACTGCGCGTTGTAGATGGCTCCAACGCCGGGAAGGAGACCCAGCAGAAAGGCGAGGCCGGGCGAGGTGCGCATCGATTGCGCGGCGATGGCGAGGGGCCTGCTGGGTATAGGGATTGGCCGCCGGATCGGGCGGGGCGCTGCTGTAAGTCCCTGTGTAGTTCATGGGTACGTGCTCCTGACAAAAAACCGTGCCCTCAGCGGGCCGCTGGCAAAGCGCGCAAAGTCCGCGCCCACACGACCGGCAGAATGCCACTGCTGCCGTTTCCGGATGTTGATAACAAGTCATTTCGATTTACCCCCCTCAGGCGCTGTTGTGCCGGACTTTGAAGTCTCCGCCCGGGCGGGCGCGCGTTGTCCTGCGCAGCGAGCGTTCTCCTGCTGTTCCTGCAATTCTCTTAACCGCGACTTCACCTCATAGACCAGCCGCAGATTCTCGTAATACTTGGTGGCCCGATCCCGGGTGCGAAGAACCTTGTCTTCCAGGTCTCCCCAAACCTTGACCGGACTCAAATCGGCGGGCGAGATCCTGTTCACCGTCACACCGGTACAGCGGCCAAGCATGGCGAAAGAAAGAATCGTCATGGCCATGCCCATCGCGAACCGCGGCTGGAGCACCGGCTGGAACCACTTTGAGAACGCCGAGCCCAACATGCTCGCGGCGCTCCAAAGGATGGCGCAAACGCCCATTCGGGAGCGTGGTACACAATCCGCGTCACCAGTTCCGGCGGAACCTCTACGTCAGCGACGCGCTCCATGAAGCTGATTGCCATGCGGGCGTCCTGCATCAACTCCTGGCACAGGGTACATTCCCCAGCGTGCGATTCCAGCTCCCGCCGATCGGCTTCACCAAGCACACCATCAAGATAGTCGCTGAGCTGGACTTCGAATTCGACGCAGTTCATACAGCCACCTTGTGACGCTTCAACACCCGGCCCAATTCCGCGCGGCCACGATTCAGCCGCGATTTCACCGTGCCTTCCGGCACGCTCAACACTTTGGCAATTTCCCGATACTCCAATTCCTCGAGATCACGCAAAATCACAGCCTCTCTCAGTTCCGGCGACAGCTTCTGCAAGGCTGCCTGTAGCAACTCACTGGCTTCACGGCCGGCCAGCATACCATCGGTGCGGTCAAACTGCGACGTCTTTCCTTCCAACACCGGCAGCTGGTCTTCAATCGAATCGGTGGCCCGGTCCAGTTTCGTCCGGCGGTAGTGATCGATCAATAGATTCCGCGTCAGCCGCGTCAGCCACACAACAAATGAGCCTTCACCCGAACGGAACGATCCCAGCGTTTTAAAGACGCGAAGGAACACATCCTGCGTCATGTCCTGGGCTTCGCTGTCTTTTCCCGTAAAGCGATAACAGATCGCGTACACACGCCGGCTCTGGGTTTTGACCAGCTCTTCCCAGGCGGCCTGATCGCCCCCCAGACATCGCTCTACGAGACTTAGATCCGCATCCAAGGTTTTTGAGGTTCCTGCCACCGTTACGCCGGTAGCCCAAGTGTAGCCCGGCCCGAAGGCTCTGGAGCCGAAAGAGACGGTGGCGATGGATGCGGCGGACATTCTCGTATTCCCACGAAAGCCGCGCCCAATTCCCTACCTCAACTGGCTACGCCGCCTATCGTAGGTCAATCGCGCATCGGCTTACAACATGACAAACGATTAAACACCCCCGGAAGTTCAACCGAATCACCAGGAAAGCGGGCCAGCGGCTGCCCGTGGCTGGTACCGGCTTGGTTCACATACCGTCCTTTTCGCCCTCTTCAACCCGCCCTGCGGCCGCCGAAAGCTGGTAAAATGCTGAAACCATTCAGGCTGTTCGCCCGCCCAATCAGCAGCAGAGAGTGGCACCCGAGGAGGTAGGCGTTTGGCCCTTACGATCACCGGTCTTTCCAAGACGTACCCGAACGGAGTGAGAGCAATCAACAATCTCTCGCTCTCGATAGGCAACAACATGTTCGGCCTCGTCGGCCCGAACGGAGCCGGCAAGAGCTCCCTGATGCGGACCGTGGCTACGCTGCAGGATCCCGACTCGGGCTCCATCGACCTGGACGGCATCGATGTGCTCCGCCAGAAGGACCAGGTTCGCCGCGTTCTAGGCTATCTGCCGCAGGAGTTCGGCGTTTATCCCAAGATATCCGCGCAGGACATGCTTCAACACTTGGCTGTCATGAAGGGCGTCACCTCCAAGGCCGAACGTAAGGAGACCGTGGATGCACTGCTGCAGCAGACCAATCTGTGGGAGGTCCGCAAGAAGTCCCTATCCACGTATTCCGGCGGAATGAAGCAGCGCTTCGGCATCGCCCAAGCTCTGCTTGGGAATCCCCGCCTCATCATTGTGGACGAGCCGACAGCCGGCCTGGACCCGGCTGAGCGGAATCGCTTCCTGAACTTGCTCTCCTCGGTCGGCCGGGACCGCATCGTCATCCTATCCACCCACATCGTGGACGACGTTCGCCAGCTTGTGCGCCCGCATGGCCATCATTGCCTCGGGCGAGTTGTTGCTGGAGGGCGCTCCGAACGAAACGATCGGCGCACTGAATGGCAAGATCTGGTCGAAGGTGGTCTCTACCGACGACGAACTGCGCGCCATCGAAAGCCAGTTCCACGTGATTTCCAGTCACCTGGTGGGCGGGCAGCATGAGCTCCGTGTCTACGCGGATAGCCCTCCGGGCGACGGTTTCCACGCCGTCGATTCCGACCTGGAGGACGTGTACTTCCTCAACCTTTCCGAGCTGGCTAAGCGCCAGAATCGGAATTAGCCGGAGGGATTCAACCATGGCACTCTTCTGGGAATTCTTCACCTTCGAGCTCAAGTTTCGATTCAAGAGTCTCTCGACGTACGTTTACTTCGCGCTGTGGCTGACGTTTTCTTTCCTCAACGTGGCCGCCCGCGACTTCGGACCGCTTGGCGGCGGTAACGGCAAGGTCCTGCTCAACTCGGCCTATGCCAATGCCTACAACGACATCGGTTCGGCGCTCTTCGGCATCATCGTGATCGCCGCCATCTTCGGCACGTCCATTCTTCGCGACTTCCAGCGCGATACCTACCAGATCTTGTTTACCAAGCCCATCTCGAAGTTTTCTTATTTGGGCGGACGCTGGGCCGGCTCCTTCGTCACGACGGTCTTCGCCTTTTCGGGCGTACTCCTCGGCGCTTACCTCGGCACGTTTGCGCCGTGGGCCGATCATGCGCGCATCGGACCGAACCATCAATGGGCTTATCTGCAGCCCTTCCTCTCCATCGTCGTTGTCCAAATCCTCTTCCTCGGTTCGGCGTTCTTCGCCGTTGCCGCCTTGACGCGAAGACTCTTCATCGTCTATCTGCAGGGTGTCGCGCTGTTCATGATCTATGTCATTGGCATCACGGTCTTTTCGGCGACGCGTTCGCTGGAACGCTTCTGGTCCGGCATTCTCGACCCGATCGGACTGATCCTGTTGGACGATGTCACCCGCTACTGGACTGTGATTGAGAAGAACACTCTGTTCGTAACCTGGTCGCCCGCCCTGGCTAATGGCATCTTCCTTTACAACCGCCTGCTATGGCTAGCATTGGGCTTGGCCTCGATCGTCACTGTGTGGGTGCTCTTCCCGATGTCCGTCGAGGCTCTCACGGCTCGAGCCCAGGGGCGCCGCGCCGCCAAGCGAAAACAGGAAGATCTGGAGGAGGAACGGCCTGTTCGCTCCCTGGTCGCGGCTTGCCTCCCGCGCGTCCATCAGGCCTTCACGGCGCCGACGACTTTTGCCCAATACGTCTCGCTCACCCGCCTGCGCTTGAAGAACATCCTTCGCGACATACCGTTTTGGGCCATCGTCGCGTTGCTGGTGGCTTTCGGCATCAACAACGGACAGTTCGCAGGCCGGATCGCCGGACGAGACGTCTGGCCAGTCACCTACCTCATGCTGCAAGCTGTGGAGGGCAGCGCCACACTCT
This sequence comes from uncultured Acidobacteriaceae bacterium, assembly GCA_963771305.1. Classification (GTDB taxonomy): domain Bacteria; phylum Acidobacteriota; class Terriglobia; order Bryobacterales; family Bryobacteraceae; genus CAJCIT01. The sequence continues at coordinate 40,644 of CAVYTS010000034.1, forward strand.
TTCTTTACATCGTTGCGACTCTGTATGCGGCCGAACTGCTATGGCGCGAGCGCGACACCCACTTCGACGGCATTCATGACGCGCTGCCTATGCGAGAGTCCACCGACTGGCTCTCGCGCTTCACGGCCATCATCGTGGTCGAACTGATCCTGCTTACGGTTGCGCTGTTCGTGGGCATCGGCATGCAAACCATTGCCGGCTACTACCACTACGAGTTTCTGCAGTACTTCAAGGAACTCTACATCGTTACCTTCCCGCAGATCCTCACTTTCGCGCTATTTGCCGTCTTTATCCAGACCGTTGTGTCGAACAAGTTCGTAGGTCACGGCGCCCTGATCGGCGTCTTCGTGTTGATGCCGATCCTATACAGTTTCGGCTGGCAGAATACGCTCTACCTGATCGGCCAGGTCCCCGCGTACAGCTACTCCGACATGAACGGCTACGGTCATTTCGTCCCCGCCATCTTCTGGGCAACCACATATTGGCTGTCCATTGCCGCTTTCTTAGGAGTCCTCTCCGTCGCCCTGTCGCGGCGGGGCGAGGAGGATTCGCTGCGCGCCCGTATTCGCCAGGCCATGCGGCTGACTCCCCGGCTGGGGCCGCTCGCCTTGCTTTTCGTGGTCATCGCGATCTGCTCCGGCGGCTGGTACTTCTATAACGCGCACGTGCTCAATGAGTACCTCAACGACGACGCTCGCCGCGCCATTCAGGCGGATTACGAACGTCAGTTCAAACAGTACGAAAACCTGCTTCAACCCAAGGTCACTGCAGTGGAGGCGGCCGTCAACATCTATCCGGAACGGCGCTCCTTCGATGGCACGGCCCGTCTGACGCTACAGAACAAGACCAGCCAGCCGATCGCCCGGATCCACCTCACCGATCAGCAGAAGTCGGTCACGAACGTCCAATTCGACCGCCCGTTTCATCTGGTTAGTTCCGCGCCTCGAAACATGTATTCGATCTACGCGCTGGACCAGCCGTTAGCGCCAGGAGAAACCCTGATTCTCACATGTAATGTCGGACATCAAACCCGCGGCTTCCGGGATGGCAATGAACTGCCAGAGTTTGCGTATAACGGAACGTTCTTCGACGTCGGTTATTTTCCCTACATCGGCTACAACCGGGGTCTCGAGCTCGACGATCCGCGCCGTCGGAGGGAGCTGAACCTGCCGCCGCTGGAAGAGATGGCCCATCGCGGCGATCCCGTCCACTCGCTGAACAACCTCTTTGCCGCTGGCGAATCCGATTGGATCACGTATCACACGGTGGTCAGTACTTCAGCCGACCAGATCGCGATCGCGCCCGGCTACCTGCAGCGCGAGTGGCAGGCAGACGGCCGGCGCTTCTTCGAATACAGCATGGCCTCTACGCACATCCAGAATTTCTTCGCCTACATCTCCGCCCGCTACCAAACCCGGAAGGAGGCATACAAAGGGTCTGGCGGCGATGCCTCCCTGGAAGTGTATTACGACCCCGCACACACCTACGACATCGATGACATGCTGGCGAGTTCCCGGGCCGGGCTCGATTATTATCAGCGCGTCTTCAGCCCTTACCAGTTCGCTCAATACCGCATATTCGAGTTCCCCCGCTATCGCAGCTTCGCCCAGTCTTTTCCCAACACCATTCCGTACTCGGAAGGGATGGGCTTCATCGGCCGGGTAAGGAAGCCAACTGACATCGACTTTACCTACTTCGTGACCGCGCACGAACTGGGACACCAGTGGTGGGGGCATCAGCTGATTGGCGGGGACGTAGAAGGATCCAACATGATGTCGGAGAGCCTGGCCGAGTATTCGGCGCTACAGGTGATGGCACAGAAGTACGGCCGGGATCTGATGCATCGATACCTTCGTCACGAGCTCGACAGGTATCTGCGCGGCCGCGCGGGCGAGAGCCGCCATGAACCGCCACTCGCGCTTGTTCAGCGAGAGGACTATGTCTGGTACCAGAAGGGCGGCCAGATCCTCTATACCCTCGCCGACTATATCGGCGAGGACAAGCTCAATCTCGCCCTGCACAACTTCCTCATGGAGCACCGCTACGCGAACGCCAACAACCAAGTGGATGCCGGCGACAATACTCGTGGCGCTGGCGCCATGAGTGGCGCCTACCCCGATACCCGCATGCTGGTCGAAGCGATCAAAGCCCAAACCCCGCCGGAGTTGCAGTACCTGGTTGACGATGGCTTCAACCGGATCGTTCTTTACGACAACAAAGCCATCTCGGCCAAGTCGGAAAAGACCGCGGACGGCAAGTACAAGGTCACGCTCGATGTGCAGGCCCGAAAGTCGCAAGCCGATGGCAACGGCGCGGAAAGCCCCATGCCGCTCAGCGACTACATTGAGGTCGGCGTCTTCAGCGGCAAAAAAGATGAGGAAAAGCCTCTTTACTTGAGGAAGGAAAAGTTCACCGAAGAGCACAAGACCTTCGTCATTGTGGTCGACCAACAGCCAACCTTGGCCGGCATCGACCCTTACAACAAGCTCATTGACCGGATTTCCGACGACAACATGATCGACGTCACCAAGCCGTAAGCCGATCTAAAGCTTCGGAGCAAGTCGTGGCGTGGGCTTTAGCAAGGCCACCGGCTGAAGCCGGGTTGAAACAATCTGTGACCCCAGTGGGTCACAGGCCCGAGCCGAGACTCATCTCGGCTCAGCAGCGCGACAAAGTTCAGCGCCAAAAAGCCCGGCGGAAAGAGATAGCGGTGCACCGACAGAACCGACGACTCTGGGGAACTACGGCTGAACCGGATCCGTATTAAGGCCGAATCGGATCTATCCCTTCTCGCCCGAACGTCTTCGACTGCCTCGTCAATCATCTTCTGGAGTACGTCCGGAGAGACGTCCGCAAAAGCTCCGCGGGCTTCCCGGACGGTGTGATGAAGAATACGCCAGCGAACAGCCTCCTCGATGAACTTCGACAGGTCACCCTTCTTCATGCCGTATCAGCATTTATGTTACGTGCGCAGCTAGGCCACTCTCGGTGTTCGTTCATTCAGGCGCGAGCGCCGCACGAGTCCTCTTCGGCAAAGCAAACCCCACCGCGATCAGCCAGATGAACCCTGGGAAACGTGTCAACGGAATCAGGAAGAGCATCTGGGGACTAATGAGGTTGAACCAACTCAGCTCTCCGGCGACTGCCAGCAGCAATCCCAGCACGACGATCCAGCGCGGCAAGAGTTTTAAGAACGCCGCCGGGACGGAGATGCCCGCGATGAGCAGGCCCATCGGAATCGAAAAACCCGGGCCGCCCAAGGCGTAAGAGAGATAGTAGAGCCCCAACAAAACCGAGGGCGCCTGAACCACCGCCGGCTGAATCATCGTCCACACGATCAGGCTGGCCGCAACGCCGTTAAAAACCGTCAGAAAACCGCCGAACAGCGCAATCCACGGACCAGCGGATCGTACGCCCAGATCCTGCATCCGGCTCACGGCGGAGGCTGTGAAGAGCCCGAGGCAGATGGTGGCGCCCAATTGAAGAAACAGGCACGTCAACACTTGAGCCGTGTGCGTCTGGAAGTACGGAACAATCACACTGCCGGGCTCCCATGGACCCGGCCAGTAGGGTTTGCCGGCCATGGCCGTGACAGGATACAAGCCGGCGTTGAACAGAACAAAATACAGGATGGCCAGCATGCCGAGGTTTGGCCCAGCGTGACCCGGCGAAGACGGAATGGTATTCGGAGTGGTGTTCGTTGGTAGTTCCTTGTTACTGAATCCGGTGCGATTCTTAGTCCGCGTTCGAGCGGGATCGATCGCGGGAACGGAGCCAGAGTTCGATAGCCACAGTGTTGATCGAAAAGCCGATCCAGAATGCGACGCCGAAGAACTGGCTCGGCATGAGATGAGTAAGCGGGCTGGTTGCAAAGAACAGTCCCACCACCGGACGGGTGGTTGCGATGCCCAGCAAGACGACGATGGCACGCAGCATCCAGCGTCGCTTCAGAGCAGACTCACCCCGTTGCCAGTACCGCCAGGCTCGAAACAACGAGAACAGAAAAAGCGTGTTAAAGAACAGAATCGCCGAGCGCTCGGTCCACCCGCCGATAGAAGCAACACTCGTCATCGCGTAGGCGGTGAGGCCCACAACCGCACCAAGCGGAAACAACAAGCGCTCAGCCCAAGCAGTTTCCTCGGTTCTGCGAAAAACGAAGAATGGCGTTAAGAGGACAAAGGCCAAGGCGGGAAGAATGTGGGCCAGCGTGAGCGCCGTGTGCGAGGCGAATACCACATCGAGTCCCGCAACCGGAGGCGGAGCAGAGCGCGGTGGGTACGCCAAAGCCAACACGCGGCGCACGACAACCGCCACGGCGATCACGATGCAGGCCCAGTAGCCTATGCGCAGCCAGATCGATGGCGGCTTGGCAGCGGAACGGCTTTTAACTTTCTGATCCATGGCGCCGCGCCGGTCGGTTCTTTCTTGCACGTTCATCCTATTCCACTCCATTTTCATTTTACTTTTACAGCTTGTCAAGTTAAATAGGAAACTATTAGGATGGTGCTTGTGGCGACCAAGAAGGTACCTGCCTGCAAACGACCCTACACCCTAGGCAAGCGTCTGGAAAACTCCGATCACAAGCGTGCGGCCATTCTCGACGCGGCGCGGTCGCAAGTGGTGTCCAACGGCTTTCTGCAACTCACGATGGACTCGCTCGCCCGCGCGAGCGGCGTCACACGCCAGACGGTTCACAACTTATTTGGCACCAAAACGGGAGTGCTGGAAGCGCTTTTTGATCAACTCGCCTTGGATGGCGGAATGGAACGGATGCGCACCGTGATGCAGCAGACGGATGCCGAAGCGATGCTGGCGGAGTTCGTGGAAGTGTTCACGGGCTTCTGGGCCAAGAACCGGCTGCTGCTCCGGCGAATTCACGGTATCGCCGCCATCGATCCGGAGCTGGGCGCCGTGCTCGACGCCAGAAACCGGCGAAGACAAATGGCTGCGGCGCGGGTGGTGGATCAACTTTGCCGGAGAGAAGGCAAGAGAGAGACGGAAGACAGGAGAAAGAGGATCGCAACTCTGTATGCGTTGACATCCTTTGAGTTCTTCGATGCGCTGGCGGAAAGCTGTGCGGGGGAAGGTGACGTGGCAGGACTTGTGCAGGGAATGGTGAAGCGCGCGCTCTGGTCTCGATAGATTAAGTTGCTCGCGGGCCGCTGTCGAAGTGATCGGCGCCACAATGGTGACTTCAGAAAGACGATTGGACACGTCATTCTGGATGATCAGGGCAGGACGAGTTTTCCGGATTTCGCGCCCGACGGTCGGATCGAGCGCTGTGAGGCAGATTTCGCCGCGCCTCGGATAGCCGTCTTTTTCAGTTCTTGGGTGTGAAGTGTTTGCCATCCTTCCTTGTTCACAGCGGACCAATCGGCTGCAATCTCCCGGTCCAGGTCCCGATCGCGGACAGCGGCGTGCTCAAGCTGTGTTCTGAGTGCTTCCGTGCTCCTATGCGAGATAAAGTGCTGGACCGCCTGATTGATGAACAAGCTGCGCTGGCCGGGATTGGCCAGGCGGTCAATAGCCTGGATGGTGGTTTCCGGTAGAACGATATTGATGCGTTTGCTCATACGAACTTTGGGATCGATAGTTTTCATCCACATGATAGACACACCTTGTGTGTATATGAGATTGGCGTTCCGAGAGCACACGCACATCACCAGGGATTCACTCAGGATGAATGCGCCGAGAGCCCTAGCTTAAGATCGGATTCCTCTCCAGAGGTACGGAACGAGTTTGGACGGCAGAATCTTCATCCGCCGACAGCGACGCACGGAACGCGATCAGCCAACCCAGAGCAACCACAATTCCAGGCACATCGCTGTGTTTCCTTTGGTAGCCGCTACGCCGGTTTGGCCATGCGCAAAGGCACAGGAAGATTATGACCGCTGCGGACACAGCCCAAGCGACAGCCAACTGGTTCATAGCGATCATATCGGCCAGGCGGGCAGATGCTTTACCCTTCCCATATTCTTAAGTGACTCCTCGGACCGACTTATCTCAAGCCCTTTCGAGGATTCCTAGGCCGTCGGCACAGGGAAGAGTAATGCGAATCGGGGGTCTTGAAACGGCCGGCTTCAGTGCACCCGCATGGAGAGCATCGTGATGTCGTCCGATTGCGGCGCGCCGGCGGTGAAGCCGGAAAGTTCGCGCGTGATGAAGCTAACTGAACGACTCTCGGCCGTAGGCCGAGGGGTTCGATGGTCGTCGACTCGAAGTCGACTTTCGGAGGTCAGGACACCGCGACCGGTGAGTCCAAGCCTCATCTCTAAGCAGGAACAAAACCCGGTGAACGTGGTCGCTCCCAGCATTCTTGACTGTGTTACGCGGCCCATTCCTACGCGACCACGTTACACCAATCTTGCTTCGCCTGAAGGCGAGGGGTTTCCACCATCCCCGATGGGGACACTAATCATGTCGCGGCAGTTTAGAGCAGCGCTGTTGCGCAGCGTTCCTGTCAGGCGCTCGTCGGTGAAATCGGAATCGTCGGCATTGGTCGCTTCGGGGACACCATCGGTATAGAGGAAAAGCGCGTCGCCCGGCTTAAGCTGTACCCAGCTGCCCGTGTATCCCATGCCGTCGAAGAGCCCGAGCGGCATGCCGCCGACCTCGGCCAGGACCTCCACTCCTCCGCTTTCGGCCCGAAGCAGATAGGGCGGATTATGGCCGGCGCTGCAGTATTGAAGTTCGCCGGTGCGCGTGTTTAACAGACCATAGAAACAGGTGGCGAACATCGCGTTGACCTTCTCCTTCACCAGCACGCGATTCGCCTCCTGCAGGCACTCTGCCGGCGGCATGCCTTTCAATACGGTGGTCTTGACCTGCGTGCGCGAAACCGCCATATAAAGCGCGGCCGGGATTCCCTTGCCCGACACATCGCCGATCACCACCCCGAGACGATCTTCATCGATCAGGAAGAAATCGAAGAAGTCGCCACCGACGGCTCGGGCCGAGGTCATCTGCGCGTACAGGTCGAAGTCGGTGCGCTCCGGAAAGGGCGGGAAGGTGCGCGGCACCAGCAAGGGTTGGATGGTGCGAGCGGTGTCGAGTTCTTTCTGAAGTGCGGCGAGTTGCTCGCGATCGCGCACCGCCCCCAGCATCTCTGTACACAGCAGCGAGTTCCGGATGGCAGCGGCGGTTTGCAGCGCAATCGTGTTCAGCAGTTTGAGATTGGCCGCCGAGTAAGACGCCTCGGGGCCGTTGGCCAACGCGATAAGACCAACCGTACGCTGCCCAGCCCGCAACGGCGCGCAAATCAAGGAGCCAGGCGCTCGCTTCGACGCCAAAGCCCGAGGATCAGCCGCGCAGTCATTCACGGTCTTGGATTTCCCCTGGTCCATCAGCACATCCACTTTCGTGAAACAGTGAAGCCGTATCGATGGGCTTGGTGAGATAGCGGTCGACGCCCAGGCGGAAGCCGCGCTCCTTATCCTCAACGATGGACAGGATGATGATGGGAATGTCCATGGTGGCGGATCGTTTTCCATCACCGCCGCCACGTAGAAGCCATTCATCTCGGGCATCATGACATCGAGAATCACGAGCCCTGGTGTTTCCTCACGAATCAGAGTCAGTGCCTGGCGGCCATCTTCGGCCAGGCGGACACTATAGCCCGCTTCGGTGAGTTCCTGTTGAAGCAGCGAACGAATGTTCGCGTCATCATCCACTAACAGGACGGACTTGTCCTGTGGCTTATGGGTGGCCACCTTTTCGCGCAACTGACGGACCAGGCCTTCAATATCGACGCTGCGCCGGGCCGCGGCAGCAAATCAAGCTGAGCCGGGTGATCGGCAAGAGGAAGGGTGAGTGAGAACGTGCTGCCGTGGCCGGGCGCGCTTTCCACCCAGATGCGTCCGCCATGGAATTCGACGATCTCTTTGCAGATCGGCAGGCCCAGGCCGGTGCCTTTCGGCTTGTCAGTCAGGGTGTCGCCAACCTGTTTGAATTTCTCGAAGACCTTTGACTGGTCGTCCGGAGCAATGCCAATGCCGGAGTCCGTGACGCTGACCACCAGTTCGCCGTCGTGCATGCGGGCAGCACATGAGATGGCGCCGGAGTCAGTGAACTTCACGGCGTTCGAGATCAGGTTGATGACCACCTGAATCAGCCGATCGTGATCGCGATGGACCGCGGGTAAGTCAGGTTCGGTCGTCCTCTGGGATGAGCGGGAACAGGCGTTCTTCCAGGCGGCGGCGAATGATTTTCGCGAAGCCCAGAACCGATGTCAGCGGCGTGCGGAGTTCGTTGGCTCACGGTGGAGAGGAAGGAACTCTTGGCGGCATCGGCGTCCTCGGCCGCGGCCCTGGCCTTTCGGGCATCTTCGAACAGTTTCGCGTTGTGGATGGCCACGCCGACAGCGGAGGCCACCGTCGATAGCAGACGCTGGTCAGCTTCGCTGAAGCGCCCTTCCTGCTCGGTGCTTTGGACGCTGACCACTCCGATCACTTCGCCGCCCGACGGAATGGGGACGCCGAGGTACGAAGCGGTGGTCCGTCCCATCGGCTTGACGCCGACCTTGGCGCGGCTGCCTTCCATATCTTCGTTGATCAGCAGTGGCTGGCCGGTGCGGATGATCTGCGAGGTCAGGCCCTCACCGAAGGGTCGCGCTTTGGCCTCTTCGCCGTAGGTATAGGGGAACTGGAGCATCATCCTGTCGCGATCCAGCGGCGAGACGTAGGCAATCGGCGCATGGAACAAGTCGCGCACCTGGTCACCTACAAGTTGGATAAGGCTATCCATATCAAGTTGGCGGGAGAGGGCCTGCGTGATGCGGTTGATGGTCCCAGTTCGGCCGCACGATCGCGGACCTCGGCTCGCGCTCGTTGATCACCCGGTAGGCACCAGCGTTATCCGCTCATGAAACAGCTTGGAAACACTCTCACCTTGCTCGATGCGCCGGGCTACTTCCAACCCGAAACTCCGGAGTAAACGTTCGACTGCTCACAGGGAACTCCCTTCCGTTTAATGTAAGGTGTCCCTAGTCTAGTTTCCTTGTCTCAATTTTAGGGTTCACTCCAGTCCGCTATGGAGCGAAGTTCAATGCCGACGCGGTGAGCCCTCTGCCTGCACGATGAGCGTCTCCGGAAGTCCGGACTACGCCTATAGTCAGCGTCGGTCGAATAGAGCGTTTACAGGCGGCGGTGTTTAGACGTGCGCGAGGATCGTTTCCGATCGCTGACCCGTGATCAATTTGATATGGTACACGGTGAAATGGAGATGTGCCCGCTTCCTGACGATGCGCCGGGAGTTAGATTTGCTCGTGGTTTCTCAAGCCGCAGCCGAGCAATGGATGGCTCCCTCCAAGTGCAACTCGGCCATCGAAAGGAAATCGCCGAGCAAGGCCATTCCTCGAAAGCGACCGCATAGATGCAATACCTTCGCCGCTATTTTTTCCGGCGCGCGGTGGTCGCCTGTCTTGTGGTCCTCTCTTTGTCTAGCGCAAAGCGCGGCGCATCGATGGCAGGTCGTCACGAATCTGCTCACGACCCAATCGTTGCGACTGCAGCCGGCTCGGTCGAAGGCCAAAGCGAAGGAGCGCTCCGGATCTTCAAGGGTATCCCTTATGCGTCTCCGCCCGTTGGGCATGCGCGCTGGAGACCGCCCACTCCCATGCTGCCGTGGTCGGGCATAAGAAACGCCAAGCAATTCGCGCCCGCCTGCACCCAACCCACGCGTCGGAGCGCAAGCATCTATGCCGACGATCTTGGACCGACGAGCGAGGACTGCTTGACGCTGAATGTCTGGGCTCCCGCGCTCGCACAGGGTGCGCCGGTTTTTGTCTGGATCCACGGCGGTTCGTTGACGTCAGGATCGAGCAAGGAAGGGATCTATGACGGTGCACGCCTCGCCGCTCAAGGCATCGTCGTAGTCTCCATCAACTATAGGCTCGGCGTGCTTGGCTATCTTGCGCTTCCGGAGCTCAGCACCGAGTCCCCCCTCGGCATCTCTGGCAGCTACGGCCTGCTTGATCAGATCGAGGCGCTGCGCTGGGTTCAGCGTAATATCAGGGCGTTCGGAGGCGATCCCTCAAACGTAACAATCGCAGGCGAATCAGCCGGCGGACTGAGCGTCATGTACCTGATGGCTTCGCCTGGCGCCCGTGGGCTGTTCTCCAAGGCTATTGCGGAGAGCGCGTACATGATCACTACACCCGAACTGAAGAACCGTCGATACGGAGCCCCGGCCGCCGAGGAAGCGGGGGTTAGCCTCGCCACTGCCCTTCACGCGCCGAATGTCACTGCGCTGCGAGCGATGAATGCCCAAACTCTGACCGATGCTGCAGCGGCTGCCGGTTTCCTGCCGTTCGGGGCGATCGATGGACACGTGTTGCCTCGACAGCTGGTCGAGGTTTTTGATCGAGGCGAACAAGCGCCAGTGCCGCTACTCGCCGGCTTCAACACCGGCGAAATTCGCTCGTTGACCTTCCTTGCCCCGCCCGCTCCGGCGAGTGCGGTCGAATACGAACGCATCATCCGCGAGCGGTATGGCGATCTCGCGGACGAATTCCTGCGGCTCTATCCCAGCACCAACATCCACGAAAGCATCCTCTCAACAACCCGCGACGCATTTTATGGATGGACCGCAGAGCGTTTGATGAGGTCGCAAGCGGCACTGGGACAGCCCTCGTTCCTCTACCTTTTTGATCATGGCTACCCGGCTGCCGATGCCGCGGGTTTGCATGCTTTCCACGCCAGCGAACTGCCATATGTGTTCGGGACGTTAGAAGGCACGCCGCCATTTTGGCCCAAGATTGCATCGACACCTGGAGAAGTTGCGTTATCGGGCGCAATTATCGGTTATTGGAGTAGCTTTTCCCGTAGCGGTCATCCCCGCGCAACGAGTGAACCGGACTGGCCCGCCTATGGCTCAACGGGCGCTTATATGGCTTTCCGTGAGACCCCGCAGCAGGCGGCCCATCTCTTTCCTGGGATGTACGCGCTGCACGAAGAGGCCGTTTGCCGGCGTAGATCCAGCGACTTGCCTTGGAACTGGAACGTCGGCGTCATTTCGCCGGTCCTTTCCGGCGAGAAGGGTCGCTGCCGATAGCTCGGCCATCCAACACCATCGCCCGGTATGAACAAAGAGTGGCAATGGACTCCGCTCTTGGCAGAGCATTGGGGAGCTTGGTAAGACATGTAAAACGCTCGCCAGGGGATTCGTAAACTGAACTCAGAACGATTAGAACGACCGTTTGGGGACTAGGCCCGGAGTTCACTTTGATCAACGATCTTTGGTACAAGAACGCGCTGGTTTATTGCCTTTCCGTGGCGACATTCATGGACTCGGACGGAGATGGAATCGGAGACTTCAAGGGTCTGATGCGCCGGCTGGACTACCTGCAGGGACTCGGTGCCAGCGCAATCTGGCTCATGCCTTTTCAGCCTTCGCCGGGACGCGATGGCGGGTACGATGTGGCCGATTACTACGGCGTCGACCCCAGATATGGCACCCTCGGCGACTTTGTTGAGTTCACGCATGGCTGCAGACAACGCGGCATCCGTGTGCTGATGGACCTGGTGGTGAATCACACTTCTGACTCGCACCCCTGGTTTCGCGAAGCGCGGAGCAGCCCGGATTCGAAGTACCGGGATTGGTATGTGTGGTCTAAGAAGAAACCGAAGCATGCTGCCGACGGCGTCGTGTTTCCCGGAGTTCAGAAGTCAACCTGGAGCTACGACGAGAGTGCGAAGCATTACTACTTTCATCGCTTCTATGATTTCCAACCGGACTTAAACACGTCGAATCCGGATGTCCAGGCGGAGATCCTGAAGATCATGGGATTCTGGATCCAACTCGGAGTCTGTGGGTTTCGGATGGACGCGGTGCCGTTTGTCATCGCTGAGAAGGGTCCAACGGTGCGTGAGCCCAAAGAACAGTACGAGATGCTGCGAACGTTCAGCGAGTTCTTAAGCTGGCGACGGGGAGACGCCATCATCCTGGCTGAAGCGAACGTGTTGCCCGACACGGATCTGGAATACTTCGGAAGCGCCGGGGAACGTCTACAGATGATGTTCAATTTCCAAGTGAATCAGAATCTGTTTTATGCCCTAGCTACAGCAGACACCCGGCCGCTGGTGAAGGCGTTGAAGGACACCAAGCCCCGGCCACCGACCGCACAGTGGGGCCAGTTCTTGCGGAATCATGACGAGCTGGATCTAGGGCGGTTAACCCATGCGCAACGGCAGGCGGTTTTCGACGCATTCGGCCCCGACGAAGAGATGCAGTTGTACAAGCGCGGCATTCGCCGCCGCCTAGCCCCCATGCTGCAAGGTGATCGGAGGCGGCTGGAGCTGGCGTACAGCCTCGGAATGACGCTGCCCGGAACGCCCGTAATTCGATACGGCGACGAGATTGGCATGGGAGATGACCTGCGCCTTCCCGAGCGGCAGTGCGCGCGCACTCCTATGCAATGGTCCACTGAGCCGCATGCGGGATTTACCCAGTCCGAAAAGCCCATCCTGCCGGTGATCACGGGGGGAGTGTACGGCTTTGAGCATGTCAACGTAGCAGAACAGCGCCGAGATCCAAATTCGCTGCTGAATTGGATGGAGCGCATCATCAGGATGCGTAAGGAGGTGCCGGAGATTGGATGGGGCAACTTTTCGTTGCTGCGCGCGGGCGGCCCGGACGTTCTCGCGCTGCGGTACGACTGGCGTAATAATTCGATTGTGATTGTTCACAACTTGAGCGCGGTGCCACGCGAGGTTCGGCTGAGTGTCGGATTGGAAGGAGAGCAAGGGGCACGGCTCATAAATCTGCTGTCTGCGGATCATAGCGTTGCCGACGAATCTGGCCGGCATTGCATCGTGATTGAAGGGTACGGATACCGGTGGTATCGTGCGGGAGGACTCAGCGATTTACTGGAGCGCAGTGATTCGCCTGAGCAGGACATGCGCCGCCCAAAGCGAAAGCGCCGCTGACTCACTAGCGTGTTCCTAACCGGTGCAGCTTCGCAGACCGAGTCTTCTTGGGAATATGGCAAATCCCCTGTCAAAATCCCCTATCAAGTTGATTATTGGTCAAAGGGCGTGCTAGCATCGCTAATCGATTGCGATGCTGCAATCGTGCCTGTGTCGAGGCGGTGGGTGGGCTCTTGCTCGCGAGGCGCTTCCTAAGGAACAAACTCCACTAATGTCTGCAAAAGGATCGACTATGAAATTCATTCCTTCCGTTCTTGCGTATTTGGCTGCACTCGGCCTCTCAGTCGGCGTAGCTTTCGCCGGTCCTGCCGCGCCTTCCAACACCCCCGAACCGGCTACCTTCGCTTTGGTTGGCGGAGCGGCGGGTGCGCTGATTCTCGTGAATCAAATTCGAAAGAAACGCAACAAATAGCATCCGGAAGCGAGAGGGTTTATGGCGTGGCTGCGAGGCTTGGCAGAAGGCCATCACCCATGGGAGTGGTACCTCCTAGCCGGGGCGCTCCTGTTGTTCGGGTTTTGGGAGATCTTCGTCCCCAAACGGCCCCTCCGCAGTTCCTTGTCTTCTCGCATTGGTTCCCACGTAACGCTCTTCTTCCTGGCGGTTGGATTGTCGTTTATTGTGCTTCCTCTGCCTGGCGTGGCATTTGCTCTCGCGATGCAGAAGAGCCCATGGGGAATGGGGATTGCAGCCGTCCTTCCATGGCCTATCCGTTTTTTGGGTGGGATTCTAATACTTGACCTGGTTCGTTATGCTGCACATTTCGCATTTCACGCCATAGCTCCACTGTGGCGCGTTCACGCCATTCATCACTCCGACGTTGACTTCGACATAACAACCGGGCTTCGTCACCATCCCCTGGAAGTGCTGCTGATGGCCGGGGCGGAATTTGCGGCGATTGCCCTGTTTGCCATCCCTGCGTTAGCCGTTTTCGTTCTCTCCTGCATTGTTATCGCGCATGCCCTCTTTTCGCATGCCAATGCGTCGCTGCCGCCCGCGGTGGAACGGATTTTGCGGCTTGTGATCGTTACACCGCAGTTTCATGAAGTGCACCACTCCATTGACTTGAGTGAGCAGAAAGCAAACCTGGGGAACGTTTTCCCGTGGTGGGACCGCCTGTTTGGAACAGCAATTGAAGAGTCTCGGCTTGGTTCGTCGCTTCGCTTCGGCCTCGACGAAACGCAGCGTTCACCACACTTGAACGTAGTTCGCCTCCTGGTCGATCCGTTCGTGGTTTCGCGCCCGCCAGCTCTGACCTCTGAGCCGACTGTAGCGGCCCAAAAGTGAGCGGATTTCGGCGGGGCCTACAGCCAGTACCATGCGGTCGGTCGAGCCCGGCTGAGCGGGAGTCATCCCTTTGCCGAAGACTAACCCGAACTTCTTTTGTGGAGTTTGCGGTAATCAACAGCAATGATTGAAGTTACGCAATCTTGCGGTGTCGCCTACTGGGTACAGCTACAAAGACGCGGAGACCTGGAGTAATTGGAAAGCGCGCAGTTGGACGGGTGTTGTATTGGCTAACAGGCGGAGGTTTTGAGCGCCGACGCGAACCTCGTTGAGCGTCAGGGTGGCAAGATCTTTCAACAGAGTTTGAAAGCTGTGCACGGGTAAGTGATCAGCGGTGATCTTGGTGGCATCCTTGCGCTTGGCTTTGTCCGATCGCTGGGCAGGACTGACGATGCTGCTGCGCGCGGCGTCTGCCGCCTGCGCCTCGTCGTCGTCGAAGAGCAAAGGAGACAACTCTCGTCGCATGTGCCACTCAACGTAGTAGGCCAGCATGCACAAAAAAACATGCGCCCGCACTCGATCGGCCAGGTAATGATAAATGGGGCGGACCTTCAAATCCACGCTCTTCAGACTGCGGAAAGCGCGCTCGACGTCGGAAAGCCCCTTATAGTGACCGACGACCTTCTGGCTGCTGAGTGCCTCGGCCGGAACGTTGGTGCGGATGACGTAAATGCCATCCAGGGCCGCTTCCCGTTCAATGTTGTCCGGCTTGCGCTCGAAACGAAAACCGTCATCCTCAATGAACAGCTTGAAGTGTTTGCCCATCTTGTAGCGGCCTAGAATGCGGCCCACGGCCAGGCCGATCTCTCTGCGGCCGCGCAATGGTTTTTTCTTTCGCTGAGTAGATTTCACAATTTTGTTGAGCTGCTTTTCAGTGGCCTCCAGTAGTTCATTACGCTTACGAGTTCGCTCTTCAGCGAGCAGCGGGTTGAGGCAGGCAATTAAGCGTTCACCTGGGAAGGATGGATGCTGGATTTCCGCCAGGTCCTGTTGATCGAAGAACGACAACTGCAGTGCGCCTCCCGTTATCAGTTTCTGAATCTGGACCGACTTGAGGGCCGAGATCCATTGCAGACCTGCATGCGGGTTAAGGTCTTCGCGGATGCGTGCCGAAGTCAGCATCCCGCGGTCGCCGACCAGGATCACTTTCTTCAGGCCAAAACGGAGCCGCAGTTTGTCGACTTGCGAGGCGACGGTCTTGGGATCGCCTGTATTGCCCTCGAAGACTTCCACTGCGATGGGGCGACCTTCCGAGGCAGTCAGCAGTCCGAAGGTGATCTGCAGATTACCACGGCGCTCATCGCGCGAATGGCCAAAGCGGGCCAGCGGGCAGTGACGGCCTTCGAAATAGGTGGAACTGAGGTCATAGAGGACCAGAGAACCGTCTGACAAGTGGCGCTTGGCGAGAGCATTTTCGATGCTGGATTGGCGGGTAAGCAGCCAATCCAGGGCATTGTAGAGTTGGGCCTCCTGAATGTCGTGACCCAGTCCGAGGAGGGAGCCAAGCGAAGAGGTGGCCGTTTCTTGTCGGAGACCGCGACAGGTGGCGAGTTTGGAGGATGGGGCAAGGATCCGAGCCACGATCAAGGCCACCACCAAATCACGTTCGGGGCAACGGGAGCGAGACAAGATGGGCTCAAGACCGAGCCGGCGAAGGGAGCCGAGGACAGCGGCAACATGACCATGAGGCAAGGAGCGCTGAATCTGGAATGCTTCCGACAAAGGAACCAGAGATTCGCCTTTCAGGACACGTCGAAGAGAATCGAGCTGGGATGCAGGCCAGTGGGAGAGATTGGCGAGAGTGGTTTTGACAACCTTGCCGTCCAGCCGCTGGGCTTGACGGAGGAGAATAGCGGGAGGAGAGTTGCGGTTGGGGACAGTCTCCACGTACATGGGAACATACTATCACAAATAACCTGACAATACAAATTAAATATAGTAATATACATGGGTACAAAACTAGAGTTGTAACGATGCTCTACTTTGGCGAAACTGCTGATGGTTCAAAGACTTAAACGCATAGGGAGCCCAAACCGGCGCAAGAAGTTCGGACTAACCTTCGATGGTTATGCAACAATGGCATCTTTTTCGCTGTGAGCCCCGACGGGGTTGTCGGTGTCTAGGGTGCGTAATGCGTGAACACGAGGTCGCTAGCCTTGGCCCGATTGTGGCACGGGAAGCAGCTTTTCATGGACGACTCGGCGGCGGGTTTGCCGTCTACGAATGTAGCGAACCCCCAGCCTCCGGTCGCGGCGTACTTCGTTGAATCCTTCACCATAAACTGTATGTTCGTGGGGGGGCCGGGGACGAAAGATTGGGCTTGGCCAAAGACCTTGTTGTTTTCCTCCGACGGGACGTGACCGTAGTGCAAAGCGGCAATGATCGTGCCGTCCGGGAATGGAAGCCTCCCTTCGCGGTAGGCCTTGATCGCCACATCGTTACCCAAAACGGCACCAAGACTATTCAGACTGCCTTCTTCGTGTGCGACGGAGATCAACTTCCAGTCTCGGTATCCGGGTGGAATTTTCGTTACGAAGATCGGCGCGGCTGAGTCATCGGCGTGTAGCGACGCGGGCACCGTGAACGCGGCAATACCTGCCAGTATTAGAACGGCAACCAGCAGCAAAGTGATCCCTTTCATAGGGTCCTCCTTCAGCGAGAGTCACATGGGCTTAATTAGGACAAACGGCAAGCAGTCCTGGATACGGGGTCCCCGTTTGGGCCTGCTGGCTTTGAACAGTATATTGTAATCGCCTCGACGGCGAGGCTTGGACGCCGACCTCTCTCTGACGGGATCAGAATGGGCCCCCGCAGGCGTGTAGGCCAGGGGCAATGCTCCAAACCCCTCCCAATGTGACCTGAGTCGGATCGGAGTTCTGGTTGTAGCATAGGCGGAGGAAACGTCGACCGATGTTGCGTTATGAACATCAAGTCTCGGTAGGGCGGCTTGCGAGGCACGAAAGGAAGGGGATCAAATGACGACTTCGTCAGCAAGCCTGGGCGCTGATTGGCTGAGACGCCAGACGTCGCGGATCTCCTCAATCGATCTTGTACGCGGCGTTGTGATGGTTCTTATGGCAATCGACCATGTGCGTGTGTATTCGGGGCTACCGGCGGGCGGCCCGACCCTCGGCATTTTCTTGACTCGGTGGATCACAAATTTTGCTGCACCGGCGTTTGTCTTTCTGGCCGGCACGGCGGCATATCTGCAAGGACGCAAGCTGCACGACCGTTCTGCATTGTCGCGGTTTCTCGTGACGCGTGGAGCCTTTCTCGTGCTGCTTGAACTCACCGTGCTTCGTATCGCTTGGACCTTTAATTTCGACTTTTCCCACTATTTGCTGGCCGGGGTGGTCTGGATGATCGGATTGTGCATGATGATGATGGCGGTTTTGGTGCGCTTACCGATGGCCGTGAACCTCATCGGCGGGCTTGCAATTGTGGTGCTTCATAACGTCACAGATCTGTTCAGCGGGCAACTGGAAGATGCATTCGGAAGCAGTGGACCAAACTGGTTCCTCAAGATCCTCTATTTTGGCGGAACAGTGGATATTGGCGGCTCCGGTCCGCCGCTCTTCATCCTGTACGTTATCGTGCCGTGGATCGGCGTCATGATGACGGGCTATGCATTCGGGACCGTAATGGAGAGGTCACTGGAGCGCCGCCGCGCCATTTGTCTCAGGCTCGGTCTCGCGTTGACGGCACTTTTCATCGTGCTTCGTGCGATGAGTCTATACGGAGATCCTCGCCCGTGGAAGGAGACTCCTCCACCAGCGCAATCAGCATCCGCCCCATCAACGCAAACACCGTCGGCTGCTCACACAACAGGGAGACGAGAATGCCGGCCACGCTCAGATTTCTAAATACGACCAAGTATCCGGCGTCGCTTTCATTTCTACTCATGACCCTTGGACCGATGTTCGTCTTGTTAGGATTTGCGGAGAGATGGCATGGCAAGCTCGCTGAGATTCTGACGATATTCGGGCGCGTGCCGATGTTCTACTACTTGGCGCACATTCCCCTCATCCATCTCGCCGCCTGCGTTGTCTCCACGGTCCGCGAGGGTCATGTGGATAGGTGGTTGTTTGCCAATCACCCAATGGCAGCCGGGCCCGCGCCCGCGGGATACACCTGGTCCATCGGCCTGCTTTACGCGGTATACGCAGTTTGCTTGATTTTGCTTTACTTCCCCTGCCGTTGGTTCGCCATGCTGCGAGCGAAGCGCCAATCGAAATGGCTCAGTTACCTCTGAGAGTAGCTAAGCAGGCTTGTCTCCTTCGACGATAGATACCATCGAAAGAGAAGTCAGAACATGAACAAGATCACACCATTTCTGTGGTTCAACGACAACGCCGAAGATGCCGCTGAGTTTTATCTCTCGGTATTTCCGGAAGCCAAGAAGCTGGGGGAGATGCGTTCGAGCGGCGTGGGGCCTTGGCCCGCCGGAAAAATCGCCACGGTCACTATCGAACTTATGGACCAGCAAATGACGTTCCTCAACGGCGGCTCCGCGTACGCTCTCACGCCGGCTTTCTCGTACTCCGTCGCCTGCAAAGACCAGGCCGAGATCGACCGCTACTGGGACAAGCTGCTCGAGGGCGGCAAGCCCATGGCCTGCGGCTGGCTAACGGACAGGTTCGGCCTGTCCTGGCAAATCGTGCCGGAGAAGATCGGCGAGATCCTGAAGCATCCTAAGGCAATGGCCGCGATGATGAAAATGGTGAAGTTCGACATCGCCACACTGGAGGCCGCGGCGAAGGAGTAGCGGCGGCCGAATCACGAAGACCGTTGGCCGACTCCAGTCTGCGGTCCCCATGTCCGGTTGAATTAGCGGTGGGCGCATCCGGGCCAACCGACCATCCGAGCGGCAGACGAGCAGAAGCCGCGTTTCCCAGTCTTCTCTCGATCAATAAGTAACACCGGAGTGAGAGCAAACACGGGAACATCGGCCCCGAGTCTGGTTTCTAATCCACCGTGGCGACCGGCCGGGCTATTCTGGGAATCCCTCTCCTCTTACTCACTTCCTGCATGACGCGAAACAGCCACGCTTTCGAGGTGCTGCCCAGCACACCGTATTACGTGCTAAAGTCACCCGACCGACAAGAGACACCGCTCCCCGACGTCCTTCGCGATTACAACGGCTTCGAGCCAGGCAGCGGTTGGATCGACCTGCGGCCCCAAATGGAAGTGGAGGTTGAGAACGCCTACTACGAAAAAGGCGCTTCCAGGCGCGGTCTGAAGGGCTTTCTCGGAACAGAGGTTGCCCGCTACGAAGTTACTTCCCAGGGATTACGATTGCTCTCGGCTCGGCCTATGGTAGAGCGTCCTGCCGGTGACCCATCGGTCCAGGATTTGATCGCCCCTGACACAGCGTCTTTTCGCTATTACCGCTTGTACTTTGAAATTGTCTTCGCGCGGAAGAACAACGCACATGGGTCCGTGCTTTTAGCCGCAAACTCACCTGAGGAACTGGGAAGTCTTTCGGTTCAGATGAGCCATCCGGAAACGATCTGCACCGACGACTCTATCCATTGCAGGGTGTTTCCCGAGGCATGCTCGGTTTCGGTCGAGATCAAAATCGTCGTGAACGCCAAGCCCCAACTAATAGTTTGGGGAAGAGTTCTGTCAGGCGTTGTCACAGACCATCCTGCACATGTCGAATTAAAGCGTCTCTACCGCGGCCATCTAACCGCCATCAAGCTTGATCCTCACGACACAAATGCTCTCCGGCTGCCCCTTCTACCCGGGGATCAGATAACGTGGCATTAGCCCCATGGGGCGGCCAGTCAGATTTGTGGTGGCGGATCTCCATCAATGCCTGGAACTTCCGGGAAACTTCCGGACTTCCGGGACGGACGGATATGGTACGAAGTGAGAAGTCTCCGGTACAGGGGCACTCTTTTGGCGTATGTCTCGGTTCCCGCGTGCCGTTGCGGTCGGAGTAGCGCACCACGGGGAAACCCGGGGGAAACCCGGGACAGTATTGGAGTGAACCCCTGGTTTTGCCTCGGTTGCGCAGACTCATTCGGTAAGATACCCCGTATCCCACGCCGTGGCGGCTGGGGTGCCACATCACATAACGCGGCGTTGGAATGATCGGCGAATGATCCTGTCACCGCTTTCCCCCACCGAGTTTCCTCGTGCCTGAAGTTCCGGATGGCCGGGCGTCTGGGGTTTTTGCCCCACCTCGATGCCGCACGCAACGCAGACTCCTCGAGCCGGGTTAATCGGCAAGGCCAACCCGACGAACCAGCTCAACGAATCGGGGATCGCCGCGGATCGGGTCGAAGTATGGATGGGTTTTGAGGAACTGCAGGATATTCGATTGCTCCTTGTAGGCTTGCTCGAGCCAGTAGGAGGCCCGTTCGTTGTCGCCAACACCCAGGTAAGCGTTCACAAACGCAGCCGCAGGAATGTAGCCTGCCTTCCTGCGTCGAATCAGTTCTGCCAGGAGCCGGATCGCAGCGCCGCCCTGCGTGGGCGTAACCCTCTGATCAGCACGCCCGTTGCAGCAGGACTACCTGCGGAAAGAGAGACTGCGTTTTCCAACACGGGGATTGCGTCGGCCGGCTTATTTTTGGCGATCAGCGGAGCGAGGTGCCGTACTCGGTAACGAATTCGAACGTCCTGCGACGATGCACTTCGGGCCGCAGGCGATCCATGGGGTTGTGCATAAGGCCTCAGCCCACTCGAGTGAGAAATGAAAGTAGTTTCCTTGTTATCGCCATCGACGATGGTGATGCCTCCGAGTCCGAGGCCCTGGTCAGAGTCCAGGCAGCCCTGTCTGTTTTGGAGCGACGACCCAGTCATTGCGAGACAGCGTGAGCCCGCGCTTCGCGGGGCGGGGGTTTAGGGGCCGATGGCTAACCTTACAGGTGCCGGGTCGGTTTGTTTCGCTGACGGTCCTACTCTTCGCGCAGGGCGGTCATGGGCTGCAGTTGGGACGCGCGCCGGGCGGGGATGAAACTGGCCACGAGCGAAACCAGCACCAGCAGGATCAGGGCTGCGGCGAGCGTGACCGGATCGTAGGGACGCAGGCCGTAGAGCAGGGCGGCGGCGAAACGCGACGCCAGGACAGAAAACAGAAGACCGAGCCCGCAGCCGATCAGGACCAAAACACTCGCCTCCCACAGGATCATCCGGACAACCTGGTTGCGGTCGGCGCCCAGGGCCATGCGAATCCCAATCTCACCGCGGCGGCGCGCAACCATATACGAGATCACACCATACAAACCGATGGTGGCTAGGGCCGCGGCCAGTACCCCGAAGAAGCCGGAAAGAGTTGCCATAAGCCTCTCAAGAATTAGTGACTCCTTGATTTGTGTTTCAAACCGCTCGAAGTTCCAGATGATTAGGGACGAGTTCTCTTCCCTAACGATTTTCTTAAAATCACCGAGAAGCGGACCGGCACTGCCACTGGAGCGAATCAGGTAGCGCATTCCGAGTTCAGGGTGGGCGTTTTGATTCTCGCAAACGAACACAGTGGGATCGAAGTCGGCGCGCATACTGCGGTACTTCGCATCCTTGGTAAGCCCGACGATTTGGAACGAGGCCGGGGGCTCGCCCGGGCCGGTCACGATGCGAATCCGCAGGCCCAGCGGGCTGGCCCAGCCCAGGAACTTGCGGCTGAATGCCTCATTCACCACAGCCACTGCGGGTGCGGACAAGTTGTCGCGATCGTCAAAATCGCGCCCCGCCAGTAGCGGCGTCCCGAGAGTCTGGAAGTACTTAGTACTGACGCGGCTGAAGTTGGAAATGACCGAAGCGGTATGCTTGCCGTCTAGCAGCTCGATGCGATCGTTCCAGCCGCCTCCGCTGATGGGTATGATGCTGGCGGTGGCTGCCGCCTGAACGCCCGGGATAGAGCGAATGCGCGTGAGCAAATTGCGATAAAGGACGCCGCGGTGCTCCGGTGTGAGATTCGCGCGGCTGGCGTCGACGGCGGTGATCAGAACGCCCTCGGACCGGAAGCCCGCTTCGGCCGTGATGAGGTTGACGAAGCTCCGGCTGAAGAGCAGGGCGGCGAAGAGCAGGACCAGGGAGAGCGCAATCTGCGAAACAACCAGCCCTCGCCGAAGGCCGTTGCGCTCACGACCGGCCGTGGTCGACCGGGAAGAACCTTTCAAAGCGGCTCCGGTACCCATTCTGGTCGCACGGAGAGCCGGAACCAAGCCAAACAGCAGACAGGTTACAACAGCGAGGGCGGTGATGAAGCCGAACACCCGCCAGTCGACGTTGAGATCGATAAACAGCGGGTTCTCGCTGGTGGTCAGCAGCGTGATCATGTAACGGCTCAGCCACTGGGCGAGCGCAGCGCCGGTAGCGGCGCCGATAAAGGCGAGCAGAAGGCTTTCGGCCAAGAGCTGCCGAATAATGCGGCCGCGGGATGCACCAATGGCCAGACGGACGGCAATTTCGCGCTCACGTGCGCTGGCTCAGGCCAGCAGCAGATTCGCCAGGTTGGCGCAAGCGATCAGCAACACGAGACCGGCGATGGCGAGCAGGATCCAGAGCGGGTTCTCATAATCGTGCCGCAAATTCGACACGCCGCTGCTGGCAGGACGCGACTCAAGCTTGTAGCCCGCATAATACTTCTTCATATCCGGCGTGTAGTTAGGTGGCACGGTTTCCTGAAACACAGCCGGCGAGATACTTTGCAATTCTGCGTTGGCCTGGGCCAGGGACACACCTGGCTTGAGACGGCCGATGGCGGCGAGCCACCAGTGGTGTCGTTTGGACAGGTGGCTTTCCTCACCGGAGATGAGGGGCTCGGCACAAACAGGAACAGCGACATCGAACCGCTTGCCCACTTCGACACCATAGAAATAGGCCGGCGCGATACCAACGATGGGAAGAGGATGACCTTCGATCGAGATTGTGGCACCGAGAACCGCGGGATCGCCCGCGTGGTTTCGCTGCCAGAAAGCGTGGCTCAGAACGACGCCGGGACTGGCGCAGCCAGGGCGGTCGTCGCCCGCAGTGAAGAAGTGGCCCAATTCGGGGCTTACGCCGAGTGCGGGAAAGAACTGGCTAGTGACCCACAGACCTTCCACGTACCGGACCTCGCCGCCCGTGCCGATGTTAAAACGGTTATCGCCAAAAGCAAAGATGCTGGAGAAAACCTGCTGGCGCTGGCTGATCTGCTCCCACAACGGATAAGTAAGGTCGGAGTGCCGGGCCGTGAAGTTGCCGTTGCAGCAGTGCTCGTTCTCGGCGATTTGTACCTGCGCCAGCTGTTGCGCACTCTTTACCGGTAGGCTGCGATGGCGAAGGGCATCGAGCAGATGAAAGATCGCCGCATTGGCGCCAATACCGAGAGCCAGCGATAGGACGGCGACCACAAAGAAGCCGGGATTGGAGCGCAACTGGCGCGCTCCGTAGCTTAGATCCTGCCAGAAGCTTTCGAAGAAACCAATGGTGTTCGTATCGCGCTCAATCTCCCTGATTGCAGTAACGTTTCCAAACTTGCGTCGCGCGGCCGCGGCGGCCTCTTCGAGGTCCATGCCCGCTTCGAGGTTGCGTGCGGTTTCCTCTTCCAGGTAGGCCTGCGCCTCGGCAGCGAAATCGTCTTCCCTGCGTTTGCGTTGAACGAATCGGAGCCACTCTTGCGCGGTCATTCGGTAGCAGGACCTAGCACGCGGGCGACCGCTTGCACGAGTTCTTCCCAACGGTTGCGTTCGGCGCCGAGATGCTTTTTGCCGGCGGGAGTAATGCGGTAGTACTTCGCGCGCCGGTTGTTCTCGGACGTGCCCCAGAAGGAGGCGATCAGGCCTTTGTCTTCCAGCCGGTGCAGGGCCGGATATAACGAGCCGTGCTCCACCTGAAGAACGTCTTCTGAAGAGCTTTCAATCGAGTGGGCGATGGTATGCCCGTGGGCCGGGGCAAGCAGAACGGCCTTAAGAATCATCATATCGAGGGTTCCCTGGAGTAGAACACCGCCGTCATTGATTGGCTTCTTGGGCATGAGTGTGTACGGTTTCCACTCTATCAGAAGACGGTCTTCTGGAGATAAGAGTTCAGAAAAATCAATCTTTCTTGACGTGGCATCGCAAGGATCTCCGCATCCGCCTGCTCACAACTCCCGCACTGAACGCGCGCGTCAGCAAGCGGACCCTTACAATCCTCGTTGTTCTGAAAACACCTAAAGTTGATGAGCGGCCTTCGACCCAACTTCTGTTTAAATCCGCGTTGATCCGCGTTCATCCGCGGCCATAATCTGACCTCATCAATCCCTCTCTCGCGCCCCAAGATTTCGCGTACAATTGGCGGCATGACTCTTGAGGGACGCGCCTCCAACGCATATGTAACCCACGTCACTCTGCTCGTCGGCACGCTCTTTCTCGGAGGCTTCGCGGCTGCAGCCGCGCCTCCCGCGGGGTGCGATGCCATCAACCTCGACCAAGGCTGGACGCACGAGCAGAGCCAGGAGTTCTGGTTCACGCCGCAGGGATCGCACCTGATGCTTTATTCATGGTTCCTGGCGTTAGAAGTTTCCGATCCGTCGAGTCAGACGTTATTTCACGACCGGTCGAACATGGACCGCTACGGATACATCTGGGCACCGCCCTCTCCGGAGAATCCGGATGGCCTTCCCATCGGGTTCACAAAAGATGTCGACTCGTCGAGTGCGGCGCACCTTGGCCTGACCTGCGCGGCTTGCCACACCGGAAGCCTGACCATCGCAGGGAAACAGGTCATCGTCGAAGGCGGCCCGACCCTGGCTGACTTCCAAACGTTTCTTGCCGAGTCGACCACAGCGCTGGAGACAGCAACCACCGTCCCTGCGAAATTCGACCGTTTTTCAAAGCGGGTCCTTCACAGCGATAATCCGAGCCAGGCCGATGTTCAAAAGCTTCAGGAGCATATGAAGGTTAAGCTTTTAGAGCTTCAGACACGGGTGAGTGAGAACACTCCCTCGACGCCGTTCGGATATGGACGAGTGGATGCCATCGGCCATATCTTCACACGCGTGCTGGCGCAGGATTTCAACATCACGGCCAATGCCAAGCCTCCGTACGCGCCCGCCATCAGCGCGCCGGTGTCCTACCCCTTTTTATGGGACACGCCGCAGCATGATCTGGTCCAATGGAACGGCTCGGCACCCAATGCCAAGCTGCTGGCGCTGGGACCACTGGGCCGCAATGTCGGAGAAGTCCTGGGTGTCTTCGGCGAGGTGGAGGTGATTCCGGGCAGGAAGATCCCTCTGTTGCCCTTTCTGACCAAGCCGCCCGAGTTCATCGCTTCCGCGAATATCACCAACTTGATTCGCCTTGAAAACATCGTCCGGACGTTGTGGTCGCCCGTGTGGCCAAAGAACTGTCTCCCGCTGGCGGACGCCAAAACCCTGGCGCGTGGCAAGAAGGTCTACGAAGACAACTGTGTAGGTTGTCACCGCATTCTGGGAGATCCCGAGAGAAAGCAGGAGGACCGGCAAATCACCGCGGTTCTCAAGACACTGCCGGAAGTTGGCACGGATCCGACCATGGCCATGAATTTTTCAACCCGAACGGCCAAGACGGGGCCCCTCGACGGCTATCCGGATATCATCGAACTCAACACGTTCGGCCCGGAAGCGAGCGCGCACCTGATCGTCATGGCTGCGGTAAATGGTGTAGTTCTTCGCGGCGTGGTGCTCCAGGAAGCAGTGCCTTGGAACGTGGACGGCATCCTGGTGAATCCAATCAGCGAAAAGGCGGAATTCAAGCGGGCCATAGCGGCAGCCGCCACACCCCGCTATAAGGCGCGCCCCCTGAATGGCATCTGGGCGACCGCTCCGTACCTCCACAACGGATCCGTGCCCACCTTGTGGGACCTGCTGAATCCAACCAAAGACCGCCCACAGGTGTTCTACGTGGGCAGTCGCGAGTTTGATCCGCAGAAGGTCGGGATCGTCAGCAAGG
This sequence comes from uncultured Acidobacteriaceae bacterium, assembly GCA_963771305.1. GTDB lineage: Bacteria > Acidobacteriota > Terriglobia > Bryobacterales > Bryobacteraceae > CAJCIT01. The sequence goes on from CAVYTS010000034.1 coordinate 66,752, forward strand.
AAGCGCCGGGCACTTTCCGTTACGACACTTCGCCTCAGGGAAACTGGCGTAACGGCCACGAATTCGGCACGTCACTGCCGGCCAATGAAAAGAAAGACCTGCTGGAGTTTCTCAAGACCCTGTGAGTGGGCTGCCAGGGGCCACAGCCTTTCCGATTTCCCACCCTCCGCCGGTGGTTGTTAACTTCATCTTGTAGGGTGGGTCCCCGACAGTCCCCGACCCGCAACCGACTCCCCGTCGATTCTCCGGGACGGTCACGAATCCAGGGTTTCGCGACGTTTTTCAAACCCTTTGCGGCGCAAGTCGCAATGAATCATTCCTTCGAAAACACTCTCTCAAACCTACTTGGAATCAATGAGTTAGTAAGTCTTCCTTTCGCCCTTCTCCCGATCTGCCGGTGGCTGTCCACTTCATCTAGTAGGGTGGGTCCCCGACCCGCAATCGACGCTCCGTCGATTCTACCAGTCCACGAATCTGCCGGTGCCTCGAGTCCTTTTTCATACCCCGCTTGTGGCGCAGCCGCTACGAGCCATTCACAAGCCAATCTGGAAATTTCAACCACAGATTCAGTCGCTTAGAGCCCGCCCCGATCGGAGACCGGCTCGCGATGTTCAATCTTAAGAAGAAGGCACGTTCGTTGAGGTTGGGTTCGATTTTTCAGATCCCCAACAGACTGGAGAGTTGGTGTCACTTGGCTTTCGATAGTTCGTTTCGCAAAACGGTCTGGTACGCTGGTCCGATCAGAATTGGCTTCGATTTTTCGAGCCGCCTGGCGCCAGGCCAGTTCGTTTCGTAATCCGCTCTTAGCGCGGCTCTTCGGCTCTGGGTCCCTCTCCGTTCTGCGGATCGAAAAGTTAGCTAACCGCTGTAGGATCAATCGGATGAGTTCGAATGCACAGTGGCTCGAAATCGTGCTCAAACGAGGCCAGATCTAGTAATTTCCCAAACTGGGCTCTCTCCGCTTCGGGGCAGAACTTATGGAGCCGTTTGGAAGCCGGTCGTTAACCGGCGGCGATTGTTTGACCCGCCTGCCCGACCACGTGTGTGTCGCCAGTTAGTTCGCCGACTGCCCTGCACTAGTGAGGGAAGTTCTTCCGAGAATTCGCCTCCTCAAGTGGGGCAGGTCCCCAGACCCGCGCTGGACGACCACGTTCGGCTCTACGAGCCGCGGGCAAAGTGGCTGGAGGTTTTCATTAGCGGGGATGAACGGATCCCGCTCATCCTCGTTTTGTTTCGCAAAAATGAGGATCGAGTTCGAAATTCCGGACCCGGACTGTGCTCTCGCGCTGTCGGGCGCAAGGGAAGTCAGAGTTAACTCTCATTTATTCAAATAATTTGAGTTCGTTCACTCGAGAGCGTTGGCAGGGTCGTAGGCGGTGAAACGCTAGACACCCCTTGACCTTCTACACATTGTGCTTTATATGTAGAAGAACGAGGCATCGACTATGGCCGAGAAACCAGAGAAATCAGATCTACCCCAAGGCACGCTAGACCTGCTCATTCTGAAGGTTGTCGCGCTGGGCCCGGTACATGGATACGCAGTCGCGCAACGATTGCAGCAGGTGTCGCGGGACGTGGTTCAAGTCCCACAAGGCTCGCTCTACCCCGCGCTACACCGGCTCGAAAACCGCGACTTGCTGGCTGCGGACTGGAAGGCGACAGAGACCGGGCGGGAAGCGAAGTTCTATTCCTTGACCAAGAAAGGACGAGCGCAACTCGAAACGGAGACGGCAAGCTGGGGGCGACTGGCGGAAGCCGTGGGCCTGATCCTCGGCCTGGCGGAGGGAGGTGCGGAATGACGTGGTGGCGTCGACTGTTGCACCGGAACCAGATGGAAGAGCAACTCGACAAGGAGTTGCGCTTCCACATCGATCAATACGCAGCGGACCTGATCGCGCGCGGCAGTGATCCCGGGGAGGCACGACGGCAAGCGAGGCTCGCCCTGGGTGGCCCCGAGCAAGTTAAGGAAACCTGCCGCGATGCGCGAGGTACCCGCTGGCTGGAGGATCTCTGGTCCGACACCGGCTACGCCGTTCGTAACCTTCGTCAGCGGCCGGGCTTTGCAGCGGTCGCGCTGTTGACGCTGGCGCTTGGCACCGGTGAGACAACCGTTATGTTCACCGTGATCAACGGCGTGCTGCTGAGGCCGTTCTCATATCCCGAGCCCGCCAAGCTGCTCAAGCTGGAGGAAAAAACCAGCTGGAGCACGGAGTGGGGTGACCTTTGGGCTTTCTCCTACCCCAACTATCTCGATTGCAAGCGCGAGAGCACATCGCTCCCTATGGCGGCGTTTCGATATGGCGGAGGCACGGTGAGCAAGCCCGGCGAGCCTGAGTATATTGACGCCCGCCTTATCTCGTCCGACCTCTTTTCCGTGCTGAAGGTTCCGATGTTTCGTGGGCGCGCCTTCCTACCGGAGGAGGACCGGCCGGGCGGGGCGCCAGTGGCCATCATCAGCTATGAATTGTGGCAGCGCCGTTTCGGGGGCGGCGCCGGCACAATCGGTACACCAATTGTTTATGAAGGGAAGTCATACACCGTAGTCGGCATCACGCCCGCCGGGTTCCGGCTCGCCGATGACCAGGCCGACATCTTCACCCCCCTGGGTCAAGAAACGGGAGCGTTCATGCAAAATCGGGAGGGGCACGGGGTCAGGGTCTGGGCGCGCTTGCGACCCGGTGCGACACCGGCGCAGGCGAAGGCGGAACTGGCGCTGGTTGGCCGTCAGCTCGAGGCGCAGTATCCAAAGTCCAATCACGGGCGAACCTTCGTAGCCGGACCGCTGCGTCCGGATGTGGGCGATGTCCGGTCAACGCTCTGGCTGCTGCTGGGTGCGGTGAGCCTGGTGCTGCTGATTGCCTGCGCCAACATCGGGAGCCTCTTGCTGGCTCGGGCGGTTTCACGCGAGAGGGAACTCGCCATGCGCGTGGCGCTAGGGGCGGCCCGAGGCCGTTTGGTGCGGCAGTGTCTGACTGAGAGTGCGGTGCTGGCACTGACTGGAGGCGCGCTGGGTGTGTTGCTCGCAATGGTCGGCCTCCGCCCGTTTGTGGCGTTGTGGCCCGGCAGCTTGCCGCGTGCCGAGGGAGTCCGACTCGATTGGCACGTTCTGCTGTTTGCATTAGCTGCTTCGCTTGCGAGCGGACTTCTCTTCGGACTGGCGCCGGCGTTGCGCGCTCAATCCCGAGAATTGGAACAGACGCTTCGGGCTGGTGCGCGCACCGTTGCGGGAAGCTCGCGCCGTCTGCATGGCAGCTTTGTGATGGCCGAAATCGCGTTGGCGGTGGTGCTTTTGGTTTCGGCCGGCATGCTGGGACGCACCTTGCTGCGGCTCTCATCGCTCAACCCGGGTGTGAACATCCAGAACGTGCTCGTCACGCGCATGGCCCTTTCGCCTGGAACGCTGGCGGATCGGGCCAAGATACGGACCGCCTGGAAGGAGGTTCTCGATAACGCCGCCCGCCTGCCGGGCGTGCAGTCGGTGGCGATGGTGGATACCGTCCCCATGCGCGAGGGCAGTAACCAGATCGGCTATTGGACTACTCCGGCCGAGCCTCCGGAAGACAAGCAGCCCTTCGTGCTCGCAAACAGCGTATCGCCGGATTACTTGCACGTAATGGGTATCCCGCTGCTCCGAGGCCGGTTCATCAATGAGGGCGACCGGCTCGGCAATGAGGGCGTTGCGGTTATTGACGACGTAATGGCAATGCAGGCCTTCGGCGGGCCGGATGCGGTCGGGAAGCACGTCTGGATCGGCTTAGGTTCGGATCCCTTGCGGGTGGTGGGCGTGGTCGGACATGTAAGGCAGTTCGGGCTGGCTGCAGATGATCGAGCGCACGTGCGAGCGCAGCTCTACTATCCTTTTGCGCAGGTGCCTGACACGTATTTACGGCGTTGGTCGGAACTCATGTCCATCGCGGTGCGGACGAACCTTCCGCCACGCAGCGTGATTGAGCCATTGCGGAGGGCCGTCCGCGGCGCAGGCGGCGACCAGGTTCTCTACGAAGTCCACACCATGGACGAACTGGCCGGCAGCACGCTTGCCCGGCAGCGCTTCCTGATGCTGTTATTCGGCGTATTCGCCGGCTTGGCTTTGCTGTTGGCGTGCATCGGCATCTACGGTGTGTTGGCCTATCTGACTAGCCAGAGGGTGCCGGAAATCGGCGTGCGGATGGCGCTCGGAGCAAGTGCCGGCAGCGTGATGTGGATGGTGATGCGACAGAGCCTGGGGATGATTGCCGTGGGCGCTGGTATTGGTATTGCTGCCGCTTTGGGTGCGGGTCGGGTGCTGCAACACCTGGTGGAAGGGATGCAGCCCACAGAGCCACTGACCTTCGCGATGATGATTCTGATCCTGGTCGCATCGGCTTTGGTGGCGAGCTTTCTGCCGGCTCGCCGTGCAAGCCGGATCGACCCGACCAGCGCGCTGCGGCAAGAGTAGGAGGCGACGGATCGCGACGGCGGCGCGTGAATGAAAAATAATTACTGAGTGGCTAATCACGAATTGGGTAGCTGGCTATACTCGAATCGACTCCGCCACCATGTTGCTCTCCACTCCGGAATACTTCTACTTTCTCGTCCTGATCTTCCTGGTGTACTGGCTGGTCCGGCGCGTCCGGATGGCCGGCGTTGCAGTCGTCTGCGTTGCCAACTGTTTCTTTTATGCGAAGTGGGCGCTGGTCTACCTGGCGCTGGTGCCGCTCGCCTCGACCTGCGACTTCCTGATTGGACGCGCGCTGGGGCGAACGGAGCGTCCAGGCTTGCGGCGCTTGCTGGTGAGCACTAGCCTGGCGATCAACATCGGTCTGATCGTCACCTGCAAATACGTTCCCCACTTGATGGGAACGTGGGCACACTGGGACGGCCAAGCGTCTGCCGGTGCGGGATGGGTGCTGCCGTTGGGGCTTTCATTCTACGCGCTGCAGGCCTTGACCTATACGCTGGATGTTTACCGCCGGGATGCGAAGCCCGCCGATAGCTACTTCGCCTACTTGGCTTCGGTGAGCTTCTTCCCGACCACGCTGGCCGGGCCCATTACGCGCGTAGCGACCGTGCTGCCGCAGTGGGGCAAGGCCGGCATCGTGACCGGCGAAGAGGGTGGGCGGGCGCTGTTTCTGATCGGGCTCGGTCTTGCGAAGAAGTTCCTGATTGCCGATTATCTGGCGACGAACCTGATCAACCGGGTGTTCGACTTGCCCACCTTGTATTCCGGTGGTGATGTGTCGGTGGCGGTATACGCGTATGCGTTTCAACTCTATTGCTACTTCTCCGGATATACCGATATCGCGATTGGCTCGGCGTTACTGCTGGGCATACGGCTTCCGATTAACTTCAACACGCCGTACCGGGCTGAAAACATCGCCGACTTCTGGCGCCGCTGGCATATCTCGTTCTCGAATTGGCTGCGCGACTATCTGTACTTCTCGCTGCCGGGGCTGCGCTCGCGGTGGAAGATCTTTGCGTATTTGAACCTGATCATCACTATGGTGATCGGCGGCCTCTGGCACGGTGTGAGTTGGACGTTCTTGACATGGGGGTTGCTACACGGTTTAGGGCTAGCGGGATTCCGGGCTTGGCAGGCAATCGGTAGCGGCAGGAATGTGACGCGGTCTGCTTGGTTGCGGGTAGCTGGGGCGGTGCTGACATTTCACTTTGTGCTGCTCGCTTGGATCTTCTTCCGGGCTGACAGTATGAGGACGGCACTGCAGATCCTGTCCCAAATCGGGTCGTTCCAATACTCGTTTGAGAACACGACGGCGCAATTCCTGCTCGTGCTGGGGACTGGCGTCGTGGCGCACTTCATTCCGAAGGCGTGGTTCGACGCGGGACAGGGTTGTTTGCCAGGTCGCCCGTCGTGATACAGGCCGGCGCGATGGCTTTGCTGGTTGTGGCGATCCAGTATGTGGCGACGTCCAGCACAGCGCCATTCATTTATCAGAAGTTCTGAGCGGCAGACGTGAGGAGTGCAAGCCCACACAGCGAGACGTTTCCGGAGAAGACCGCGCTCACCATCGTCGCGCTGATTGTTCTGATAGCTGCATTGCCCTACCTGCCAGGCAAGAAACTCGTCGGGCTGGAGCCGCTTGAGTTTGTCTCAATGCTGCATTTGCGACGTGATCTCCTGGGTGCGACATCAGGCAAAACGGAGGTGGCGAAAACCACTTGCCCCGCTGCCGCAAACAAGCGCGCATGCGAACGCGCCAGCGCGTCCGGCAAAGCCTCAGAGCAGTTTATCGTATCTGGACGCTCCGTCCGGCAGCCTCACGACATTCTTTTCGGCGCTGCAAAGAGTCGAACAAAAGCAGCCGGGCGCAATCGCCCGCGTGCTGCACTACGGCGACTCCCCAACGTCGCAGGACTACATCACCGCCGATGTGCGCACGCTACTGGGAAAGCGCTTCGGTGACGCAGGCCACGGCTTCGTACTGATCGCCAAGCCGTGGGCGTGGTACTCCCACCGCGGCATTGAACTGGATGCTCAGGGCTGGAACATTGAGGCTGCCAGCTCGAATCTGACCCGCGCCAAAGACGGCATGCACGGGTTGGGTGGCGTGAGCTTTCGCGGCGAGCCCGGAGCCTTCTCGCGAGTGCAATTACCAGACGACAAACACACCATGGCCACTGTCTACTATGTGGCGCAGCCGAATGGTGGTGTGTTTCGCCTTCGCGCTGGAGAGCAAATGCTGGCTGAGATCAATACCGACGCGGACGTTAAGCACCCAGGGTTTGCGGAAGTCAGATTGCCTCCAGGCACGAGCAGGGTCGAACTCACGGTACCCTCCGGGAGAGTGCGGCTTTTCGGCTTCCGGTTCGATAAGGACGGTCCGGGTATCCAGTACAGCAGCCTCGGCATCAACGGTGCCAGGGTTCAAATGGTTGTGGCATTCTTTGAGTTAACCCAGTGGACAACCGCATTGCGCCATGAGAATCCCGACTTGGTAGTAGTGAACTACGGAACCAACGAGAGTATTCTCCCCGACTATATCGACAGGGAATACTCTGGCGAATTGCGAAAGGTCATCTCCCGGCTGCGCGCAGCGCTGCCAGATGCGTCAATATTAATGATGAGCCCGATGGACCGCGGCGTCAAAGGCCCCGATGGAGCCATCAGCACGCCTGCGGCGCTGCCTCGTTTGATCGCCGTGCAGCGGCAGGTTGCGGCCGAAACAGGATGCGCATTTTTCAATACGTTCGAAGCGATGGGCGGCGAGGGCACGATGGCCCGGTGGTACTCTTCTACACCGAGATTGGTGAGTGCCGATTACATGCATCCGATGCCGGCAGGTGCCGCTAAAGTAGGAACACTGTTCGAGCAGGCGTTGATCAGCGCTTACGAGTCGCGTTCGGGCCGGCTCCGGGAAGCGAATGGGCCAGTGAGTCCGGGCAAGCCGGCAGCAGACGAACCGGCTCCCGCCGCGGCAGAGGCGAAACCATTCAGATGACGCGACGGCTTATCCATTTCGTCGCTGAGTTTTGCCTCACCGCATTGGCTTTCGCCGGCAACGCGGCTGATCCGACGAGCACGGTCACGACTATGCCTTCTTCGGCTGCTCACAAGACGCAACATGTCACAGCCACGGCCAAACACGCGGCGAAACATTCGAAACCGCAGGTGAACAACACAAAGGACGCCGCACTTCCGACATCCTATGCGACTGCGACTCCCGCCCACAGCACAGCTCAGAGCGCCCACAAGCCCGGCACGCGATCGAAATCCCGAGTCGCGGTGCAATGGGTTTCGCGCGCGGTGCGGCAAGCGGCGCTGACGGAAGTGACGGATCGCATGGTGGTCCGGGGGTCGCATTTCGAGAATGCTGCTGCGTTGGGTCCATTTTTCGAATTGATGAACAGCGCCCAACGATCGGGACAAGCCGCGCACATTCTTCAATTCGGCGATTCCCACACCGCGTCGGACGATTGGACCAATGCGATGCGGGTTGCGTTTCAAGCTAAGTATGGGTCTGGCGGCCCAGGCTTCACGCATGCCGGCCATCCCTTTCGTGGATATCGCCGGTTCGATGTTTCAGGAAGCAACTCAACGGGTTGGGTCACCGAAGGCACGATGGCGCAAATGGGCGATGGCCGGGATGGCCTCAGTGGAATCAGCATCACCGCTCGGGCACCGGGCCAGACCGTGTCGCTGACGACGTCTAGCGACCGATTGCAGCTGTTCTACTTGCAGCAGCCCGGGGGCGGCTCGATGGAATTTACAGTGGACGGAAAGCAAGTGGACGTGATCGATACCAAGGGTGAACTCGCTTCGGGCGTCTACGAATACGAGCCGGAACCAGGAACACACGCGTATCTGCTACGCACAAACTCCCGGGAACCAGTACGGCTTTTCGGCTGGACCTCGGATGCGAACACCGGAGTGACGGTCGAGACGCTCGGCATCAACGGTGCACAAGCCAGTGTCATTCTGAACTGGGATGAGACACTTTGGTCAGCCCAGGTGGCTGACCGGGATCCTGCGCTGATTATATTGGCGTATGGAACAAACGAGGCTAACAATCCGAAATTTTGGTCGGAGGAATACAGAGCCGACCTACGTAGGGTTCTTGCGCGTGTAAGGAAGGCGGCGCCGGCGGCTTCCATCCTGATGATTGGGCCGCCGGATTGCGGCCGGCTTCATGCGTTGCCCCATCTCGACGACGTAGTGCGCGTGCAACGCGAGGTAGCTCAGGAAATGGGCGCGGCTTTCTGGGACTGGCGGCAGAACATGGGTGGCCCACGAGCAACAGAACTTTGGATAAAAGCGGGGCTGGGGCAAGCCGACCATATCCACCTGACAGGTGACGGGTACAAATTGTTGGGGCAAGCCCTGTTTGAAGAACTTGAGATGGAGGACGCCCATTATCGATCAGCACAGCAAGGTGCCAGTTTCCAGACTCCCGCTAGGTGAGGGCAGGAAACTAATTAGAATGGAAAATCAAGAGATCATCATCAGCATCATCAAGAAGCTTTCTGGAAAAGCCGCGCCGTCGCATGACGAGGGGCGTTTTGAATCCGGCTATCTTGACTCCTTCGCGTTGCCGGACCTGGTAGGTGAATTGGAGCGCCAGTTTGATCTGAAGATTCCCGACGCTGATTTGAATCCCCGAAAGTCTGAATCGGTGGAGCGAATTGAGCTTTACCTGGCGAGCCGCGGCGCCTAGCCCGGGGGGGGGTTACCACTGCCATGTCCTCCATCCGATCCTTCGGCCGCTATCTGCCAGAGCAAGTACTGACCAACAACGACTTGGCCGGGAAGTTGGGCTGCACGCCGGAATGGATCTACGAAGTAAGCGGCATTGAAGAGCGCCGGGTTGCGAAGGGACAGAGTGTGGCGTCGCTTGCCGTACAGGCAGCCCGAGATTGCCTCGACCGAGGGAGCATTTCGGCGCCGGATGTGAAGCTGGTCATCGTATCCTCGGGGTCGGCCGAGCAACGGTTCCCCGGTCCTGCTGCTCTGGTCGCGAAGGAGTTGGGACTGGCAGGTATTCCCGCTCTGGACTTGCCGGTAGCGAGCGCCGGATCCCTTTTCGCGCTGGTCATGGCGAGTCAGTTGGCTCCGGTCTACGGAACGGTGCTCGTGGTCGCCGCCGAGAAGATGTCCGAGCCGGCACAGCGCGAACCGCTTAACAAGAACGTCGCGATCCTTTTTGGTGATGGCGCCGGCGCTTGTCTTATAGACGCGGCAGACGCGGGCTTGCAAATTCGGAATCACGCCTTGCACTCAGACGGAAACTTCGCTGAGGATCTGAAGCTGGATCTGGAGGGAACGGTGAAAATGAATGGACTCACCGTGATCATGCAGGCTTCGCGCAAGCTTCCTTCGGCCATTGCGGAGGCGTTGGCCGCGGATGCGGCTGAGCCTTCGCAGGTTTCAGCGTTTCTGATGCATCAGGCGAATCAAAACCTGATGGACCGGGTAGCGCGAGCTATCGGAGTGCCGTCGAGCCGGTTCTACACCAACATCCATCGCTATGGAAACACGTCGTCGGCATCTATGCTGATCGCAGCCTCGGAGTGGCACGAACAGCATCCGCCGGCATGTGGAGACTTGATCTGCTTCACGGCGTTCGGCGCTGGATTCCATTGGGGCGCTTTGTTGGCAAGGCAGACGTAGCTGTGGTCGGTGAGTCAGTTCGAATCTTTCACACTGGTTGAGTGGTCATTGGGACCGCGAATCACGGCGCTCGACTTCAATAGCTCGCGCGCCATTGCTTCGCCCGCGACTTCGTGGCCGAGCTCGTTCCAATGACCGTCGTTGAACTTCGTGTTGTAAAAGCCGTGCAGTGCAACGCGGTGGGTGGAGGCGTAGTCAGCGAGTATCGGAGCAAGCATTAGCGAGCGAATGGACTTGGCGGTAGCCATTGCCGCCAAACGCTCATCCGATTCATAAAGGCTTGCGACACCGAGACCCTTCCTAAATGTCTCCCTTATGGCCAAATCGGGATGCACTTGCATCAACATGTCTAGCGTGATGAGCCAAAACTCCGCGCTGTGCTCATCGCAATCCTGCTTCATGAGGCTTAGAAAACCATCGGCAATCTGCCAGGACTCCTGCATGGCGGGGAGGTTCGGGAGATACGGCCAAGTGCTTTGGTAACCAGGCGGGGGAGATCCGGCTTCGGCTGATCGCTTCGGGCGAAGGCTCCAGCGTTCCCTGATTTGGCGGAGTACATCGGGAGTATTGGCCCGCGCCTCGTTGAGCATCAAAAGAAGATAACTCCGGTTCATCAAGTCAGAGAGCCGGTTCTTTCGGCGGAGTCGCTCTTGATTCAAGGGCGGGGCAGAGCGAGTTTGGGCGTCGGGCACCAGGGCACCGTCCTCAAGATCAAAGAAGGGAGCGCTCTGCCCTGGAAAGGGATACAACTCTCGCGCATTCGTTAAGACTACAAAGGCTGTCGTCGCCAACACGACAATCTGGGGATGATACTTCCACACGCGATTGTGGAGGGTCAGATACTCCTGTGCCATGCCATAACCGGGCACGCCGAAATTCATGACTTCGACGTTCCGCCACCGTCCGGGAGCGGCCTTCTGGAGTTCGCGTTCTATCACCTCCTCGAACGTCTTTTCGAGGGGGACCTGTTGCGCTTCGGCTTCGGAAGAACCAACGATTGCGATCCGGAGCGTTCCGGGAGGGATCTCGAGAGCGCGCTCGCGATCGTAGTTTCCGTCGCTGTTTAGGCGAACGTAGTTCTCGTTTTCGCCGGCTTCCCAGCCCTCCGCGTTGGGCCGCATCGCATATCCCCGCTCCCATTCCGCAGTGAAGAAGGACGCTGTATATTTCAGGCCAGCGATGCGCAGTCCGGACTCAAGGAGCAGGACCGCGGCGGCAAGACACACCAGCGTAATCGCAGCGTCTCTAAAAAATCGCATAGAGAAAAGGGCTCTTGGCGCCACCGCCGCTTGCTACCAAAAGCAGCAGCCCAAAGCTGAGGACCACCACGGCGGTCGCATAAAATGACCAGCGAATTGCGCGGGGCGCGGCCGGGATCAGTGCGCGCCATTTCTGGTCGGGCCGAAAACGCTCGCCCAACTCCAGCACCAGATAACCTGCCACGCCGATCGTTAGAGCGTGGAGGGTGAGTGCCAGCTTGTTCCAATCGGATGCGAAGCCTGATGGCCATGTCCAAAGGTGCGAGAGAAACAGGATCGCATCCGTAACGGAGCGGGCACGAAAGAAGACCAGCGCGATTGCAACCAGGTTGAAGGTCAAGAACCAGCCGAACGATTCTCCGGCCTTATCCAAGTCCGCGTGACGCTTGAACCAGGACTTACGGGCGCGCATGGAAAGTGAATCGACAATCAGAAATACGGAATGAACCAATCCAAAAACGAAGTAGCCCCATGTGAGGCCGTGCCACAGGCCGATGGCGATCATGTTGCTGGCGATGCTGAATGAAAGACCCCACTTGCCGGCGTTCCGCGTCGCCATTCGCAACGGAGTGAAGAGGTAGTCTCCAAGCCAGGTGGTCAGTGACATATGCCAGCGACGCCAATAGTCGCTAATGCTCGACGCGGTGAACGGTCGATTGAAGTTTTCAGGCCCGACTATGCCAAACAGTCTTCCGGCCCCAATCGCAATGTCCGTCAGGCCCGAGAAATCGGCATAGAGTTGTAGAGGCCACAGGTAAAGCGCAAGCCATACCGGTGCCCCGTGAAACCCTGAGACGTTTCCAAAAACGGCGTTGATCGCGGGAGCCAGATGATCGGCGATAACCAGCTTCTTGACCAAGCCCCAGGCTAGACGCGGCAAGGCCTCGGAGAGCGCCGCTGGATGCGATCCAACCTGCGAGAGAAATTTGTCGGCGCGCTCGATCGGGCCGGCTACAATCTGCGGGAAGAAAGCAACAAAAGCGGCGAACGTGACAAGGTCTCGTGTGGGCCGGAGTTTGCCCCAATACACATCCAATACGTAGCTGATCAATTTAAAGCTGTAATAGGACAAGCCCAGCGGCATGACCAGTCCCGCCAAACTCTGTCTGGGAAGAAGCGGAAGCGCCTTAAAGAAAATCAGATAGGCAGTAAGCAGGAACGTGGAGCCCAAGGCGGTCGCGCGGGCGGGCGGCCTTTCGCGAAATCGCTCGATGAGAAGCGCCGCTGCGTACGCAACAAGTGTGGATGCAGCCAATGCCGCAGCCGCCCGCCAACTGGTCGCGCCATAGAAAAGGTATGAGGCAACAAGCAGACACGAAGGCTGAAAGCGCCGAGGACACAGCCTAAACAGGAGCGCGAAGAAACCGAGAAAGATGAGGAACTCGACCGACGTGAAGCTCAAGGGCGTGACGATGTTTTCTTTTGGATCAGCGCCATGAGGTCACCGACGTTCTTCATTGAGGAGACGTCTCCCGTGGTGAATCTGATCTTGAATTCGCGCTCGACCGCGGTGATCATATCGATGTGATTGAGCGAGTCCCAATTCTCCACCTCGCTAGCCGTCAGATCGGGACGAAGGGACAAAGTGTCATCGTTAAACACGTCTCGGAAGACGCTCGTCAGTCTCTGCTGTATATCCATTTAAGTATCGCCCTGTGGCAGCACTATGAGGTTAACCGACAACCGGTATCTCAACCACCCGTTCGATAAAAATCGTAGCGGCCTGATGGGCGGGAGTAGTGGCCTGCCAGAAGCTGTGACCCTCCTGTTCGGTCACCTTCTCAAAGCCAAACTGCGCAAAGAAATCCTGAACCATGCCGTTCTTGGCGGTTGGAATAAACTCACCAGTGACTCGTCGCAGGCCGAATTCCTTCGCTTGCTGGAATACCTCCTTCATCAGAGCCTGTTCCACGCCGCGCTTCAGCACGCGACAACTCATCAACCAGTCACGAACCGCGAGTTCTCCTTCGAGACGCTCAAGAATGACGACGGCAATCAGGCCATGGTCACCCAGCCGGTCGGTCAACTTGGCGTAAAGAGGAATAAAGGACGCGTCATTCATCAAATCGGCGCAGTCAGCTTCCGTGAGCCTGCGGGTCGTCAGATTAAACTGGTTGCTCCGCTGAATCAATTGTGCGATGCGCGGCAGATGGAATGGGTCAAAGCGTGCAATCGTCATCTGCATCTGTAACGACTTGAGAAACTCATCGAGCGATCCGAACGAGGCCTGTTCGGATCGCCGCAGTCCCTCCAATCGGTACAGTTCTGACCGTTGCAGATCTTCCGCTGAGAACGTAGTCGTTTCAAAGAGGTTCAGTTCTGAGATGGCACGGACGTAATCGGCTGGGTCCTCGGGTAAATCGGGCACGATGACGCCAGGCACCAAGGTTCTGACAAGATCACGTTCAAATGAGTTATCATCCAGGAAAACCATGGAGTCGAAACCAATATTGAGAGTCTCGCGAATGTGACGGATGTTGTCGGCCTTGTCATTCCAGTTGGCGACAAAGCAGGCGATATCGTCGCGCTTCAACACCATCTCCGGATGCTTTTCAAAAGGGAGCAGCGCGTTCGCCATTTCGTTCTTGCTGCAAACGGCCAGGATGATTCCGCGCTTGAGTAGCTCGCGCAGAAACAGCTGAAAACGATAGAAGGCTTCGCCGTCGCCATGCGAATTGAGCTGAATTCCTTCCAGGCCGTCGTCGCCGATCACGCCGCCCCACAGCGTGTTATCCAGATCAAGCACGACGCATTTGACGACCCTCCCTCGAAGCGCCATCGCGATGTCAACGATATTCCGGCCTACTGCCGGTAGTTGGTCGACCGCACATAGATACTTGGATAGATCCCAGAACCTGTCGTCGAACCAAAACCGGCGGCCGAGCCATGAGGCCAGGGCATTCAGGTCATTGATGAGCACCTGCCCGTGCTGCCGCGCCTCCAAAGCAATCTTGCCGTTTAGGTCGGCCACAACGGCGTAAAACGACTGGGGCATCTTGAGATCGAAGTTGCCGAAGGTGCGTTCATAGGGCAATACGAAATTGCTTTGGATTACGGGCGCACTGGAATGTCTACGTAGGGCATCCCAGACCCCAGTCATCGTATCGAGGTTCTCTTGAACAAAAGCCTCGGCGTCCCCGCCGCGCCGGCCAAAGCGGGACCGCAGAGCCTGCACCGCATTGAGGATAACGACAATGTCAGGGGCGAAGCGATAGAGCCCTGAATTGGCATCGTGGACTTCGAGTTCGATGCCGTCAAAGCCGCCCTCGTAGAAGGAGCAGTCGATGTCGTTCCGGTGAAAGAGAACCCGCAACAATGTGACAAGCCGCTGGGTGGCAGTGTCCGCTAGAAGCGCGACGCGCAACTTCTGAGAGGCCGACGACGGATCAAGGCGTCTACTCTCTCGCACCAGGTCCGCGTAGCTATGGGAAAATACCTGATTAAGCATTCCTTGAAGCGACGCCTCCCATTATCCGGTATGCTCCCCAGGCAGGCAACCGCCCGATGCTCGCGGGAAATGTGTGTAGTGGCGAGGCCCGATCGGGATCGCCCGACTTCCGTTGAAAGTAGCGGCTCTCAGATAACCCACTTTACGACGCTTTTCTTTTTGTAACAATCTCCTTCCTCGAGGGCTTCAGCGATTCCAGAACCTGGATCAGGACTGGAATCTGTTTATGGCCTCTGACACGGCGGAATTGTTTCTCCGCAATCAGCAGGCCGGAACCGACCCAGCGTTCTCTTTGATCGCCACCGTGCCATCGTTTGACGTTCCGGCAAACGGTTTCGACAATCGAGAAAGCGGATTCGATCACGTTCGTGCTGGCCAACGTCATCCGCAGCTGCTGAGGGATATGAAGCCGATGAACGGTCAGAGTTTCTTCCAGACCTTCGGCCAGACTGCGGGCCGCGCTCGGATTCAGATGCATCAGTTCGCGGTGCAATCCGTCGAGGGCCTGTCTGGCTGCAGTGTAGTCTTCCAGGGCATACGCGGCGTTCAGTTTATGGGCGACAATCGGCTGGTCTTCATCGCTGATGTGATCCAGCACATTGCGCCGCTTACGCACCTGGCAACGCTGGATCGGCGCCGATTCGCCGGCATACTTCTTCACGGCCGCATGCAATGCTTTGCCGCCATCCAGGACATAGAGTCTCGACTCCGTGAAATCGAACCCGCGATTCATCAGGTCGCCGAGCAACTCCCCCACAATGGTGGCGTTCTCCGTGGCCCCTTGCCAGATGCCCAGAATCATTTTTGTCCTGTCCAAGCCGATGCCCAGGGCCGCAACCATCTGCTGGGCTTCGAAGGGAGTTGCATCAATCAGCAACGCGCAGAACTTCTTCTTATCCAGCCGCCGCTCCATCAGTTGCTTCAGCTTCACCCGGCTGGCTTCAATGAAGTGCTCGCTCACTGCGCTCTTCTCCAGCCCATAGGCTTCGCTGAACTGGCGAACCGCCTCGCCGTACGTTCTCGTCGTCAGACCCAACATGAGTTTCTCCCACACTGTTTCCGTCAACGGCTCGCCGCGATGGAACATCTCATAGCTGCCCAAACGGATTTCGTGATCCTCCGTGGATCGCACCCGCGGACGCTCGACAGGCACCTTCTGTCCCATCACCACGCAATACCCACGCTCGCTGCCCCACCGGTTAGCGGTTCGCTCCGGCGTCAACCGGCTGCGCTCACCAACCAGGTGTCTGACTTCCTCTTCCATCAACAACTGAATTAACTGCAGCCCGGCATGACGAACCAACTCGCCAACGCCCTTATGCAGCCAGCCCACCATCTCAGCCATCGGCAGCACCAACTGGACCGTCGGATTTCCATCCGCAGCCATCTCTTCCAGCCTCTTCACGGCTCGCAACGATTCGATTTGATAAGGTTTCTTCATAGCGACTCTCCTTTTTTCCGGCAAAGAAAAATTGCTCTCAGCCTATCAAAAGGCCAGAGCTTGAGAGTCGCTACTTTCTACGATCTACCGGGCATTCCCGCCCGATCTGCTATAAGCTAATAGGGAGGTCTGGCGAGAACTCGTTCGCCGGTCACCGACAATCGTCTGAAACGCTGAGCGGGAGTAATTCAGCGGTAGAATGCCAGCTTCCCAAGCTGGACGTCACGGGTTCGATCCCCGTCTCCCGCTCCATAGAGTCAATGACTTGGGAAGAATTCATATTCTCAGGTTTAATGCGATTAATGCTTTAAGCTCCCGATCACCTCGCGGAGTTCGGCCGGAGGGTGCGGTGCTGGAACACCCTCCGGCCAATATCAAAATCCCTCGCGTTGCCTCAATCTCAGAGAGCCTCCAAAAGTGAGAACTCCCAGCGCCGCTATTGAATGACGGCTGTTTCCAATCGCCTAACACCGGCTAGCTTCTGCTCGAAGCTCGCCACCGCGTACTCGTTTTCATTCACATCCACGGTATTACCCATCTGAGCCGACCTTGTGTGGGCGTCTACACCAGCCTCCCTTGATAACGTAGCGAAGGATCGGCGCATTACTTGAAACGTTGCCCAACCCAACCCTAGGGGTTCCAGCTTCGGGAACATGTACCGCCGCCAAAGATTATCCCGCCCAATCGGCCGGCCGTTCTCGGACGGAAACAACCACGAGTCCTCAACTGGAGGCAGGGTTGCCATCCATTGCTTCAACAGCAATTTTGTTCCCATCGTCAGCGCAACCTGACGAACTGACCTTTCGGTTTTCGGGTCATCCAAGTCGCCCTTATAGAGGCGTCTTCTTACCCAGACCGAGTCACCATCAACGTCACCAACCTGCAACGCCAGGATTTCGCCGGGCCGCATACCTTCCCACGTGGCAAGGCGAACGACAAGCTGCTCTCTGGTTCCTAGCGCGTCAACCATGGACTGCGCCTGTTCGAGACTCATGACCTTCCGCTCTCGTCCCATCTTGCATCGACGGGGCGTGAGGAGTGACGTCGCGGGATTGCGTTCGACTAACCCCTCGCTCAGAGCCAATTCGAAGATCGCACGTAGGCGGAACCGCAAATGGTCCACCACGCTGCGACCAACTTCCTTGGCCTTTGAGTCCAAGAGTTTCTGCATCTCCTCTCTTGTGATCGAACGCAACGGTTCTTCGCCAATTTCTCGAACCAAGTGAACTTCGATTCGATTGATCTCAGTCATCGCCGTCGATGCCTTCCACTTCCGTTGGCAGAAGGGAAGGTAAACCGACGCCATAAAGGCCCCGAACGTCACGTCGATACTCGCCCGGCGTTCCGCAAGCTCATTCATCGGCTTAAGAATCTCCTGTAGCAGCGACTCGGCGGTCAGTCGACTCACTTTGGCGCTGAGCCCGAGTTCCTTCGTTCTAACCCTGCCCTAATCTCTCCACTGGCCAAACCAGTAGACTTTCCCGTTTCGCTTGCGAGTAGTCAAGCGTCCTCGCTGGAATCGCTTCCGACGCATTTGTTTGTCTCTTTCCTGCGTCATTTACGACCAACCCTGACATGGCCCAAATGTTAGCACTGCGTTTTGTGCGCGTCCATCCACGTATCGAGCCATTCTCGGCGCACGAGCTTGCGCCGGCCCATCGCAATATGTGTGAGTGTCGGAACACCCTCAACTTTGCCATTTATGAGATTCGATACATGGGCTTTTGAGCATCGAAGTCGCTGAGCGACTTCCCTAATGGTCAAACTCCATGCTGCCTTCTTCCATCGGCATTGCCTCCACTCCATAAGAGGACTTGAAATCGGCAGAACCCGCAGCGCCGTGATCGCAGTAAAGAAAAAAACTTGGGGTCTGAGGGGAAGTGTCCGGCAGATCACCAATATATGACCGACCACAATCCGATGATCCCGCATACGCTCGTCCTCAAGCCGGGCCTCGTCATCCACAGGATTTATAACGGTTATTGGTTCTGGGGACGTCCATCGGTCATCGATCTTTGGCACGATCTGCGCGTCGTGACGAGCGAAATCCGCCCGGACTGGGATTTGAAACCGCCGCATTCAATCCCTGTGCGTTAATGGGATTCGCTGTATGGAACTTTGGCCGCGATCTTGTAGTGGTCCGCCAATCGGTATGCTCGGTTTAGGACCGTGAAGTCTAGTGTCATTCGTCCGCCGACAAGGGCGCTCAACCGTTTTAACAACGATGACGCCGTTTCACAGTCCCTATCCTGGGAGGACTCCCGGGACTGTAATCAGGACGAGCAACGCAATGCCGCCCTCAACCAGCAAGATCGGCTAGCCCTCTGCACTCCGTAATCGAGATGCGTTGCATCTTGGCTATAATCAGCCGAACCAAGTCTTCAGGCATTGCATGTGGTCATACCTGTAACCAGGACTAATTCGGTAATGTTACAAACGCGTAAAAAACCAGAACGACGGCTCAGAAAAGTCGTGCGCCAATCGTTAAGCCACATATGTACCGCCGGCTTTCTTGCCGCCGTATGGACGCCTGGGGGCTGCGCCCAACAAACGTTTACGTGGTCGGAACTTCGAGCCAAGTTCGAAGCGAATAATCCCACGATCGTCGCCGGCAAGATCGGGATCGACGAATCTCGCGCGGCTGAGACGACCGCATATTTGCGTCCGAATCCGAATGTGACGGGTGTCCTCGACCAGCTCAATTTCTTTACCACGCAACCGCCGCTGAACGGATCCGGTGGAAACACGTACAACCCATTCCGATATGCGTTGCCGTCCGGCTCGATCGACTATCTCCACGAGCGGCAGAACAAGCGCGAACTGCGGCTGGAGAGCGCAAAAAAAAGGAACGGCTGTGGCTGAGTCACAACTGGCGGACCAGGAGAGAACTCTGCTCTTCAATCTGAGAACCGCTTTCGTCGATGCTCTCCAGGCGAAGGCGGTCTTAGCACTAGCAAACCAGAACCTTTCTTACTACGACGAAGTGCTTCGGTTGTCTCAAATCCGTAAACAGGCTGGCGACATAGCACAAGTCGATCTCGATCGGCTGGAGTTGCAGCGGGTCCAGTATGAATCGGATGTGCAGACCGCCACGGTTAACGTGCGAACCGCGAAGATCCAACTGCTTACGCTTTTGAATGACAGAACACTGGTCGAGAACTTCGACGTGACCGGACCTTTCGACTTCTCCGACTCGATGATGCCGCTTGAGGAGCTTCGCTCAACGGCGGTCGCAACCAGGCCGGATCTGAGGGCAGCGGCCCAGGCAGTGGACAAAGCGAAGACCGATCACTTGCTCGCAATGGCAAACGGGTCGACCGATCCAACTTTCAGTATGGACTTTGCTCGCACCCCCCCGATTCCCGTCTACGTCGGCCTCAGCGTGTCGATTCCGTTGCGCATATTCGATCGCAATCAGGGCGAAAACTGCGCACGCAGCTGGACATTGGGCGGAACCAGAGGCTTGTGTCCGCCGCCGAGGCGCAAGTGTTTTCTGATGTCGATTCGGCATACGCGACGATGAGCAGCAATCTAACGCTCCTAAGGTCCTACAAGACCCGGTACCTGCAGCAAGCGGTCCGAGTGCGGGAAACGATTTCTTTCTCCTACCAACACGGTGGAGCGTCCTTGCTGGATTTCTTGCAAGCACAGCAGGACTACCGGACCACCGAGTTGAATTACCTAAACCTGATTGGTTCCTATTTGATGGCTGCCGCACAAGTCAACTTTGCGGTCGGGCTGGAGGTGATCCGATGAACTACCGGAAGTCATGGCCGTTAGCACTGTCTCTTGCCGTGGTCTTTCTACAGGCGGCCTGCAAAACACCCCCGAGCGATCCTAAGGCCGAGGCGCCGCCGGCGCTGAAGGTCGAGCGTGTCGAGGATCGCAATGTGTTCGACGTGGATCGACCGGAGCGATTTCCTTTGACGACAGCTTCGTCGCACAATGCGGCGGCGCAGCTGAAGGTCACCTGCACGGTGAATCCAGACGTGGCCAGAACGGTCCCCGTCATTTCGCTCGCAGCCGGACGCGTGATCGAGATCCACGCCCGCCTCGGCGACACGGTTACAAAAGGTCAGCTTCTTCTGAAAGTCCAGAGCTCGGACATCTCAGGAGCTTATTCCGACTATCAACAGGCGGTTGCCAACGAATTGCTGGCTCGCAAGCAGTTCGAGCGGGCAAAACTCTTGTATGACAGAGGCGCAATCGCCCAGAAGGACTTGGAAATCGCGGAAGCCGCCGAGAACATAGCCACCGTCACCATTAAGACGACTCTCGAACGCCTGCGTGTACTCCGTGTCGACCCGGATCATCCTTCTCCCATCGTCGAAATCACGGCGCCGATTTCGGGCGTGATTACTGATCAACAGGTGACGAACGCGGCAGGCGTGCAGGGTCTGGCGTCGCCGAATCCATTTACGATATCGGATCTGTCATCGGTCTGGATCGTGTGTGACGTGTACGAAAACGATCTGGCAAATGTGCACCTCGGCGAGAAGGCGGAGATTCGTCTGAACGCGTATCCCGACAAAGTGTTCACGGGCGTCATCAGTAATGTCGGTCCCGTCCTGGATCCGAATATTCGAACCGCTAAAGTTCGGATCGAGGTCTCAAATTCAGGTATGATGCGCCCTGGCATGTTCGTGACGGCCGCCTTCCAAGGTCAGCGAAAAGAGGCCCGTGCGGTGGTTCCATCACCCGCGATTCTGCATTTACATGACCGCGACTGGGTCTACCTGCCGATCAACAGCAAACAATTCCGGCGAGTGGAGGTGGTGGGCGGCGATATGCTCCCGGGAGGTTTGCAGGAAGTCGTTTCCGGCCTGAAGCCAGGCCAGCAAGTCATTGCCAATGCGCTCGAATTCCAGAACATGGTGCAGCAGTAATGATTCGCAGGCTGGTCGACACCGCGCTAAATAACCGTTACATCGTACTCGGCATATTCATTCTTGTTTTTGGCACGGGACTTATTGCCTTCAAGAATCTCCCGATAGAAGCATATCCGGACGTCGCCAATACCTGGGTTCAGGTGATTACGCAGTGGCCTGGCCGGGCCGCTGAGGAAGTTGAACAACAGGTCACCATACCGATTGAGATCCAGGTCAACGGTATCCCACACCTGGAGCACGTACGGTCGGCATCGCTTGCGGGGTTGTCCGTCGTCAATCTCATTTTCGACGACACTTCCGATAACGACTGGGACCGTCAGAAGGTATTGGAACGGATCGCGCAGGTCACACTCCCACCCAACGTGACTGCACAGATAGGTCCCGATTTCAGCCCTATCGGCTCCATTTATTGGTACACGCTGCGGTCCACCAATCCGGCCTACGACGTGATGGAACTCAAGACCCTGCAGGACTGGGTCATCGCCAAGTACCTCAAGTCCGTTCCTGACGTGGTGGACGATTCCTCGTTCGGCGGCATTACACGTGAGTACCAGGTGCGGATCGATCCTGACGAGTTGATCTCGTACGGCTTGAGCCTGGCGCAAGTAGAGCAACAACTAACGAACGCGAATGCCAACGCGGGCGGCAGTTTCATCGAACAAGGTTCACAGCAGATCAACGTACGTTCTCTGGGTCTGGTCAAGCATGTGAACGACATTGAAGAGACCGTCATCAAGACGCAGAACGGTACGCCGGTTCGAGTGAAAGATATCGCGATAGTCGCGCAAGGACCAAAGATACGGCTAGGGCAGATTGGCAAAGCGATTCATCGGAAAGACGGTACATGCGTTGATGACAACGATGTAGTGGAAGGCATCGTGTTTCTGCGGAAGGGCGCCGACACGGCAACTACGCTGGACGGCATTCATGCCATGGTTAAGCGTCTCAACGATCACATACTGCCCAAAGGCGTGAAGATCGTTCCGTATCTTGATCGCGACGATCTGGTCCACTACACCACGGAGACGGTGCTACACAATCTTGCCGAAGGCATGATCCTGGTCATAATTGTGCTTTTCATCTTCCTGGGTAATATCCGGGGAGCCTTTATCGTCGCCATCACCATACCCTTCGCGCTGCTCTTCGCATCCATTTGCTTGAACCTGCACCACATTTCGGCCAACCTGCTTTCTTTAGGCGCGCTCGACTTCGGCATGGTGGTTGATGGCGCGGTTGTCATGGTCGAAAACATCGTGCGCCATCTTAACCGTCCTGATCCCCGCACAAACGTCGAGCGAATCCGTTCCGCCACCCACGAGGTTCAGCGGCCGGTATTCTTCGCCATCGCAATCATCGTCACAGCGTACCTGCCAATGTTTACTCTGCAACGGGTTGAAGGGAAGCTCTTCAAGCCGATGGCTTGGACAGTGGCATTCGCATTGGCTGGCGCGCTGATCTACTCCATGCTGATTGCGCCCGCGCTCGCGACTTTCTTCTTCCGCAAAGGCGCCAAGCAGTGGCGGAATCCGGTGATGGAATTCCTGACGACTCGCTACCGGCGTGCGGTTTCGTGGGCCACACGGAGGCGCTATCTTACCGTCGGGACAGCGATCCTTGTGTTCTCAGGAGCGATGGTGCTGGCGTTTAGTGGCGCCATCGGATCGGAATTCCTGCCGCACTTGGACGAAGGCGCGATTTGGGTGCGCGGCACCCTGGCATCCAGCACGGGACCTACAGAGGGGGCGCAGGTTATGGAAAAGGCCCGCCAAATCCTCTGCTCGTTTCCTGAAGTTCCAACCGTCGTTACCCAGGTAGGACGTCCGGACGACGGGACCGACACAACTGGCTTCTTTAATACGGAATATTTCGTCGACCTACTTCCAAAGGAGCAGTGGCGGCCGGTGTTCCGTCAGGACAAAGAGCGTCTAATCGCCGCCATGAACCGCGAATTGGAGAAGGCTCTTCCTGGCGCCCTTTGGGGATTCTCGCAGCCTATTTCGGACAATCTCGAAGAAGCCGTCAGCGGCGTTAAGGGCGCCCTCGCCGTCAAGATCTACGGCGACGATCTAAAAATTCTGGAACAGAAAGGCGACGAAATCGCCGATGTTCTGCGAGGCGTCCGGGGCGTCGAGGATCTGGGCGTGTTCCGCGTCCTGGGCCAACCCAATCTCGATTTCTCGGTCGATCGCGCTCAGGCCGCTCGGTACGCGATCAACGTATCGGATGTTCAGGACGCAATTCAAACCGCTGTCGGAGGAAACGCCCTCGGCCAAGTGCTCATTGGCGAGCAACGGTATGATCTCGTCCTCCGATATCTACCCGAATACCGGGACACGCGGGAGGCGATCGAAAAGATCCGTTTGTTGGCGCCCTCGGGCGAGCGGGTGTCGCTGGCGCAGTTGACGCAGTCAAAAGTTACGGACGGCGGCTCCGAGATTTATCGCGAAGCGAACTCCCGTTACGTCGCGGTTAAGTACAGCGTGCGAGATCGGGACTTGGGCAGCACTGTTCAGGAGGCAATCACAAAAGTCAGTGCCGCGGTTCAGCTGCCAACTGGGTACACCATTGACTGGGCTGGTGAGTATGAAAGCCAGAAGCGCTCCCAGCGCCGCCTTGCGCTGGTGCTTCCAGTCACCATCCTGATGATCTTCATCATCCTGTACGCAATGTTCAAGTCCGTCAAGTGGGCGCTCCTCATCCTCACTAACCTGGCGATGGCTCCCATCGGCGGGCTTCTGGCCTTGCTGATTACGAATACGAATTTCAGTGTTTCGTCGGGCGTCGGATTTCTAGCGCTCTTCGGGGTTACAGTGCAAACCGGCGTCATCATGCTGGAGTACATCAACCAGCTGCGGGCCAGAGGCTATTCGGTCGAAGACGCCGCAGTGGAAGGCGCCGTATTGAGACTCCGGCCCATCATCATGACAATGCTCGTGGCGACGCTGGGTCTGATGCCCGCCGCGCTGTCGCACGGCATCGGATCGGACTCGCAGCGTCCTTTTGCAATCGTCATCGTCGGTGGCCTCATTTCCGGCCTGCTGATGAGTATCTTCCTTTTGCCGACAATCTACGTGTGGATCGCACGTGAGACCGATCGACTCCCAGAGGCCGAAAGTGAAGAGCCCATTTAAGGAGCACCATATGAAAAAAGACGAAGTTGGCGCGCTTATCAGGAAAATTGGCATTATCCCAGCCATCCGCGTCTCGAACGGCGCGGATGCTCATTTCGCCGCGGAAGCGATTACGCGCGGGGGAATACCGATTGTAGAGATTACGATGACAGTGCCGGGAGCCCTCGACCTGATCTCGCATCTGGTGAAGCACGATCCAAACACAGTTGTCGGCGCTGGCACTGTACTCGATCTAGACACGGCGCGTCGTTGTGCGGAAGCAGGCGCCGGCTTCATCACAGCGCCCGAGTTCAATCTTGAGATCGTGAATTTCGCAGCCAAGGAGCAACTGACTGTCGCACCGGGAGCCCTGACACCGACCGAGGTGATAACGGCCTGGAGGGCAGGCGCCGACTTTATTAAGGTCTTTCCGTGCTCGTTGATCGGTGGGGAAAAGTACATTAAGGCGCTACATGCGTCGGTTCCGGATGTTCCACTAATCGCCGCAGGAGGGATCACGCAGCTAACGGCTTCCCACTTCATCGTGTCCGGAGCCACCGCAATCGGCGTTGGCTCTGAGCTGATTCCGAGCGAGGCTATTGCGCGAAGGCAGACGCGGCGAATCCGCGAATTGGCCCTCCGCTTCCTCGGGTTCGTCAAGCAGGGGCGCGAACGAGCGGAGGAGATCAAAAGGAATACAGTCGTTCAGAAGTACGAGGGTACCGATGACTGCGAGCAACCCTTGTAGGCGTCCGAGGCCGTGTGATTCATCTGCTAGGAGTCTCAGGAACAATCTGCTATGAAACGAAGTCTTACGCCGGCAAGCTGCCGCCCCCGATTTGCAACAGGCGGTGCACGATTACCGATGACAACGCCGTTTGTCAGGATCTATCCTCCGAAACCTCGGGTGGCGATTCTTTGGAAGACCTGAAAGCGAATGGCTACCTCGCCGCTTGATTGGGGGCGGCCACCGCGGGGACGGTCCCTTCGAGCACGGCCCTCTGTACGAGTGGCGGACTTAACCGGCCAATTTCTGCTCGATTTGGCACGCTGTCGCGAAGGGCATATTGGAGTTCGCTGAGCCCATTCTGTGTTGCTTCTTTAGCCAAAATCAAGCATTTTGTCGGCGCTAAGGGCGAGACATCCAGTAAGGACCTTCGTTGGGCGCACCAGATGAGGTTTCTGAGTCATTGCTGGCCGATAGACGATCGGCCGAGAAAGAAAAAAAGGCCGGCCGATGCGGTGCGCCTGACCTGACCTATACCGTCTTCTCCGGCCCCATACCATAACATTGGCCGGTATAAAAGGACAATCCACCAACTGGCCCAGATAAACACTTCGCCGTTACTCAGTCCCTAACCGACTCGACATTCCGCCAAAGTGCGTACGTTCCTTTAAATACACCGATGTTGGTCCCAGGTTTCCCGGAAAACGCAACGCGTATTCAACCGGTGTACACTCCAACACTTCACCTGGAGCCTCATAATGGCCCGGAAGCTTGGCACGAACATTAAGATCGGCACCGCGCTCCACCAACAATTGCACGAGCGGCAGCAGAGCGTCGGCCCGCTGTGTCGCTGCATGGAAGATAGGCGTTTGCCCGCCTATTCCAGTCTCATCCACCGTCGCTGTCGCATTGACGTCAGCGCCGCGATCCAAAAGGAGCCGGCAGCATGAATGGCTTGGAACTCGGCGGCCACGTGTAGCAGCGTTCCGTCTCGCAAGGTAAGCGTACGTGCTGCCGTTGTGCGGGATTTGCATCCGGCAGTTCGGCCAATTCCGTCATGCTTCCGCGAACGACCGCTAATACCGCCGGCGACTCATGTTTGGATTTCCCGCCGGCCCGAAGCAAGATCTCTATGCAAGCATTGAGCAGGTCGGGATCACGGACATAGGTGCCCAGCAAATAGTCAAGAGCCGTACCTGGGTGTGGAATCCCGCGAGCCTTCCATGCCGTCCTAGTCCCGCAATGCGGGTCCGCACCACGATCCAACAGCCATTTCAAGCTGACTGGGCTTAGCGTCTCACAGGCGGCAAAGAGGATGGGGTAGTCGCCGTGCCAGGCTGCGTTGACGTCTGCTCCATAAGCGACGAGCAATTCCATCATTGGTATTCGCTCGCCGGAAAGTGCGGCGCGCATCAGCGGAGCATCGCCCCCTTGATGAACGTCCGACCCAGTCTCAATCATCCACTTTGCCATGGCCAAACGCGTTTAGTCTGGAGGCATGTACGGCACTCTACACTCCGCAACCCAGGTAAGAGGCCCGTCCTTGGCGTAGCCTAGCGGTGCCTTATGCAAGGCTCGATTCCGTAACATCATGGATTGAACTAAGGGCAGATCGTTCGCGTCGATCGCATCCTTAAGCTGTCCAGCTTCCTTAAGCGAATCCACGAGCGCCTTCAATTTAGGCCAGCTCGGGAATCCGTACTCACGAGCGATCTTCAGCTGTGCATCAGCAGGGCGCTCCCCGTCTTTAACAATTCCTTAGCTTGGTCCTTCAGGTGACGAAGATTCGGGTGATCCGGAAGGGTACGAGTAGCAGCGGAGAATTGGTTCGACATTGCGAACTCCTTTCATCTAAGCGCCCGCCGTCCGCATTTCGGGCTGAAAGAAGTTTCGCGAAGTCAGACTGCCTTATAGGTGGGCTTCTACCCTTTCCGCGGACCGGACACGTCCTTCACGCTTGACATTAGGTTATCAAGCGCTGGGCGGTCTGCTCCTGCCTCGTCGCCAAGGATTTTCCGACGTGCTCCGCAGAGCCATCGGCTGACTCGCCGCCGACTGTCGGAGGGAAGCTTGGCTTCGGGCGGAATACGCGCCACTCTTCTATAGCAGTCTGAAGCGGTCCTCCGAAGCCCGGAATCCGACTGTGCAAGGGTGGCCGACTGTACGCCCAGTGCAATGAAGTACATCCTCGCGAGTAGGTTTAGACGGCCAAGTGCTACCTACGTTGCACAACGCCAATTCCAGCCGGCGTCCGGAACGTCGAGCGACCAGGATGGCAGGCCGGCGTTCCTTTGCCGGATACTCTGCCCAGGGCGCATCGCCCCCGCTCCGGGCGGATAACGCGCCACTCGGAGAATGGTTGGATTACGTCCTTCGAAGGATCGCTCCCAAGATAAGGTGTTCCGGGAAACTTGCCCGGTTTAGAACCGTGAAGTCTGGTGTCAATCATCCGTCGAAAGGAGGCTCGACCGTTTTACCGACGACAACGCCGTTTGAACTAACTCGCTGACGCTCGGGACGCTTCGCGTGCCGACGATAGGGGCCGGGATGGCCTTGGCGGCGGTCCGTATCTGAGTGATAATAAAGGTCGACGTGTCAAGCCTCGCAGCGTTCAAGCGCATCTGTTTTCGGCTCCCTACCCGGCCATCAGTTGGAAATCGATTGAATACCCATAGTCGCGGGTTGCCATAGTTCCCCGCGGCCCTCGCAGACGTCAGCGAGTCACTTCAAACGGACCCTATCGGAAGTGCCCTCCGCTTTTCCATCACTGCAGCGCTCCTGCCGAGTCGCCCCGGGGAATTTCACCCCGAGGCGCTCACAGATTCCGGACGTGAACCTCTCGATTCATCCGGCTCGTGCCACTCAGTGAAAGCTGCCGCCTTCTGCCGAAACCAGCGAGTTCCTCCGGTTGCCCGTTGACCCTGACGGTCTCGACACGAGTGACCTGCTCCCTTCGCTCCTCGGGCATTACCCCGGATCACCGCTACTACGAAGCAGTCCGCCCCTGATTAACGCTTCGGTACTTTCAGCCTCGGATTTCGTCTCCTTGGGCCTTTTCCCTTACCATCGTCAACCAGGTTCTCAAGTTCCGTACGAAAAGCCCGGGCTAGAGTCACGCCTTCTATACACCGGACATCACCCGGCCAGTAAGCAGGTAACCGCCAGGCTGCTCCCGGAGTAAGGGTGCGACTCCGGTTTCGATGCCTTGTAAGGAGTTTTCGATGCGTCATCGAAGGTTCGTTTACACTCGTCTCTCTAACCCATACATGACGTGATCAAATGCCACGCCTTTTAACCATAACGTTCACCACCGCAGCCCTTAGACCGTAGCAGCTTATGGCAGTTTGAAGCCTCCCCCTACAGAGCGGCTCCGAGGGGCCCACCCTCATCTTTTCGTACAGCATGACGCTTTTCGCGTCTTCTTGACACAACACCCTCGGCACTCCCGATAGGGATCTAGCGGGAGTTTACTCGTAAGCCGCAGCGGCGGCGAGTCCTGTAATCGTAAGTCATTCTGAACGCGGGCCTTGGAGCGCCGCGCGCCATTCGTTTGTGTATTACCCCATATAAATAATTTCTATCGACGATTGCGCCCTTCTCTATTGACGGCGGAGGCTGGACGCCGTAGACTGGTATTACCCTATATGGCGTCCCTCATCGCCAAGAAGAAGGCCAACAAACTTTACTACTATGTCGTCGAGAGCGCCCGCCTGGACGGTAAGCCCCGCATCGTCCACCAGACGTATCTCGGCACGGCCGAGAAAGTCGCGGCGCTGGTCAGGGATCGCACCGCTCCGGTGCCATTGGAAGCCACGGCTGCCGATGTGGGCCTGCCGGGAGCGCTCTGGCTCGCCGCTCAGCAGAGCGGTGTTTTTGCCTTGCTCCAGTCTCTCTGGCCCGAACCTCGCTCGGGCCCGTCGCCGGCGCATTATCTGCTCCTGGCGGCGATCCATCGGATCTGTCAGCCGGGTCCCAAGACGGAGGTGGCTGGCTGGTATGACCGCACCATCCTGCGTTCGCTTTGGGACTTGCCTTCGGAGCGATTCAGCTCGCAGGAATTCTGGGACTGCTTCGACCGCATCCGGGAGGAAGATCTGGAACAAGCCCAGATTCGTCTACTGGGCGTGTGGAAGCAAAAGCAGTTGGTCGGCCGCCGCCTGTTGGCTTACGATACGACCAACTTCTATACCTATGTGGCCAGCACCAATACGCGCAACCAACTGGCGCAGCGTGGACACAACAAGCAGGGCCGCCACAACCTGCGGCAGGTCGGGTTGAGCTATGTCATGGACGGCGACAACGGCCTCAGCCTGTGCCATCATGTCTATCCCGGCAACCGGGCTGATGCCGAGGAACTGCCCGAGGCGCTGTCGCGTATAGGGGCTTTGCTGGACCAAAATCAGATGGCCCGCGACTCGGTCACGCTGGTGCTCGACAAAGGTTCGGCGGCACTGGCCAACACGCTGGAATTAGAGCAGGCGGGCCTAGGCTGGATTTCGGCTCTGCCCTGGAACCAGGCACCGGCGGAACTGCGGAACCGGAGCGTGGAACAGTTACCGGCCTGCGGCAGCTCCCAACCCGGCGTCAGGGCGGCAGCGGAGAAGCTGGTCGTACATGGCAAAGAGTATCTTTGCGTGCTCAAATATTCGGCTTGTTTCGCCAGCGAACAACTCAACAGCACTACCGCTGCACTCGCCCGTGTGACTCAGAAACTACGGCGGCTGGCAACCGAACTGTCCAGGCCACAGGCTCGCTTTACCGAACCAGGCATTCGCAACAAGATCCATCGCTGGCTGTTGGACCCGTTCGTCCGCGAAGTGCTCCACTACGGACTGGAACAGCGCGACAACCGCTGGCATCTGACATTCGAGGTGGACAACCAGGCGCTCCAGCAACTGTGGACACAACGTCTCGGCCGCACCGTGCTGCTCACCAACCGCATGGATTGGACCGCCGAACAGGTCGTGTCCGGTTACTCCGGCCAGCAACAAATCGAACGTGTATTTCGCGGATTAAAGGACGGCGACTGGCTCGGCTGGGGACCGATGTACCACTGGACCGACAGCAAAATCCGCGGGCATGCTTTCTACTGCATGCTGGGAATCTCGCTGCTCCCGTATGTTCACCGCCAGGCCCAGTGCGCCTGGCCTGATCTCACCGTGGAACAACTACTGGAACAACTCATTCCCATGCAGCAGTTCACTTTGCTGTATCCTCCGCTAGGCGACAAAGGTCCCAATCGCATTGCTACCGTTCTATCCAAACAGACTCTCGTTCAGCAAGCCCTCGCTCATTCCCTCGGTCTGGATGAACTCTGTAGTACCCAACGTGGGTAATACAGCGACGCCGCGCTAACCCTCCCTAAAACAACTATTTACAGTCTTCCCTTCCGGCTTACGAGTAAACTCCCGCTAGCGTATATCGTTCCTAATCCCGTGAACATCTGCGGCGCATCGGAAGAGCGATGCGGATCTCGGGATAGCTATTCCATCGAGTACCGCCTTCGGCGCGGCACTTCAGAGCCGCAAGGTGAACATCGACGGGCGCTCAGCGGTCATCGGTTGCTGCGTCGCTACTTCCGCTCATTATCTAGTCACCGACGATATTTGAGCGATAAACCGTTGGCCTACTGCTTCCCCAACGCGGCCTTCGCTTTGTCGCGGGCGTCTCGCTGTTCGATGGCCAACTTGTAAGCGATGTAGTACTTGTAGATGTTGCCGACGTAGGTGACGGTCTCCTGTCCGATTTCCTTGGCGGCCACCAGTTCCACATTGCCGAACCAAGTGTTCGGGTCCAGGCCCATGTCCTTCGCCTCTTTCTGCAACGTCACGATGCGATTGGGCCCGGCATTGTAACTGGCAAAAGCGAATAGCGTTCGATTGACTTGATCGATCTTGGGGTCTTTGAAATAGGTGTCCGCAATGTTGCGCAACATCTTAGCACCCGCATGGATGTTTCCGTCCGCGGTTGTCACGTCCGGAACGTTGATAGGTGCTGCGGCGGCGTACTTGGGGATCACTTGCATCATTCCGACCGCGCCGCTGGGGTTCCTTCTGCTTTGGTCGAGCAGCGATTCCTGGTATCCCTGGGCGGCCAGCATCAGGTAATCGAAGTTGTACTCTCCCGAGTACTTCCGAAAAATTGCGGCTGTGGTTTCAAACTTCTTCAGCTCCGTTTCTGAGGTTGAATTCTTGATCCACTTGGTGTTCTGCAAATAGCGCCGCAGCAGCGTGTTGCCGAAGGAGCTTCCCACCGCATGCCCCTGGACGAATTCGTCCACGAGCGCCTTCAATTGCGGATTATTCTTGCGCATGACCCACGCCAGTTGCCCGCCGCTGGCGATCACCAGTTCCGGATGGGGCGTGAGATGATCGAGCACCTGGGACCAGAGGTCCGCCCGTTGTTTGCTGGTGACGGTGGACGCGACCAGCCCCGCATTCACCATTTGAACGATGTCGTCGTCAGTTAAGTTCTTGTCAGCCGCCTTGAGGTTGATAGGCGGCTTGCCGGCTTGCTTAAACGAATCGCTGAGCTTCTGCAAGTTCTGGTAATAGGTGGTGAGGGGATTGACATACACCTCTTTCCCGCTCAGATCCTGGATACCGGAGACCGGCCCCAGTTTCGGTCCTCCAACCACAATTTGGGATACGTCGGTCTGAATCGGTGTGGAGAATGTGACGCGTTTTTCCCGCTCGGGCGTGACAACGATTCCGTAGGCAATGATATCGCCGAGCCCTTCGGTCAAGGAAGCCTCCAACTGGGCGGGGCTGCTGGGAAGGAAGATGACCTTCAGATCGAGCTTGCCCAACTTCAGTTTCTGGTTGGCGAAGCGCTGGAGTTCCTCCAAGGCCTCGACGTTGACGCCTTTAGGCAGTCCCTTGTCGTAGAAGAATCCGATGGGGCTGATTAGGACTAGCGCACGAAGAGTGCGGCTTTTTTTGATCTCGTCCAAATCGCCCGTTCGGCGCTTGACGCTTACCGGCAGTGATAGATCGCTAGATGGAGCAGGAGGGTTCTCCTGCTCCGCTACGACCGGGGCCGCTCGATTCGTCGCCTGCGACTGATTAGCCGGAGCGGAAGCACCTACTTTCGCCGGCGGAGCGGCTTCGCGCTTACTGCAGGAAGGTAGTAGGAGAAGAGCCAGAGCTGGAAAAACAAGACGGCCATTGAATTTGAGCACAATATGATCTAGTCACTTAGTTTCGGCCCGAGGGCGAGGGTTGTCAACCCGACGGGCGGTGGGTGCCCGCGCTTTAGAGAGTTCAGTTCGGCAAGCTTCACGCGGGTTCTCGCAAGAGCCTCTCAGGGCGAAGTGGGCACCCGGTTTCAGCGCCCCTCCACTCATGGCGCTGCGGCCGAAATGCAGGAGGCGAATGTCTCTTCCATCAAGCTCGCGTCGATGCCGCCGGCCGCACCAATGGCTACGATCTGCGTGCGCGTCGGACGCTCGCCCCAACCGTCCTGCAACGAGATGTCCACGCGCCTGCCGACGACCTGCAACACGGCACGCCGCCCTGGCGCGTCGGTGGGAGGCTTCACCGATTAGGAACGATATACGGTTAAAACTCCTTGTGACCGGTGATTTTTGCCACGGAATGGCAAAGAGGATTCTAGAACGATACGCCCAGTCCTAATCCATTGAACCTTCTTATAATGAGACATCCTGGGACTCTGAGGCGGGCACTTCTATGGTTTGGCCGTTTATCCGTCAAAGTGGCAACGGTACCGTTGCACAAGGGGTCCTTGGTGCAACGAGCGCTGCGGCCTGCGATGATTGCTTCTTCCTTAGCTTTTGCCGGCCTTTCGGACCAAGTGCGGACGAATCGACAAGGGGAAAAACACAAATGAAGAACTCTATAAAGATTGGCTCCATCCTGTTCACATTAGTTGCCTTCCTGGCTCTTCAACCGTTCACCGCCTCCGCGCAGCAGAAATCAAATGCTGCCGACAAGGGCTTTTCGTTTGCCGTGTACGGCGACTCACGCTCGATGATGTTCCTGCCGTACAAACAGGAGGAGGAGCAGCAAGCTCGCGACCTCATGGTGGATATGTTCGAACTGGTAGCTCCCCCTCCCGAAGCGAAAGGACTGGTGCAGAAGTACGTCAAACTGACCTACGACCCCGACACCAAGGAACTCGTGCAGATGATCATGCCGTTTATGACGGCCAGCGAGGTGACCACGCTGAAGTTCGACAAAGGCTGGGTCACGGAGGCCTCGGTCGAGGACGTTAAGCTGCTGCCCGGTGTACATCGCACGATGTATCGACCGGAGGGTGGTGAGTGGGTTGCTCGCGAGATCGTAAAAGATGTGCAGACCGGGCGCGCGAGTTTCATTGTCAACACCGGAGACCTAGTCTGGTGGGGAAAGCAAGGCAACAAACCCTCCGACAGCCCGTACTGGAAGCTGGTGAACGAGGACGTGCTGAAGCAGTTGCCGAAACCTGACCGCGCGATGGAGAAAGCGGGACTGCCGGGGCGCGTGCTGCCCGCCGTGGGCAACCACGAAGTGTGGGACGACTCCGATGTCGAAGGCCTTCTGAATGCCTTTCCCTACTTGAAGAAGTTTGGGGTTTCCGACAAGAAACTCATCTACAAAGTGGATTACCAGGGTGCTCGCTTCATCTTCCTGTGGACTGGCCCGTACAACGATAAAGATCCATCGGGTTGGAGCGCCACCCAGCCCGTCTACGAAGAGCAGATGAGACAGCTCAAGGTGTGGCTGGATGAGGCCAAGGCCAACGGCACCAAGAAGGTCTTCATCTCGTTCCACGCTCCGGCGTTCTGCAACACCGGCATGGGCCCCATTCCCGAAGTCCAGAACCCCCACAAGACGATTGCCGCGTACGCTAAGGATCTCGACATCGTGGTCTTCAACGGGCACGTGCACACCACACAACTCTTCCAAGTGGACGGCGTGAAATACCTGGTGGTGGGCGCCGGCGGCGCCGAACAGGATCCCATTCTTCCCGGCAGGGAGCACCTCAAGATGCCCAACGGCTATCCGGTTGACCAGTACTGGAAGGGCGGGAATCCGATCGAGGAATACAACTATATCCTCGTGGACGTGAAGCCCGGGAAGCCGACGGCGTTCACGCTGAATCGCTTTCGGCCGGGGACGGCTGAGCCATTCGCGACCGTGGAGTTATTCAAATGAGTGTTCTGAGCGCCGTGTCGTTGCGAAGGGCGCTTCCGTTGCCCGCATTCGTGCTGCACCCCTTCACGATGTTGTTTCTCGCTGCCGTGCACGTGTACTTAGCCTCCGTGCACCTACTCCAGTTGGCGGCGGGACACATCGAGTGGACGCACGTCTGGAAAGGCTTCGGCGCGTTGGTCGGCACCTACGTGTTCCTGGCGCTGGCCTCACGCGCGCTAGGCCCGGCCAGATAGCCGGTACGGTAGCCAGGATTGGCGAAAATGGGTGAGCGGCACATTTTCCCTGAGAGCCCTTCAGGACAGTCTGGGACTGCGTTTGGATCCTAAGCCAAACCCCTACAGTACTTTGCGCGAATCAGTCCTGGGAAGTCCGCTTTATCGTCTCTAATCCGCTTGGCCGCCCAGAGGAGCGGAAGGCGCTAGTAACAACACCGGCCTCTTCCCTTCCGAGGCTCAGCTGCGTTGGGCTCAGGAACCGGGGGTGGTTCACACAGCTGGATATTCAGATCAACGACGAGGGCTCCGCTCGATCCCCTGCGAGTTCATGCCGCTCGACAATTGCGAACGCAAGCCAGTCCCTTCCCGATTCAGGCAGTGCCTTCGGGGTTCTCGCGTCTGCTCCACCGCGCGTTCGCACTCTTTTGTGCCCGAGCGCGCTTCTCTTCGGGCGTGAGGGTTGCCCAGTATCTACGCGAGACCTGACCCATCGTCTTGCGGAAAGACTCTCTCTGTCCCTCGCTCTTGATCTTCCTGTTGAGGGGCGACTGTTGTCTCCGCGTCTCACGCAGAAGAGCATCCATGCCTCGCGTCAGCGTGTCATAACGCGAAAGACCACATTCTGTCGCCACTCGATTCAGCTTCAAGTAAAACGATTTCGTCGCCTGTAGCCAGACCGGCATCGATCGATCGTCTTTCAGGATCGCGGGCACTTTCTTCTTTGTTGGCTTCTTCACGGAACTCGGCTCCTTTTTGATGATCCTCAGCCAGGCATGCATTTTGTGAAAAATTTCTTGCCAAGGCTCATTTCTTTCTTCACAAACAGTTATGGGCGAAAATGTTGCAAAACATGCTTAGCTGCTGCATCCAACTATTGTAATGCTCCAAGGACTTGGTTTACATTCGGGTTGTTCAGTTCGCAAGGAGGGACTGGCACTCAAATGGATCAGAAAGAACACATCAATTCAAACCTCATTGCGGCAAGACCAAACCACTTGCCGTCACTCGCAAACAAAGGGCAGCGGATTCTTCGGCAAGCGGCGCCAGCGCTGCTGGTGCTTGCTTTGGGAGCTCTCGCGTGCCAAGCACAATCCCTCGAAGGGATCACCACCGTCACCACCAATTTCCTGACCTGGTTTCGCGCGTTCCTCGGCATTGTTGGCGTGATCGCCATCGTGTGGGGCGGGGCTCGGATCATGTTCTCCGGCGACATCGGCCGGGGACTGGCGGGAGTGTTCGCCGGAATCGTCGGACTCTTCATCGCCGGGTACGCCCAGCAGATTGTCAATCTGTTTTACTCGACAACCTCGTAAGGCGTTTTGTCGAAAACCGTTTACCCATGGGAAGAAAGGAGGAAAACCCGTGAATCCAAAAAGAAGGCGTGTGGTTCGGACACTCAACAGACCCCGGCTTGTCGCCGGCATCGAGGTGCGGCTCTTTGGAGCCGTGTTCCTCATCGCATTACTGCTGTTTGCATCCGTGTCCCGAACTGCCGGTCTTCTTTTGGTCGCGGGGCTTGTCCTGTTGGGAAAGAGAATGTCGAAGGTCGATGTTCAGATGCCCCTGCTCTGGCTGCGTTCGCTGCACCAGGGTTCGTCCTACGACCCGGCAAAGAGGGCAAGGTGCTTCTTATGAGGAAATCCGAGATGACCTCCCATTTCCGGAAATCCAGGCCGTTCCATCAGTTCGTGCCCGTGAGTTGCTTTATCACCGACAGGATCTTCGCGACGAAGGGCGGCGACTACGGAATGGTCCTACGCCTCCAGGGGATGGACTCCGAGTGCCTGACGGAGGAGCGCTTGGAAACCGTCGTTTCGGCCCTGATGGGAGCCTTCCATTTGTTCGGCGATCAGTTCCGCATCTATCAATACCTCGTGAAGAACCGGAAGACGCCGATCATCCGGAAAGGTTCCTACGACAGCCCACTTGTCGAAGAGGCCGTATCGGACCGGATCACATTCCTTGAAGAGAATGCGCCGCTGGGAGCGATCAGCCCCTATGTCGTCGTGCTCTTCGAGTCGAGTGCGAACGTGCAGAGCCGGAGACGCACGCTCTCCGCCGCGCAGACGCGGGAAGACCGCAGGAAAGCGCTGGTGGCGCTCGAAACCACGGTCCACTCCTTTGTTCAATACGTCCAAGATCTGTTTACGCCACGCATCCTGGGGAAACAGGAATCGTTCTGGTTCTTCCGCAAGCTGTTGAACCTGACGGACACCGTAGCCGGACGCCTGCCGCTGAAGCGCAACGCCGATGTCGACTGGCAATGCGTGGCGTCACGTGATCGACGGCAACTATCTCGGCACCGATCAGGATTTTGTGGCCATCGTGCGCGCCATTGAAGTGGCGCGAGAACTCGGGCAGCAGCGTGCTTTTGATAGCGTGCGGGATGTCGAATTGATGCCTGGCCCCAAAGCGACGGCGGAGGACATTAGAGAACTCGCCCGAACCGGCTCCGCGAGTTTCGGGCATGGCGTTGGCACTTGCAAAATGGGTGTGGACAAACTCGCGGTTGTCGATCCGCAACTCCGCGTGCACGGTTTGAGGCTTACGTGTCGCCGACGCTTCGGTGATGCCGCGAATCACTACGGGCCCAACGAATGCACCGGCTCATATGATTGCTGGCCGCGCCGCCAAGCTGATTCTGGGTTGAGCGGGACCCTAATCTCAGGCAGAGTCGAAACGCAGAGTTCCTATGTCATCTCGAACCAATACAGCCGCACATACGGCCGCGGTAACTGGGGCCGGGAGCGGCCTTGGTCGCGATATCGCACTCGGGCTTGCAACCAAGGGCTACATAGTTTTCGGCACGGCGATGTCGATGGCCGAGGTCAGTGATCTCAAACACGCATCTGACGGTCGTGTCAGCCTGTCGGTCTGTGACATCAGCGGAGCAGGCCGTTAAAGAATTTGCGGGCAGCGTCTCACATGCACTTGGCGAAACCGGCCTCGATCTTCTCATCAGCAATGCCGGTGTCTTAACGCCCGGCCCAATCGAGACACTGCCGCTTGACGCCATCAAACGCGAATTCGATGTGAACGTGTTCGGGGCACTATCCGTAATAAACGTATTCTTACCGGCACTGCGGAAGGCGCGGGGTCGAATCGTCCAGGTGAGCACCTGGACAGCTAGCCTGCCACTTCCTTTCAATGGTCCATCCGGCGCGTCGAAGGCAGCGATGGAGGTTTTCGCTGCCGTGTATCGAGCAGAACTGAACCGTTTTGGCATCGACGTCGTCGTCGCAGTTGCCGGAAACATGAGAACGGGCGGACCCGCTAAGACGGCAGCGGCGCTCTCGCGCACCGCGGAACGGATGACGCCGGCGGGGCGCGAACTCTACGAACAGTCCTTCGGAGCTTTCGCATCCAAGCTCAACAAAATGCAAGACAGCGGGCTCGCCTCGCCTGAAGCAGCCAAGCGAGTGATCGAGCTAGCCGAACAGAAACCTGGTCCGCGCTTTGCCCCTGTTGGCAAGGATTCAGAAGAGATTCTGCGGATGGTGCGCGAGAAGTCCGACGATGAACAGGACACTCTTCGTCTCGAAATCGCCGGGCTTTGATAGCACCTTGCCACTACTCAGATTGCAACTCAGGGAGAAACTTATGATCGAACTCGTCGACACTGCTAACGGCCGCGCTGTCCGCAACAAAAACAACCTGATCGCACTTTACGATTTGATGATCAATCAGAAGCGTCGGAGGAGGCAACGGGCAAATATGTAAGTCAATCGTACATCCAGCACAACCCGCTGATTCCGGACGGGTCCGTCGCGCTCGGCCAGTTCTTCGCAAAGGTCACGGGCGAGCGAGCCCGGGCACGTGTCGTCGTTCACCGGATCATTGCGGTCGGCGACTATGTCTGGGCCCATGTGAACTTCCTGAACCTGTTCAACGATGATCCCAACGATACCGGCGTTGCTGGCGTGGATATCTATCGCATGGACGCTGAGGGTAAAGCAGTCGAACACTGGGACACATTACAACTAGTCGGAACGCCGCAAAATTCTGCTCCGCTTGTAGCCTCGAACATCCCGCGCGCAAACTCCAACGGCATGTTTTAGAGGACAACCGTTGATAATTGATACGCATCACCACATATTGCCGGACTTCTTCTGGCAAGCGACGGAGAACGATCATGCTCCCATCGGAGGACTTGCGCCGCTTCGGTGGTCCAAGGAAACGGCGATCTCGTTCATAGATGACGCCGGTATCGATGTCGCCGTTGTGTCATTGAGCACTCCCGGTGTGCATACCGGGGACGACGCCAAGGCTCGGGCTCTGGCGCGCAGGTGCAACGAATTCTCGGCCGGACTGGTTCGTGCTCGACCGGACCGGTTTGGAGGCTTCGGCTGCCTCCCCTTGCCGGATGTCGATGCCTCTCTAGAGGAGCTCGCCTACGCCCTCGACATCCTCAGGCTCGATGGCTTTGTTCTCTTTACGAATTCCAACG
Source organism: uncultured Acidobacteriaceae bacterium (assembly GCA_963771305.1). Classification (GTDB taxonomy): domain Bacteria; phylum Acidobacteriota; class Terriglobia; order Bryobacterales; family Bryobacteraceae; genus CAJCIT01. The sequence continues at coordinate 105,548 of CAVYTS010000034.1, forward strand.
GCGTGTATCTTGGAGACGCCGCCCTGGAGCCCGTTTTCGAAGAACTCGAGCGCCGCAAAGCCGTCGTCTACGTCCATCCCAATGCTTCCCCGGACGCCGTCGCCCATTCGTTGGGTCTTCCCGATAATCTGCTTGATTTTCCGACAGACACCAACCGCGCTGTCGCCCAGATGCACAACACGAACAGATTCGCCCGCACTCCGAATGTGAAGTACATCTTCTCTCATGCCGGAGGTTCGATCCCTTATCTCGCCGCACGCTTCGCGATCATCGACGAGATGGGCTTTATCCCAGGCGGGGACCAACGAGGCGCGGCCGCGGATATGTTTCGCCGGACTTATTGGGATACGGCGCTGGCTGCCAGCGATCCTGTGTTCCGGATGCTGCGCGACGTCGCGGGAATCAGCCAATTGCTGTTCGGAACCGATTTTCCGTATCTGCGCCGGGACTTGGCGATTAGCTCGAAGCAACGTCTATTGCAGAGTTCCGAATTGAACGTTTCGGAAAGGCAAGACATTCTGGGAGGCAATGCGTCACGCCTTTTCCCGGCGATTCTGATAGGAAAGTAAATGCCACCCACCATTCAACCGCTTAGCGAGCAAGACTCGGTAGCTGTTGCCGCTTTGAGATCGGTTGTCGCGCCTATGAAAGGCAAGGTCGAAGGAATCGCTGGCCGGAACCTGTTCAACGACATCATGGAACGAGTAGCGGCCCCGGATGGTGTGACCTTTGAAAGCCACCACCGTCCGAGGCATACCCGGTTGGTGGGCGAAACCAACGCGTGCTCAGAAGGGGGCCGCGATCGTTCACGTCCATGGCGGCTGGTTCAACCTGGGCACGGCCACGGCATACCGGAATTTCGTCGGTCACATCGCTTCGAGCGCCGGCGCCGATGCTTTCATACCAGACTACCGGCTCGCCCCCGAGCACCCGTTTCCGGCGGCGATTCGGGACCTCGAAGCATGCTATCGAGGACTAGTTGATCAGGGAATCGCCAAGATCGCCCTTACAGGCGACTCCGCTGGAGGCAATCTGGCCCTGCTGCTTCTATCAACCGCATCCGCACCGGTGGGCGCCGTCGTATTTTCTCCGATAACCGATCTCGCGCTTACAGGCGAGAGTTTCGACACGCGGGCGGAAGCAGATCCGTATTTCACGAAGTCCCAGGCGGCCGCACTCATCCGCCCCTATTTGAATGCAACCAATCCGAAGAATCCCCTGGTGTCGCCTCTCTACGCCGATCTGACCGGACTGCCTCCAATCCGGATTCACGTGGGAGACGACGAAATTCTGCTCGACGACTCGCGCCGCTATTTAGTTTAGAGCGAGCCCTCGCGGCCGGCGTCGACGCGGAGTTGGACATTTGGATGGGAATCATTGGCTTCAACGCCGCCGCGCAGGCGCTTCGGGCGACTGGAGCGTTTCTGGAGAGGGTGATTTCCGAAACCCCATACTCATTGCCCGAAGAAATCAGACGTCGCGCTTATGAGATTTATCTGGGCCGCGGCAAAGACCCTGGCCATGAAATCGAGGATTGGCGTCAGGCAGAACGCGAGTTGACAGCAGATCGGTCCAAGGCACACAGCAAATAGCTGAACACGGCCCCAGTGTCTTGGGCTCGGTCCGGTTTGGCATGAGGGGATGGTAACAGGTTGATCACTGGCTTGCCCCCTTGGCTTAGGGCGAGAGATCTAGGCCCGTCGGAAGGTCGCGGAGGGTTCTATCGGGAGGAGCTGTCGACCTCGTTCGCGTCCGACGTATCTCGGCCTTCCGTCAAGTAATGGATGGGTTCAGACAACCATCCGCTGCCTCGTATCTATGGTTCCGCGAGGGCGAGGTTGGCTTTCTTCAGGCTAATCGACTCGGCGCTCAGTGGTTTGCCCGCTTCCTTCAGGCGTTAGGCGATCTGCGACTTCGACACCCTGGGGAAGAATTCAAGAGGTATCGCAACCGCCGGTGCAGGCACAGCAGAATGTAGACAGTGATCGGCGGTGTAGCGGGCGGGTGAAACCCTAACCACTGAAATCACCAACGGTACCTGGTCGCTGGAATTCCCTGTAACTTATTGGTGCGGATGGGGAGACTTGAACTCCCACGCCCTTTCGAGTGCTGGAACCTAAATCCAGTGCGTCTGCCAATTCCGCCACATCCGCGCAGAACTGACTTCAGATTAGCATTGGGGCGCGCTCGGATACTACGCGGCGGGGGACGCCAACAGGCTTCTCGAATGAACGCCGGCAGTCAGTCTGGGCAACGTCAGCTGATCGGTGGACACGGGAAGGTTCACCACGCGCGGGGTGGTCTGGCCGCAGTCGCAGATTTCGGTGGTCACATCAGCTGCGAAACCCATACCTACCGCTTGGAATTCGCGGCCGTTGCCGCCGAAGCGGTTCAGGATGAGGTGCGGCTCGCCCGCCAGCTTAGAAATGCGGGCCGCTTCAGGACAGACGTGCCAACCGTTATGTGCCTCGCATTCACTCGCCAGGATAGTGCCGTTGCCGGTGACGTACAGCTCATAGATTGGTACACCGAAAGCATGCCACAGTTGATCGCGAGCCGCATCAGGTAGAGGCCGCTCGCCAACCCGGGTAAGGGTGAACACCGCGCGGCCGAGCGCCATTTCGATCCGCCGCCGCCTCACCAACTCTGCCAAACGCGTGAGCGCGTCCCGGTGCCCGGCCAAGATATCCGGTTGATGCGCTCGCAGCGCCTCCCACCACTCGACGTAGAACCAGGCCGGGCCGGTGAGAATCGGGAAGTCACCTACCTGCGCGATTCGCAACTCCGGGCTGGCCGGGAATGGGAGCAGGCAGCCTGGCGACTCGTGGGCGCGCCTCCAACGAATGCGGACTCTCATGACACACGGCTCCGCGGCGGCCTGCACGGCCACACAACGAATTGGTGCCAGAGCGGCAGGAATCTCTGGGTAGGAAAAGTCCGAGGGCGTTGGCCCTACGACAAGAGCCGAGTGGCGGACTTAGCGAAGTAGGTCAAGATGAAGTCCGCGCCGGCCCGGCGGATGGAGGTCAGCGATTCCAGGATGGCCCGATCGAGATCGATCCAGCCATTCTGCGCCGCAGCCGTAATCATGCTGAACTCGCCGCTGACCTGGTAGGCGCCGATGGGCACGTCGAAGCGATCGCGAGCCATGCGGATGATGTCGAGGTAGGCCATAGCGGGCTTCACCATGACCATGTCGGCTCCTTCACCCAGATCCAGTTCAATCTCGCGCATTGCTTCGCGGCCGTTGGCCGGATCCATTTGGTAGCTGCGCCGGTCTCCGAATTGAGGCGCGGATTCCGCGGCCTCCCGGAAAGGGCCATAGAAGACCGAGGCATACTTCGCCGCGTAGGAGAGGATGGGCGTCTTGTGAAAGCCGGCCGCATCGAGACCCGCGCGAATAGCCGCCACGCGGCCGTCCATCATATCGCTGGGCGCTACGATGTCGGCACCGGCACGAGCGTGAGAAACAGCCGTCTTGGCTAGCCAGTTGAGAGTTGCGTCGTTTTCTACATCGCCATTCTTGACGAAGCCGCAATGGCCATGACTGGTGTATTCACAGTTGCAAACATCGGTGATAACCAGCAGGTCGGGAAGCGCCTTCTTGATGGCGCGCACGGCACGCTGGGTGATGCCGTTGGGGTCATAAGCGCCGGAGGCGAGTTCGTCCTTCGACTCCGGGATGCCGAACAGGATGACGCCGCCGATACCAAGTCGCACGCATTCTTCGCACTCGCGCACCAACTCGTCGATGGAGAGCTGCGCATTACCGGGCATGGAGTTAATCTCTTTGCGGACACCTTCGCCGGGGCAAGCGAACAGGGGCAGCACGAATTGCGCGGGGCTTAGGCGGGTCTCGCGCACCAGCCGCCGCATGGGCTCGGACGACCGCAAGCGGCGCAACCGCTGAATGGGAAATGCCATATGTAATTAGTCTGTCAAAGCAGGGATGCGAGTGGGCCTTGCGGCTCGGTCTCTGGGATTCCGTGTCCGCTCCGCAACCGTCGCGGCTCGGTGGGGGGTCGTTCGGTCGGTCTGGCAGCGGACCGCGGTGGCTCGGCGGCGAGAACTACGCACATCCGCTCGGTCTGGGTGGTCCGCTTGCTCAACGCGCGCGGTTCAGTGGCTGAGTTTCGCAGCGACTCTGACACGTCGCTGCTCGGAATCGGCATTGGGGGGGGGAAAGCGCTTGCTGACGCGCGCGCCCCTCAGAATCGGCTTTGGATATGCTTAGTAGCTGGTCAATTTAGCGCGGATTATGACGCCACCTGGCGGCAGAAAGAAACCGAAGAATGCTTCGTCTCCGTTGAGTAGGCGAGACACCTTCCACTCACCGTTGACGAATGTCCCTTCTTCGACGCGCAGGAACTGGGCGTTCTGGAACTTGGAAGAACGGCCGGGGCGGAAATCGACGCGAGCATCGAAGCCCATTACGATGAACTCGTCAGGCTCAATCTGAGCGACCAGGGCGCGACCACTCAACTTCGGCGTCTGGGTGCCAAAGATGCCGCCGTACTCCATATGAGGCGTTCCGAATTGGACCAGGACATCGTATTTCTCCATGATGATTAGTTTCTCCGTCAAGTGAGCCTCTTCCACGGCGGCGAACAGGCGGCCGGTTCCTTGCAGCGAGGCAATCAGCGGCAAGGCCGGTTCGAGGAGGCGGCAGTTGTCGGCGAACGGCTGAACTTCTTCACGGACCTTTCCATCTTTCACCGCCATGTCCAGACCGAACGGCGCGAACCCGAGCGCGTCGAAGTCGCCAAGCGCATAGAACATGTTGCTCGGGAATCGCGGACCGCCCGTTTCCGGAATCATCAGCGCATTGTCGTCGCGATGGTACATGCCCATCACGCCTCGATAATTCACGTAGTCGAGCAGGTAGTTGTCGGGTGCGATGAAGTCGATTGATGGAGTGTTCGCCTTCCACAAATTGAGCATGTTCGAGGTTGCACCGCCGCTGGGGTAGGCCTCGCCGGGGCGCATGAAGTTCTTCTGCTCCCGCAGCCACACATTCACGTACAGCGGAAGCTGGTAAGCCTGCTTTCCGCCGGCCGCCACCTCGTTGACGTAGCGGGAGACGTAGTATGCAGCGAAGGCTTCATCAGCTTCACCGCCGAAAACCTCCGTCCATGTGCCCGGATGCCAGTGAAGGGCGGAGATGAGCGCCTCCGGAGCACGGCCGGCAAAGAGCTGATTCGCAGCGGCGGAATGATCGCGATCGGTGCCGAGCGAGCCCGGTTCGTTTTCAACCTGGACCAGAATGACCGTGTGGAGATCGCCATCGACTTCACGCAGGTGCTTCATAAGCGCCGAGAAAGCTAGCTTGTCGGCGGCAAGATTCGTTTCGCTGTGCGGTGTGAGAACGCGCACGGCGTGGCCGCCGGAATCGAGCATGTGAGGGTATTTCGCGGGATCGGCCTTCACCCATGACGGCACGTAATCCATGGTTCCGTTCTTCCAAGTGCCGAACCACAGGAGCACGAGGCGCATATGATGGGCGCGCGCTTGCTCGATGATTCGATCGACCGTGGCGAAGTGGAAGCTTCCGGATTGAGGCTGTATGTCTTCCCAATAAACTGGAACCTCCAGCGTGTTGAGATGCAGGGATTCGGCGGCGGGCCAAAGGGTCTCCAGACGATCGGGCCAGCCGCTGGAATTGTTCACCTGAGCCCCAAGCACGATGTACGGCTTTCCGTCGACCAGCAGAGTGTACTTCGTCCCTTGTTTGACGAGTTGAGGTGCAGGTGCGGCTGCCAGGCCGAAGGCGAGTATGAGACCGAAGATAGATACTTTCACGGCCCCTATTTAATCAGATGCCGGCTTGCCCGAAGAAATGCGCGCAGACGACACGCTGGCCATTTGAATCGCGGCCAGCAAGGATTCCTCTTCTTCTGGAGCGACGGTGCGCAGGTCTAACGTGAGCCGGTCGTCTTCGATGCGGGCGATGACCGGAACCGGCGCTTGCCGCAATCTTTGAGCGAAGGCGTCCACCGAGGGAACGCTGAGTTGGACCAGCCAGGTCGGCAACGTCTGGTTGGGAGTCGCGCCGCCGCCAATAGCTGACGCCCCTTCCCTGACGCGCACGTCGAGGGGAGCGAGTCGCGCAGCAAGCTGCTGTGCTCGCCGCTGCAGCTCCGAGACAGAACAAGAGATCATGCGGAGCGTTGGCAACGCCTCCCAGTTCTCCAGCAGCAGGTTGCGGAGCGTAGCTGCGAGGCTTTCCAGTACCAGTTTGTCGACGCGGAAGGCGCGGTACAGAGGATTGCGGCGGATGCGTTGGATCAGTTCGGGATCGCCGGCGATGATGCCGCTCTGCGGGCCGCCCAGCAGCTTGTCGCAACTGAACGAAACCAGATTCACGCCCGCTTCGAAGCTATGCCGCACCAGCGGTTCTTCAACGCCCAAATCGTGAAGGTCCACCAACCAGCCGCTGCCAAGATCCTCGTAAACCGGGACGCCGGATTCACGGCCCAGCGTCGCCAATTCCTTCAACGAAGGACGGCCCGTAAAGCCGGACATGTGGAAGTTGGACGGATGAACGCGCAGGATGAGCCGGGTGCGATCCGTGATGGCGTTGCGATAGTCCTCAATGCGCGTGCGATTGGTGGAGCCGACCTCGCGCAGGACGACGCCGGAACGCTCCATGATCTCGGGAATGCGGAAGCCGTCGCCGATCTCGATCAGTTCGCCGCGGGAGATGATGACTTCGAATCCCGCGGCCAGTTCATGCAGCGTCAGGAACACTGCGGCGGCGTTGTTGTTGACGACGATGGACGGGCGGTCCAAGAGGTGGTTCAGAAGAGAGGTCCAGTGTTGATCGCGCTTGCCGCGCTTACCGGTGGCCAGATCGTATTCCAGATTGGAGTAACCGCCGATCGGCTGAAAGTGCGCCAGTGGCGCGCGGCCGAGGTTGGTATGAAGAATGACGCCGGTGGCATTGATGACCGGCCGCAGTGAGGGGTTCAGGAGAAGTGCAAGACGGCGCTCCACCTCGTGCTCAACTGTTTCAGGCCATTCAGGTGTTTCGGAGTTGGGGTTGTTATCTTCGGCAATGCGCCGGCGTCGTTCCGCCAGCACTGCGCGTATTTCGCTGGTCACCAAAGCCCGTGGCAAGTGGGCCAGGCGCTCCAATCCCGAAAGCACCCGGTCCACCGATGGCAGCCCGCGGTAACCGTTAGACGTCGTCTCCGAACTCACCCTTCCACGTTACTTCTTTGCCGCTGTAGATGGCGGCACGGCCCAATAAAGCGAACATGGTGCTGATGGCTGACCGCTCGCCCACATTCTCCGGCTGATTGTTCTGGATGCGGGTGAGGAAGTCTTCCAGGGCGTCGATCGTGATGTCGCGCTTGGAGACCATTTCCGTCTGCTGTTTGGGCGCGATGAAGTGAATCATGCTTTTGCGCGACGTGGCCACTGTGCCCTTCGTGCCGGTGAACTCCTCGCCGACATGCGAGAAGCCCGGCGGGGTCAGTTGGTTTGCCTCATAGTTCACGTTGATGTTGTTGGGAAATCGGAAGGACAGGCTGAGATTGTCGAGGATGTCCATATTGGTCCGGATCTTGCGGCCCCCAACGCCAGTGGCACTGATGGGACGAGCGTTCAGGAACCAATGCAGAACGTCGAAGTTGTGGCAATCCTGCTCGACGATGATGTCGCCTGAAAGATCCCGGTACGCGAACCAGTTACGTAGCTTCTCAACCTTGGGGTCATCGTAATGGTGGATCGTGAAAGGATCGCCGCCGATCCAGAAAGCGCGCGCCGTGGCCAGTTCTCCGAGGCTGCCGTCTTGCAGAAGCTTAAAGGCTTCCAGGTACACGGGGCCGTAACGCTGCTGGAAGCCAACCGCAAGTGTCTTGGCGGGATCGGCTTTGCGGGACGCCTTGATGACGCGATGCACCCCTTCGAGGTCGACGCCCATGGGCTTCTCGCAGTAGATGTGCTTCTTCGCTTCGACAGCGGCCTCGAGCATACGCGGATGCTCGAATGGGCGGAGTAGCGATGAGAACGGCGTCGATGCCAGGGTCGGCGAGCAGTTTCTCAAAGTTGTTAAAGGTCTCGGGGTTCTCGAGCTTCAGCTTAGACTTCGCTGTTTCGATCCGGTCGTCGAACAGGTCACAGAGGGCGACGACTTTCGCCCGTGGATCGGCCACGATGTTCCCGGTGTCGTAGGTGCCCCGGCCGCCGCAACCGATGAGGCCAACGGTGATGGCGGAGTTCGCTTGAGTGCCGCGCACGCTTTGCGGCTGAATGATGGAAAACGCGGCGGCAGAGAGGCTGGCGCCTTGCAAGAACTGGCGGCGGGATGCGCCGTTATGTGTCGACATACGTTGGCTCCTCGTGGGAACCAACGAAGGCAAGGGTTCCCGCCCGAATTATATGTAATCCGGGGCTTAGGCGCATCATCGTTTTGTGTTAGATCGTCTCCCGAAGTTTCCGCGTAAACAGTCCAGCACAGAACCGCGCGCGTTGAGCAAGCGGACCTAACGGAGCGGCGCCCGTTGATGCGCTCGCCTAGCGCCAGGCGATGTCATTCTCTTCGCACCAGTCGAGCGCTATCTGCCTCAGCGCTTCGGAACGAAAAGCGAACCAATCGGACTGGATCCGGTGCCGCTGAAGGGTGTCCTTGAAGTAGCGGAATGCACCTTTGCCGTGAATGGCCTGAAGCAGATCCTCGCGAACTCTTTCGGAGGTCACCGCATGCGCAAAGTTCTGCATGATGTCCCACTCGTGCACATCGAACTTGTCGGGAAGCCTCAGGAACCGGTCAGTCGAGGCAATTCGCTTAGCAATCCCCCATTCCTCTTGCTGCCAGTCAGGAAGGTCCAGGTCTTTGCCGATATTCTCCTCTGCGTCGCTGAGGCGATCGCGGGAAACTGTTTCGACTCGTCCGGTATCGAGATCCAAGAAAGAAAATGATTCGTCTATTTGCATCTCCAGCGCGTCGACGATGTCACTCAGAAGAACGGTCGAAGCCATCAGTTTAAGAGACCATTATTCCAGCTTAAGACGGCTGGAGTCGGAGATCACGTTCGGCTTCGCCTGGTATCGAAATACATGGCGCTAGCCCTGTCGCGAATGCTGTGAGAGGCTTTACGGCTTGGGCGCAGGAGCGGCCGTTGGTGGTTGATTCCCTATCCATTGCGGGTCTGTGAGATTCCAGCCACCGCCCAGCGCTCTGTAGAGCTGAACGATTACGGTACGGCGGTTGGTTTCTGTCATGGCGAGCGCGGTTTCCGCAGGGAACAGAAGCTGCTGCTGCTGAAGGACTTCGTAATAGCTGGCCTTGCCGGCGTTGTAGCGGAGCAACGCGATTCGCACGGCTTCCTGGTAATTTGTCACGGCTCGCTGTTGGTCGATGCGGATGGCGTCGTACTTGGTGCGGGAGATGAGCGCGTTTGAGACGTCCTGGAAGGCGTTCAAGGCTGACTGCTCATACTGCAGCTTGGTTTCTTCCCAGAAAGCGATGGCCTGCAGTTTTGCGGCTTTGAGCTGGCCACCCCGAAAAAGGGGACCGGCCAGACTGGCGGCGGCACTCCAGGTTGTCGCCTTACCGGACGCTAAGTCTTCAAGTGGAGCGGTACCCCGTCCGAAGAACGAAGTCAATCCGATCTGCGGAAAGTAGTTGGCAATAGCCACACCGACCTGAGCGTTGGCTGACGTCACCTGCTGCTCGGCGGCGAGGATATCCGGCCGGCGCTGAAGGAGGACGGAGGGCAGGCCGACTGGAATCTCAGGAGGAATGATCTCGTCGAGCAGTTTGGTTCTCGTGGCAATGCCGTCGGGGTTCTGACCCAGCAGCACACTAATCTGGTTCTCTTTCAGCGCGATCTCAAGTTCGATCTGAGGGATCTGTGCGGCAGCAGTGGCTTCGTCGGCGGCGGCCGCGGACGTCTGCAGTTTCGAGGCCACGCCACCCTCCAGGCGCTGGGTGAAGAGCGTTAGAGTCTCGCCGAAGTTCTTGGTCGCCTCTTTGGCGATCTCCAGTTGGAGTTGGAGCCCAAGCAATTCGAAATAGGCTTGGGAGACATCGCTGACCAGCGACAACATCACGGCCCGTTTGCCTTCCTCTGTCGACAGGTACTGCGCGTTGGCGGCCTCGCTCTGGCGCCGGATGCGGCCCCAGACGTCGATCTCCCAGCTGGCACTAAGCGCCGCCCAGAAGGCACCTTGCGTGGTTCCGTTGTTAGGCGCAACGGTGCCGAGAAACTCGTTCTTACCCCCACTGAGTGCGGTTTGGTAATTCAGTTGGGGATAGAACTGCGAGCGCACTTGGGCCGCAATCTGGCGTGATTGCTCGATACGCGTAACCGCGATCTTCAGGTCGTAATTGTTGGTGAGCGCCTGCTGAACGAGTGCCTTTAACGTGTCGTCTTTGAAGACCTCCCACCATGGGAGGTCGGCTAGTGAGGCTTGTTGAGCCGCACCTTCGACACCCCGGAAGCTGACGGGGGCGTTCACCGGAGGCCGCTTGTAATTGGGCCCCACCAGACACCCGGAGAGCATCGTCGTCAGTAGAACCACTCCGACCGTCTTGACTTGGATCGCGCGTTTCATCACGATTCGGCGCCTACGATCCCGGGTCCGGGTTGCGCCGATTCCTTCGGCTTCTCGGTTCGCTTTGCACCACCGAGTTTCTCAACTAGATAGAACAATGCGGGGATGACGAAGATGCCGAGCCCGCTCACCGTCAGCATCCCTCCAATTACAGTGGTACCCATTACCTGGCGCGAAACTGCGCCCGATCCGCTCGCGATCCATAGCGGTACGCATCCCAGGATGAAGGCAAACGAGGTCATCAGAATGGGCCTGAGGCGCACCCGGGCACCTTCAACAGCGGCATCGAACAGTGACTGGCCGCCCTCGTAACCGGCCTTTGCGAACTCTACGATGAGGATGGCGTTTTTGGCAGCAAGACCAATCAACATAACCAGCCCGATCTGCGCATAGATATTCGTCTCCATGGTGAGATTGTCCATGCGGCGAAGATAAAGCGCGCCTAAAGCTCCCATAACTGCGATCGGTGTACTCAGCAGCACGCTGAACGGCAGCGTCCAGCTTTCATAAAGCGCTGCCAGAACCAGGAAGACGAACAAGAACGACAATCCGAAGATTACGGAAGGCGGGACGCCTTGTTGTGACAGCTTCTCTTGATAGGCCATTCCCATGTAGTCAAATCCCATCTCGGGTGGCATGCTGTCCTTGAAGACGCTTTCCAGAGCGGCCATGGCCTGAGCACCGGTGTAACCGGGGGCCGGTCCGGCGATAATCTGAGCACAGTTGTAAAGGTTGTAGTGCATCAGATATTCCGGGCCAACTTGGCGTTCGATCTTGATCAGTGTCGAAAGCGGCACCATCTGACCATCCTTGTTCTTGATGTAGAACTGGCCGAGGTACTCGGCATTGGTACGAAATTCGCCCTCCGCCTCAACGTAAACTTGCCATTGGCGCCCGAAGCGGTTGAAATAGTTCACAAAAGCGCCGCCCATGAAGGCTTGCAAGGTCTGGTAAACGTCTCCCAACGGAACTCCCTGCGTCAGGACTTTGTCGCGATCCACATCCACGTAGACCTGCGGAACCGCCGGGAGCGCCGTGGTGAAGAGCACACCCAACTCGGGCCGCTTACGCCCTTCGGCCAGGAATTTAGCCACCTGGGCCGACAGAAATGCATTATTGCCCGATCCGGAGCGGTCCTCGAGAACAAACTGAAGGCCGCCGGAGCCGACGCCGGGAATGGCGGGCGGCGCGAAGGCCAGCCCCGCGCCTTGGGGCATCGCCCCCAATTCCTTGTTCAGGTGCGCTTTTATCGCACCGTATTGCTCCTCGGGCGTCTTGCGTTCTCCCCAAGGCTTGAACGTAACCCAGAAAAAAGCGCTGTACGTGTTTTGCACGCTGCTGAGCATGTTATAACCGACAACGGTCGTGTTACTTTGGACGCCGGGAGTGTTTCTGATGATCTTGTCGGCTGTCAGGGCGACCTGGTCGGCGCGCTGTAACGAAGACGCATCGGGGAGCTGGATAACCGCGAAGACGTAACCTTGGTCCTCATCGGGTAGGAACCCGGCCGGAACCTTCTTGCCAAACCAACCGGCCAGGAAAGTAAATCCAAGCAGAAGCAAGACGGCGATGACCATCTTATGAATGAGCGCGCCACAAGTGTTGGCATAGCCATGGGTGGCCTTGCCAAACACCTTGTTAAATCCGCGAAAGAACATGCCGAGGGGGCCGCGTGATTCCTTCTTGGGACGAAGCAGCAGCGCCGACAGGGCCGGGCTGAGGCTGAGCGCGTTGAAGGCGGAGATGATGACCGAAACAGCGATGGTAACGGCAAACTGTTGATACAGGCGCCCGGTAATGCCTGGAATGAAAGCGGTGGGCACGAATACAGCCGAAAGAACCAGTGCGATACCGATGACTGGAGCGGAGACCTCCTCCATCGCCTTAAAGGCAGCCGCCTTGGGGGTGAGGCCTTGCTCGATGTGGTGCTCGACCGCCTCCACCACCACAATGGCATCATCCACCACCAGGCCGATGGCAAGCACCATGCCAAAAAGCGAAAGCGTATTGATGGAGAAGCCGAGCAGCGGGAAGAGCATGAACGTGCCAACGAGGGAAACCGGCACGGCCAGTAGAGGGATCAGCGTGGCGCGCCAACCCTGGAGAAAGATAAAGACCACGATGACGACGAGAACCAAGGCCTCAAACAGCGTGTGCACGATCTCATCAATGCCCTCGGTCACGGGAAGCGACGTATCCAGGGCGACGCTGTATTCGAGGCCGGGTGGGAACCTCTTCTTGGCCTCCGCCATAAGCGCCTTGGCGCCTGCCGCCGCTTTTACCAGATTGCCCTCCGGAAGCTGATAGATGGCAAGCACCGCAGCCGGTTTCCCATCGAGCCGCCCGCGGATGTTGTAGAGTTGGGCGCCCAGTTGCACCCGGGCGACGTCCTTCACTCTCACAATCGAGCCGTCCGGTTTGGCTCTCACGACCATATTCCCGAACTGCTCTTCGGTAACCAGCCGGCCCTGGGCCCGGACGGCGTAGGTGAATTCCTGGCCTGCTGGTATCGGATCGCCGCCGATTTGTCCGGCCGGATTCACCGTGTTCTGGGTCTGGATAGCGTTCACGATTTCTGGAACGGTGATTTGCAGCTTGGCGAGCTGATCGGGCTTCACCCACAAGCGCATCGCGTATTGTCCGGCGCCGAAGACGGTTACGCTCGCGATCCCAGGGACCCGCGTTAGGGCGTCATTCAGGTTGATGATGGCGTAGTTGGCCAGGAACTCCGCGTCGTATCGCCCGTCGGGCGCATACAGATCGAACAGCATCATGGGTGCGGCGGTGGACTGCTGCACAACCACACCATAGTTATTCACAGCCGTGGGAAGCTGCGAAGCGGCCTGGCCTTGCCTCATCTGGGCGAGGATCTGGTCCGTATTGGGGTCCGTTTTGATATCGAAGTCGATATACAAGGTACTCTGCCCGTTGTTGGCATTGAGCGAATACATGTAGTTCATGTTGTTCACTCCGCTCATCTGCTGCTCAATCGGTGTAGCTACCGAGAGCGCAACGGTGGTGGCGTCAGCGCCGGGGTATGTCGCTTTCACCTGAATCATGGGGTCGGCGATATTTGGGAACTGCGCCGTGGGCAGGACTAGGACGCAGATGCCTCCGGCGATAAGCATGATGATGGAGATCACCATGGCAACGATCGGGCGGTTGATAAAGAACTTAGACATGTGATTCAACTTAACCGTCAGCTGCTAGGAGTTTGCCGGCCTGGCCTTCTCGATATCCGGCGAATACGGCTTCGGGTTTACCTGCATGTCTTGCTTGACCTTCTGTATGCCCTCAGCGACCACGCGGTCGCCAGGCTTCAGACCGTCGTCGATCACCCACAGAAGACCAAACTTCGAACCCGTCTTAACCGGCACGATGGAAATCTTGTTGTCGGCGCCCACCACCGCGACAAGGTTCGTGCCCTGCACGTCGGACACGGCACGTTGCGGCACTAACAATGCGCCCTTTTGAACAGTGACCACCGAACTCACCATGCCGAAACCACCCGGACGAAGTATGTTGCCGGGGTTGGGGAACGTGATCTGGACCAGGATCGTGCCCGTTGTTAATCCGACCTCGCGGTTGACTGCCCATATGCGGCCTGTGTGCGGGTAGTCCGAGCCATTGGCAAGGGTCAAGTGGAACTGGAGCTTCTGAAGGGCAGGATCGATCGCTGCACCTGGCGTCGCCCCGGTGGCCTTGGCCACATTGAGATACTGGTCTTCGCTCGGGTTTATGTTTGCCAGGATCGGATTGATGGTCGAGATCATGGTGAGGGCGCCGGATTGAGGGCTGACAAGGTTGCCTACCTGGGCTGTCGCGATAGCGGCTATGCCGTCGACCGGTGCAACGATTTTTGTGAAGCCAAGATTGATCTGGGCGTTGTACACCGCGGCTTTGGCTGCATCGATGTTGGCCTTGGCCGCTTCAATGTTGGCCTTATTCGCTTCAACGCTGGCCTGAGCGGCCAAGTTATTCTGAACGGCGTCGTCCAATTCCTGTTGGCTGATGGCGCTTTCCTTGGCTAAGGGCGTGTAGCGGTTGACGTCTAATTGGGTCTTCCCCTGCTGAGCCACCGCTTCGGCTAACTGACCCTGAGCCTGTGCGAGCTTGCCTTGAGCCTGTTGAAGTTGTCCCTGTGCTTGATCCAGGGCTGCTTGAAAGGGCCGGGGATCAATCTGAAAAAGCTCGGCCCCCTTTGTGACATAGGAGCCATTTGCATATTCCTGCTTGAGCAGAATACCGGAAACTTGGGCAACAATCTGGGCATTGACCAATCCGTCCAGTGTCCCGACCCAGGTCCCGGGTGATCGGGACATCCTCCTGAGTGACCTGGACCACTTCGACGTCAGGCGGAGGCGGGGCCGCAACTTCCTTCTTCTCTCCGCAGCCAACCAGGAACACTACTGCCGCAGCTGTCAGGGCGGCGAAGAATCGGATGGGTTTCATAAACGCGTACACTCTCCGGGAGGCGAACTGGCATTCAATCCTGCAGACTGGCTAGCTCGAGACATAACGATTCTGCTCTCCCTTGCACAGAGTCTTGTCGGACGGCAGACACCCAGCGCCCTTACACGAGCGCTTTTCACTTCAGGCCCCGTCCGGTAATAACGCGAGTATATCCTAGGCAATTCGCGCCAACCGATTGCATCAGATCCTAGCGGCCCTCGTCAAGTCACTAGCTTCGAGGACGGCTGCGGTTCAATCGTGGTAGCTTAGAAAAGTTTTATTGTACTCAGCCATGAACTAGCTGACGGCTGCTCTTGAAGGCGCACTTGTATGGAAACCGAGCTCAATCGAACATCCCTGCTGAAGAACGATCTACCCGCCGGACTGGTGGTCTTTCTTGTTGCGTTACCCCTATGTCTCGGCGTCGCGCTGGCATCGAACACGCCGCTTTTAGCAGGCATGATCGCCGGCATTGTGGGTGGCTGTGTCATCTCAGTCTTGTCGGATTCTCCCATCAGCGTTAGTGGTCCGGCAGCCGGGCTGGCCGTGATTGTCGCAACTTCCATTCAGAGTCTCGGTTCCTACCGTGCTTTCCTCGCCGCTGTCGTCATCGCCGGCGTCATGCAGATCGGTCTTGGCCTGCTCCGCGCCGGCGCTCTTGGAGACTACGTGCCGAACTCCGTGCTGAAGGGTATGTTAGCCGGCATTGGTTTGGTCATCATCCTTAAGCAAATACCGCATGCTTTGGGTTATGACCTGGATGCACTTGGCGACATGAGCTTCTTTGAGGCCGACCAGTCCAACACATTTGACAGCATCGCCGCGGCGCTGTCGAATCTCCTGAAAGGACCCCTGATCATTTCTCTTTGCAGCATTGCGGTCTTGATCATTTGGGAGAAGTTGGCCAAGGGCGGGTTACGCCTCTTTCAACTCGTGCCCGGGCCCTTAATTGTTGTGTTTCTCGGAATCCTCATGAATCTCGGCTTCAGCCGACTTGCTCCCGGACTCTACATCACGAACCCGGCGCATCTGGTCAGCTTGCCGGCCGGTTCCTTCCAGGAACTAATCAACGAACTCTCCTTCCCCGACTTCTCGGCTTTATCGATTCCGGGCCTTTGGACCGTTGCGGGCACCATCGCGATTGTGGCTAGCATCGAGACCCTGCTCTCGCTCGAAGCAGCCGATCGCATCGATCCGTTCCGGCGCATCTCTTCGCCGAATCGCGAGCTGTGGGCCCAGGGCGTTGGGAACATTGTTTCAGGAATGATTGGCGGCCTCCCTATCACCTCCGTGGTCCTGCGCACTTCGGCGAACGTGAATTCCGGCGGCCGGACGTGGAGATCCTCCTTTGTCCACGGGTTGTTACTGCTTTTAGCCGTCACTTTAATACCGCGCTTCTTGAACCTCGCGCCCCTTTCGTGCTTGGCCGCCATTCTGATCATGGTCGGCTACAAGCTCACCAAGCTCGATCTGTACCGCGAAACCTTCAAACTCGGCATGGACCAATTCATTCCCATGGTGGTCACAGTGGCCGCGATTGTGTTCACCGACCTGCTGAAAGGTGTCATGGTTGGCTTAGTTTGTGGTCTGTTCTTCGTCGTTCGCAGCAATCATCACGAGGCGGCAACCATCGTCAACAGGGGCAAAGCTTATCTGGTCCGGTTCAACAAGGACGTCACGTTCGTGAACAAGAACGAGCTGAGACGAAAGCTGCGGAAGATCGAAAACGATTCTCAAGTTCTCATTGACGGAGCCCGGTCCCTGTATATTGATCGCGACATTGTCGACCTGGTAGAAGACTTCCAGAAACTGGCGATCCACAAGAACATCTCCGTCGAGATCAAGCAATTCGGCGGCAAGACTCCCGGTTAAGAGGTCTGCGAAATGGACAGTTATCTGAAGCTGTTGCTCTCCAATCAGGCCTGGGTCCAGGAAAAGCTGAGGATTCGTTCCGACTTCTTCTCAGCCACGGCACAAGGCCAGAAGCCGGAATTCCTATGGATCGGCTGCGCCGACTCCCGCGTTCCGGCCGAAGACATTACAGGATGTGGACCCGGCGAGCTGTTTGTGCACCGCAACATTGCCAATCAGGTCATCCCGACTGACCTCAATACGCTCGCGGTTTTGCAGTACGGCATCACGGTACTCAAAGTTCGACACGTCATCGTTTGCGGGCACTACAACTGTGGCGGCGCGGCCCATGCTATGAAGGAGGGGGCCGGAAGTCCGGTAGAAGACTGGCTTGAGCAGTTGCGCGTTCTCCGCCGCGATCACGCCGAGGAGCTTAATCAGATCACGGACGACTCGGCCCGCCTAGATCGAATGGTGGACCTCAGCACGGTCGCCCAGATTCATAACCTCGCGGAGCTTCCGGTGGTGCGCGATACGTGGGCTCAAGGTACCTTCCTTCAACTCCACGCTTGGGTTTACGATCTGAGGACCGGGCTGCTGAAGGACCTGGAAAAGATTCCGGCGGTCACGCCAGCAGCGCAGAAATAAACTTTCGCTTGATTACGGTCGGGCCGGGATTCCGATTGTGGCCAGGCCCCTAGGCCCGCGGGGTCAACATGCGGGAGATTACCTTTTTCCGTTATTGAACTTATTTACCCATTCGATGAAATACACGATGTTGGGGGCGTCCGTATGACCTCCGTCATGTTGCCGCCAAGCCAGCTGACCGTCTAGCCGGCCGGCATTCACCGGAGGCATTTTCTCCGTACGGTAGTCATTGGAGACGCCCAGATCCGCTGCGCCGAGCAGCCGGAAAACAGCGCCAGCCGCAACGGTCGCCATGTAGCTTCCCTGTTGGTCCAGCCACTTCGCGTCACCTTTTTCCGGAATGCCGTAGCTGATGAAGGTCAGGCGAGGCGCACACAACGCAATTAGTTCGTGAGAATCGACCGGAAGGTCGCCGGCATTCCTGGTACCAAAGACGGCATCGGATGCGCCGTACTTCATGAAGTTGCCCGCCATCCAGTAATACTCGCCGCCAGTCAAGCTCTCCGCCGCTTCTCCAAAGTTCCTCCGGTTGAGCTTGGCGCCGCCTTCTCCTGACGACCCAATGAGACCGATTGCAAAGCGGGGCTCGAACGCGAGTGTGACCAGAGCCGCTTTGCCATAGCGCGACACGCCTTCGATACCGACCTGGCTGGCGTCGACCGCGGGATCCGTCTCCAAATAGTCCAAGCCCCGCGCCGCTCCCCACGACCAGGCCCGTAAGGCTCCCCAATCCTCTGGTTTGCGCGGTTGGCCGTTGTTGACCAGACCAATGATGCCCCTGGTAAGCCCTGCGCCGTTGTCCGCTTGAATGCTCGCTGGGTCAATGAGCGCGTATCCCCAGCCGGCTGCAATCAACTGTTGTGTCGGCGGCGGATCACCGGGCGGGCGCATGCCGAACGTCGGAATCGGTTCAGATGCATTCACGCGGTAGGCCGGGTAGCGATCGAAGATGGCTTTGAGTGATGGATCTTCTTTCAGAAGCAAGGCCTTAACCGCCGCGTTAATCTTGTCGAGATCTTCCTGCGGAGGCTGCGCTGGCGCGGGAAGAACGCTACGGCCAAACATCATCAGCACGGGTACTGGACCTTTGGCGTTGGCCGGTGTCACCAGAACCATGGATATGTTCACAGCAATCAGCGGATAGGCCGAGTTATCGACGTGCCCGATCAGCTTCTTCGCAATCACCGGCGTAAATCCGACCCACTCCTTGTCCGTTACGGCGACCGTCCAGGTAACTTTGGGCAGCTTGGCGGGCAAACGGCCATAGACTTCCCGCTCCATGTCTTCTACAATCTCGGGCCGGCGCTGCTTCCACCAGACTTCATGCGTCGTGACTTTCTCGCCGTTCTTCAGCGTCAAAATATCGGGCAGATTCGGATACGGGTTGGCGAGAGACTCGTCATAGTTCGCATGATTGGGGGCCTTCTCATCGCCGCTCGGGCCCGGTCGCAAAGCCTTAATCCCAAGTTGGTCCATCATGTTCTGATGATCCTGTTCGGCAGTGAAAGCGACGGGCGGCTGAAACGCTGCGGCTGGCGTTCCGGTTTGAGCAGTCAGGAAGGACACCGATGCGCAAACCAACGCAACGCCGAGGAAAGGGGTGGTCAACGAGAGGGTAAGCACGGGCTGTTACATATGATACTTTTGTTTCTCTCTGGCGAAATGCCTAACGGGCGAGGTTTTGGAAAGCTAACAACTCTAGTGCGCCAGTTTTCCGGCCGCTCCCGCTGAGAGCGTAAGGGCAATGCCCAGCAGCAGGCCAAACACGAGACAGATCGCTCCAATGAGGCCGACCGGCATCGATTTTGCGTGTTGGATTGAGCGCGTTTCATCATCGATCGACGAAGAAGTGTCGGAGGGCGGCACGGCACGCTCTTCCACCACTAGTTTGTAAACGCCGCGGGGGATGGTAATCAAGATCGGGTCGGTGGCGCCCGGACCGGCATAGTATTGCGTGAGTTTTGAGCGAAGCCGCATGACCTGCACACGGACGCAGGAGTCGAACGCCGAATCGTACTGGCCCGGATCGCGGCCCAGAACTTGGGTGGCAAAACGAACTCTTTGACCGAGGTGTCGGGAGAATCGACGGCGTGATCCGCAAGAAAACGGAGGATGCGGCACAACGCGTCGCTGCCTCGGATCAGTTCGCCAGCCACCAAGCGCTCGATCTGCTCTGTTACAGCCGGCGAGAGCCCCTGAGAAATACTCAATGCTGCCATAATTTGCCATTCCCCCGGCCTCGAAGCGGTCCCGTTCGAAGCTCACACTGCGCCCGTAGGGGCACGCGAGTTGCCACACTACCTGGGCCGCACCGATTGCGTGGCGCGTAGGAATCGCCTCAAGCGGGGATGGCAACGGTTTTGGGACTGCCAGGCGAGGCCCGTGAGGCTACAGGTGCTTACTTACAATCATTTACACGAGGGACGCAACAGGAGTCCGAACGAGAATTGTCCCATTTGCGCACTAACAGGCCGGTCCGCGAGAATCTCGCCGGCAGGGCTCGATTGGGAGTGGGTTCGGGTTAAAGAACACATTGGGGTAGGGCAAGCGCCGGATCACCCAGGGGAGGAGTCAGGCGAAGGCTGCTCCGAAGATACGTTCCCGGCCACGATGAGCGCGCTCGCGCCATCCATTGGCCACCAATCGCAGGTGGCTCGTGCCTCTTCATTGTCTCGATCGCTAACACGAGTTCAGCTACCGATTGGACGCCCATCTTTTCAAGCAGCCGGGCACGGTGCTTCTTGATTGTCGCCTCGGCCGCGCTTTCCCGTGTAGTCGATGTCTTCATGAGCAGAATCAGGCAGCGCGAAGGGCCCTCGATAAGGCCGTAGTGAGTTAAGATGCAACAAGTAGGGACAAACCTCAAAGGAGAATATCGATGTTCTTGAACTCGAAGCGGTTTAGAGCCATCATTTTGCTGGCCGGATTGTTCGCTCTGGTTGCAACCCTTACCTGGCAAAACGCACTAGCCAGCGACATGATGAAGGACCTTAAAGGCGTCGTGAAAAGCATCGACAAAGGCACCAAGACGATGGTCGTCAAGGCTGCTGACGGCACGGAGCACACTATCAAATGGACGGGCGACACGACCGTCGAGGCTGGAAAAGACACCGGCAAAGCTATTGCGAAGGGCAGCATGGATACATACGACGGCATTAAAGAGGGCACCAAGGTTTCGGTGAAGTATACCGAGAAGGCTGGCGAAAAGACGGCCATCGCCGTCAAGGATGCCAGCAAGGCCACGGCCAAAGCCGTCACACAGTAATGGACTTCATGATCGGCTAGATAGCGCACGGTCGGCCATCCTGCAGGCCCGCGTCACACTAGAACGTCAGCAAGCATTGCACGCCGAAAACGGCAGCCCCTCGACCACTCTTGCCCGTTGAGTCCCAGATGTATTGGAAATCGGGGGTTATCGTCAGATAGCGTTTAGGCGCCCACTGATAGTTTGCCTCCAACATTCTCGCTGACGAGGAATTGGGAATCCACTGGCTGGTCTTTCCATAGACCAAGCCGACGCTGACGATGTCACGTTTACGTTTCTTGAGCAAGCCCTGGTAGCTGGCTCCGGTGCCGGTGAACACTGGCATGGGACTGACCAACTGTTTCGGACTGTAAGCCCAAGCGGCCCAGACAGTAAGACCGCGCGACGTGCCTGGTCCGTCCGGACGGTATACCATCTGCTGCCCAAGGAGGAAGACGCCCGCATTGCCGTCACTCCTCGAACTGCCGTTGGGAAGGGTGGCGAATGAGTTGCTGTCCCCAAAGAATCCCGCCGTATATTGGCCTTGCATCCCCCGATCATTTGGTCCCTGGTTATACAAATAACTCGCCTGACCCGTGACCAGCGCTCCCTTGTTCCCTTGCTGAACGGCGAAGACATTCCCATTGTTGGCGGAGTTTGGATTGGTGTTGAATACGCCGGCCGCCACCTGGACAACCGGCGTGAGGCTATAGATTGCTTGTGCGCCCCATTCCAATCCGGGCGGCGGCCCCGTGTAACTTAGGTCATTGGCGACCAAGGAAACCGGGGTCGGGTTGATTGCGTAGCTGACATAGTTATCAAAGACGGGAAGGCTGGCGAAGGTGGAGTCGGCGCCGAGACGACCAACAGCCATAGTTAGGTTCCCATCGACTAGCTTCTGCTGCAGATAGATCTCTCCCAGATATGCTCCTACCGCGTAATTTGGATTAGGCGGAAACACGATGCTGACGGACGCAGCAAGGTTGCTTCCCGTTCCCCAAGTGTCGGAAAAATAGAATGACATGCCTGGAATCTTCAAGAGCTTCTCAAGATTGACGTCCACGGCGGTCGTGAGTTGGCCAGCGTAGCCCCAAACCTGATGGGAGCCGCCAACCGCATTGGTCTGAAAGGCGGCGTAATATGAGCCACTCGGGGTGATCCCGAACTTCCTCGCCTCCTCGCGAACACCGTCCCAGTCAGACGACACCGTCTCCTCCCAATCAAAATCTTCGTCCTTACAGCCAGATTGGCGCCTGGCCGGATTAGCGGGGTGCTGGCAGTTGAGCTTTCGTGGTTTGGTGAGGGTTGGTGCTGAAGCCGGAACTTGATTGGCGGAAGAAGTTGGGGCCTGAGCGGGTGTTGGCGGATCATTCTGGGCGAACATTGCCCGAACGAACATGCAAATGACCAGAGCCTTCCACATCATCTCTTCTCAGGATGGACAATAACACCAACCGATCTGTCGAGTTTGGATAAAGCCAGGCTAGTTTGCACCGGCAGAAATTAGACCCGCGCCGGCGGAATAGGTTTTTGCTAGGAGTAACGCGATGACGGCGTGCGCGATGGAACCTGGCCAACGCAGGATGCCGTGGAACGCAGTGGCAAGGCCCAACCACGCGAGCAGTGCGGCCATGATGACATTGAAGATAAGCAGGCCGAACACAGCATCGGTGCGCGAGGCGGTGGCCTTCTGTAACATTGTTTCAAGGAGGGCTTAGCCCGGCCAATGGACCAAGCCCAAGTAATATCTCTCGCTTCGAATCTTCCCTGCCGTTACACGTTCAGGCCCTGGTACCAACGGGGAGAGTCTTACCGCTATTCAGTTATTCTCGCTCCCGTGACCCGGTAACCGTCTCCCTATTCCCCGCAGTGGGTCGACTCACAGCGCCGGAGTCCAGCCATCGCCGGGGTTGTAATCGGCTATCGCCGCTGCGGCCTCGGCGGTCTTTTCTCCCAAATCTTTCTGGTAGACGACGCCGTCTTTCGAGACGATGAACGTCATGATTCCCGAATTCCGATATTCCGCTGGATAAGCGAGAATGGCGAAACCGCCGGTCAGGTTTCCGTTGACGAGATAGTCCTTCGCGCCGCCTTTCGCTTTGTCACCTTGCTTGGTTAGGATCCGATAGAAATAGCCGTCGAACGGCTGCGGCTTCTCGCCGGAGCTGGTGTAACCGGACGCTTTGGCGAAGTCGCCGAGTTTACCCAGCGGGCTTTCAGGTTGGCCGGCTGGAACGCTCCAGTACAGGCCGTTCTGCTTGCCCGCATCGCTGCCAAACTGCTGGGCGTATTGTTTCACTTTGGCGCCATCGTGAGTCTGCGCGATGTACTGCTGTTGGGCGTCAACCAAAGCGCCGCAGGCCGCGATGGCCGTGAGTTCGTCCTTGCCGATGCGCCGCGCCAGGATCTCGTCCTTACCGGCCGCTGTGTTGAAGTACCACTGGCCGGAGGCGTTTTTCTGCAGAGGAATCGGGAACGGGAAGTTGTCGGTGCCCACATAGAGAACTTCGCCGCCCGCGTTGATCGCGCTCCAACGATTCATCTTGCTGTAGGATTCGACGAAGCCCGTCAAGTCGTCCTTGTCTTTGACCCGGTCGCCGGAGAAGAGCACATCCTTAGCATCCGGGCCGAAAACCTTCAGCAGTGCCGCCTGATCGCCGGATTTCGCGGCAGCGAGGAAAGCCGCGCCCGCATCCGCCGGTGAAGCGAAGGTCTGCTGCACCGCTTTTTCTTCGGGCTTTGGAGCTTTTTCGCAAGAGGCAAAGATTATCACCGCCAGCGGCGCGGCCAACAACCAGCTGTGTCGATTTGTGTGGAGCATATGAGTTCCTTTTTCAGATCGCTTCTTGATGTGCATCGTGTTAGCGCCGGCCGCCACCGCCGCGGAAGCCCCCGAAGCCGCCGCCACCGCTAAAGCCGCTGGATCGCATGCTGCCCCAGCCGCGATTACTTTCCGCGCGCGATGACCAGCCGCCGCCTGAAGCGCCCGAGCGGTTCATGCCGCTGAAAGCGTTCGACGTTCCCCCGCTGCTATGTGCCCAAGAGTTGCTGTCACTCTGACCACGGTTGATATTAGCGGTGTTGCTGACGTTTCTGTTATAGGTATTACCAGTGTTTTTGTTATAAGAATTGTTATACGAATTGTTGTGGTTATAGCTGTTGTTGTAATTGTTGTGGTTGTAATTGTTGTAGTTGTTATAGCCGTAGCCGCTGTGGTAGGCATTGTTGTAATAGCCGCCATGCCAAGCTGTGTTTCCGTAGTACGCGCCGCCATGATAGACCACAGCGCCGCCGTGCCAACCGCAGGCCCAGGAATTCCAACCCCAGGAGCTACTAATCGCCGCGCCAATCGCTATACCGGCGCCAAAGGAGAGTAATCCGACGGCTGCCATATCGCCCGCGGTGTAGCCGGGCGTTACATAGGGGTAGCCGTAAATGACCGCGGGGTTGTACTGCGGGACGTAAACGACCTGAGGGTTCGCGGGTTGAATCACAATCTCCTGCGGCGCCTGTTGGACGACCGTAATTTGCGGAGTCGATTTGAGGTTGCCCGCGGCCTGAGCTTTTGCGCGTAAGGTCTGGATGGCCGACATGACGGCTGCCTGTTGATTGTGATAGGCCTCGCCGAGCGAAGAAGTCCAGGCGAGGTTGTTGGCGAGATTGGCAAGCACAGTCGGGAACTGGGTTAACGCCTTCACGCTCGGATCCCAGGATTGCTGGTTCACGGCCTGAACAAGGCCATCGCCCGTAAGGTTCTTGTTTTGCCCAAACCAATAGTTGGCAATGGCAACCTGATCGGGAAATGTTGCCGCGGCGAGAATTTGGGCCACCAGGGCGTCGGGGTATAGTGCGATGGGCGCGACCAACGCTTCCAATTGAGCCTCAGTCTGCGGGGCGGGTTCGGTGGGCGTGCCCACGTCCGATTCAGGAGCCGACGGCGGGGTTTGGTAACCGGAGACGATCTGCAGCGAGGCGGCGACTAGCGCGAAGCTGAGCAACACCGACAAGAACGACCTGGTTTTTGAAGCGATCATAAGTGAATACCTTCCTGAAACCGTTTCAATACGACTTACACTGAATAAGGGCCCGGCCCGGCAAACCTGCGGGCCGAGCCCATTCTGCCGGGGAGAAGTTTACCGTCTCTCTCCCTCTTCATCAAATCACCTGCACAGCGGCAAGTTTGAGAGCACGCGCGCTGCCTCGAAGTAATAGTCCCACCAAGTATGTGGGAGACAGAGCGTCGATGAAACTGTCACAAGTGACAGATCCAAAGTGTAAGCGCTGGCGGGACTAACGCTGGCTTGGTAGTGCAGTTTGGCGACACATAGAACCCTGCATGCCTCGGTTGTGGGCGAGGGCGCCCACTCTGACGTGGACGCCCGTCGCGTTCACATGTTGACTGCTATTGCCCTGCGTGCGCCTTGATCATCGCGTCTATCTTGAGTTTAAGGGCGCTGAGGTTAAACGAGGCCGGGTCCTGCATCGGAGGATAATCGATGGCCGTCATGGCCAGTTTGCCGACTTCCTGCTGTACGCTCACGAAGCGCCAGAACTCACGCGCCATGAAGTCGTTCAGGTAAGCGGGCGAACTATCGTTCAGGCTCTCGCCGCGCAGCGGTGACAGGCGTTCAAAGGGATCCCAGCGCAGGTTCGTGATGGTGGGCATGTCGGTGACGATCTTTTCACCCGGCCAGCCCCACGGCTGCTGCAGGAACTGATACTTGAAATCGTCGATGCGGATCGCGCCGAGCTGCGGACCGCTGAAGTAGAAGAGTTCGTGCCGGGCGGACGGACCCGTGCCTTCCAGCATCGCAGTCTGGTCGTAACCGTCGAGGTGGTTCTTATAGGTGCGGTCACCGAGTTTCACGCCCTTGAGGAGCTGATTGGTGATGTCGGGATTACCGGCGGCATGCACCAGCGTCGGGAACCAGTCGAGGCCCGAAATGATGCCGTTCTCAACCGAGCCCGGCTTGACGTGTCCAGGCCAGCGGATGATAGCAGGGACGCGGAAGCCGCCTTCGTAAGAGGTGCCTTTCCCGGCTTTGAACGGCGTCATGCCGCCATCGGGCCAGGTGTAAACTTCGGCGCCATTATCAGTCGTAAAGATGACGATGGTGTTGTCCGCTTCGCCGATGTCTTGGAGGTGCTGGAGGATTTCACCGACGCTATCGTCCATCTGTGCCATGCCGGCCTCTTCAAGACCGTAGCTGCTGGTGGGGTTCATCTGCGCCTGATACTTCGGCGGGATGTAGGTGAAGACGTGCATGCGGGTGGTGTTGTGCCAGATGAAGAACGGCTTGCCGTCTGCCTTCGCCTTGTCCATAAAACCATTCGTGTGCCCGACCAGCACTTCGTCAAAGGTCTCCATGTCGTACTTGGCCTTCATGCCCTCTTGCCAGTTCTGCAAGCCGGTCATGTTCGGAAATGGCGCCAAGGGGCCCTCATCCACGACCTTCTGTTTGCCGATTGCGCCCCAGCGAGGCTGCACTGTCGGATCGTTCGTGTCGGTGGCCCAGCAGTGGGTTAAATTGCGGGGGCCGGTTTTGTCGATCCAATCCTGCGGATAGTCGAACCAGTACGGATCCGACATAGCGTCTAGGTGATAAAGATAGCCGAAGAATTCGTCGAAGCCGTGAACGCACGGCAGATATTTGTTCAAGTCGCCTAGGTGGTTCTTGCCAAACTGGCCGGTTTCATAGCCGAGGGATTTGAGGGCAGAGGCAATGGTGGCGGCCTGATCGGGGATTCCAACATCGGCTCCCGCTTGCCCAACCGTGGTCAAGCCGGTACGGAGGGGTATTTCACCTGTAATGAAATTGGCGCGGCCGGCGGTACAGCTCGCTTCGGCATAATATGTGGTGAACATCATTCCCGAGGCGGCCAGTTTGTCGAGGTTGGGCGTTTTCCCCGCCATCATGCCGCGATGGTAAGCGCCGATGTTGAACCAGCCGACGTCGTCGCCCATAATGACGAGAATATTCGGTTTCTTACCCTGTGCCGAAGCGGTGGGCGCTGAAGCGGCAAGCCCAAAAATCACTGCGAACGCTGAAAATATAGAAGTAAGTCTTAGGTGGAACTTCATTCGTGCCTTTACTCTTTCGTTGGTCAGCTTCTGATTGTCACTTCAAAGAACGATGAGCCGATTTGCAGCTTGCGGCGGTGACCAATGGTTTCTGCAAGCTATCGCCAACAAATCGGGACTCGGAGCCTCAGCTTAGACTCATGTTGCCCCGTTGACAACTGTCGCTAGCGACAGGTATGAGGCAGGACACAAAAAAAGGGCGCCCCTTAGAGAGCCGCCCAATGTGAAGGTCGTGCCGGTTAGTTGCTGGGGCCTTTGGCCGCTGCTTCGGCCTCGGACATCCGCTTCGCCATCTCCGCCTTGAGTGCGTCCAGGTTGAAGCTCGCGCCCCGCTGCATTGGCGGGAAGTCGAGGAAGGTCTGGATTTCCTTGCCCATTAATTGCTGGACGAACACGAAGCGCCAGAATTCGTACTTAAACCAATCGAAGTACTGCTGCGCTCCGTCTTTCGTCCCGTTGCTGGGCCAGCCTGTGCGCTCGAACGGATCGAGACGCAGGTTGGTGATGTAAGGCACGTCCGGATGGGTCTTTTCACCTAACCAACCCGCCGGTTGATCGATGAACCGAAACTTGTAGTCATCAATGCGCACCGCACCGACCGTACTTTCGCCGAGATAGAAGATTTCATGGCGAACGGACGGGCCTTTGCCTGTGAGAGCAGCCATCTGGTTGTAACCATCCAGATGGTTTTTGTAGGTTCGGTCACCGATCGTCTTGCCCTTCAGCAACTCATCGCTGATATTCGGATTACCGGCTGCGGCAACGAAAGTGGGAAGCCAGTCCAAGCCGGAGAAGATTCCATTCTGCACCGAGTCTGCGGGGACGTGGCCGGGCCAGCGAATGATCGCGGGTACGCGGAAGCCTCCCTCGAGGACTGTCCCTTTGGACTGAGCGAAGGGCGTCTGACCGCCATCGGGCCATGTGAACAGTTCAGTGCCGTTGTCGGTGGTGAACAGGACGATGGTGTTCTGGTCCTCGCCAATATCCTTTAACTTCTGCATTACGATGCCGATGTCGTCGTCCATTTGCGCCAGGCCGGCTTCTTCTTCCGACCAGCCATTCTCTGAGTTGCGAAGCGCTTCATACTTCGGCGAGAGATGAGTGACGATGTGCATGCGAGTGGGATTGATCCAAACGAAAAATGGCTTTCCGTCTTTCTTGGACTTATCGATGAAATTGACGGCCAGGTCGCGTATTTCGTTATCTACCGTCTCCATGCGCTTGGGATACAGCGGGCCGGCGTCTTCAATCTTTTGTTTGCCGATTTCGCCCCAGCGGGGCATCACGGTCGTATCGGCTTTATCGGTAGCCCAGCAATGAACCATGTTGCGCGGGCCGACTACATTCAACAGATTCTGCGGATAGTTGGGATGCGCCGGATCTTCCATCGCATCCAGGTGATATAGGTAACCGAAGAACTCATCGAAACCGTGAACGCAGGGGAGGTACTGATTCAGATCGCCGAGATGGTTCTTGCCGAACTGGCCGGTTTCGTAGCCCATCGACTTCAATACCGTAGCGATGGTCACCGCTTCGGCGGGAATCCCGATTTTGGCGCCGGCCTGCCCAACCGTGGTCATGCCGGTGCGAATCGGCAGTTCGCCGGTAATGAAGTTAGCGCGACCCGCCGTGCAACTAGCCTCGGCGTAATAATCGGTAAATAGCATGCCCTCCTTGGCGATCTTGTCGAGGTTCGGCGTTTTGCCGGCCATCAGGCCGCGGTGGTAGGCGCCGATGTTCCACATGCCGATGTCGTCGCCCATGATGACGACGATGTTCGGTTGCTTGGGCTGTGCGGAAGCGGTGGGCGCTGCGGCGGTAAGCCCCAGAGCCAGGGCCAACGCAGAGAGTACGGAAGTAAATCTTAGGCTGAACTTCATTCGTATCGTTCTCTTTCTTGGGTTTGTTTCAGATGGTCACTGCTCAGAAAAGCGGTTTGCCGATTCGGAGATCGCGGGGATCAAAGTGGTTTGGCAGGTCAACGCAGTGTATTGGTCTGAATCGGATTGAGTATGGTCGCATGCCCCGAACGCACCGGTCGCCGTTCAGAGACATCGCTCGTAATAATACCACTATAAATTGGGGAAACTACCAGGAAGGGAGGGCGATACGGATCCGCTCTATTTGAAAACGACCTGCTGCGCAAAGGCAGGCAGTAATGCGGCCAATCCCAGAACAATGACCAGCGCCGCCAGTACAATTGCGGCCTTACCGCCCGGTTTCGTCGGCATGTCTCATTTCCCCCTCTCGCTGCATTCCGGAATTCAGTACGCCGGGTATTGGGCATTTGGGTTGCCATATTCGGACGACGCCAAGGGTTCAAAGACAACATCTTACGGCCGCTGGGTTGGGTCGAAAGACACGGCGCTGAGCCAAAATGCGCCGAAGCGTGGCGGCGAGGGGCAATTGGCGCACGGGCGGCTGGGCAAGTTCGACTGGAACCGACGAAGAGTCGGTTGCGGGTCGGGAACCCACTTCCACAATCGTCGTCTATTGAAACCGAAAGAAGTTCCTATCCCGCCGACGTGGGGTGGGCGCCCCGCCCGCAACCGACCCCCTGGTCGGTTCGCGCAGTGGTCTCGTTTGCCTAATCGTTCTGCTGGAGCGTCGCTCCGACCTGTTCACCGGCGCTTGACCATCGATACTGGCTGGGTTCCGAGACCAACCCGGCCTTCACGGGATTGCGCTCGATATAACACCGAATCCGTTCCATCTCGGCCTCAGAGCGAACCTCGTGATCATAGCTCTCCCTCTGCCAGAATGGATTTCCGGTTTTCTTCAACAACGCATTGGCGCGCAAAGCCGTGATGCCTTTCAACGACTTGGTCAGTATGGGCACGGGGACTCGGGGGGAAATGTGCAAGTGGACATGATTGGGCATCACGACGAACGCATGTACGGTGTACTGGCCCAGAACGAGCTCGTTGTAGTGAATCGCTTCCACAACCAAGTCGGCTAATGCAGGCTGGCGGAGATAGAAAGGGCCTGCCTGGGCTTCGTCCAGTAATCGATCCAGCATGGCGAACTGTATCCCTGAACTGAGTGTGCCTCCGGGAACAGAGCGGTATGTCGGCAAACTGCTGTATAGCCGCCACGTGAGGAAGATAGGCATTGGTTTTATAGACGTGCGGAAGCCGCCGCCGATATAGCTCCACGTTGAAGCAGTGCGCAACAGGCTCCGGAGATCTCGCGGAAGATGTGAACCGAGCGGGGCTCGGTTGCGGGCGGGGCGCCCACCCTACGTTTCGATTGACGACGACCTGGACTTAGGGTGGGACCCCGAACCCGCAACGCTCTCCGCCTCGGAGCACGACGCTTCGTCGGTTTGCGCAGGGGTCTCGGTTGTTTACTCGTTCTGCTGGAGTGTGTCGCCGACTAGTTGGCTCTCGGTGTCAAGGACGTGCGGAAGCCGCCGCCGGTATCGCTCCATGCTGAAGCAGTGCGGAACAGTCTCCGGAGATCTCACGGAAGATGTGAACCGAGCGGGGCCCGGTTGCGGGCGGGGCGCCCACCCTACGGAGCAGTAGTAATCTCAGTCGCGGAAGAAGAACGTGACCGCGACTCCCACGGCATTGACGTGCGCGGGCTTGCCGTAACTGGTGTTTTCACGCTCGTAGTAGGGCAGGATTTCGGCAAGTTTGGATACCGTGAAACGCACGCCCGCGCCGTAGTCATTTCGATACCAGGAGTTGTATTTGGTGTAGTACTGTAGTTCGCCGAAGACCAGCGGCGTGATCTCGTGAGAGTGAATGTTGAAGGTTCGCTGCAGCGTCAGCCGATTCCGGTAGCGGTAGTAAAACGACCCCGAGAGCCAGCGAAGGTCCGATTCGCTTCTATCCGTGATCAAGAGGCTTTTGGGCAAGGGGACTCTAGCGACGAGCTGGAAGATGCCTCGATTCTCCACGGCGGCGGTACCGTCGGGAGCAGGCGGAATATAGAGATATCCGCCATTCACTGAAAGATAGCGGCTTTCTTCGGGGTGGTGTCGCGCCAGCGGGCCTGTGAACTTGAGCGGCAGGTGGTAGAAGAGAGAAGCCCCGATGCGGAAGTCGTCATCCTTAGGATTCGTCGCTACGTGTTCGGCGACGCCGGCGACGATCTGGAAGGCGGGACTCAGCCGCCAGGAGCCATTCAACTGGGGCCAGAACTCGTTACTGGTGTCCTGCGCGGGCAACTGCGCCGAGCCGGCGGCAAGCAGGCAGAGGAGAATCAGCGGTTTTGAATCGATGCAGGTTCTCCTTCGCTCGTTCCACGGTATGAAAGATGGCAGGGCGCCGGAACTGTCGGGAGCGACAGGTGCGTGGATTCGAGCGAGGCTCCTAAAGCGAGAACTCGATTCCGGCCAACGGCCCTTTCTGCGTTAAGTTGATGCCGACCCGGCTATTGCTGTTATTCACAGTGAGCTTGGTTCCCAGCTGATAACCCGCTTTGAAGGCAATGTGTTTGTTCAGCGTGACACCGATATCGCCCTCGGTGGAAAGGAAGTTCCCATATCCGAAGAGGTACATGCCGTAGAGGTTGCCGTCGACGAACACACGCGGCGAGTCGGTCAGGTAAAAACGAAAATTGGGTCCTGCCACCGGGATGGGGGCAAGCAGCGATCCCGATGCCGAGACGGCCGCGTGCTGGACGCCGTCACCGGTCACCTGAGCTGCCGCAGAAATCTTTGCCGTCGTGTCGAGCAAATCAACCTGGAAGACGATGCCGAGGTTCCCGCGTTTTCGCCGGATGATGTCGTACTGATAGCCCGGCGCGATGAAGCTCGTGCTCAAGCTCGTCTTGGTTTGCAGTCCCACGTCAAATGTTTGGCCCTGGAAGGTGATGGTTCGGGTCAGGATGGTCGTGTGGGTGATGTTGAGCGGTGAACCAGATAGAAGCAAATGATTCTTTCTGGTGAACTTCCAATCCAGCTTGCCGGCAAAAGTGGAATAGGAACTGAAGCCGAAGTCCTTTGTGAAGTCGACGTACCCGTTCTGCCCTTCGCCATGCATGGTACCCGTGGGATAGGTGTAGAACCACAATGCGTCAAGCTGGATCTTGTACGCGTTGAAATCGTCGTCGTCCGCGGCGTGAGCCAAGGGAGCGACGGCGAGGATAGCCGACAACACCAGAAGACTGCAGACCGGAAGAATTGATCGTTTCATTGAGACCCTCTAGTTCTCTCAAGAGTAGCGACGAGCCTCGTCGAGAAGAGATAGCTGTATCTCAGTATGGAAGGTGTGGGGACGGGCCGTAACTGTCAGAAGTGACAGATGCATTCAGACTCGCAGGGCGAACAGATCGCTATCGGTCGGTACGCACCACAATCGTGTTTCGGGCCAACAGCGTCCCAGCGAGGGTGGGAAACAGCAGCACCGACAGCACGCCCGCGCCTACCAGGGAGGCTGCCATATCCGCGCGCAACTGCCCAGTCCGCACTCCAATGTTGGTGATGGCCACCACCAACGGTAAGGCCGTGCCCGAGTACAGCACGAAGGGGAGGCGTTCATTCTTTGCGATGTCGTTGCGATACAGAACCACTGGGACGCCGCGCACAACGAGAAAGAGCAACAGGAAAAGAGGCCTCATCAGGAGGGACTTCTTATCGTGCAGGAGGGCGCCCGGATCGAGGCTCATGCCGCTTACGACAATGAAGCTTGGGCGGCCGCCCGGATGCCACGGAAACTGAGTTCTCTGAGCAGAGCGCGCTCGTAGACTTTTTCAAGGAATCCGGCGCCCAAAGTGTTAGATACCTCAAATACCGCGCCGAGCTCGCCCTCAGTCAGAGAGTCAAAGAACTCACGTTCAGTGGCGTTCGTCAGCGGCACATATTGATGTGCCGTTCCAAAACAATATTTCTCAAGCTCCGCTGATGAACTCGGGTTCTTAAAGCAACCGAGAGAATCAGCGTTTATCGGCGTTCATCAGCGGCCATATGGGGTTCTTACTTCCCTGACCCGGCTTGGTTCCAGTCGATGATGTTAACCAGCTTCCAGGGGTTCTTTCTCAACTGAAACTCAAGCTGGCCCTCTTTATTGATGATCAATTGGCTGGCCGGATAGAGCACGCCTTCGCTCTTCTTGTTGTCGGTATCGTTCAGGTTGATTTCGCCGGCGGTCAAGTTATAGGCCGTGCTTGGGGTGTTGTGATAGGCCTCGCCGAACCGGATCCAGCGGTTCGCCGCGAAGCGAATCCGGCGGCCGGTTTCGGTTTTGGTCACGCTGATGTAGGCGAGTTGGTTGCCAACGGTCCCGGTGATGGCAATGGTGCCTATCGACGGCGCCTTCTCGAGCGCATCCACCAGTCCTTTATTCTGGCCCTTCTTGTACGCCTCGATGAAGGCTTGTCGGTCCTCTTGCGTCGAGTACTTGAGGATGGTAATTTTCACGCTGACGGTCCTGCCCAGCTGCGTGCTGGTGCCCATGGCCGTCGCATCGATCGTCTCAGGTTTGCCGTCGTCTGCGGGAACAGCCAGGGTGGCCCCCGCAAGGAACAGCGTACCCAGCAGAAAACTGCTATAGCCGAATTGGCGAAAGGCGAGTTTTAAATCTTTTCTGAGTGGCATAGCGTGGTCCCCTTCTTCTTAATGTTACGTCTGTAGTGAGTATCAGAGATATATCACACTTTTGAAACTGTCTGAAGCGACAGATGCGCAACAGCTTCCCTCCGCGAACAGAAAATTTCGCTACCTGTCGCTAGAGACAGTTGTTCTTTGTGTCAGCGCCCTCAATAATCGTGGAGAAAGCAACGGAAGTCACGTGAGTATTGCTTTGAAAAAGCGTGGTTTACCGGTTGCTTCTTGGGATCGATTTGAATCAACGAGTCACAGGAGACCAATCTATGAAAAAACTAACAATTTTATTGGCGGCGGCATCATTTGCGTCGACCGCCGCGTTTGCGCAGGATACGCCGAAGATCGAAGTAACTGCGGACTATTCCTACATCTACGCCACGCCGCAGAACAACAACTACATCAAGTCGTTTGCACTGAACGGCGGCGGCGGCGGGTTTGCCGCATACCTGAACAAGTTCATCGGGATCGAGGGCGAATTCGAGGGTTATGGAAGCTATAACCACTCCGTTATCGTGCCTCCGCCATACTGCAACGGTCCCGGATGCACTGTCATCGCGAGCGGAAATCTGTTTACCTACAACGTCGGTCCCATCGTGAAATACCGCACCAAGCATTTCGAACCCT
Organism: uncultured Acidobacteriaceae bacterium; assembly: GCA_963771305.1. Classification (GTDB taxonomy): domain Bacteria; phylum Acidobacteriota; class Terriglobia; order Bryobacterales; family Bryobacteraceae; genus CAJCIT01. Next base: position 139,562 of record CAVYTS010000034.1, read on the forward strand.
TTGTCGAGACGATGTTCGGCGGCGCACACAGCAATTTCTATGGAAATCTGTACCAGCATTGCACGACCGCTAATTGCGTCGTTGCCAGCAAGTCCCCGAGCAATAACGCCTTCGATTTCATCATCGGCGGCGGCATCGACATCCCCATCAACGCCAGATTCGCTGTGCGGCCCGCGCAGTTTGACTACATACTGACCCGGTTTGGCAACGACTTCACGCACGGCAACAACAACCAGAGCAACTTCCGCTACCAGGCGGGTATTGAATTCCGGATCCCATAACCGGACGGCCGTCAAACAAGAACCGCAAGGGCCTGAGGCAGTAATCTACCAGGCTCTTGCAGTAGGTGGGAGTTTTCCCGATAATCAAGGCGGCCGGAATGCTGTCGCAAACCATTCAATACCCCAAAAGCGAGGTGCATGTGAAAATTCATTGTTCTTCAACAATCCGTTATGCGCGGTTGCTTCTCCCATTCGCGCTGTTAGTGAATTCGGCCCTAGCCGAGGACAAGAAACCCAACGCTAAGTATGCCTGCTCCGAGCCCAATCCGGCCTCAATGTGTACTCCCGCTAACACCTGCGGATCGCCGACGACTTCCTGTGTGGTCGACGTGAAGCGCACGGCTGATTCGGCGTCGGCCACTCCCAGCATTCCGGGAGCGAAGGGCAACTCGACCTTTTGCGTCAAAGTTGGTACCAGCGTCGTTTGGAAAAGCACCAGCAAGAACGTTGGGTTCGTCGTGGATGTCAGCGAGGCCTCTCCGTTTGATCCGGCGGGAGCCATCATTGGTGGTTCCGACCGGGCCAGGACGGTGGTCGCTAAGCGTCCTGGATGCTTCAAGTACTCGGCCGGAGCATGTGTGTCGGGCGCCATCTACGGCATGTGCGACACTGCGAACGCTGAAGTGATCGTCATCCCCTAACAGGGGTTATGCGTGAAAACAGAAGTTTTGAAAAGGATGATATGAACATGAAACGGATGACAAAGACGACCGCAAGAATCAACAAGTGCGCTCTGAGCAGCCTACTTCTGGCTGGTGCATTGCTCCTGGGAACGACTCCGGCTTATTCGCAAAGAGTGAAAGCCGAAACCGTCGATGCCAGCGCGATGGGCACGGGAACTCAACTGGGAGCAGTCATTGAGATCACACTGATCATTAATGAATTCTCGTCACCTGCGGACAAGCAGATTCTGATGGAAGCCTTTCAAAAGGGCCAGAATCAGGGACTGGTCAATGCGCTGACGAAGATGAAGGCGGTCGGCCACATTTCAATTACCGGCACGCTCGGCTATGACTGCAGCTTCATCAAGATGATTCCAACGCCAACCGGACGTAAGATCCGATTCGTCACGAACCGCCAAATCCGTTTCGGCGAAGCGTTCTTCGACACGCAGTCCCAGTCGTTTAACCTCACAGCTGGCGAATTTGACCTTAACGACACTGACAAGAGCAAGAGTACGGGCGTTCTGTATCCGGCTGCCCAGTTGATTATCGATCAGCAGGGGCAACTGCAGCTGGATCTCCGGCAGAATGCCTGGAAACTGGTCGACGTCCTCGATTGGAAGGGCACTGAAGGGGTCAACTAACCCGCCGATCGGCTCTACCGCTAAATCCGAAGCCGGCGCTTACTGCGTGGTCTTGGCCTGCATGATGACCTTGAACCCGGTGGCGCCGGTTTTCTTTTGCTGCTTTTCGGGCAGCGAAGCGGTGATGTAGAACTCTTGAATGCCGGAGACCGAGAATTGCTTTAAGACCATGTTCTTGCCGTACTGCATGAACGTGACACCGGTTGAGCTGGGGGTCTGATCCATCTCATCGGCCTCGAAATAGATCGACGGCGAGCCCGACGTCGCGACGCACTGAAAGGTGTTTGGGTCACCGGCCGGCTTAATGAAGTACGTGCCGGCGGGCAAAGTGGCGTTGCCTACGGAGAATGTTGTCGCCGACGCAAACGTGATCTGCGGTGTCTGCGAGAAGGCAATGCCGGCACTCAGCAGCAGCAAGCAGCCGGTAACCAGAACTTTCATCATAGATTGGGGTCCTCTTTCAAAGAATTCGTTGATGATTCGATTGTAGTCGGGGTCTGTCCCAGGGCGATCACGAAATCCACTCTTGTCAACCCAAGCCTATTCGCCGCGTGGACAGAGCGAGCCTGTCCCAAGGCGCAGCACAGTCGACTCGTCACTCCGTCCCAGAGTCAGCTTTCTGAGATGGGATGAGAAGGCCAGTCGCCGAGCGGGATGAGTTAAGCTCCCAGGAAGCGCACTCGAAGTGCAAAGAAGGAGACCGGCCATGAAGAAGCGTAACACTTGTCAGCAGAGTCCGAAAAGGACGCCGAAAGGCGCCGCGAGACGATCGCTCACGATCGGAATGGACCTGGGGACAAGAACAGCCGGTTCTGCTTGTTAGACGAAGAGGGCGCGGTGGTAGAGGAAGGCAGCGTGGCAATAACCAAGCAAGCGATGCTGAAAAGCTTCGGTGCACGTCCCCGGTGCCGGATCGCGATGGAGGTGGGGACGCATTCACCGTGGGTCAGCCGGCTGCTGAGCCGACTGGGGCACGAGGTGATCGTGGCGAATGCCCGGCAAGTGCAGTTGATCAGCAAGAGCAGCAGCAAAGACGACCGGATGGACGCGCGGACCTTGGGGCGTCTGGCGCGGTTCGATCCGCAGCTGCTGCGGCCCATTCGGCATCGCAGCGAAGAAGCGCAGCAGGATCTGATGGCGATCCGGGTGCGCGCGGCGGCTGTGGAGGCTCGAGCCAAACTGGTCAACGCAGCGCGGAACTTGGCGAAGTCGGTGGGTGAGCGCCTGCCGGTCTGCGATGCCGATAACGTGGTGCCGGCCAAGCCATCGGCTCTGCCGGAAAGCCTGCAGCAAACCTTACGGCCGTTGCTGGAGCAAGTGGAGATGATGACCGTCCAGATCAAAGCCAGTGACCAACACATAGAGCAGATCGCCCGGATCTAGTATCCGGAAACCGAACTCCTGCGGCAAGTCAGCGGAGTGGGACCATTGATCGCTCTGACGTTTGTGTTGACAGTGGAGGATCCGCGCCGGTTTATCAAGAGCCGGAACGTGGGCTGTTATGTGGGCTGGCGGCCCAAGCGCGGCGACTCGGGCGAAAGTCAGCCGCAGTTGCGCATTACCAAAGAAGGAGACATATATCTGCGGAAGCTGCTGGTGCAAGGTGCTCATCACATTTTGCACCGCGGGCCGGATACGGACCTGAAGCGGTGGGGCTTGAAGCTGGCGGGGCGGGGCGGGAAGAATGCCAAGAAGCGGGCGCTGGTAGCGGTGGCGCGGAAGTTGGCCGTCCTGCTGCATGGTCTGTGGGTGACGGGCGAGGAGTATGAGCCGTTGCGGAACAGCCAGGCCAAAAAACCGGCCGGCACGCCGCCGCTTAATGGAGTTTGGTTTTGTGCTAATCGCCGAGTTCGGGTGACTGCGAGGTCGCGCTGGAACGGGCGTTTCTGATCCAGAGACGTTCAGTTCGGTTCTGAGATGGCAGCACCCGATTCAAATAATGGACCCCAAACGGCACCGGAGCAAGACGCTCCACTGAAGAGCGCGAATGGAAGCAGGGCGAATCGGCGGTGGTGAAGAAGGCGAAGGGAAAGACGCTGAGGTGCGCCTCCGTTGGTCGGCGATGAAGATTTTCGGTCACAGGGCAAATTAATCCTTGACCTGGGCGGCCTTCTCATGGAAACGCGACCGTGAGGAGCGCTCCTCACACGCATTTTAGTCGCGTTCGCTTCCCTTAAGCAGCTTTTCCGCGCAGAACGCCCCCGCGGGTGTCTCCTCGTGCTTGAACAAGGCATACACGGTCCGGCCCGCGCTCATGTGGCTCTTCACTTGACTAGCCAGCTGCGCCTGCTCTTCCTCCGAATAGTCCTCTTTGCGAAGCCGCAGGTAGACGAAGTCCGCCGTCACCACCCCCGGCGTCTCCAGCTTTTCGTTTTCCGCCAGGCAAAGCGCGACGTTGTTCTCGCGCAACGTTGCATAGATCGCCTCGTCGAACCAACTGACGTGCCGGAATTCAAACGTGTAGCGATCCTGCTTAGGCAGTTTTGATAGGAAGGCTCCCAGGCGCTCTCGATCCGTTTTGAAGCTCGGCGCGAGCTGGAACAGAATTGGCGCCAGCCGTCCCGCTTGCCGCAGAGGCTCCAGTGATTCCAGGAAGAACCTGGTAAAGTCCTCTGCGTTGTTGAGCTTCAACGAATGCGTAATCTTCATGTGCGCCTTGGGTGAGAACCGAAAGCCTTCAGGCGTGCCCGCGGTCCACCTCTCAAATGTCGACGCCGAGGCGATGCGCCGGTAGGTGTAGTTCACCTCCACCAGGTTGAGACGTGTGGCGTAGTAGTTGAGAAAATTTGCGCTCGCGAGCTTCGCTGGATAGAAGTCCGGCTTCCACGAAGGGTAGGAAAAACCGGACGTGCCAGCGTACAGCTGTGGAGTCGTAACGGAAGTCATCAATTGCAGTCTACTGCCGTGCGATTACCGACGCACTCCATCACAGAGCCGCCCGCGTGCGACCGGTGAAAACTCCATCACAGAACCGCGCGCATGAGTGTCTGTGGGAAAACTCCAACACTGAACCGCGAGCGTGAGCGAGCGGACCCACGACAAGGCCGAGCGGGACAGGCGCCCTCTGTCCCAAGGCGATCACGAAATCCTCTCTTGTCAACCCAAGCCTATTCGCCGCGTGGACAGAGCGAGCCTGTCCCAAGATGCAGTAACAGTCGACTCGTCACTCTGTCGCAGAGTTTTCACACAGACTCGTCAGCAAGCGGATTCGGAAACAAAAAATGTCGGATCCGTCCACCTCAGCTTCAAGGACGAGCGAGTGCCGGCTCATTCAATGAATTGAATCCGCTGTCATCGGCGTTGATCCGCGGCCAATTCCGTTTCCCCCGCAACCTCTACAGCCCGGCAAACCAGTCGTACCCCTGCTGATTCCAATAATCGTCCGGCTGCTCATCCGTGTACCGGATCAGCCCGATCCGTTTCAGATTCTTGACCCCGTACTTCACCGGAATCACCAGCCGCAAAGGCGCGCCATGCTCATCTTCGAGCTCGGCGCCGTTCATCTCGTAGGCCAGCAAAGTCTGCGGATGCAGCGCGCTCTTCGCATCCAGCCCGACATAGTATTCCTCATCCGGCGTCGCCATGTAAACAAAGTTCGGAACCCGCTGGCCCGGCGCCAGGCACTTGCCCGAGAAGTCGATGAACCGGGCGCCCGCCCACTGCGTCACCACGCTCCAGCCCTCAATGCAACAGAACTTCGTGATCATCTCGACCCGCGGCAGGGACTTCACGTCTTTCAGAGTCAGCGTGAGCGCCGGAGTGCCGGCTGCCGCATTCTCAACCTGCAGACGCCAGGCGTCCGTATCGACGTCATCCGTCAGGCCGACATTGCCATTCGCCCGCAGCTTGCCGACATCTTTCAAAGCGTATGTCGCCGCCAGGTGCGAATCGCTCAAGTAGCCGTGTGCGATCCGCGCGTTCAAATCGAGCACCCGTCTCTGCGGCCAGGGAACGCCGAGTTCCTGCTTCCGGGACCGCAGCCACGAGTAACCGCCAATGCCCAGCGCAGCGGCGCCGCCGCCAATCAGGAAATCGCGCCGCGTGCGCCGGCGCAACTCCCCTTGCGCGGCCTTCTCGTCCAGAATGATGTCGCGCGCCCTCTCGCTCTGGCCGCTATTCATGACGGCCCTCTTTTGCCGGGACCAGTTCGTAGCCCATCACCATCGATCGGAAGTTGTTCCAACCCGCGCGGGCAACCTGCGCGATATGCACGATGAAGAAGGCAAGGTAACCCATCGTCAGCGTGAAGTGCAGCACGCGAGCGAACTCGTAACTGCCGAACAAGCCCGTGAGCCACGACACTTGGATCGGCTTGTAAATGGCCAAGCCTGTCAGCACGGACCCGGCTCCCATCAGCACAATTGCCGTATACGTAATCTGCTGCGCGGCGTTGTACTTCTGCTGAGGCGGCAGTTCCTTCCGGAAGTGCAAGTCATACAGCACCACCGCCCACGCATCGCGAAACGCGCTCATCTTCGTCGGCGCCAGGTACCGCCATTCGCCGGAAATGACGGTGTACCCCACGTACAGAACGCCGTTGATGACGAACAGCCACATGAAGAAGAAGTGCAGAGCCATGCCATCTGCCAGCCTATGCCCCATGTTCAGCGCTTTGTAAACCGATTCTGGAAAGAAGTGGAATACTGGCGTGCCGCTAAACGGAATCTGGTACACGTCGTTGGCCCAATAGATGAGCAAACCCGACCAGATCATCAGGAAAAGCAAGGGGAAGTTGATCCAGTGGAACCACCGGCTGGCGACCAGATGTTTCAGTCTAAGTATCGGCAAACGTCGTGCCCTCCTGCGGGCTTCTGTCCTCTGTTCGTCCAAAACTGTGATTCGGATATGCTCGGTTCAAGCATTTTGTTGCCGACCGTGATAGTTATACGGGATACTCTCGGTCATCGCCTATGCATCCACAGCCAGATAAACCGCTTACGTTCCTCTGCTTCGCCAGCTACGAGAAAGGGCATCGCTTTCTGGAAGAGGCCAAGCGGCTCGGATGCCGGGTATTGCTGCTGACGTCCCAATCCCTCCAGGATAAGGCCGAATGGCCCACCGCGAGCATCGACGAGATCTTCCACATGCCGGATGTCCATCATGAGTGGAATCTTCAACACACCCTGCTCGCCGTCAGTCATCTCTGTCGCACCACGCAGATCGACCGCATCATTCCCCTGGACGACTTCGATTTGGAAAAGGCCGCGCACCTTCGCGAGCACTTGCGGACCCCCGGAATGGGGGAAACAAAAACCCGCTACTTCCGCGACAAGCTCGCCATGCGGCTACGCACGTCATTACGAGGAATCCGCGTGCCCGAGTTTGTGCATGCTCTGAACTATGAAACGGTCCGCGAGTATCTCGAACGCGTTCCGGCACCCTGGGTCCTTAAACCGCGCCTGATGGCAGGTGCTCTCGGCATCAAGAAGTGTCACCACGCGCAAGAAGTCTGGGATCACATCCACAGGCTTGGCGACGAACAATCCTTCTACCTGCTTGAGCACTTCATCCCAGGCGATGTCATGCACGTCGACTCCATCTGGTTCGGAGGCAAGATGGTCCATGCGGTCGCCAGCGCCTATGGCGCGCCGCCGCTCGAGGTGTCCCAAGGTGGTGGCATCTTCATGACCCACCTGCTCGAACGAGGCTCAAGGCTGGAGCGCAACCTCGTGCACTTCAACGAAGAGGTGCTGAACGCGATGGGCTACGAGTCCGGCGTCTCTCACACTGAGTTCATTCGCGCTCACGACAGCAGAGACTTGTATTTCCTCGAAACCTCTGCCCGAGTAGGCGGCGCGCACATCGCCGATTTGATTGAACAGGCCACCGGCATCAACATGTGGGCCGAATGGGCCAAAATCGAAGTGGCCTCCGCACGCGGCCTGGCATATGAACCGCCGGCTCCGCAGGAGAGCTATGGCGGCTTGCTGGTATCGTTATCGCGCCACGAATGGCCCGACTATTCCTCCTTTACCGACCCTGAACTGGTCTGGACCATGCGGATGAACCACCACGTGGGATTCATCTTGAAGTCGCCCTACCCGTCTCGCGTGGAGCAGCTCTTGGGCGAATACGCGGATCGCGTTCGCCGCGACTTCCACGCCTCGGCTCCGCAGGAAGAGAGCCGTCCCTAACTTTCGCGACGCCTACCGAGCCACGGCCGGCACGTGGCGCCGGCTGTTGGCCGGCTGAGCCGACAGTCATCTCGGCTTTCGATCGGAAGAGTCTCGGAGGCGCAACCGTGAGGCAGCGAATCCCAACTGCCAGTTGCTCTGAATGAATAAGCGTTCACAAGCTGCTCATGCTCGCGGCGTCGGCCAAAGCGGGTCTGGGAGTCATTCTGCTCGTGTATCCGCCGATTGTTGTCCAGCTGTTGCTTGGAAGCGAAATCGCGGCGCGGGCGTTATCGTGAGGCGCTTTGCGGGCCTTGCTCTAATCCGGCTTGGGGCTGGCCTGTTGGCCGGTCGCCGGCGGCCGTCCGGCATCCTACGGAATGCTGACTTATAGGCTGGCGATGTTGTAGCGGCGTCGTCGTGAGTTCGTCGGACTGCTGTTGTGGCCAGCGGCCTGAGTGCGAACGAAAGATGCTGTTCGATGAAATTCACTGTCGCGTGAGTCTGGCCGGCGGTTGAATCACCGAAGTTGAACGTTCGCGTTCCCCACGTTGGCTAGGATGAAGCAGATGGTCTGCCTTTCCTCGAGCCACGACGAAATCGACGCCGCTGGCGCTGGCCTCTCGCATGGTTGGCACGAGAATGAGCCGTCCCGCCTGGATCTCTAGTGAGATTTCCTAGTCGAGGCGCTAGTTCCAGAGAAAGGTCTGGGGCTGGCGCGGCGTGCGCTCGCGCTCATAGCCGTGGCGTGGCTTCCGGTGGTCAATAGGGGCGCTGGTGGCGGGCCAGGCAATGGAAGGAAAAGCCACCGACCCACTCCTCTGGCATTTCGGGCTGCACGCCCGGTTCCTGCTCTCCGTTCCGCTGCTGATCTTTGCCGAGGCCTCCATGGAGCGGAAAGTCCCGCCGATGATCCGCCATTTCGTCGCTTCCAGGCTGGTCGATACCGAGACGGTGTCGGAGTTCCGCCGTGCGCTCAAGCATGCCCGGCGCGTACGCGATTCCGCCTGGGGCTCCGTCTTTGTCGTGGCCGCCATGATTGCCGTGGTTCTCTTCGCTGCCACCAATTCGGCGCATGGGGACGAGATGTCATGGGCGAACGGTCCCTCGGGAATTGGCTTCGCCGGCTGGTGGTACAACAGCGTTTCGCGTCCGATTTTTGTTGGGCTTCTCGCGATTTGGGCTTGGCGCTTCGTTGTTCTTTGGAGCCTCGTCTGGAAGCTCTCCCAGCTCGATCTGCGGCTGGTAGCCAGCCGTCCCGATGGTGTCGGCGGTCTGGGTTTTCTCGAAGGCGCGTCGAAAGCGTCCGCCCCGCTGGTGGCCGCCATCTCCGTGGTGATCGCCGGCCGCTGGGGACATGAGGTGCTCTACCACGGGGTTCATGTAGAATCGCTGTTCCCGCTTGCCGGAGTCTTCGTCGCCATTTCGGTGCTGATCTTCAACGGCCCGCTCCTGCTCATTGGCAGAAATCTGCGAGCCTTCAAGGCGAGAAGCATATCGGAGTACGGCTCACTGGTGGGGCATCACGGGCGACTCGTGTCTCAGAAGTGGATCCGCAACCGGGACGTGGGAACGCCGGACATTCTAAATGCTCCCGAACTTGGGCCCACGGTCGACATTTCGTCCGTCTACGAGTGGGTTGCCAAGATGCGCTTCGCGCCCATCAGCAGAAAGTCTCTGGTCCCGATCGTCGCTGCCGCGCTCCTTCCCATGCTCCCGGTCTACGCCATTGAGGTTCCCATCACCGAAATCCTCAAGAAGCTTGCCGGCGCTCTGTTTTAGCAGAGGAGAGGACCGGAGTTGGAGTCCTGGTACGTTCGGTTATCGTCTCTGACCAGCACACAGCTGGCTTGAATCACGCCTCGATCGGCAGCGTGTCAAGATTGTCGCCCAACTCCGCCAGCTCCAAGACCACCGCCAGCAACAGGATCAGCAGAAGGAGAAGGCCAAGCTCACCGAAGCCGCCCGCCAGTACATCGCCGCGGACAAAGCGAAGAAGCCCTTCAACCACAAGGAGTTTGGGTTCGATTTTTCAATGGACCAGATCGATCGCTATGCCAAGCTGATCGAGCAGCGCGAGAAGGGCTTCGGCGCCGCGTAAGCCCAGCTCAGCCCATCCGTAACCATTCAATATCGACGAAAACCTCTCACAATCCGCGAAGCAACGGCAGCGCCGGTCTTTTTTTTTTGCCTTTTTTTTCTTTTTTTTTCTGACCCGCTTAGGCCCGAATTGGCATATACTTCACGTCATGGCAAACCGCTCAGGCCACCCAGCAGGGCAACGCGACTCTTGCGAGCGGTCCGGAGTGTTGTCCAAGAGACACCAGAGAAGCCATGCGCCCGTCCTGCGCTATTTCCGGCTGGCGTTGGTTCTCTGTCTCGTCTTCTCGACCGGGATCGCCAAGGAGAAGGCGAAGTGGGCGAACCCACTGGTATTCATCATGCTCGGGCCGCCCGGCAGCGGAAAGGCGACGCAAAGCCAGATATTGACCAAGAAGTACGGCATCCCTACCATAACTGCGGCACAGGTGCTCAAAAAGGATCTTGACAAGAAGACGAAAACATCGGGGATACAGGGGAGCGTGGAGAGCGGTGAACTGCTCGACCATGACGCCATCCAGGAATTGATGAAAGCCCGTTTGCTGCTGCCCGACACAGGACATGGGTTTATCCTAAGCGGTTATCCGCAAACGGCGCAGCAGGCGAAGGAACTGGATCAGTTCCTGAAGGACAACTTGTTTCCGCCGGCCAAGGTGATCTTTCTCGAAACGCCGGACGACGTAGTGACGCAGCGCATGCTGGCCCGCCGCCGTGCCGACGATAAGCCGGACAATATCGAGCGCAGGCTGAAAGAGTACCATGCGGAGGTTGACTTTCTGGTCGGTTGGTACAAGAAGGAGAGTATCCTGTACGTCGATGGGTCGAAGACTATTACCGAAGTGGCACGGCAAATCGACGCTCAGATCATCGAGGCTCAATCGAAACGGACATTGCAGGTGAGATGACGGGCGGCGGGAACCGTTCGACACGCGCTTTCACACTGAGTCGGGCGGCGGAGATTTGGCGGGGTACGGAACCGCCGTTCTCTTTTGGAAGGCGCTGGGCGAAACGGTCTTCCGGCAAATGCTCTGTTTCGAGCGGACATTGGCGGAGCAAATTGATCTCGCTCCCGCGATACCCGGCGTGACGGTGGAAGAACTACCGGCTAGCCGAGCGCAGGAACTGCAATGCCTTCGCCCCGGAACAACGCTGGACGAGATCACCAACCGGTTTCGCGAGGGCCAACGGTGCTTCGTCGCCTGCATGGAAGGCCGCATCGTTCACGCCCGATGGCTCTCCACTGGCAAAGCCTGGTGCGAGGTACTGGGCACAGCGATCCCCCTTGCCCCACGCACTGCTTACCTCTACGAGAGCTTCACAGATCCGGAGCTTCGCACCATTGGCCTCGCGAAGGCAGTCGGTAAGTTCAGCTTGGGCCGATTGCGAGAAGAGGACTTTCAACTCGTGGTGGCTGTGGTTGACCCCTGGAACCGGGAGGGGCGTCGGGCGCTCGAAAATGCGGGATGGAGTCGCGCCGGCCGTCTTGGATTACTGCGACTCGGTCCGTGGCGCCGCTTGGTCGGCGGGAAGCGCACTGCCGGCTTCCGCCGGATTACGGCCAGTGCCGATACGGCTTATTGGAATCGTGTCGCTGAGCGGGTTCTGAAAGACGACCGCTACCCCGACCCTTTTCTGGGCCGCCTCAAACGGAGGGCGCACCTCAGGCTGATCTCCCGCTGGGCCGAAGGCCTGGACGCCGGCAGCCGCACCCTGAAGACTGATCTGTTTGAGGAAGCCAATGGAGCCGATGCGCTGATGCCCTGCTTGTTTCGCAGCGGAAGAAGTGTGGTCGGTATCGATATTTCATCGAATATCGCCGGCTCAGCCAATGTTCGATTGCAAGGCCAAGGCAGTGCGATCGCCGCCGACGTCCGGTCGCTGCCATTCGGATCGGGAAGCTTCGACCTGGTGATCTCGCCGTCCACGCTGGATCATTTTCGCGACCGGCGGGACCTCCACCCAAGCTTACGCGAGATTCAGCGCGTGCTTCGGCCCGGCAGACACCTTATCATCACACTCGACAACCGGCAAAACCTTTTTGATCCGCTGTTGCGGCTGGCGTCGAACTTGGGTTTTGTGCCCTACTACCTTGGCCGATCTTATTCGATCGACGAGCTGAGGGCCGCTCTGGACTGTGCTGGCTTCGATGTGTTGGAGGTCACCGGAATCGTACACTCGCTGCGGTTGACCGCCGTGGCTTCAACCACCATCGCGTCCCGCCTCAAGTCACGGCGGCTGATGCGCCTGATCCATCGCATCCTTCTTCGCGCTCAGCAACTCGAGCACACCCGCTGGAGATATCTCACTGCCAGCTTTATCTGCGCGCTAGCGACGCCACGGCTAGGTGACAAGGGGACGACCGAGGAAGCCAGCGGTGAGGTAGCGTCTGAACAAACCTCAGCATGCCGAACTTATTGACCCGGCTTCGGTGGACGACCTTCACGGCCTGGCATCTACGGCGCGAGTCAGCTTTGCCTTTCTGGCCACTGGAGCGCGTGCAAGCGATCCAGAGTCGGCGCGTTCGCGATATGGTGAGTTTCGCCTGGCGTGAAGTTCCGTTCTATCGGGAGGCCATGTCGAATGCCCGGCTTCGCCCGGAGGATTTCCGCAGCGCCGATGATCTGGCGCTGTTGCCGCTGCTTGGAAAGGCCGAGTTGCAGGCAAATCCAGCTCAGTTCAGCTCCGCAGGTCGCAGACCCTCCGGCTTAAGGCTCCAATCCAGCGGAACATCGGGCCAGTCGCGGGCGGTCCATCATGACGCTTCAGCGCTCTTCTGGTCTCTGGTGAACGGTCACCGGCAGCGCTTGGCACTCGGTTCGATCGTAGGGAAGCGAACTGGCTACCGGGAAGCGGTGATCGCGCGCTTAGATGGGCATCATCACGACATACGGGAGTTCTACGAGAGCCACGCATGGCTGCCTTCCCGCTGGGAACTTCGACGCCTGATGATTTCTCCCATTGAGACGTTTCCAAAAATCCTCGCCAGACTGGAAGAATTCCGGCCGGATGTGGTTGGGGGGTATGGCGTGCATCTGGGCGCTTACTTTCGATGGCTGAACCGCGAAAAACCGGCCAGCCACCTGCCGAGAGCCATCATCTATGGTGCCGAACGAATGCCGGACGCCGATCGCAGTCTGATCGAAGAGCAGCTCGGCATCGCGGTGTTTTCTTTCTACCAAGCCGCCGAAGCGCTGCGCATTTGCTTTTCAATGCGAACAGAGGCAGGGCCTGCATGTGAGCCTTGACCAGGTCGCCGTGCGCGCCATCGACAGCGCGGGCCGGAATGTGGGTCCGGGAGGCAGCGGCGAAATTGTGATTTCGAATCTCGTCAACCGCGCGACCGTGTTGCTCAATTACCGGCTTGGCGATGTAGTGACCTTGGGCCGCGAACGGTGCCCGTGTGGGCGTAGCCTGCCAACCATTGAGAGCATTGATGGACGGGCGGACGACCTCGTGCTGCTACCCGACGGTTCGTCGGTCCACTCAATCGAAATTCTCAGGAGCCTTGAGGCTGTGGCAGGCGTCTTGCAAGTGCAACTGGTGCAGGAAGAATTACGCCGGTTCAGGCTGCTGGTGGTCTGGCAGGAGTCTGCTGGATGGTGCGACGGCGAAACGAGTCTGCGCGCCTCATTCGCGGGGAGCTTGGGAGAGGATGCTGCGTTGAGCATCGAGCGTGTCCCGGCGATCCTGCCGGAAGCTGGCGGCAAAGTCCGGGCTTCTATCTCGCGGTGCCACGGGTAGTATTTTTGAGAGTTCGACATGACAAATCTGTTGACGCGGCTCCGGTGGACGGCCTTCACCGCATCTCATCTGCGGCGCGAATCCACTTTGCCGTTTTGGCCGCTAGAGCGGGTGCAGGCGCTGCAGAACCGGCGGGTTCGCGACATGGTCGGTTTCGCCTGGCGCGAGGTTTCGTTCTATCGGGAAGCCATGGTGAGCGCCCGGCTTCGCCCCGAGGATTTCCGCACCGCGGATGACTTGACGCTGTTGCCGCTGGTTGGCAAGGCTGAGTTGCAGGCGAATCCGGCTCAGTTCAGCCCTACTGGGCGAAGGCTGTCCGGCTTGAGCCTCCAATCCAGCGGAACATCCGGCCGGTCGCGGCACATCGACTATGACGCGGCAGCGCTCTTCTGGTCGCTGGTGGCCGGACAGCGCCAGCGCGTGGGTGTGGGGAAGATTGTAGGGAAGCGAACTGGCTATCGCGAGGCGGTCATCGCGCGGCTGGATGGCCTGCCTCTCCAGATTCGAGCCTTCTACGAGACCCATGCATGGCTCCCTTCGCGATGGGAACTTCGGCGTCTGATGATTTCACCTGCGGAGACCTTTTTACAGATGCTTGCCCGACTACAGGAATTCCAGCCGGATGTCGTTGGGGGATACGGCGCTCATCTCGGCGCCTACTATCGGTGGGTGAGTCGACAGAGCGCACGTAGCCACCTGCCGAAAGCCATTATTTATGGCGGCGATCGAATGGCGGACGCCGATCGACGTCTGATCGAAGAGCAGCTCGGCATCGCCGTGTTCTCGTTCTATCAAGCCGCCGAAGCGCTGCGCATCGCTTTTCAATGCGAACAGCGACAAAGCCTGCATGTGAGCCTTGACCAGGTTGCCGTGCGAGCCATCGACGGCACGGGCCGTAATGTGGAACCCGGCGGCAGCGGCGAAATTGTGATTTCGAATCTCGTCAACCGTGCAACCGTATTGCTCAATTACAGACTCGGTGACACCGTAACGTTGGGACTCGGTCCGTGCCCCTGCGGGCGCAGCTTACCAACGCTCGCGCGCGTTGAGGGCCGAGCGGACGACCTGTTGTTGCTGCCGGGCGGTTCGTCACTTCATGCGCTCGGCGTTCTGAACGGACTGCAAGCAGTGCCAGGCGTAGTGCAGGTGCAGCTGGTGCAGGAAGAATTACGCCGCTTCCGGCTGCTGGTGGTCTGGCAAGAGGGCAAAGAATGGACCGGCGTAGAGGCCAGTCTCCGCTCCGCCTTCGCTTCCCGTTTTGGGGAAGATGCCAGGTTGGACATCGAACGCATGCAGTCGATTGCTCCCGACGCCGGCGGTAAAGTCCGGGCCGCCATCTCGCGGTGCCAGCGGTAACGGTTATAGGGGGCTGCGCTCTTGTCTCCGATGCTTGTTCATCCCGCCCCGGCACTAACTAGGCTGCTGTATCGATCGGTCGTTCGACCCTGGCCTCGATGTCCATCTGGTGCTCGATAACTAAGGAACGCACAAACAGCCGAAGAGAATCCACCACGGCAGCTTTCGCAGTGTTTGCGATCTGATTAAGGCGATTCACGATTACATCCTGCTCTATAACAACAAGGCGCGTCCTTTTCAGAGGGTCGCAAGCGCCAGCCGTAGCTAGGGACGCGAAACCGATGCCAAGGTTTGAAACGTGTCGATGGCGCCCCACACGCCAAGGCCGATCCCTTTGGCCATCTGCGCCAGGTCGACCATGTTGTGAGCCAGGAGTATGAGCACCGAACCCTCTTTAGGATCGGCCTGCCACCAACCTCCGAATGCACCAGGCCAACTGACCGTTCCCACGCTGCCACGCCGCATGAAATCGGTTTTGTCCGTCTCAAGCACCACTGACACGCCCAGGCCAAACCCTCGGCCAACGGCAAAGGGTTTTTGTCCGAGCAATACGGAGCTTGCGCGCTGGCTGTCAGTCAACTGATTGGTCATCATCGCGACGAGTGTTTCGGGACGAAGGAGCCTTACGCCATCCACCTTACCGTCACCCAGAAAGAGACGCGCGAAACACAGATAGTCGTCGAGGGTGGACCAAAGCCCGGCACCGCCGGATTCGTAGGCCATATCCTCTGGGCGTTCTGCGACGAAGACGCCACTCCGCGTGACTCGTTTGGTCAAGCGGCCTTCTTCGTCGAAGCCATACGCAGCCGCACGGCGAGCCCGCTTTTCCCGGGGGACAAGGAAGCTTGTATCTTTCATTCCGAGCGGGTCGAAAATACGCCGCTTGAGCACTTCTCCGAGCGGGGCACCTTCGATTCTAGCGATCAGAAACCCGAGAAGATCGGTTGAGCAGCCGTAGTACATTGCGGACCCCGGCTGGCCGATCAACGGTAGTTGCGCGAGCCTCGTGATCCACTCGCCGGGCGCGACCTCGCTATCGATGTCGCTCCCAAGGGCATCGCGGTATGCCTGGGCGATCGGGCCGCGATGGAAATCCCCATAGGTGAACCCGGCGCGATGGGTCAACAAATCGTCAAAGGTGATTGGACGTTCCGCCAGATCCGCTTCGTCGAGGGGACCGTTCGGAGAACGCAGTACGCGCATGTATGAGAACTCTGGAGCGTGACGGTCAATGCAGTCGGTCAGAGCAATCTGGCCTTCCTCGACCAGCATGAGAGCTGCCACGGAAGTGATTGGCTTCGTCATGGAGGCGATTCTGAAAATCGTGTTCCGTTCGACTGGCAGATTGGCTTCTATGTCCCGCCAGCCGACGGACGCGGTCTGCCCTTCTCCAGATCGCGGACCGGCGCGCCAAATGAGAGTTGCTGCCCCAGCGAGCTCACCCGAGCTTACGACCTTTTGTAATGCCGCTTCGATTTCGCTTCCTCTATTCATTTCAGTGGGTTAGGTCTCTTTTCCTCTAAAATATATGTTTACTATAAAATAACGTGTCTATAAAATCAAGGCATGACAGCACAATCTGAAGGAGGTTCCCGCCGTCGGCAGCCCAAGGGCGATAAGCGCGAAAGGACGCGCGCCAAACTCATGGAAGCGGCCCGCTCGCTGATTCGCGAAAAGGGTCACGAGAACACAACGCTGGAAGATGTCGCTGAAAGAGCGGGGATGACGACAGGAGCCATCTACGGCAATTTCAAGAATCGCGACGAGCTTTTCATCTCATTAGGACAGACCTACTGGGCTCCTATTAAGCCGCAGGTGAAAGCTGGAGCCAGCTTTCCGGCAATCATGCAGGCGATGGCAGAAGCGACGATTGCGGCAATCCCCGACCGCCGCGCTGCGGCAGTGGGCCGCCTAACCGGCCTGGCATATACGCTTACTCACGAAGAGATGCGCGCGCAGGTGAGAGAGATCACTGCCCAAAGCTACGCTTTCGGCGAGCGATGGCTTCGCGCGGTTACTAAAGAGGAAGATCTTCCCATGCCAGCTGACCAGCTGGTACGTGTCCTGCATGCCATGATCGAAGGGTTGGTGTTACAAAGGCTGCTGACACCCGAATTGGTGCCGGACGAAATATTCCGGGTGGCCTTCCGAGCGCTGGCGATGAAGCCCGACAATAAATAGCCCACCGCCTATTCTCCAAATAGTCGATTCGATCACATTGGTCCGGCAACCCCGGCGTCAGGTCATGCGAACGCGGCAACACTCGATGTTAGTCCTGTTATTTAAGGGACACTAGACTTGGCTTGTCTGGAAACGGCTCAACAACCAAGTTACCGGCCCGGTAGTCAGTCCTGACGCAAGGCAAGCACTGGGTCGATGCGAGCCGCGCGCCGTGCGGGCAACCAGCAAGCGAGTGCCCCTACGCCAAGTTGGATTGTCGGCGCGAGCGCGAACGTGAGCGGGTCGGTCGGCGTGATTCCATAAAGCAGGCTAGCCAGCATTCGCGTTAGACCGAACGCGGCGAGTGTTCCAAGTAGCGCGCCGATGCCCGCCAGCGCCAGCCCCTGACGCAAAACCATCACAAGCACCTCGAAGTACGGGGCGCCGAGCGCCATTCGTACGCCGATCTCGTGCTTGCGCTGCACAACGGAGTAGTGCATCAGCCCATAGATGCCGATGGCGGATAAAAACAGCGCGATGGATGAGAATAGCGCGAGCAGCGATGTATTGAAGCGCCGTCCAGCCGCCTCTTCACCAAGCTTCTGTTCCACCGTGGTCACTCCGAATTTCGCCACGCTCTTATCCATGGATTGAATCTCGTTGCGCACAGCGGACGCCATCGTCAGCGGATCCGACGCGGTGCGAACTAGCAGATCCATTTCGTTATCGGGAGACTGGCTATGCGGCTGGAACACCTGCGGCGCCACCTGTTTCTCGAGTCCATGACTATGCATGTCTCCGGTAATGCCTATGATGGTGATCCATTGACTGGATTCCTGCTCGGTGAACTTGATTCGTTTGCCGATCGGATCCTCGTGTGGCCAGTAGCTCCTCGCCATGGTCTCGTTAATGATGGCAACCGGGATGGAATCGCCCGTGTCCCGGCTCGAGAACACGCGGCCCTTTAGCAGCGGAATGCCCGCTGTCTCGAAATAGGGACCGGCAATCATGTCGTCTGCGGCCTGGAACTTGGCGCTTGAAGCATTGATTGGGCGGCCCTCAATGGCAATGGATTCGACGCCGTACGAATTGAGGAACCGGCCAACTGCTGCCGCAGACCGAATGCCCGGGAGCGCCTGGACGCGTTCGATCGCCTCACGAAAATAGGCCACCCGCTGAGCAGCATTCTTTCCAACATGGAGATCGATGCGCATCGTCAAGAGGTTCTCGGCACGAAAGCCAGGATCAAGGGTCCGCAGACGCAGGTAGCTGTGGATCAGAAGCCCCGCTCCTGTCAAGAGCAATAAGGCGAGCGCGAACTCGCCTATCACTAAGAAGTCACGAGCGCTCCGGTTGGCGAGCGTCGTCCATTGTCTGCTGCCGGCGAGCGCCGTGTCGCTCTGCAACGCGGGCCACAGGCCTGAAACGATGGCGGCGAATAGCGAGATCGACAGGGTGAAGATCAGCACCTGTGTGTCGACGCGAGCTTCAGCCAAACGCGGAATACCCTGCGGTCCAAAAGCGATCAGAGCTTTCAGTGCGGCTCCGGCCAGGACGAGACCCAGCAGCCCGCCGGCCCCGGCTAATACCAGGCTTTCGGCAAGCAGTTGCCCGGCCACGCGTAAGCGGCCCGCACCCAGGGCGCGGCGAACAGTGAATTCGCGCTCGCGCGTTGTGGCCTGAGCCAAAAGCAGATTAGCGACGTTCGTACAGGCGATCAGCAGCATAAGAAACACAGAGCCGAACAGCACCAGGAGCGGGAGCTGCACTTTCCCCGTAGTCTGAGTATGCAGAGGTACAACCCGAATAGTGTGGGAGCTTCCCGCATCCGGGTACCCGGCTTGGAGGCGGCGCGCGATTGTATCCATCTCCGCCTGCGCCTGCGCCCAAGTCGCGTCGGACTTGAGGCGCCCCAGCACATACCAAACTTCATCGGTGCGCGGGCTAGTGATGTCTCGCTGTATCCAATACGGATGTGCAGTGATCGGCTCCCACACTTGCGTGTCGGGGAACGGAAAGTCGAAGTGTGCCGGCATGACGCCGATGATTCGCGACTTCCGGCCATCCATCATCAGATCCGATCCGATCGCTTGTGCCGCGCCTCCGAATCGTCGCTGCCACAACCCGTAACTGAGAAGAACCACCCGCTCGCGCCGCTTCACCTCTTCCTCCGAGAACACGCGCCCGAGAAGCGGCTCTACGCCAACCAAAGGGAGAAAGTTCGCCGGAACCCTGGCGGATCGAAGGCGCTCCGGCGATCCATCGGTGCCGAGCAGAAACGTCTGTCCGCAAAAGACAGTCATGTCCTGGAAAGAATGATTCTGCTTCTTCCAGTCCGCAAAGCTCAGGAGAGAAACGCGCCCCTGATGATCGTTGTGGGCTGTGCCGTCTGTCCACATCATCGCCAGACGGCTGGGGTCTCGGTAAGGGAGAGGGCGGAGCAGCACCGCGTTGATCAAGCTGAAAATGGCGGTGTTCGCACCGATGCCCAAGGCCAGCGTCAGGACAACGACAGCGCTAAAACTCGGCCTGCGCCGCAGCAAGCGTACGGCCTGCCGAAGATCACTCAGCAAGTGGTCCCAAAGCAACCAGCGGCCCCGCTCATAGAAAGCCTCTTGCACGGAAGTGACATTACCGAAAGCCCGCCGCGCTAGTTTCTCTGCATCCGTCCCAGCGCGACTCTCCCCGCGGACCTGATCGGCTTCGAGAGCAAGATGTGATTGGATTTCCTCGGCCAGATCATCAAGCCGTCGTTTCCTGCGCCAGAACAGCATTAGGCCTCCGCCTTCCCCGGTCCAAGGATCAAGGACACCGCCTTGGCGACCCGCCGCCATTGATCGGCCTTCTGTGTAAGCTGCTCGCGGCCCTTCGCCGTCAACGTATAAAATCGTGCCTTTCTATTATTTTCTGAGACGCCCCACTTCGCGCTGACCCATCCTTTTTCTTCCAGGCGTTGCAGAGCGAGATAGAGAGACCCGTGATCCACCAGGAAAACGTCTTCCGACTGCTGCTGGATCGACCGGGCGATCCCTTGTCCGTGGCGCGAGCCAAGCAGTAGGGTCTGCAATATGAGCACATCCAGTGTGCCCTGGAGCAGGGCTGAGCGATCGTTCTTGTCCGCTTGGGAAGGCATCCGACATGAGTATCCCTCATCTTGGGTCGGATGTCAACAGGAGACAGTCGTAGAGTTCTCAGGAGGCCCAGGGTTAAGCTCTGATATGGTCTCGGCTTGCCGTAGGTAATCATGGCCATCGGAGATTTCTACCGGCAGTTGTCCAAATGGCGGAGGCTCGGCCGTCATTGTAGTGGCGGCGCAAGATGACCGTCATATACCAGTTAAGGAGACTACAAATGGAATATCTTTTGATGCTTTATTCGGATGAGACTGCTTGGCCAAAGATGACGAAGGCAGAGCAGGAACAGGGAGTGGCGGCTTACGTCGCGTACGGGGAGGCGCTGAAGAAGGCGGGCGCCCTAAAGGGCAGCAATCGCCTCCAGGCGAGCACAACCGCGACCACGGTACGCCTCTCCAATGGCAAGCCACAGGTGCTGGACGGCCCCTATACAGACTCTAAAGAGCAGGTGGGCGGCTACTATCTGATCGACGCGCCTGATCTGGATGCCGCGCTTTCCTGGGCGGCGCGCTGCCCGGGCGCTGGCCATGGTGTGATCGAGGTGCGTCCGGTCTGGGGTATGAGCTGAGCTGCCGCACGGTGTGACACATGAACGTCAGTGAAGGCGACGAGCAAGCACGTCGGATGGCAGACGCGGTGGCGCGTCGAAGTTACGGCAAGCTGGTCGCCTTCCTCGCGGCACAAACACGGGATGTTGCAGCTGCCGAAGATGCTCTTTCTGAGGCATTCGCGTCCGCGTTGGCAGATTGGCCGTTGAAAGGTTGTCCCGCGAACCCGGAAGGGTGGCTGCTAACGGTCGCGCGGCGGAAGAGCATTGATATCAGCCGAGGACGACGCCGAGGCGAGAATGCGGCAGCGCAGTTGCAGGTTTTAGCTGAAGGGCTAGCCGCGGCCACTTCCGAGGTCGAGATGCCGGACCAGCGTCTCGCGCTGATGTTCGCTTGCGCACATCCAGCCATCGAGGAGAGTATACGCGCACCGCTGATTCTGCAAGTGGTCTTGGGACTGGATGCGAAGACCATCGCATCGGCGTTCCTGACATCTCCGGCGGCGATGAGTAAGCGGCTGGTTCGGGCCAAAGACAAGATCCGGCAGGCCGGCATTCCGTTTCGTATTCCGGAACCGGAAGAGTTTCCTGGGCGCCTCGACGCTGTGCTCGACGCGATCTATGCCGCGTTTACGGAAGGCTGGACAGATCCCAGTGGGGCCGACGCCGCACGTCGCGATCTGACTGAGGAAGCGTTGTTCCTGGCGAGGCTCGTCGTCGAGCTACTGCCAGAACCGGAGGCACTTGGGTTACTGGCGCTACTGCTTCACGCAGAAGCCCGGCGTCGTGCCAGGCGTGGAGCGAATGGGGAATACGTACCACTGGCCGAGCAGGATCCGGCGTTGTGGGATTCGCAAATGATCGCCGACGCAGAAGCGCTCTTGCGGCTAGCCGGCGCGATGGCCTCACTTGGGCGCTATCAATTGGAAGCAGCGTTGCAATCGGCGCACGTTGATCGTTGTCTCACAGGTCACGCGAATTGGACCGAAGTCGTACAGCTATACGACGCGCTGTTCGCGCTCGCAGAATCTCCTGTGGTCGCCATCAATCGCGCTTTAGCGATTGGCGAACTGCACGGCGCAGGGGCTGCGCTCGAAGCGATGCCGAAAGTTGACACGGACGCACGGCTCGCTGAATACCAACCTTACTGGGCTGCGCGCGCGGAGCTGCTGGCAAAGACCGGCAAGGCGGAACAGGCGTGGCGGGCGTACGACATCGCGATCGGTCTCGAACGCGATCCTGCGGTACGCTGCTTCCTGCAGCGGCGGCAGGCGAGCTTCGGGCGGTGAGGCGATTTGTGCAGCAACGCTAACGAAGTAGCCGCTGGCTTGCGCTACACAGAAAACTTCGTTCTCCCCTCTGCTCAATTGCGACACTACTGATGAAATTACCGGGGTGTCCGGCCAGCTCAGAGGCATCCCGAAATCCCACTAACTCTTGTGAATGCATATTAATGCGCACACAATAGATCGCGCGCAACGCATTGGCGAGCGGACGGGTCTAGTAAGTGTAGAGAGGTTTTTAAGCATATGTCGTCTGCACGCATCTCTCGAAAGTTGTTACTTCCGATCTTGATATTAGTGGCCCCGATCGCGTCATTCGCGAGGATATTCGTATCGGTTACGATCGCACCACCAGCTCTATTTGTGTATCAACAACCTATTTGTCCTGGAGCAGGATACATTTGGGTGCCGGGATACTGGGCTTATGGGGATGGCGGCTACTACTGGGTGCCGGGAACGTGGGTGCTGGCGCCCTTCGTGGGAGCGCTGTGGACCCCGGGGTATTGGGGCTGGAGCAACGGTGCATATCTGTGGAATGAGGGCTACTGGGGTACCTCGGTAGGGTTCTACGGCGGAATTAATTATGGCTTCGGCTACTTTGGCCACGGCTATGACGGCGGCCGTTGGAACGGCGGGAGTTTCTACTACAACCGCGCCGTGAACAACGTGAACATCACCAGCATCCATAATATCTACAACCAAACGGTAACGAATAACTTCGCAGGGAATCGCGTGAGTTATAACGGCGGAAACGGCGGCGTCGCTGTGCGTCCCACCGCAACCGAGCTAGCGGCACCGCGAGGGAGACGTTCTGGCCCAACGGCGGAGCAGACCCATCTCGTGCAAGCGGCCGGCGGTAACCGAGCCCAACTTGCCTCCGTGAATCACGGGCACCCGCAAACGTTGGCTACACCACGGCCGTCTGCATTTACCGGCAATGGAACGGCCCACGCGACTGCGGCGGCTTCGAATCAATCCGCCACTGCCCATCCGTCCGCGGGGCCCTCACACATTGGTAACTCGCAGCATGCGGCCCCGGCAAACCAGATGGCAAGTCACGCCGGAACCACCGCGGCACGCTCGACGACTGCTGCGCGACCGAATACGGCGCAAACCGTAGCGTCACCCGCCAGTCACACCACGGAACGGCCGATGAACAATGCGACCCACGCCGGCAGCACACCTCCGCGGAGCAATCCTCAGCCTCGTGCAAGCGTTCCTCCGCAACACACTGCGCAACCAGCCGCGCGCACCGCTGCGCCGCAACACGTTGCCCAGACTGCTCCGCAGCGCGCCGCAGTGCCGCAGCACGAAACTCCACAGCAAAGGGCCCCAGCCCCGTCGCAGCATACGGCCCACCAGGCTGCCCCGGAACGCGCAGCGCCGCCACAGCACGTAACCCAAGCCGCTCCGCAACGCGCAGCGCCACCGCAGCACGCGGCTCAGGCGGCTCCGCAGCAAAGGGCGCCAGCCCCGCCACAGCATACGGCCCAAGCGCGTCCGAGTGCGCCGGCGCGCGGAAGCGAACCTCGTAAAGAACCGCCGCGCAACTAAGAGATCGACTTACTGACTGTATTGATTGTTCGCTAGAAGCAATATCAGGAGGATATACATGATCAAAATCAAACGCCGCCTCGTCTTACTGGCAGCTTGTTTAATTCCGCTACTCGTACAAGTCCCGATGGCTTTCCCTCAGGGCGACGAGTATGACGCTGCTCGTAACCTCATCCAACACGTTCAGGACGACCTGCACACCATACAGCCGGCCGGACCGCATCAGGGCAAAGACCGCGAGCGTATTCAAGATGCGCTGAAGCATCTTTCGGATTTGGATCGGCACCTTACTAGGGACAAGTTCTCCAAGGGCGCGATAGAGGATGCCATCGAAAACGTGCAGGGAATCCTCAACCACAATACTCTCGAGACGCGCGAACGCGACATGTTGAATGCCGATGTTCACGACCTACGAGAATTGAAAATCTACAAAGGCCGATAAACGTGGCGTGCCAAAAGCGTGTTTGCGTCCGGCTGTGCGCGGTGCTGTGCATAGCCGGACTGCCGGGCTTATTTGCGCAGCAAGAGGGGACACAAGCGGTCAGCGGCCCTCAAACGCTCACCTATGACGAGATCGTCCAGCTATATCAGGATGACGTGCCGCCGCCACCGCTGGCAGACAAGTTGCATCGTCTGTTGACGACGCCGTTTGTAAACAACAGCGCCTCGTCGGCCGGAGCTGCGCCGGCGAAGCCAAGCCTGCGGCAGGTGGGACCCTGTTCTTCGAGTGGTGCAGTGGAATATCGAGCGGGGCCTCGAATTTGACGCGATCCGGCTGGCTTTTACGGATCCGAAGAAGTTTGCCGGTCTGATGGAAGACAGGAATACAAAGGCAGACGACCAGAGCCTGCAACGCATCCGAGACCAAATAGCCCTGCTGAAGGATGCGGACTTGCTCATCCTGAATGAAGTGGATTGGGGAGTAAACCGCACGCTCTTTCGCAACGTTGGCAGCGAGTTGGCCAGCGCCCTCAACATGAACTACGCTTACGGTGTCGAGTTTGTGGAGGTAGATCCGATTACCATGGGACTCGATCAAAGCGTGATGGTAAAGGAGGTTGAGACAGCCTATGCGGAGCCCGCTGACGGTAAATCGGATTTAATCGAACGCGTGAAGCAGGTGATGAAACCCGACCCGTCACGTTACCTCGGGCTGCACGGAACGGCCATTCTAAGCCGCTACCCGTTGAGCGGTGTACGGCTGATGCCGTTTCAATTCCAGGGCCACGACTGGTATGCGGATGAGAAGAAGAGAGCATCCGGGTTCGCCAAGGCACAAGGCGCAGTGGGTGATGCGGTCTTCAAAGAGCAGCTGGTACGGCAGGTGCGTCGTGGCGGGCGCATGATGCTGCTGGCGGACTTGGTCAGTAGCGATCTTCCCTCCGGCAAGGTAACGGTGGTTGCAACGCATCTGGAAGACGAAACATCGCCCAACAGTAGGCGCAAGCAGTTGGAGGAACTGCTACAGCAGATCGCACCGATCCGAAATCCGGTGATTCTGGCTGGCGACATGAACACTTCGACGCACGACGGAGTTCCGATGAGCGTCACTCGCCTGCTGAAGGACCATTTTGGCAGCGGTAAGTGGTGGATTGAGCAAGGTGCATCAACCGCGATCAAGTACACAACCCCTTACGGCTTAGCCTCCAGCGTATCCACCGGCGCGATCGCGTTCGTTCGCAGCATCGATGACCCGACCGAAAAGAGTATCCCGATGATCGGCAAGAATCCGGAGGCCAAGTTCTTTTCAACTATAGAGGATTTCCGATTCGAGGATGGAGGGGCATTCGATTTTAGCGGCGAACCGGGGCGTTCCAGCAATGGCCGTGGTGGAAAGCTGGCGAATTCCAATGAGCGCCACGAGAAAGGATTCGTGCCAACCGAGGAATTGGGGAAGAAATTCGGCCCCATCGGCGAGTACAAGCTGGACTGGATATTTGTTAAGCCGGCAAAGCTGGCGGATTCACCGGACGCGAGCAAGACTTACGCCTTTACGCCATGTTTCGGGCGCACTCTGACAGAGTTGAACCACAGCATTCCCGATCGCATTTCCGACCACAATCCGATCACGGCGGATTTGCCGTTGGGAGTAAGGACAGAATCGGCGGCGACGATTTCAGGTCACTGAGAGGGGGCTTTTAGTTCGTTGCCCAGTAGCCCGCTTTCGCGTTTACCAATACCTTTCGGCCCTTCACCTCCACAGCGATCTTTCGAAACGTGCCATCGGCGGCTTTGTTGGTTGTCGAGTAAGCCAGCAGATAGTATTCGCGGGAGTCGGCGAAAGCGCGTTGGATGCCCTTAAACAAGTCGTTGTCATTTTCGAAGAAGGTTCCGCCGGTTTCGTGAGCCAACTGGTAGAGGGCATCGGCGTTCTCATGGGCGGTGGTCATCTGATTCTGATCGACCTTCTCCGGTATGGCGGCGCCGTTGCTGGCGTCAAAGCTGCTACTGCCAAGGGAAGCGGCGGCATAAAGCCCGCGAGAATCGATGGTATAAAACTTAACGTTGTATTGCACCGCTAGCTTGAGAACCCTCTGCAAAGGCGGCTCATTATCGCCCCGATTGAACTGAAGCATCCGGTTGGTTGACGGCCCGAAGCCATCCATGATGGCGTACAGTTCTCGTCCCGGATAACGGTTAAATCCGCCTGAGATCAAGATGACGGTTCGCATGGTGGGCATGCTTGCCGTCGCCTTCACGAGCTCATTCAAGCCGCGAAGGAAGTCCTGGTCGAGATACTCGGTCCGTTGTCCCACGCTCAAGAGGACACCTTTGACCCTACCGGCGGCCCCAGCACAGCCCGGGCCGTCAGTACGGGTGCCCGAAGGCTTCACAAGCGCAGGACTTGCAATAGTCATACTTCATTTGGTCCCTGAAGTTTTGAGCGTCCCTGACCATGCCAATGGCCTCGCTGTCTTGAATCATTTTCAGGAACTCCTTGCTCTCGACCGCCTCCATGACCTTCGCCGAGTCGCGAGTAGAGTCCTGTACGACGTGCACCTTGCGGCCCAGGGCGACGAGGGCGTACTGTGAATCTTCGCCTTGCTCCTGTGCGAAGAACTTCTTCAATGCGTCGTTCACTCGCGCGAAGTTTGAGAAAGCGGAGTGCATGGTATCGACGCACACCAAATACGTTCGCTTCGGCGTTGGTGGCGGGGCAGCACTGGGTTTAGAAGCGACAGCGGGCTTCGATTTGGCAAGAGTGGCGATCGTTGGCGCTGGCGCAGCCGCTGCCAAGGACTCGCTACTCGTGCTGAACGCTATGATCTTCTGGGGTGTGCCATCTTCGGAAACCTCAAAGTCGTTCACCTTGAGGCCCAGGACGTGGTGACCCTTCTTGTCCGTGACCACCACGGGAACCAGGACTTGCCTGACGTCTGCCTTGAGGACGGTTGGTTGGGATTGTCCCGAACCGATGAAGATTGAGGGCAGCGCCAGCAGGAGGCAGGGCGCGAACCGGTTGCGCGGCATGTGCGGTTTGAGGACGTGTTTTAATGCCAAGGCGTTACTGACGCCGTGCTAAGTGATATCGGGAACGCGGTTTCCGTAGTGAGGCGACAGTGCACCGGATCGTACCTAACTTCACTTCAGATTGTAAAAGGCAGCTAGTTTGCCGGTGTGGGTGATCAGAGCGAGGGCGGCGCGGCCGGGAGCGAGGCGTATATCAAAGGTTGCGCCGCTGGCGAGATCGCGCAAGGAGAAGTGAGCCGGTGTGGACGACTCAGAGGTCAGTGCGTAGAGAGTTGCAGCCGGGAGTTGGGTGGGGCAGATGAGGATGCCGGGGTCTTCGGTGGAGACTTCGTAGGTTTTGGCTATGCCCGCTTTGCCGATGGCGTAGCGATAGACGCGGCTGATGGAATCGAGGCTCTCGGCGAGTTCGAGCGGCAAGGGGATGTAGAGTAAATGGCCACCGCCGAGTTGCGTTTCGAGGAACGATGCGCCGTCGGGGAGCACGCC
Source organism: uncultured Acidobacteriaceae bacterium (assembly GCA_963771305.1). Classification (GTDB taxonomy): domain Bacteria; phylum Acidobacteriota; class Terriglobia; order Bryobacterales; family Bryobacteraceae; genus CAJCIT01. The sequence continues at coordinate 167,094 of CAVYTS010000034.1, forward strand.
GCGCTCGGCCAGTGTCGTGAGATCGCCAGGGTATGTCAGCGGCGCGGAGCCGCCGGGCCAAGAGACTACATTCTCCCGAGTGGTGAGCAAGCCGGGTTGATAACCGGGCGCCCAAGACTGCGTGCGCAAGGGCCGACCCCAGAGGTGCTCATCGGCATCGATGCGGCCCGAAATCAAGAGCGTCGCGCCGGCCCGGACCTTAGCGATCAACCGGTCCCAAGCGGCCTGCTGGAAGATCCATGGAGCGGGGACGATGATCAGCTTGGGGTCGCCGAGCAGATCGAGCTGATACTCGCCGACCGCGTAGGCAGACTGGCGGGCGTAGTTGTACAGCGCGCGAACGCTTTTCTGCTGGGCTTCCAAAGCGACGTTGTTCCACGCAGAGAGCTGCAGCGACTGCGGGATGACGATGGCGATGTCGGGGCGCTGTGATTCGGTGGCGAAAGGCTGCGCAGCCTGGGCGAACGCTGCAATGCCAGATTGCGTCTCCATCCACGGTTTGTAGGAACCGTCCTGACGCAGCAGGCCGAAGGTATCGCCTCGAGCTCCAATCCCAATGCAAGACGCCGGCATTGGCAGCGGCGAAACCAAGGACGAGCTTGCGTTCGTGCAATGGCAGCGCGGTGGATTCGTCCCAACGCCAGTTTCCGTCGGGAGACCAGGCAGGCTGCGGTCCGGTTTCGCCGATCAGGTTGGGTTTATCTGGGCGCTTCGCCATCAGCGAATCCCAGAGCAGGGCATCGTCTCGCCACCACGTGTGATTCACGGTGTAGGAGAGAGCAGCCGCGCCGTAAAACTGATTAAGGACGCGGTTGGCGACACCGCCTTCATCCTGGCCGACGGCGATGGCTTGCGGTGCACCTGCCGCGCGAATGGCGGAGATCATCGCGGAGGCCCATTTGCTGAAAGCGTCCTGCGCGAAGAGGTTGTAGTCGATTGCGCGCGTGAGGTGGAGATTGCCGATGCGGGAAGGTTCGAGATCGGACGGGTCCGGCAGGGCGGCGGCTGAGAATGAACTGACTTCTGAAGAGGGGACGTGCCAAGCTTCGGCCAGAGCGGCGGTCGACTCATAGCGATGGGCTAGCCATTCGCGCCAGGCGGCGAGCTCGGTCGGATCGGCGTTAGGCGTGTTGCCTTTCCACAGCTGTCGAGGATTCGAGAAGCTGGGCTCGTTGACGAGATCGAAGCTGAAGAAAGGTACGTTCTTGAAGCGCGAGGCGATGGATTCGACCCAGGAGCGTTGATCGCCGATGGCTGAGGGATCGGTATACGGGTTGCTCCCGGGGCCTAGGCGGCCACGATCCTGACCCGGGCCAGGGCCCTCGATCGTTTGCGGCTCGAAAGCGAAGAGCGTGAAGACAACCTGCATGTGATGGCGGGCTGCGGATTGGAGAAAGGCCTCAACCGCGAGCAAGAAGCGCTCGCCGGCGGCGTCGGTGTTGTTCTCGAGGTAGCGGGCGCGGTTCAGCCACACGCCCGTGCGAACCATCGTGACGCCCTGTTTTTCCATTTCGGCGAAATCACGCTCCCAAACCCAGGCGTTCCCGCCGATGCTGCCGCCGACGAAGAAGCTGGCGCCAAAGGGGTCGGTCGAGAAGTAGTTTGCGCCGACGGGCAGGAATGGCTTCGCTGCCAGGCGGAAGTAGTCGCGGCCGGCTTCGAGGGATTGGCCGGAGTGCAGTAGTTTCTCGTCGCGAACCCAGAGACCGGTGGTGTAGCGGTCGTCCTCTTGGCCGCCGGCGCCGACGATCGCGGTAGCCCGAACGGCGTACAAGCCGGGTTCTGTCAACGGGACGGGGAATGTAAAGGCCTTATGAATGGAGGAGACGGTGTAGGCGCCATCGGGCGCAAGAAAGAGTGTCGAGAGGAGGCGATCGCCGGACCGTAGTTCCAGCAGGAGTTGAGCTGCCGGACGATTTAACCCTCGAACATCGATGGTGCCGGAAACACGGTCGCCGGGTTCGACGGTGAGGCGATCGAGATCGACCCAGATGCGAACCGGGCCGCGAGCGGCGTAGGACGCAGTTGTAGCGAGCAAGCCCGCGCCGTCCAGGGAACCCCAATAGCCGGGCTGCGGATCGAAGTTGAGGAAAACGCGGCGCGATTGGCTGAGATCGTCGGCGGTGACGGGAGCGGCGACGCGGTCGCCCTTGGCGTTCAAGAAAAAGCCGAGGCCGCGGCGGCGACCGTCGTTACCGTTGGAGGCAAGAACGAAAACACGCTGGGCCTGAATGGGAGGAGCATACCCCCCTCCGTCGAACGAGATCGCTTCCGAATCCCAAGCAAACTGACCGGCGCTCACGGGCGCGATCACTGTGTGATCAACGCCGACCGCGCGGGAATAGGTAGTCTGCGAAGGCGACGCACGCCAGCCGCCGGCGTCGTGCCACACCGGGACGGTAAACGGCCGACCGCCGATATTCAGCAAATTGACCTGATCGAGGTGCCGGCTGATCGCGTCCCAGGCATCGGCCGGAAAAGCTGAGCCATAGGGAAGAACGAGAAGGTCACCCGGCTGGAGGGTTTCGGGCTTGCGCAGGTCGTCGAGCGATGCAAACACAGGCGGATTCCAGCCGAGCGCTTTTTCAAGGACGGCGCGCGACGGCGTCTGGCTGTCGACGGTCGGGAAACCTTCCTGCCAGAACACGATTGTTTTGGCGTCGGCTGCGGAGACGAGGAGCAGCGACGCCAAGGTGAGCAAAGCGGAACGGTATCTCATAAAATTTCGCCGAGGGCCGACCCCACAGTCTCATACTGCTGCGCCGGTAGCGCCGATGCAAGTTGGGTCCCCGAACGCCTCGATGCAACCCGGGGAAACAAGGGCCTTGCAGTGGCGGGTTGCGCGAAAGGGCGCGACCCCTAGCGGCCAGTGAGCGTTGTGCCAGGCCAAAACGGGGAGCGCCAACTTACAAGTGTAGGATTCTATGAGACTTACTTTCTTACCGAAGCGAGCAGACTAAACCACGTGAAGCTGGCCATGTCCGTGCAGGTTGGGAAGTGTCGAGGGTCCCCATGACACTGCGAGGAACGAAAAGTCTGATGTTCGTCGTGTTGACGGGTGTCACGAGCCTGGTAGTGGCTCATTGGCTGCCGGTGCCACTGGTGGCCCAAGAGCCGGCCAAAAACCCACCGTTTGAGACGATCGTGAAGCAGACGGGAGGACCGGAGCTATACGCCGCCTACTGCGCCGTCTGTCACCGGAAAGACGCCAAGGGGAACGGACCAATGGCCAAGCAGTTGAAACCGAACGTTCCGGACCTGACGACCATCGCCAAGCGAAATGGCGGAAAGTTTCCACTCGAAAAAGTGCAGGCAATCATCGGGGGCACGACGACGGAAGAGAGTGCGCATGGCACGCGCCAGATGCCGATCTGGGGCCCTGTGTTCTCTCAGATTGAGTGGGAAAAGGATCTGGGCAAAGTCAGAATCAATAATTTAGCGAGGTACCTGGAGTCACTGCAAGTCAAATAGATAGCATGGAACGATCTTCTCCATGGAGGTGCCGATGCCGGCGTTGTTTGAAGCCGGCATCGGCACTTTTGGTTATTGACCTCGCTTGTTTACGGGGAATGTGGTTTTGCCTTTTGGTCCCAAGTACGGTACGGACTCGAACTTTGTCTAAGTTCCTGCGATGATTCGGCTAGTTGCCCAACGGCAAAGACGAAATTGCCCCGAACGAGGAGAATCCGAGGACTAATTTCGCAGATGGCGAGTTCATTCACACACCCTTCGACATACGAGTTGTTCCGCTACCAGTTCAGGGTCGTGGAAGCCTGCGAGCAGGAGCGAGTCGAAGATCACTTGGCGACTTGTGGTCCATGCCGTGACGCGCTGGAGGGAGTAGAGCGGAATCACCCTGCTCCGGAATCCCTCAGGATGTACGCGCTGGACCGGCTCCAGTTCGTGCAGTGCAATGTCGTGCGGCTGCACGTGATGAAGTGTCCGTTCTGCCTTCAGGTGCTGGAGCGCTACCGGGATACGCAGGATTGCGTTGGCGAGGAGGCGCAGACGGCGGAAAAAGCTGCGGAAGCGCCATTTAATGTTGCCTTCTGCGCCGAGCGAACTGGCAGGCGCGAGGAAAACCTACAATCCATTGATGTAGCGGGCTTCTTTGAACTGGGCGGGGCGGTTGCTGCTTGCCTCGCAAAGGGAAGGTTGCCGATTGCCTCGTACCGGGAGTCGCTGGCAACTGTGAAGGCTCTATTGGCGGACGTGTTTACCGGAGACTTGCCGCAGCGGATGGAACGAGCCGCGCCGGCGGCGTCGCGCTTGCTCGACTTGATTAATGGGATATACGACAGGCACTGGGCAAACTCAAGCGCGGTCCTCGATGAGAGCGAATTGCGGGAATTTACGGAGGCGTGCGGAGCACTTGAGCGCGGGATCGCCAGGGATTTAGGATGCGCCGCCGTTTACCATCTCGAAGCGAAGGAAGGCTTCGACGCGCGCAAACTGGTATCAGGAGCCGACGAACTATTTGGCGAGTCTCGCGACCGGCTGCCGATCGAGGCCGTCCATGATGTGAATCAAGCCGGAACCTGCCTGGCCCTCTCGCTGGCGACTGGAGCCGCTTTCCACATCGTCAGGGCAACGAAGACGGTGATCAAGCGGCGGATCGAGTCGCTGGGCGGCCAAGCACCGACAGGCTACGAGCGAAACCTGCGTGGATATGTCCGCGCCCTGGTTGAGATGAGCGACGGCGGCCGAGAGTACAGGCTGGAGCCACTCCTGGAGATCCGGCAGGATCCCGTGAGCGACCCGGAAGTGACTATGACTATGGCTGAAGCTATTGCGTTGTGGGCAACTTGCACGGGCGCGATCCAATCGATCATCGACCAGCCGGAATTCGCGAAAGGTGCCTGCGCAGACCTTAGGAAGCTGCAGCAGAGTGCGTAGGTAAAACGCGGAATACTGACAAAGCCCAAGCACCCGATCCCTCAGCGGCTCACAGTCAATGAGCACGGGTCGGACGGACCGAGGCGCTCTGCGGCCACCTGCCCGAATGTTTCAAAACGACGAAGTCCATCATTTATAATTCAGGAATACAAGTGCCTGACTTCCCGTCGAGCTGAAAAGGCACAGAAGCTGCGAGTCGCTCCGGGTCGAGCCTCACAGACACCTCCGCTCAAAATCAAAATCCAGATTGAAAGCGTTTGGCTTTAGGAGATCAATGTCCACTGAATTACACGAATTTCTCAGCCTTCCCTATGTAGAGCTGGAAGAGCTGAATTTGCAAGCGAAAGAGCAGCGGAAAAACCGCGTTCCGATCGAGCAGATTCGAGAGGAACGGCTCAAGTATCTGACAGACGAGAAGCGGATCAAAGCCGTGAGTGTGCTGTTCAGCGACCTGGAAGGCCGCCTGCACATGCTCGATTACGACAAGAAGTTTCTGGTGAAGAGTTGGGACAACCTGACCTTCGACGGCTCTTCGATCCGCGGCTTCACGGCGCAACGCGAGAGCGATCTGCGGTTGGGTATTGACTGGCCCGCGTTTTATTGGGCGCCATCCGATGTTTTCGGCCCCGGTAAAACCTTTGTATTCGGCGAGGTGATCGACAAGGACGGAACGCCGTACGGCGCCGACATTCGTGGCGTCTTGAAGGGATTTGCCAATGGCTTGTACGAAAAGCAGGGATACACCCTGAATGCTGCCAACGAAATTGAAGGCTTTCTTTTTGATGGGCCCGACGCCGAGCGGCGCTATCACGAGAATGCAAGGTTCGAGTACGTAAACAAAGGCGGCTACTACCACTCCTTGCCCGGTGACCCGCTTCGGCTGTTCATCGACGCGGCCGCGGAAGTGCAACGGGCGATGGGCTTCCAGAACGAGAAGGATCACCCAGAAGTCGCGCCTTCGCAATTCGAGATCAACTACGGCTATGGAGAGGTTGTGGCGGCGGCTGATCAGATCCAGCTCTACAAGCTCATCTGTCGCCAGGTGGCAACCAAGATGGGTTTCACCGCCAGCTTCCTTCCGAAACCGGTGGTGGGCGTAAACGGCAGCGGCATGCACACCAATGTGTCCATCAGCAAGAACGGGAAAAACCTGTTCTGGAATCCCGAGGGCGAAGAGAAGATGAGTAAACTCGCCTGGCAGTTCGTGGATCGTATCCTGACGCACGGCAATGACATTTGTCTGCTGTTGAACCCGAGCGTGAACGCTTATCGCCGGCTTGACCCGCACTTTGAAGCGCCGAACCAGCTCAAGGCATCGGCGGTTGATCGGGGATCCATGATCCGCATTCCGTTAGCCAATGAGAAGAGCGCGCGTGTTGAAGTTCGTTCCGTGGCGCCGGACGCGAATCCTTACATGGTTCTGCTTTCGGTGTTCAAGACTGGGCTTGAAGGGGACACGGCCCGGGTGAAGAACCTTCGCTCGGCGCAGAGATTCCTGCCGGACAACATCTACGACGCGCTGGCGAACTTCCGCGGCGCGGAATGGGTCAACAAGCTGCTCGGTGAGGATGTGAAGGGCCGGTACGCCGACCTGAAGCAAGCAGCGGCCGACCGCTGCCCGCGATCGCTAGGCACATTTGTGAAAGCGCCCGAAGTTCAATATCATCACGAGGTCTACAACCAGTTCCTCTGGAACATGTTCTAGAAGGCTCCGGTTACAGGAGGCTGGACCGCTGGGGTGCTCCCAGGACCCAGCCTTTTTTGTTTTGAGGAGGCACCTTGGCAGAATGGAGAAAAGCGCTCTGCGAGCAGCCGTAGGGATCCAGACGGGGAAGTTCGCCGGAGCCAGGTCCGTGCAAGGAAAGGATTGACAGCGGGGATGAATGCGCAGCCTTTAAGCCAGAATAAGCACCTTCTCAGGTGGGTCGACAAGATGGCAGAGTTGACCAAGCCGGCGGCGATTCATTGGATAGATGGGTCGCAGGAGGAGAACGATCGTCTCTGCGCGGAGATGGTTGCCCGCGGCACCTTCATCAAACTCAATCCCGACTTATGGCCGGGTTGTTACCTGGCCCGCTCCGACGCCGCGGACGTGGCTCGTGTGGAAGATCGCACCTTCATCTGTTCACTATCGAAGGACGGCGCCGGGCCTACCAATAACTGGGAAAACCCGTACACGATGCGGAAGAAGTTGAAGGAGTTGTTCCGCGGCTCCATGCAGGGACGCACGATGTACGTGCTGCCTTACAGTATGGGACCGATCGGCTCGCCCATGGCGCACATTGGCGTGCAACTCACTGACTCGCCCTACGCGGTAGTCAGTATGCGGATCATGGCGCGCATCGGATTGCCGGTCTTTAAAGAGATTGACAAGGACTATACGCGGGTCGTTCCCGGCATGCACAGCGTCGGCGCGCCGCTGGCGCCCGGGCAGAAGGATGTTGCTTGGCCCTGTAACAAGGACAAGTACATTGTCCATTTTCCCGAGGCTCGGGAGATCTGGTCGTACGGTTCCGGTTATGGCGGCAACGCGCTGCTGGGCAAGAAGTGCTTCGCGCTGCGCATCGCATCGGCGATGGCAAGAGACGAAGGCTGGATGGCTGAGCACATGCTGATTGTGGGCGTGGAAAGCCCCGACGGCGAGAAGACGTATTTAGCGGCCGCGTTCCCAAGTGCTTGCGGGAAAACGAACTTCGCGATGCTGATTCCGCCGAAGGGATTCGACGGCTGGAAAGTGTGGACGGTGGGCGATGACATTGCCTGGATCAAGCCGGACAAAGAGGGGCGGTTGCATGCCATCAACCCCGAAACCGGTTTCTTCGGGGTGGCGCCCGGCACTTCAGCCAAGACAAATCCCAACGCGATGGCGACGCTAGCGAAGAACACGATCTTCACTAATGTGGGCTTGATGCCGGAGGGCGGGGTTTGGTGGGAAGGAATGACAGACGCTCCTCCTGCCGAGTGTTTCGACTGGCAGGGAAAGCGGTGGACGCCCGAGATCGGAAAAACCACGGGCGCAACCGCAGCGCATCCAAACGCCCGGTTTGCCGCGCCGGCGGCACAGTGCCCAACCATCGATCCGGCATGGGAGGATCCGCACGGAGTTCCGATTAGCGCCATCGTCTTCGGCGGCCGGCGGGCGTCGAACATTCCGCTGGTGTACCAGGCATTCAACTGGAGCGCAGGGGTCTACCTGGGCGCCACGATGGGGTCGGAAATAACCGCCGCTGCCGGTGGGCCATTAGGAAAAGTGCGCCGCGATCCCATGGCTATGCTTCCCTTCTGCGGCTATCACATGGGCGACTACTTCCGGCACTGGATCATGATGCAGCGCTCGCTGAGCGTGACGCCCCGCATATTCCACGTGAACTGGTTCCGCAAGGACGCAAAAGGGAAATTTTTGTGGCCCGGCTTCAGCGAGAACATGCGGGTCATGAAATGGATTGTGGATCGTGTGCGCGGCCGAACTCGGGCGAAAGAAACGCCGATCGGTTGGACTCCTCACTACGAGTCCATCGAGTGGAACGGGCTGGATTTCTCACGACAGCAGTTCGAGGAGCTGCAGCACGTGGATCGCGAGGCATGGCGAACGGAGGTCATGGGACACGAAGAGCTGTTTATCAAGCTCCACGATCGTCTGCCTCCGGAGATGATTTACGAGCGCGAACTGCTGATCTGCCGGCTATAACGTTGTGGCGGCGCAGCCGGAACTACAGCAACTTGAGATGGTTGGTGACGGGATCGACCCTGCTGGCTGCGGCAGGCCCGATCGCGGCACACGTTCTAGTCGGCACTCCCCCAAACTCAGTTAACCCCGCGTCGGTGATAACGTGCACAGGCAAGCCCGCCGCTTCCGCCTCCGCGGCCACCTCCAAAAGCTCAGCTTCACTGTCCACGCGGACGCAGATTTTGCTCATTCGTCCGGACGCCAGCCATCGCCAGGCGCCGGCATCCATATGGAACGAACGAGAAGGGTTGCGTGCGACGGCCAGCAGCGACTCCACCAGGAACATCATGGCGGCGTGACTGCCCTGTGCCACCATCTTTCCCTTGCGCATATTCAGGTCATTTCGCATAACGATGACTTGCTTGGGCAGGTCATGTTTTAGCGGGTCTGGCTCTTCGAGATGTGCTTCCGGTGGATCGGGCATTGCCGTTTTGTCGCTCATGTAGTGAACTCGCGGGTCAGGTTCACCCGCATGTAGATCAGCTGGAAGCCGGCACGTTCATAGTTACGGTGCGAGCCGCTGCCTGGCAGAACAGAGACCATCGCCAGATCGCAAGCGCGGTCGCGCGCGGCCGCTAGGCGGGCCCGGATGAGAGCCGATTGGCAACCTCGGCGTCGTCCAGGGGGCAGTGTGGCGTCTCCATAGAACAGCGCGACACTACCCTGAATACCCATGGCGGCAGCTGCCTGCGGCTCGCCTTCGCCCGCCTCAAAACAGATCGATTCGCCACACGAACCGGCGATGGTGGCGGTCATTTCTTCATCGGGCGGCGCACCCTCTGAGAAGCCCGCCGCGACGACGGCTGCCCAGCGATGAAGATTTTCCGGGGCGACCGGACGGATCGCAGGCGAATTCTCGAAGTGCTCCGCGGGATCGATGCGGCGCGCCAGCACATTGTTGAATTCGATCACCCGATACGAATTGCTCTGTACGTAACGGATCACCGATTCGTCGGCCATGGGACACAGATCAATCAGACAGGCGCTGCCCCGATCACGGAAGAAGGCTTCCATGTCGGCGAGTTCAGTAGCCGTCACGGGCCCCTTTAGACCAATGCCCAGCGCGTGAGTCATCGGCGAACCTACGCCGCCGAAGACAGCGGTGCCTCCGGCAAAAGGCTGCGCGGTAGCCGCGGGGTTATGACGGTTTGCCGCGCGGGCGATCGCCAAACCATTGGCGGCCTCGGCAGCTTCAAGACGAAAGGCAAGCGCACGATCGGCGCTCGAGAAGACACACTCCATGTTTGCTCACTCCAGACTAAGGTTGCATTGTCAGGTTATAAACGAAGGCCGCGTGGTTAGCGAGCAATCATAGGCGCTTCGCCAGTGTAGCAAGAGTTCAGCAAGCAGGGAATCGCGGCAAACCAGTGTTCGCCGCGATTTCCCCAGCCTCCTTTCTTGATTTATCGGATTGCTTTAAGCGCTGCTGCCTTCGCAAGAGTTTCAGCAGTCTTCTTTTTGATCGACTTTAAGGCCGATTTATCTGGCCCTGTCAAGCTAATGGTCGCCCTTGGCGCTGTTCGCGCCAACGCGGTTACTCCGGCCGAATTCAACTGCGACAACAGCACTTGAACCGCTGCCGAGACGGCCTTGATTGCCGCGCCAACCAGTAGAGCGTCCGGTCCAAATGCCGGCACCGCCACGTTCGCAAATGCGGTCGTGATGACCAGGATCTTTTGCGGATTCGGATCGGATGAATTGAGTTCGGCAACCGTATTCACGGCCGTGCCGATTCCCGTCGCATAAGCGAGACTGTGGCCGCAACGACGGGGTCAACCTCGCCTGCTGCTGCAAGCGATGACGTTATAACCACTGCCACGTTGGCAGCATCGGAAACAACATTTAGCGCGGTAATTAGAGTGGACGTCGTCCCTGTCCCGCATCCCACGGATGCCAGGCACAGGATAAACGCCATCAGTACAGCGAGAGTAGACTTCATATTTTCCATGCGCATGAGAGGTGTAATCTCTCCCTTTCAGAAGCGACACAGAGCCGCCTCGCCCAAAGCTCTGCATGGAGGCTAGATGATCGAAGCCCACAATTCTCTCTAAGTTATTGAAACAAAACATAATAATGTTTTTCTTGAATCTGTGGCTACTCGGCCGACGACTTTACCTGCGCGGCCGATTGCGGATGCACACGCGGAGGGCGGCTGCCCGTAACCACTGTGGCGGCTTCCAGTTTGCCCATCTCGCGGCGGGCGATCTGGCTCCAACTGCTTGCCGAATCAAGCTTGAGATAGGCCTTCCAGTGCCGGAGTGCGCCCATCACATCATTCTGGCCCTGATAGAGCAACGCCAGGTTGTAGTGAACGTCCGCGTAGTTCGGGAAGAGTTTCAGCGCGGCCAAATAGTGGGTAACTGCGCTCGGCAGGTCGCCACGTTCATCGTAGAGATTACCCAGGTTGAAATGGGCCAGCGGATAGTTCGGATCAACCTTCAACGCCTTCTTATACTGTTCTTCGGCGTCCGCCCAGGCATGGCCATTGAAAAAAATGGTGCCAAGATTAACCAGCGCGCCTGTCGCATGCGGATCATATTCGATCGCCTTCTGATAGGCCTCTATGATCTGCTCGATGGGAGCTTCGGTATGTTCCAGCTCGAGCCCTCGTTCGAACCAGTGGTCGGCCTCCATTTTGCGGCGGAACTGTGCAGCGAGCCGTTCGCTGTTTTTTTCGGCACGCGGCAATTGCAGCAGCTTGCTGATTTCGGTCTCGTCGAAGTCGAAAAGCAACTGACCGGAGATCGGCTCCATGTGGTGCTTGCCGATTTGCACCCGCAACATCTTGCCCTCTTTGTAAATGCGGGCTTCGTCGAGAAGATGGGGAATATCGCGAAGGCGGCTACGGAGTGACTCGAGAACCTTGCGGAGACGCAGCGGTGTAACTTTCTCGCCGCGGAGGCGAAGAACCGTTTTCAGCGGAAAGAGGTCAATGAAGCGGTACTCGGTTAGCTCCGGAACCAGCTGCTGCCGTTCCCAGGAGCGCAGTTGCCTCTCCGTGATATGCAACAAGCGACAAACGTGGGTCCGGGAGTAGACGCCTCCGCCATCGCGCTCCGGCGCCGGCGACGAGGAGCCTGAGGTCAGATGGCGCGAGTGGTCTCGCAGCACGAGTCGATGATAACATGCACCAGCGTAAACCCCGGAGGCAAATAAAAGGCGATGGCTTGAAGTGAGGCTGGACGCCCACGTCCCCGCCGGTCGCCCACGACCGGCTCTAACTTCGCAATAGTCTATTCACTCCACATGCTCCCGCAAGTGATGCACGTACGTCTTCATCGCCACCCCGGCCAGCACGATCAAAATGAAAATCCGAAACTTCCCGGTCAGCGTTAATGCCCCCAACACCGCCAGCACGGCATAACAAATCATTGCCGCTTTGAAGCTCAGTAACCGCCGCGATTGGGCGAGGCGTTCGCTTTCAGAGTCAACCGGGTATTCGTCGTCCGGCTCAACCTGCGTCATCGCAGCGTCGCCCCGGTCTGGTTGTAATTGAATGAAAACGCAAATCTCATTTGAGCGCCCTTGTATTCCTTCGGCAGCGGCGGCAACGGATTCGACATGCTGAGGCCAGCCACCGCCGCGCGGTCCAATGAATCCGACCCGGAATAGTCGCTGATCACCACCTTCGCCAGCGAGCCGTCGCGGTTCAACGCGAATTGAACCACCACTCGCCCCTTCCGCGTTCCCATGCGCACACTTTCCGGGAGAACCGCAAACCAGTTCTGGCGGACAATCCCTAGAATCTGCGCCAGGTATGGGTGCCAATCGATACCCTGCGAATCGCTCTTCAACTCCACCTGGGATCCCACTTGCCCCGGCATTTGCTTCGAGCCCGGAATCGAAGGCCGCCGCATGCTGTCGTCGTTCACCGAAATGTGTTCAGGATCGTGGCCGAGGCCGCGTATCACATCCTGTACCGTCGGTGGCGCCATGGCCGTCTGAGGGTTAGGCAGCGGTCGAGCGCCTATGCTTTCGAATGGACTCTCGACCGGCTTGGGCGGCGGAGGCGCAGGCGCGATGATTCCACCCGGCGTCCCTGGCGGCGGAACGGCGTTCTGCGCCAAGACCTTGGGAGCTTCGGCTGTAATTTGAGGCTGAACCTTCGGCGCCTCGATCTTCGGTGCGGGTGGAGCGGTCTTGGGATTGAAACGCCGGTGAGCCACCGACGGGCTCTGCTGTTGGACCCCGCGCTGCGCGATCAAGTCCTGAAGATCAAAGCGCTCCGTAATCTTGTTCTTGTTCTTTTCCTTTTGCGTTAGCTCTTTGGGGAAGTAAAGCGGCGTCTTGTGGGCGATCATCCTCGGCGTGAAACTGTCCGGATGGACAAACGTCGGAATCTGGAGTGACGCAATGAAGAGGCCAAAATGGACCACCAGGGAAACCGTAAACGCCAGCCGTATGTGCCGCGGATACTCCGGATCCTGCCATTCCTTCAGCAGATTCAGATCGACGTTGCTCGGCGTGAGCACGCCCACGCTATCGCCCGTTGTGTCGAGAATGGTGGGGATCTGGGATGGAGGTGACGGCTTTGCCATACGGCGAAGAAAGTGTAAATGAATCCTAAGTCCGCTGAAAACGGACGCACTTTAAAAAACTGACGCCCCTCGGCCTGAAGAAGTTGCCCCTTGGTCCATTCAGCACGATGCGAGCACTCGGAATTAGGTCCGTTGCAGCGTTTTGGCAACTAAATCGGCGTGTTCCCGTATTTTACCAAGGATGGCCTCCGATACGCGCAACGCATTCGTGGCCTGAAACGCGTCCACACGCGGGCGGCTCCGGTCTCGCACGCATGCAATAAAGGATTCCAGCTCCCGTTGCAATGGCTCGGCCCGCTCCACCGCTAAGGCCTTGAAGCCGATTTGCGGCATCGACCCAGTCGCTCCAGCACCCGCCCCATCCACGGAGAAAGACAACGCATCCTGCCGTTCGTAATCGAGCGAGATGTACTGTCCCGGTTGGAAGAGCCGCAGCTTGCGGACCTTCTCGGTCGAAACGCGGCTGGCCGTCAAGTTCGCGATACATCCGCTGGGAAACGCCAGTCGCACATTGGCGATATCCACTCGTCGCGACAGCACCGAAATCCCGGCCGCCCGAATCTCGTCGGGCTCCTCCTTCGTGAGCGCCAGGACAATATCCAGGTCGTGAATCATGAGGTCGAGCACCACGTCGATGTCCAGGCTGCGCGGCGTGAAAACGCTCAATCGGTGAACTTCGAAAAAGAGCGGAATCGTCGCCGCCCGCTCCAGCGCGATAACCGCCGGATTGAAGCGCTCCAAATGCCCAATCTGCAGAATGCGTCCCGCTCGAGCGGCCAGTTCGGCCAGCGCCTGGCCGTCGGCGAACGACTGCGCGATGGGCTTCTCCACCAATACGTCAATGCCCTCCTCAAGCAGGCCTCGCGCAATCTCGAAGTGCGTGCTGGTCGGTGTCGCCACCACCGCGGCATCCACATTTCCAGAGAGCGCCTCAACGCTCGGAAAGATCGCACAATGATGTTCGCCTGCGAGTGCCGCCGCCCTTTCCGCATTGGCGTCGCAGATACCCACCAGCTCAACTCCGGCCATGTGCCGCAGCACTCGAACGTGATTGCGCCCAAAAGCTCCCGTGCCAATCACGGCGGCGCGAATTGGTTTCATTCCTTTTCTTCCTGCGGCCGGTAGCCCGCAATCGTGATGTCGGCTTCGTTCGCCCGCCGTATCATCTCGTCCTTGTCAAGCAGCAGCGTCCGGCCCGCGTCCACGGCCAAGGCGGTCGTCCCGGTTTCTCGCATCGTGTCAATTGTGGACAGGCCGGCCACCGGGACGTCGAACAGCAGATGCGCGCGTCCTCGCGAAACCTTTATCAGTCGCAGCGGCTTCCCGTTAGTAAGAGTAGCCGCCCGCCGCAGCATCGCGTCCGTGCCCTCCATGGCCTCTACCGCCACGCACGCTTTTTCGCTGATCGCAACGCTCTGGCCGATATCCTCCGAAGCCAGCACTTGAGCCACCCGCCTGCCATAGCGAATGTCTTTCTCTTCTTCTTTATCGGGTTTGCGTTTAGTCAAGACGCCTTCATTCGCCAGCAGCGATTTCAGCAACCGTGTGGAATCCACCAGGTCGATCCCCTCGTCCTTGAGTGCGCGCTGTACTCCCCCAATCAGCGCGCTGGTGTTCTTCTCTTTGAGTGACGTCAGCAGCTTGAGCAACCGCCAGTCCGGCTTCAGCGACGAGAAGATGCTGACATGCTTCACTTGCCCGGTCATCATCACTTCCCGAATGTTCTCTTCTTTCAGGATGTCGATGAGTTTACCCAACTGCCCTATGTTGATCCAATGAATAGCGCTGGCAATGCGGCCAACCTCCGGCGATGCTTCGCCTTCGATCGCAATCACCACCACGTCATGCCCCAGGCCGCGTGCCGTCTCAAGCGCCAGCAGCGGGAATCGCCCGTTGCCCGCAATGAGCCCGTAACGCTGTTTTGTTTCCTTCGCCACAGTACGTTTCTTCGAAAAAGCTGCGGTAAATCCTTTGTGGGGTGGGGTCCCCGACCCGCAATCGACGCCCGCGTCGATTCACCCCGGATCTCACAATAGCCCGTGGCACAGCCTTCAGGCTGTGGTTCCCTACTTCACAAACCCCTGCTTCGATTGCCTGATAAACTCCAGCACCTCAACCACCTCCGCCGTCTGCGGGATCTCGGCTTGGATCCGCTCCACCGCTTGCGTGGTATTTAACCCCGCTCTGGTCAGAATGCGGAACGTGTTCTGCAACTGCTCAATCGCCTCAGTCTTGAAACCGCTTCGCTCCAAGCCCACGCGATTGGCGCCATAAACCTTAATCTCCCGGTTCGTGGCGATCGTCGAAAACGGCAGCACATCCTGGTTCAGCACCGTGTAGCTGCCCACCATCGCATGCCGTCCGATCCGGCAAAACTGGTGGATGCCGCAATGGCCGCCGATGTTCGCATACTCGTCAACCTGAACGTGGCCGGCAAACGTCACGCTGTTGGCCAGGATCGTGTGATTGCTGATCAACACATCGTGCGCCACGTGTACGTAAGCCATTAGCAGGTTTCCGTTGCCGATGGCGGTAACCATGCCTCCGCCTTCCGTTCCCCGATGAATCGTTACGAATTCGCGGATTGAGTTTCGGTCGCCGATGCGAACTTCGGAAGGCTCGCCGCGATACTTCTTGTCCTGAGGAGCCACGCCGCACGAAACGTAGGGGAAGAACACGTTGTCTTCGCCGATGCTCAGCGTCCCTTCCAGGTAAACGTGAGCCATCAAGCGCGTCCGCGCCCCGATACGAACACCCGCTCCAACAATGCAATAAGGACCTATCTCGGCATCGGGAGAAATCTCGGCGGAAGCATCAACAATGGCGCTGGGGTGAATGGCCATCCGGTCGGACAAACACTAAGCCAGTTGCGGCTCAGGTTCTTCAATCGACTTTTTTTCGGGAACGATCTTGTCCTGTAGCTTGCACATGACAATCGCTTCGGCCACCACTTTGCCGTCCACCGTGGCGACGCCCCGCATTTTGGCAACAGACGCTTTCGCCCGGGTCACCGTCATCTCGATGCGCAGCTGATCGCCAGGCACCACCGGCCGGCGAAACTTAGCTTCTTCGACGGAGGCCAGCAGCACCAGCTTGCTATGCCGGTCGGGAATGGACTTCAAGACCAGCACTCCCGCCACTTGGGCCATCGCTTCCACGATCAACACCCCCGGCATCACCGGGAAGTCCGGGAAGTGGCCCGTGAAGAAGGGCTCGTTCACTGTGACGTTCTTGATGCCGACAATGCGATCCGCCGTCATCTCGACGATGCGGTCCACCAGCAGCATCGGAAACCGGTGCGGCAAGATGTCTCGAATTTCCTGCACATCCATGATTGCCATCGCAGACCAGCTATTATAACAGCCGATGCACCCTCTTCGCCGCTATGCCACTGACAAACAAGAAGAAATCATCAAGCTTCTGAAAGAGTTCGTGGAGTGCGAATCGCCCAGCGATTCTCCGCAGGCAGTGAACCGTTTTGTCGAGTTACTGGCCGAGCGCAGCAAGCACATCTCCCAGTCCAAGCTCATTCGGAACCAATCCCGCGGTCATCATTTGCGGCTTGAATTCAAATTGCCGGGGCGAAAGAAAGCCGGCCAGATTCTCGGTCTAGGCCATTCCGACACCGTGTGGCCGCTCGGCACGCTGAGCCACATGCCGTTCCGCCGCGCATCCGGCCGCCTCTGGGGACCCGGTGTGTACGACATGAAAGCGGGCCTCGCGTTCTTTCTGTTTGCCGCCCAAGCCCTTCGCGATCTGGACATTCGCGTCGCCCGCAAGGTCGTTCTCCTGGTCGTCTCCGATGAGGAAGTGGGAAGCGAGACCTCACGCCACATAACGGAGGCCGAGGCCATGCGCAGTAAGGCCGTTTTGGTGTTGGAACCGGGAACCGGGTTAACAGGAAAGCTGAAGACGGCGCGAAAGGGCGTCGGCGATTATCGGATCAGCGTTGAAGGAAAGGCCGCTCATGCGGGTGTCGATTTTGAGAACGGCGCCAGTGCCATCCTTGAACTCGCCCGGCAGATCGATCTGATCGCCGCTTTCACCAACCTCCGCCGCAGTGTCACGGTGAATCCGGGCGTCATCTTCGGCGGCACTCGAACCAATGTCATCGCTGCCGAAGCGCATGTGGATGTTGACATCCGCGTCGTGAAGCAAAAAGACGCTGGTCCACTCGACCGCAAGTTCCATGCCCTCAAGCCGTTCGACAAGCGCTGCAAGCTCTCCATCACCGGCGGTCTCAATCGCCCGCCCATGGAGCGCACGCCGGAGATCGCTGCATTATTTCGCCATGCCCGGCAGCTGGCCAAAACGCTGGGTGTAGACCTGGAGGAATCCTCCACCGGCGGTGGTTCCGACGGTAACTTCACCGCCGCTCTCGGCATTCCGACATTGGATGGCCTGGGCGGCGTCGGCGAGGGCGCGCACGCTCTGAACGAGAGCATTCTCGTGGACCGCATCGCCGATCGCACAGCGCTGCTCGCCTGTCTGCTGGAAGCTCTCTGATCAAAGCTCTCCGGAACACTGGCTCCCCCCTTCCCTGATACGACAATCCGTCACGTTTGGAATACGTTTACTGGCCACATTATTTGCGCCGGGCGCCAGGGCCGACATCTACGCCATCAGTTTCGCGGCGAGCTCCGGCACGGCCGCCAGTTCCGTTCATTCACCTGCGATCCAATCGCGCAGACTTTCTCCGGTTTCGACGTCGCGTGTTTTGCCGTGCACCCGCAACTCCGCTACTCATATTTCAATGCGCCCATAGGGTCGATGGTGCTCGCCCGCCTTGCCGGCAGGAATCCAGCAGTCAGCGCGACCAGAAACAGGGCGGCTAGCGCGAACGCCGCCGCGCCGATGTCCGTGGGCGTCACGCCAAACAGCTGTGAGGAGACGTACCGGCTCAGCAACATGGAGGCCGGAACGCCAATGGCCACGCCCAGAAGCAGCAGCAGCAGCGTCTCCCGCATCACCATCCAAAGGATGGTTGGTTGTAAGGCGCCCAGTGCCATTCGCAACCCGATCTCCTTCGTTCGGCGAGCCACCACGAAAGCCATAACGCCGTACAGGCCGATGGCGGCCAGCAAGGTAGCAAGCAACCCGAACGCGCCCGAGAGAGCGGCGATCATGCGCTCCGTGCTCAGTGTTTCATCGAGCTGGCGATCCAGCGTCTTCATCGCATAGATCGGCAGGGCCGCATCGCGTTCGGCGACTTTGTGACGGACGGCGTTAAACATTGCAGTGGATCCCGCTGAGGTCCTTACGTAGAAGACCGCTGAAGCCGGAAAATCCGATTGGGCGAAAGGCACGAACACCTGGCGACGAACCCCGTCGCGCGGTCCCTCGTAAAGAGAATCCGCCGTTAGTCCTATAATCTGGATCTCTTGTTTCGATTTGGGGCCGTCGCCAAAGCCGATGTAGCGGCCAATCGGACTTTGCTGCCCGAAGAAGTGGCGGGCGAACTTCTGATTCACGATCGCGACCTTGACCTTCTCGCCTTGATCGCGCTCATCGAAGTCCCGGCCCTCCAGCAAAGGCTCACCCATGGTTTTCCAATAACCGGGCGAAACCGCGTTCATAAATGCCTGCATGTCCTCACCGTCTTTGGAGTGATAGCCCGCCACCGACATCGTGGAGTCCCACTCGTCGCCGCTCAGCACTGGCACCATTGCGAAGCCGGCTGAGGTTACTCCGGGAAGCGCTCGAACATCTTGCAGAAGGCCTTCGTAAAGCGCCTTGAGGCGCGGCGTCGAATAGCCGCTCAGCGCCGGGTCCAACTGAAACGAGACAAGGCTATCGATGTTCCGGAAGCCGGGATTCATGTCGCGCAAATTCGACAGAGTCCTCACAAACAATCCGGCGCCTGCAAGCAGCAGGAATGAGAGGGCTACTTGCGCCACCACCAGCGCCTTCCGCAGCTTGGCCGAATTGCCGTCTCCGGTTATGGCGCCCACAACGTCCTTGAGCGTGCTCCAAAGATCGAGTTGCAAGGCCTGAAACGCCGGCGCCAAGCCGAACAGAAGTCCGGTGAGCACGGCCAGCGCCGCACTGAACGCGAGAACCCTCAGATCCGGATCCGCACTGAGTAAGAGCGGCGAGTCGCCAGTCGGCAGAAAGCCAAGCAGAGCGTGGATCATCAGCCCGGAAAGAAACAAACCAGCCGCACCGCCGCTCAGCGAGAGCAGCAGGCTTTCGATGAGTAACTGGCGCAACAATTGCCGGCGCGATGCTCCCAGCGCCAGTCGGACCGCAATCTCCTTTTGGCGGGACAACGCGCGGGCGATGAGCAGATTCGCCACGTTGAAACAAGCAATCAGGAGAACCAGCCCCACCATGCACATCAGGACGACCAGCGCCGTGGAGTAGCTTTGCCGAAGATTCGAATACCCGTTCGCAGCCTCCACCATCCGTATCTTTCTTGCCAGAAACTGCTTTCGCATATACTGCGAGGCGTCCTTCATCTCGGGCTGGGTCATTTCGAATTTTAGGATCTGATCAAGGAGGAGTTGGAGGGAGGCTTGAGACGACTTCAGCGTATAGCCAGGCTTCATCCGCGCAAAGGTCTGGATCCACTGGCTGCGCCGGTCGCCAATGGCATCCCAACCGGGAGTCATCAGGGGCTTCATTTGAATCGGAACGCGGAGTTGTGGAGAGATGGAGGGATCGAGCCCATTGAATCCGGCCGCCGACACGCCCACGATGACCATCGGATAGTTGTTGACGAGAATTTTCTTCCCGATGACACCGCGATCCGCCGCGAAACGGCTCACCCAGTATTGGTGGCTAAGGACAACCACGGGATGGCCTTTGTATTGCCGGTCGTCTTCCTCCGAAGAGAACACCCTTCCCAGTGCGGGGCGCACACCCAGCGCCTGGAAGTAATTTCCCGAGACCAGTTCCGCATTGACCCGCTCGGTTTGGTTGTTGAAGCTAATCGAAAGCGGCGTGGAAAAGCGGCAGAAGACATCGGAAAAAGCGGCAGCCTTTTGCTGAAAATCCTGGTACATCGGATACGACGTGGCGCGATCGCCGCGGTTGTTGCCCATGTGCGGTCCGGTCGTCCAGATCATCACCAGTTGTTGCGGTTCTTTAACCGGCAGCAGCCGAAGCATCAATTGGTCAATGAGGGTAAAAATCGCCGTATTCGCGCCAATCCCCAGCGCAAGCGAAGAAATGGCCGCCAGCGCAAAAAGCGGGCTGCGCCGAAGATTGCGCAATCCCAGCCGGATATCCAAGAAAACAAGCCTCACTCATCCTCCTGACGATCGAATAAGTAATGGCAACCGTGATTCCAATTCGAAACCACGCCAAACAGTGAGCCAATCGGGATTCAAAGTGCCCGGGGCGTTCATTCCGGCGCTTCCGATGTCCGGAATTGAACACCTAACGGCTGCGCCTAGCACGTCGGCGTGACGCCGCTCCGCTTGAAACCTATGACACGGAACTCAGCATGGGCGCCGGAGGGTCCAGCCTCAATGATGAAAGTGCCGAACAGGCCACTCGTTGCAAACTCTGCCAACGACGCATTTGTAGGGTGGGCGCCCTTTCCCGCAATCGACGCCTCGTCGATTCTCAGCTGACCGAAACACACACCAAGAATGATGAAACCGACGTGTTAGCCAACCCATTGCCCAACCGGTTTTTCAGAGCAATCGCGCTCGTGAGCGGATGCCAGCCTCGTTGCGAGCTTTAGTCACCTATGAGAGCGCGGATTTCAAGAGGCAAGTTTTAGAGCCTTCATGGCGCCCTCAGGCGCCACCGAGAACACACAAATGGCTCTGCCTACTGAGCCGAACAACGCTGGTAGTGTTGGTTCCCGCCGGAGCCGCCCGTCGCAATAGGCCGCCATCAGAACCGCGCGCAGACCGCCAGGGCGCGCTTTGAGGCGCGCGAAGTTTACCCTTGCGGGCGAGCACGGTTTTGGTAGGAATTGTGCCGACGGGCGGCTCGGGCCGGAACAAACACGGTTCCCGCTGGTGAGCTCAGAGCCTGTGTGCTGATTCGCGCTGTCGGGCTGATTGCCGTTCCCTCCTTTGCTTTTCGTTCTGAACTGAGGGTCTCAGCCCGGTGAGTCACCTATTCGCTCGCTGGTGAAGACAAGAACTTTCTTCATCCCGGGTTTCGCATTCACAAACACGGCCTTGTCAAGGCAAAGACTAACCGTCGTGCTTACCCGTTATTGGACGAAGCTACCGAGGCCGACGTCGGCTCCCGGTAAAACTCTTTCTTGGTCAGAACCCACCAACACCGCTCAGCCAGATGGCGTGCCACGGCCACCTTCGCCTTGCCGCTCAGTTTCGTGTTCCCTTTCACTCGTTCGTACCGCCGCACCACGTGCGGATGCCGGTTTTCCATGCGCCGCCGTTGCGCCGCAATTACATTGGCCGCTTCCACGAAGGCCCATTTCAAATAGTGATTGCAGGCCCGCGGCGTCGGCCCCCGCCAGCTCTTCCCTCCCGAAGCGTGCGTTTGCGGCACCAGCCCGGCATAGCGGCCAGCCGCTCCGCGCTCCCGAATCGCTTCACATCGCCAACCTCAGTCCAGAATCGTGGCCCCCAGAATCAAGCCCACGCCAGGCATCGTCCACAACAACCGAATCCAACCCAGCGGCTCGAGTCGCGTCTGAATGGCGACTTCCTGGCTCTGGACACGCCGTTCCAGTTCCCACATCGCCAGGTACTCCTGCCGCAATCCCTCCCGTGTCGCCGGCGGTAGCTCCTCCATCGCCTTCAGCAGCGCTTGCCGGCCCTTCGCGGTGAACCAATCCCGATACTCAACCTCGTCTTCTTCCTCCACTAGCGGCTTCAGACCGTGTTGCGTTAGCACACCATCGATTCGGCACTTCAGCCCGCTGACGTGACGCCGCAGTACCAGCCGGCTTCGCACCAGTCCCCGTAGATCCCGCCGCGCCCCGCGCGGTATCCAGACTTCCGGCAGCGTCCCGCTCCGCAGCAGGATCAACAACCCGGCCGCATCCCGAGAATCGAATTTGTTGACCCCGCTCATCCTCTTCTTGGCTTCCAATGGGTTCGTCAGGTGTGGCTCCAGATCCGCTTTCTCGATCTGCTCCACCATCCACATCCAGTTCAATCCGGCTTCCAGCGCCACCGCACTCCCGGGCTCTAGACTCTTCAAGAACCGCTCCAACTCGCCCCCTTCATGGTTGACCCGGATCGCCGGACTCATCCGGCCACTTTCGCCCTGGATCCGGAAAACCGAGTATTTCTTGTGCGTATCGCAACCGATCAACTGTGTCATATCGCTGCAAACGTTTCTTTCAAACGTCTGGGCGTAGCGTACTCCAACGCTGCGCCCGCTGCAGCGCTCTCATAGAATCACGAAGGCAGCGATTCTTTCGAACCACACCATAGGGGTTGACGGCGACGGAAGAAGAGTTAGAAAAAATCCGCTGGTGGTGGCAGGCGGCACAACCCGACCGTCCGCCTCGGGCAGTGCTGGTGAAGCGTGCTGAGAAGTTCGACGGCCATCCTAATCTAGGTGGCAGCAGATTCTCGAACTGGGATTCGTCAGCGTCAAGCTCGTGGCTGGCGCTTGCGACAAGAATTGTATGCGCTCTCATCACACGTAGTTATGCGAGGTCCCGAGCCTGCACCTATCATCGGTGCGAAGGCAGCACTACCGCTGGGTATAAGGTGAGGCGACTTTTGGTATCTCCGTATGTCGTTAACAAGTCAAGATGTCCGGTTTGATTAACACGTGATCTGTCCGGTTTGTGAAACAAAGCGATGCGGCCTTTTAGGCCGCCGCCTTGGTTTTGGGTTTGGCCTTTGCTTTTCCATCGGAGAAAACAGAAGCCGTAGTCGGCGCGGTGGGAAAGTGGGAATCTCGCGGTTTGGGCGAGATTTCCAAGGGAGTGTGGGGGCCGGTGAAAACCTGCTCTTGGTTTTCCACGGCTTCCATGCTCCCGCCTTTTCCACGGCGCTTGGGGTTGCTTTCACGGATCAACGTCACTCCCTCACGGTCGAACCTCCCCACCAGGTGGGGGCCGTAACGGATTGAAACCGTCCCATCCAGGTGCTCATGGATCGTTACCGTGCTCCCGGCCAGAGTGCTACGGAACCGGGTCTTTTCAATATGCCAGCGGCGGTCCGCAATCGCAACCGTGTTGTCCTTGTTCACGACTCGCTCCGTTTGCACCGTGAAGATCCAGTTCAGGTCGCTCCGGCTGGTGCGCCGAAATGCGGTACCCTCTCCATCGCCGCTACTTGGAACTTGCTGTTAAACTCCGCGATGTACTGCTCTCGCAGAAACGCATTGGCGCCCTCTGCCGTCGTAATGCCAGCCAGCCGCAGTTCCTGTGGTAACCGCCCTTGCCAAGTTCCAAAGCTACCTTCGGACCGGCCCCGCGCCTGGGGAGAATACGCCGCAATCATCTGTATTCCCAGCTCCTTCATCGCCCGCCCCACCTGCGTCAAACGGTGCTTTTCCACCTTCGCCCCCTCCTTGACGGTCACGAAAAAGTGACTCCCCCGGTCACTATACAAAGCGCAGAACAGGCCTTCGACTTCGATCACCTCCCGCAAGCCGGCCATCACCGTTCGCGTTGATTCTTCCTCCACCAACTGCGCCTAGTAGATCTCGCTGGTGGCATCATCGAGAATCACGATCAGGTCGTACCACCGATCGTCGTTCAGCCAGCGATGCGGGCTGCCGTCAATGTGCAACAGCATGCCTGGCATCGGTCGCCGTGGCCGCCGGCGCCGGTGCGGCCCACGCTTTCGCCAGTTCGCTACCAGCCCCGCTCCCTGCAGCGCTTGCTGCACCCAGGTGTAGCTCAGACTGATCTCATGCTCCTCCCGCAACTTCTCGTGGAAGTGCCGCATGTTCAGATCGAAATACACTTCCTGATACAACCGCAACACCTCCTCCGCCGTTTCCATCGGAACCCGGTGAATGCTTCTCTTCCCACGTCTTTGATCAAACAATCCCGTGTAGCCGAATTCCTGATATCGGTCCCTGATCCGCCTCATCGTTCGCTCGGTTACCCCCGCGATCTCAGCTGCCTCCATCCAGCTGATCTTCTTGGCCATCGCCTTCAGCAGCACATCCTGCAATTTCATCGTCCGCTCCCTTGTCGCGGCCCTTATCGATCCCGAGAGTGTCAACTCCCAGCATCGCCGCCACTCGGCTAACCGGACATATCACGCGTGAATTCGACCGGACAAATCACATACTAACGACACTTTTGGTATCTCCGTATTGACAACTCTAAGTAGTAGATGTAGTATCTGGAGCCAGACGGTGGGACGCATCTATGTTGGGTTGCTGTTTTTCCGCCGTCTTCAGGTCTGTCACAACAACTAATAAGTATCGCTGAAGTCAACTGGACTTCTCCAAGGAGAGAAAAGAAATGTCCAAGGTAAGACGGCTTACGTTTGTTGTTCTTGCGGCAATGATCCTACTGGTTCTTACGACGCCCGTCGTTTGGAGCCAGAATGTCTACGGGACTATTACCGGGACGATCACCGATAGCAGCGGCGCCTCCGTCGCTGGTGTTTCGGTAACTTTGACGAACATCGCCCGAGAAGACAAGCGCACCGCACAAACGAATGACTCGGGCAATTACGCGTTCGTCAATCTCCTACCGGGGAATTATCGGCTGGAAGCGGAAAAAGCCGGCTTCAAGAAGTTGGTGCGCGAGCCCATTGACATAGAGGTCGAAAGCGGATTGAGGATTGACCTTGCCATGGAAGTCGGCCAGTTGAGCCAGACCGTCGAGGTGACAGCCCAGTCGGTGCAGCTTCAGCCAGAATCTACTTCGCTGGGGCAAGTCATAGGACCGCGAACGACGACCGAATTACCCCTCAATGGCCGTAATCCGCTGGCGCTGGTGGCCCTCACGGCGGGCGTTGTGCCGCAAGGTCAGCCCTCGGCTGGAAATTCCTCAACAGGCAATCCGGTGGGCGCCAATCCCTTTGCCGCGGGGGACTTCCAGATCGGTGGAGGCCAGGCTGGCCAGAGCCAAATCCTGATAGACGGCGTGCCCACGAACGGGGCCTACTTGAACGTTGTGACTCTGATACCTACACAGGATGCGGTTCAGGAATTCAAGGTCCAGACCAACAACCTGGGCCCAGAGTTCGGGCG
Source organism: uncultured Acidobacteriaceae bacterium (assembly GCA_963771305.1). Classification (GTDB taxonomy): domain Bacteria; phylum Acidobacteriota; class Terriglobia; order Bryobacterales; family Bryobacteraceae; genus CAJCIT01. The sequence continues at coordinate 192,360 of CAVYTS010000034.1, forward strand.
ATTTGCCGGCGGAGTGATCAATCTTTCGATTAAGTCGGGCACTGATGCCTTCCACGGCACGTTGTATGAGTTTCTTCGAAACAAAGTGTTGAACGCGAACGACTTTTTCTCGAATGAAGGCGGCGTCCCGCGTCCTGCATTCACACAGAACCAGTTTGGCGGCAATGTGGGCGGGCCCATTATCAAAGATAAGCTGTTTTTCTTCACGAGCTATGAGGGCTTCCGGCTGCGAAAGGGGAGCCCGCTGTCGACATGGGTTCCGACCGCCGCGGAGCGAGAAGGAAACTTTTCACAAGCCGGGTCAACGCAAAACTCCACAGCGGGTCCAGCGCTTCCGATTTACGACGCAATGACCAGTGCAAACTGCGTTTCCGGCGGCCCAGCTTGCAGAACCGCCTTCGCCGGAAACATAATTCCCGCCAACCGATTGGACCCCACCGCACAGGTGCTCCTGAACTATTTCCCGATGCCCAATCAGGTGAACAACCCGACCGGCAACTTTGTCGAGAACTACAGCACGGGCGGTAACGTGAACCAAGTGAATGAGCGAGCCGACTACGACATCAGTGACAAGCAAAGATTCTTTGGACGGTACACGTATTCGCACGTATTGTCGCTTCCCGACAGCCCCTTTAACGACATCTGCGGCGATCGCTGCACGGAAAACACCAATACCAATCAAGCTGTATTGGCCGACACCTATACCCTCTCACCCGCGACGGTCCTCGACCTGCGAGCCGGCTTCACCCGCTATGAGTATGTGCGAACGCCGCTCAGCGAAGGCATTGATTTGTCAAAGTTCGGCCCCAATTGGGCTCCGCTAACGCCGAACATGACCTACACTCACATTCCTGACGCATGCGTCTCCCAGGTTCCCGGGGACAACCGCTATGGGGCTGGCAGTTGGTGCTCTGGGGGAACGGGCAGCGGCATCGGCGCTTTCGACAACACATACAGCTTTGAAGGCTCGGTCTCGCACTTGATGGGCAAGCACCTTCTCAAGTTCGGCGGCGAGTATCGGATACTCCAGAATAACTACTACCAGACCAACGATCCCACTGGAGAGTACAATTTTGATGCCGGCATGACGGCGGGGAACCCCCTTGCCGGGACCCCGGGAATTTCATCGGGGCTTGGGATGGCCTCTTTCCTGCTCGGCTACGGCTCTAACGGCAGCACGACAGAGGCTGCCAAGACAGCCGACCAGAATCTTTACGGCGCGATCTACGCGGGAGACACATGGCAGGTGACCCGAAAGCTGACTCTGAATCTGGGGGCGCGCATTGACCTACAGGGAGACTGGACCGAGCGCTACAACCGGATCGTTGTTTTCAACCAGACGCAAACGAGCCCGATTGCCGCGCAGGCCGGCGATCCCAATCTACTGGGCGCGTACGATTTGGTGGATACTCCAAACCACAAGAGCCGCACTGCGTTCCCGGCCTGGAACCACATCAGCCCGCGCATCGGACTTTCCTACCAGCTCACTCCGACTACGGTGATCCGATCCGGATATGGCATCTTCTACGTCCCGGTTGATTTGCGCTGGGACGATGCTCCGCATAATCTTTTCATTAACTCCATTAACAACACTTGGCTGGTCGCACAGGCCAATGGCGTTACCCCAAAGAATACGCTGTCGGATCCATTTCCGACTGGGATCTCCGGGCCCCCTGGCGCCAACCAATCCTTCATCAACGTGCAGGGAGCTGGAAATGGGCTCCGTTAAACAACGTTCCGGCTCCCTACGTGCAGCAATGGAACTTCAACATCCAGCAACTGCTGCCCGGTAATATGATGCTCCAAATTGCGTATGCCGGGGCAAAAGGCACAGACTTGCCTATGCACAGCCAGGACCTGGACCAAATGCTGCCGCAGTATGTGCCGACGAATGCGGCGCAGGCGGCCGCTCTGATCGCTCAGGTTCCCAATCCGTTCTACGGAGTGATGCAGTCCGGCAATATCAGCGCGAATCCGACCGTCAAGGCAGGTCAGCTGCTTCTGCCTTATCCGCAGTTCGATGACGTAGCGATGGCAGAGCCGGACAACCGGAACTCCAGTTACAACTCGTTGCAAGTAACGTTTCAGAAGCGCTTCGGGGGAGGCGCGCAAATTCTTGCTACGTATACGCTGTCTAAACTCATTGACAACACCAACTCTGAGATCAATTGGTTGGAAGCCGCTTCCCCGAGTTGGGGCGACTCGAACGTATATAACCTGAAGGGCGAGCGCAGCCTGGACGGATTCGATGTTCCGCAGCGCCTGGTCATCGCGTCCATTCTCGATCTGCCGTTTGGCAAAGGCCAGAAGTTTTTGGGTAATGCGAAGGGAGTCACCAACGCAATTGTTGGGGGATGGGGATTTGATACGATCATTACCTTCCAGAGCGGCTTCCCCATCATCATCGGCGGGTGTCCGGGCTTGCTGAGCAACTCCGGTATTCCCAACATTGGCTGTGCCCTCTCCAATCGAGTTGGCCCCGAGTCTCTGACCACCGGCAGTACGAGCGACAAGCTGGCCCACTGGTTCAACACATCGACATTCGTGGCCCCGACGGATTACAGCTACGGGAACGATTCTCGCACAGAACCGAACATACGTACCGACGGGGTGAAGAACTTTGACATGGCTTTCTTCAAGAACACGGCGATTGGACCGGAGGGCAAATATAATCTGGCGTTCCGCGCGGAATTCTTCAACATTTTCAATCGAGTGCAGTTCAGTGCGCCCAATACAAGTTGCTGCGGTGGAAGTAGCTTTGGACAGATCACCGCTCAATATAACCTGCCGCGAATCATTCAGTTCGGCTTGAGGTTCAGCTTCTAAAACACCCTCACGCAAGAGAAACGGGCTCAACATTCCGACTGTTTCTCTTGCGGTTTACCAAGGCTCGCGAAGACAGCACCCGTGGCACAGCCTTCAGCATGCTCAGGCCGCCGCGGCCCGTCACAAGTGTCAGAACCTTCCGCAATACGAGCACAAACGTGGGGCTGGACGCCCACGTCCGCGCCGGTCGCCTACGACCGGCCCCACTTCGCTCCGCAAATAATCGTTGCTCCGCGCAAAGTGATGCCAAAAATGTAACTCGCAAATTCCAAATGATTTCAACAGTGGGCTTCTGGAGAGGCTGCGGTCTACTGACGGAAGCTCCCGGACTGAACCGACACCCGTTGCCCCTTCGCCCCGGAGGCAGCAAGCTTTCTGTTAAAATGTTTTTCGGGGCATGCGTCTCATCCAATGTTTACGCACCTCAGAACGAGCTTGGCTGATACCCCCAACGTTTCGCAAAGCCTACCGAGCCGCGGCCATCAAGGAGCGGTTGCCCGGAATCCCAGAGCCTGTCTGGCTCCGGCTACGTCGTGTTAGGGTGAAGCCTCTGGCGCCCGCTCTTCTGGTGCTCTTGATATCGTTTGAGGCGGCAACCGCTCAGACTCCAGGGCAACAACTCGAACAGTACTTTCGCAAGGGACAGCAAGCCCTGCAGGAGCGCGAGTTCGCCCGTGCCGCTGAGGACTTCAAGAAGGTGCTCGCGCTGGATCCGACTCTTGTCGAGGCGGAGGTGAACCTGGGCCTCGCATACCAGGGCCTGCTCCAATACGACTTAGCGGTCCGCTATCTGGCGAAAGCTCTGAAAGAACGGCCGAGCCTTCCTGGCCCAACGCTCATTGTTGGATTAGATTACATTAAGCTAGGAACGCCGGATAAGGCCATTCCATTCCTAGAGCAGTCGGTGAAGCTCGATCCCTCAAATCGATACGCTCGTGAAGCCTTAGCTTCGTGTTACCTGAGCCAGGAGAACTTCCGAAGCGCGGCCGATCAGTTCCGCGAGCTCTCCCTCGTGGACCCCGACAAAGCCGAGGCTTGGTTCAAACTCGGACACCAATACCTGGATCTGGCGGCTCGTTTGGCTTACCAGGGCGCGCGTGTTTATCGGGATTCAGCATGGGGCCGACGCTTTATCGGAGACCTGTTGTTTCAGCGCAACCGTTGGGCAGACGCGGTTAAGGAGTATCAGAAAGCGTTGAGCATCGAACCGCAGCAGGCCGGCTTGCATACGTTGCTGGGCCAAAGTTACCTGCATGCCCAAAGACTGGAACAAGCCGACACGGAGTTCCGCCTGGAACTTGAACGTGATCCGCGCTATGAACTGGCCTGGATCGGTTTGGCGAATTTGCGACTCGCGCAGAACCAGCCCAAAGTGGCCCTCGAGTCCCTCGAAAAGGCTTGGCAAATTTCGCCTGAGTTCCTGGCGGTACAGCGGGACTTCCCGTCCATCGAAGTCTCTCGGGAGGTAGTGAAGGATCAGATATCCGCGCTCGAAGACGCGCCAGATGGATCGGTGAAGCACTATCTGTTAGCGACCCTGTTATTGGCGGCCGATGATGCCGGTGGCGCCGATCGCGAATGGAAGACGTTCCAGACCGATTTTTCCGCCTGGCAGAAGAACGCGGATCGTGCCGCGGCCCCAGCGAAAGAGGATCCCTGCCAGGCCCATCGTTACTCCCGCTGCATCGATTCGTTGCAAGGTCGTAACAACTTGACCGGCGCGGAACGGCTTGTGCTGGGTAAAGCCCAATTCGCCTTGCAGCAATACGAACCAGCAGCCAATACGCTGGGACAAGTGCAAGAGGGTTCCACCAAAGACGCTGAGGCCAGCTACTGGTTGGAACGCTCGTACCAGGCCTTGGGAGCCGAGACCTATGCGCGCCTCGAAGAATCGTTTCCGGCCTCCTGGCGCACACGGCAGCTACGCGCAGAAGGCTACGCTTTACGCGGCAGTATGGACGACGCGGTCAAAGAGTTTCAGGCAGCCCTGGAGTTGCGTCCCAATGAACCGGAGCTTCATGACGCGCTGGGAGAAGTGTACCTGGACCAACACAAGTATGATGCCGCTCAGACCGAACTTGAAAAAGCCCTGGCATTGGATGACTCGCGCGCGCACACACTGTACTTACTGGGCCGCGCATATGTGGAGCAGAAGGACAACGAAAAGGCGGTCCCCATTCTGGAGCGAGCCTTGCGCCTCCAACCAGAGTTACCGGAAACAAACAGCTTGTTGGGAACCGCCTACTTGCGGCTGGGAAAGACCGCGGACGCCGTGCCAAGACTCGAGAAGGCAGCGTCGACAGACCACTATGGCAACGTACACTATCAGCTCTACATGGCATATCGGAAGCTCGGCCAAACCGAGCGTGCTCAAAAAGAGCTGGCGCGCTCGAAGGATCTGCGTCGAAACGCTCTGGAACAGGACCAGGCGGTGGTACTGGGATCTCCCCAACCCGACGTTGAACAGCAGTGAGCTGGGACAAATACTGTGAAAGTTCAGCACAGAACCGCGCGCGTGAGCAAGCGGATGCCTGCCCGCGTGGCGCGGGCTTTGGCCTGCCGAGCCGAGATTCATCTCGGCTTTGGTTTCCATTTCCGCTTCGGACCGACTGCTGGGGTTTTCACACAGACTCGCCAGCAAGCGGACACGCCAAAAGCCGGCCGCTAACCGCTCCATTTGAATCGTGTTATGTTAGCTGTCTGTTTGCACCTCAGGGTTCTCATACTGCTCTTGAGCGTAGCGGTCTTCATCCGCAGTGCTGAAGCACAAGATAGCCATTACGTAGGTTCAGAGGTTTGTGCGTCTTGCCACCGCGCTATCTCGGAGTCACAAGCTCGGAGTAGGATGGCGCAGACGTGGCGTGGAAATAGCACGGCCTTAAAAGAAAGCAAGTTCGACGAAGGCAGTAAAGACACATCGGCGAGTCAACAAGTTCATTACGACGTCCGGCGCGAAGGAAACCAGGTTCTCTTTTCCGTGACCAACGGCGGCTCGGAACCGTGGACTGTACCTGTCGAAAGCATGATTGGCGGCACGCGCCATGGCATCAGCTTTCTTCTTACAGTTGACCGGCTCGGTGGCCTTTCACTGGAACGACCGGCCATGCTCGAGGCTCGTTACGCCCTCTTGCCGACCGGCGCACTTGTCCTGTCCCCCGGGTTTCCCAAGGAACAACTGCAAGATCTGGAGCACGAGCTCGGCCGGGTCCTAAGTCCGACCTTCGAACTTCGCTGCCTGACCTGCCACGGTAAGCCGGACACACTAGGGGCCGGGAAAGAAGGTGGCGTTCGTTGCGAGAGCTGCCATGGACCGGGGTCTGCGCACGTAGCATCGGCAAAGAGTGGAGGGCTCGAGCACCAGGAAATCGTTAAGCCCAGGAGCCTGAAAGGCAACACCTCTATTGAGGTCTGCGCCCAGTGTCACAGTGGTTTCAAACCCCGCGCCCACTCAGACCCGATGCCTGAAGACCTGCTCGTATCGAGCCAGGTTCCAGCTCTTCGTCACTCGGAGTGCTTCATCCAAAGCGGCGAGCAGTTGACTTGCACGTCTTGTCATAACCCGCATGAAGATTCAGCTGCGGTTTCTCAATCCTCGATCAGCGTTTGCCTTCGGTGTCATTCGCTGTCGACGCGGCGGCACGCGGCTATCTGTCCGGTGAACCGAACGCAAGGCTGCATCGGCTGCCATATGCCCACCGTCCAGGTAGATGCCTTTCGCGTGACTGACCACTGGATCAGAGTACGGCCAGATCTAGAACCGGAACATCGCAAGCAAGATCCTTCTTTTCGCACCCAAGTGATCCCGAAACGCGAGTTTCTCCGCTTGATAGCGGTGGCCACTGATGAAGACATGAAAGCTGTCACGGATCGCCTGGCGAAGGGCGAATCCTTCAGTTCCGTCGCACATGCCTTATCTACGGATCAGAGCGCCCAGGCAGGCGGGTTCATCGGAGACATGGCTCTGGCAGAGATGGACCCTGGCTTGGCTGCGGCCGCGGCACATCTTGAAAAAGATTCGGACAGCGGTGTGATCCAAGTTGGCAATACCCGGGTGATGCTTCATCGTCTATCCCGTGATTTCCGGTCGGATGCGGACCGGCTCTTCCGCGAGGCTCAGAATCTCAACGATCAGGGTGATCGTGCGCAGGCAATCAAGAAGGCGAAGCAGGCGCTCGATGCTTATCCATATCAGCTCAGAGGCTTGAACTTGATGGGAATTATGCTCCGGCAAGCGGGCGATGTGAGTCGCGCGGCGGCGGTCCTGGGATTCGCCGCCCAAACCTATCCGCAAGATGCCGCGACCCTGTTCCATTTTGCGTTAGTTCAAGACTCTCAGATTGAGCAACTACGTCGCGTCATTGAGCTCGATCCCGACATCCTCGCCGCCTATCGGAGTTTGGGCGCTTCCCTCTCTGCAACGCGACAAAACGCTGCCGCGATCGAAGCGTTCCGAGCCGGCCTCAAGATCGATCCTCTGTCTGCCGTTCTCTACTATGACTTGGGCCTCGCTCTAAAGGCACGAGGCGACGCAACGGAATCGGCGAATGCGCTGGCCCTTGCCGATCGCATCGATCCCAAAATCGCCGCCCGAGTAGGGCACTAGTTTCGAGGCCTTCCCAGAACCACCCAGCACAGATCTCACCGCGTATTTGTGCCGCCGACCCCATCCTTTTACGCTCAGCGACAGGCGCCGTTCTCGGTGAAATTCGAGCCCGAACCGGGTTTTGCGAAACGAACTTCAGCCGACCGAACCGACCACTCGTTGCCCCGGGACGCCATCTACTTCCCACCCGGTAAGTCGGCCAACATTCTGCGTGGCGCCTTTGGAAGCATCTTTCGACGGATCGCCTGCGTGCCGCAATGCGAGCTACGCGCCACCTGCTTCTTCTTTCCTGCCTGCCGTTTAACGTATCACGTCATACAATAGCATCGTGATCCGGTCTTTCGCGGACAAAGTTGTTTGAAACCGGCCGAAGCCGAAAGTTCTCTTCGTTCTCACGAATCGCCATCCGCAGGCTTAGCCAGGTGGATGTCGTGAAGAGGCTGGAAGACCTGAGGATTCCGCCGCCCAATCGACTGGAAGCACTGGTAGGAAACCGAAAAGGTCAACAAAGCATCAGGATCAACGATCAGTTTCGCGTCTGTTTCCGTTGGGAGGCAGATGGGGCATACGACGTAGAAATCGTGGATTACCACGGATAGAAGGAGCCACCCGATGCGTATTGAAGACTTGCAAATGGCTGGAATATTCGACGACCGCCTGTGCATCCGGGCGAAATGTTGCGCGAGGAGTTCCTGATTCCACTGGATCTCTCCGCATCGCCTAGCCATGGAGCTTCGCGTGCCGGTCACGCGCATCAGCGAAATCGTGAACGGCCGCCGCGCCGTCACTGCTGATACCGCATTACGATTGGAGCGTTACTTCGGGATGAGCGCGGATTTCTGGCTGGGTTTACAGAAAGACTTCGACTTACAGACGGCCCGCCAGGCCGAGGGGAAAAAGATTGCGCAGGATGTGCGGCCGCGTTCGCACAATGCGGCATGATTTCGCGCTTGGGATTTGGCCGCCTTTGAGTGCGGGCCAGTGCAAGACGAGTTCCTGCCCGGAGATTGGTAAGCCCCATCTGCGTTCGCCTCGGCGGTCACGTAAATCCGGCCAATCGAAAACTCAGGACATTGACTCGGCGGAGGTAATGCCCTCTGTGAACGTGAGCAATGTCTTCAGCGAGGGCCAAGTTACCTCGGACTAGACTGAGGTTGGTCAGACTTAATTAATATCCACCCGACCCTTTGTTCCCTATTCCTTGAAGTCAGCAGAGGCGTATGCGGTGTTCGCTAGTTTTTGGTATTGACCGAGGCGGCCAACGCATTGACAGTAAACGACGAGCTGTCGGGGTGAAAAAGCCGGAACTTTGCATGTAACTGGCGGAAAAGGAGTTAGAAAAAGCGAGTTCGTCGACTCAGGCTGTCCACCTCGGCTACCTCCGGCCCACCCACCTCGGCCTAGTCGCTCTAGCGCACCTCGATCTCCCGCCCCACGGAAGTCGTTGCCCCTGAAGTAGCGCCTGGCGCTCCTGCACAATCCGGCAGGACGGCCCTGATATGTCGCCATTCGCCAGCCTGAAGCGGGCCTTACCACCACGTTTCTCCTTGCAGCCCAAAGTCCCAACCCGACGTTTTGTTGGTAAATACGGGTACGCCCACGAATCCCTTAAGTCCTTCCGACCAGTTGGCGTACGTTAGGAAAGCCCGTAACACCGGACGGCTGAAAAACTTCCTGCCCGCTCCAATTTGTGGCGCGATCGTGTATTTTCTCAGCCAGCCATCGTAAAGACCCAGCCCGCTCTGGGTGTGGTCAAACCCCGCCTCGAACGCCAACGAAATGTGTTCGGTGAAGAACCAGACCGGCCGCGCGCCAAACGACACCCAGGTGTTGGTGCCGTTGGCGGGATTGCCGTCTGTTTGGGACTGATAAATAAAGATCGGTTGCATTGCGAAATGATTGTTGGGCTGAATGACGGCGCTATCGGTAAAGCGGAATGTCTTCGCGTTAGGTAGATGCACGGTCGGCTCGAAGATGCTCGTCGAGAAGTTCGCGGCATTGCCGGTTCCGTATTGGAAGGAGGCGCGGTTGAAACCGCCGGCCCACTCCTGCCTCAGGTGTCCGATCCCGATCGCCCAACCTCCCTCTGATGGCACCTGCGTGCCGTTGTCGAGAAGGCCCCCTTTCGAGAACGAGTAGTCGTACCACAGCCCCAGATCCCCTCCCAGAAGTTTGATCCCGTAGAGCCGCGCATCCAGCACACTCTTCGGGTAGGCCCCGTTATCGGTAATCAAATCGTCTTTTGCGCCGCCCAGGTACGCCACGGCAGCTTGGCCGAATTTCAGGTTGAGGTTCTCGAATCCTCCGCCGTAGCCGCTCGTGTCTAAGACGAAGAAGTCGTTAATATCGATGTTCTGCCGCCGGTAATAGCGTTCGCCCGCCCAGAAATCCGCCAACGGTTGAGTGGGCAAAACGTTCCCCACTTGAATGAAAGCTTCGCGCAGCCGGAACTGATCGTCATTGGCGTAGTTTTGGGATTGTGTCGTGTTGGCCTGTAGCAACACCTCCGTCTTCATCCAGGCCTTGTCGGGATCGTGGCTTGGGTTGATCCAATTGTTTACGAAGATGAATTCGCCGTAAGTTTCGGCCTCGTTCCCCAGTCGATATTTCGCCGGCGCCCCCGGTGCCTGAAAGGCAACCATCTGTCCGCCTTCGCTGTTGAGTCCCACCCCCGACCGCAAGTAGCCATGGAATTCGAATGCTTTGACTTGTTGCTGCAGTTCTTCTACTACCTTCTGTGAATCCTGGATCTCGTCGTAGTAGGGCGTGGTCCCCAATTGCGTTTGTTCGACCTCCGTTCTTTGAGCGCTCGTTAACTTCGGCTGTGACTGCGCCGTCACCTCTTTTGCCACTTCTTTTGCCACCTCGCTGTGCTGGTCCTTTGCGGAAATGACATTTTCCGCCGTGGCTCGCGCCATCGAAAGGTTAGCCTGCTCGAGCGACGCAATTCTTCCTTCAAGAGAGGCGATTCGCTGCTCATAGAGCAGCTTGATCTGCTGGATCTCGCTCTGGAGGTCCTGCACACTTTGCGCTTCAAGATATAACCCGGACATCGCACATCCCAAACACAAAAGGACAACGCCGCGCCCGCGCGGTCCGGCTGATTTTAGACGTGACTTCAGACTTCCTGTTCCTGTTCGCTTCCCTCGAATCGGCCCAATCGCCTGCTCTATTTTCCGAATCATTCTGTCTTCACCGTTCCACCGGGTCGGCAGTGCCAGATGAAGACTATCACTCGTCACTCCCCCTCATCAAATGGGGACGGACTAGGACGGATTTGTGGGTCCCCGACTCGGATCGGTGTGCGGAGTGCGGGCGGTGAGCGGTCAGCGTTGCTTGGTCACTCGCTCCGGGCCAGCTGTGGTCGCATGCGTAGACTCCGGGCCGAGGTGGCCGAGGTGGACAGTCCGGCCGAGGTGGCCGAGGTGGACAGTCCGGCCGAGGTGGCCGAGGTGGACAGTCCGGCCGAGGTGGCCGAGGTGGACAGTCCGGCCGAGGTGGCCGAGGTGGACAGTCCGGCCGAGGTGGCCGAGGTGGACAGTCCGGCCGAGGTGGCCGAGGTGGACAGTCCGGCCGAGGTGGCCGAGGTGGACAGTCCGGCCGAGGTGGCCGAGGTGGACAGTCCGGCCGAGGTTAGCCGAGGTGGACAGTCCGGCCGAGGTGGCCGAGGTGGACAGTCCGGCCGAGGTGCCCGAGGTGGACGGCCGAGTTGTGGCGGTAGGGACGGCCATCGCTGACCGCCGCCGAGTCGCCCCGGGGGATTTCACCCCGAGGCGCTCACAGAACCGTGCATGACAGTCTCCCGTCACACGGCTCGTGCCATCCAGTAAGAGCTGCCGCCCTCCGCCACAACCAATCGGCTCCTCCTGTTGCCAGTTGACCAAGCTGATCATGACGCGAATGGCCTGCCCCCTTCGCTCCACGGGCATTACCCCGCTTCATGGCTACTACGGGGCAGTCCGCCCCTGTCCAGCGAATCAGTACTTTCGGCCTCGCGGAGCTGCCGCTTGGGCCTTTTCCCTTATCACCGCCGAACAGGTTCTCAAGTTCCGGACCAGAGCCAAAGCCAGAGTCACGCCACCTGTACCCCGGACACCGCATAGCCAGTAACCAGGTTTCCGCTATGCTCCTCCCGGAGAGCGGGGGCGCTCCGGTTTTGATGCCATCTGTAGATCTGTTTCGAGGCCTCATCAGTGGTTCACTTGCGTTCGTCTCTCTAACTCACACATGACGTGATTTCCTCACGCCTTTTCCGTAACGTTCACCACCACCGTCATTGAACGGCAGCAGCTTACGGCTGTTTGAAACCAGCTCCTGTAAGCCGGTTTCGAAGGGCCCCCCTTCATCTCTGGTACAGCATTGCGCTCCTCGCGCATTCTTGACACAACCCCGCACAGATCCGTACGGGCGCTGCTAACGCATACGGCTCCTACCTCGGATGAGTAGCGTCAAAGCGGGCCTCGGGGTAAGGGCGCACCAGCCGGGGCCGGGGAAGCCAGCGTTGAAAGTATCGAGCGGCCCGCTCCGCGGTGAGTCGTCCCCGTTGGCTGCGCCTTGCGAGCATTCGCTGCCAGTAGCGACCTATCCGAGTCCGAAAGCGTTGCAGGAGCCGCCCAGTTGCCCGGCACCGCGTGGTATTGGTAGAAGCCGTTGAGCACGCGTCGGATCCACTCGCCCACCTCCGCTACCGGTTCGTGCATGCGCGTTCGAAGCGTCTGCTTAACGTGCTGCAGCTTCGCTTCGAGACGGTGCCGTGCCGTGTAGCGCCAGATGGTGAAGTGTCCGCGACTGTTGTTCCCGCAGTGATGCGTGAACCCCAGAAACGTGAAGCTTTCCGGTTCCCCTTCCCCTCGCGTTTGCCGGTTCTTCCGAGCGTACCGGCCAAACTCGATCAGCCGTGTTTTCTGAGGATGTAGTTCCAGCCCGAACTTCGCGAGCCGCTCCTGAAACTCGCTCAGAAAGCGTTCCGCATCCGTCCGATGCTCAAACCCCACCACCAGATCATCGGCATAGCGAACCGCGATCACTTCGCCGTTCGCTATCTTCGCCGGCCGTCACAGACCTCGCTCCGTAATTTACTGAACAGCGTCAGTCGCTTGCGGGGCACCATGGTCGGAATGGGGCGAACGGCTTCCGGTCATGATGGCTTCGTTTGGTAAATCGGTGTGCGTCTGGGGCTTTGCCAAGGCTGGCTTCTGCCTTCTTAGACGGCTTTCGCCGCCAGTAACCCGTCGATCGACCGTCCGTTCGGCGGGACAGTTTCCGAAAACTGTGGGGCAGGTTGCCAACCTGAGGCGAGGTTGTTTAACCCGCCTTAAGCCCTCTCGAGAACTCGAATCCCTAGCGGATGCAAATCCGTATGGAATCATCGCTAAGTACTGGAAGATCAATAAGATGAGTTCGAATGCACAGGCACCTCGCCCGGCCTCGGGCGCGCCGGGTTCGTTTCGTAATCCTTCGGGAAGAAAGGAGGCAGCAGACACTTCAGGAATTGTGGCGAGCGAAAACTGCAAAACAAGGCGGCGGCCATCGAAGCGCGCAGCGTCGGCTGCGGGTACTTCGTTTGGCAAATGCGGCTGGATTCAGTGGCGACAACACAATAGCGTCGATTTCCTGCGCTGTCGAGTTCCTCTTAGCGCGGGCTTACTTCGTTTCGCAAAACCGCGCCGTGCTTCATGGTGGCCGCCACTTGACTGGGCTTTAGCTCGTCCCGGGCTCTGGCAATTCGTGGCAACTCATATGTATTCATAGGTTTGAGTTCGTCCGCACTGGCAGCTAAGTGGAGCCGGTCGGTGAGGCACTTCGTTTCGCAGAACATCCGGCGCCCCGCTTGGCTTCGTTTTTTCCGGCGGTCCATACGCTGAGGGTCGTGTCCGGCGGAGAGTGAACTACAGGTGCGCGCACTACTATTACGTGCCATAGCCGAACGCCAACTGGTTCCGCGGCCGCTTCGGACGGGTGATATCGGGCCGGGTGAAGAGGTTTCGATCAGCGCCGAGGTTGAGGGCTGAACGCCGCGACGACTCGCTGATCGACGGGGTCGCGGGTGCGCTTCGAGGCAACGATACCGTTCGTGGAACCGACGGAAGGCCTAGCTTAGCTTAGCTAGCCGAATCCGAGTCGGATTCGGCTCATCCGGAAATAGTGGCTGCCCAGGCGTTTGTATCAGGGTGGTTCAGTACACTTCGAAGTGGTGGGGGATAGGGTAATCATCGATGAAAAACAGGTGGGGTGCGGTGTGGGCCGGGTTCGCGTTCCAATCCGCGTTGCTATTCGCATTCGGTTCCGGTGCAGGTTTCAGCCAGACGAACGTGCTGACCTGGCACAACGACAACGCTCGGACCGGGCAGAATCTAACCGAGACGATTCTGACACCCGCCAACGTCACATCCGCCACGTTCGGCAAGCTTTTTATGGTTCCGGTTGACGGCAAGGTGGACGCGCAACCTCTCTACGTATCGGGACTTTCGATTGCCGGACAGAGTTCAAAGAACGTTGTCTTTGCGGCAACTGAGAATGACAGCGTGTACGCTTTCGATGCGGATAGCGGTACGGTGTACTGGCAGGTGTCGCTGGCGGGTCCAGGCGAGACGGCCTCCGACAACAGGAGCTGCGGCCAGGTGAAACCTACGATTGGGGTAACAGGCACCCCGGTCATCGATCTGTCGGCTGGTCCACATGGCACCATCTTCCTGATAGCCATGAGCAAGAATGCCGCGGGAACCTATTTCCAGCGGCTGCACGCGCTGGATATCACGACAGGGGCCGAGATGAGCAGCTCGCCGACGCTCATTCAACCCAGTTACACGGGTTTGGGCGATGTCGCTTGGGATCCAAGCCAGGTTAAGTCGCGTCCCGGCCTTCTGCTCCTGAACGGCATCGTCTATACCAGCTGGGGAGGACACTGCGACACCCCTCCCTATACCGGATGGACGGTTGGTTTTAACGAATCAACTTTGCAACAGACCAATGTTTTCAACTTCGCACCGAACGGGAGCCTCGCTTCCATCTGGGGCAGCGGAGCGGGCCCGGCCGCGGATGCAGAAGGCAATCTTTACTTTTCGGTTGCCAACGGGACGTTTGACACTATTCCGACTACCTCCGGCTTTCCCCGTCTGGGCGATTTCGGCAACTCCTTTGTGAAACTGTCGTTGCAAAAAGGGGCCCTGGCCGCGACCGACTACTGGGCGATGTACAACGTCATCTCCGAGGTGGTCGCTGATGTGGACCTGGGTTCCGGCGGCATCATGGTCCTCCCCGACCAGACTGATGCAACCAAGACTGTTCGACATCTCGCCGTGGGGGCAGGTAAAGACAGCAATATATACGTTGTGGATCGCGACAACATGGGCAAGTTCGATCAAACCGGCGATGCCACCATCTATCAGCAACTAACGGGCGCCTTACCTGGCGGCATTTGGAGCAGCCCCGCGTATTACAACGGGTTCGTTTACTTCGGGGCATTTGGAGACTATATTCGGGCCTTCCAAGTGGATTCGGCCCTTCTATCGGCCTCGCCGGTGTCGATGACGCAGAATCAGTTTGTTTATCCCGGCACGACGCCATCAATCTCCGCCAACGGCGCCAGCAGCGCCATTCTGTGGGCGGTAGAAAACAACGCTTCCTCGTCTCCCGCGATTCTGCACGCGTACGATGCCAACAATCTGACAACAGAGTTGTACAACAGCAATCAGGCGCCCTTGGGACGCGACCAATTCGGCCCCCCCAACAAGTTCATAGTTCCGACCATCGCGAATGGAAAGGTTTTCGTTGGAACCGGTAGCGGCGTTGTGGCTTTCGGATTACTTCCTCCGGTAACGGTGCCGAATGCAGTGGGCATGGCGCAGGCCGACGCAACGACGCTGCTTACCGGTTTGGGACTGATGGTTGGTCCGGTGACCTCTTTAAACAGCGAAACAGTGCCCGCCGGCCAGGTGATCACCGAGACCCCGGCGGCACGAACCGTACTGGTTTGGGGATCGGTCATCAGTCTGGTGATTTCCCTTGGGCCCCTGCCTCCAGGCGCCGCATTCAATGATATTCCCGCCAACGCCACCTACTTTGACGCAGCGAACCTGATGTTTGCGGCGGGAGTGACCACCGGTTGCATTGGAGGTAGTACGCCCTACGCGCGCAGCTTCTGCCCGGGCGACAACGTCACTCGCCAGGAGATGGCCGCAGTTATCGTCCGGGCCGTTACCGGCACTACAACGCCCGCCATCTATAACCCGACCCCCTATTTTGAGGATGTGCCGGCGACCAATCAGTTCTTCCCGCACATCCAGAAGCTGCAGGAACTGGGCATCACCACCGGCTGCGGAGACGGCCAGTTCTGTCCGTCGGACCCGATCCCACGCTGGGAAATGGCGATCTTCATGGTTCGTGCCCGGCTGGCGCTGTACGGCGCAAGCTTCACGTTTAGCAGCACCCCCTATTTCGCGGACGTGCCCACCAACGTGGAGGGCAACGGAATGCCGTTCCCGTTCATTCAGCGTTCTTATGAAGAAAACATAACCGCCGGCTGCGGAACTAATCCGCTAATTTACTGCCCGGACGGCCTCGTGACCCGGGGCCAGATGGCATCGTTGATCATGCGGGGATTGTTCAATGAGACGACAATTCTGGGCCCGACGGCGCCGCAAGCGGCCGGAGTGAGTCCGAACACGATGGATGCGACTGTAGGGGTGCAGATCACGGTCACCATTACGGGCACCAACACGAACTTCCAGACGGGAGATACCGTAACCGTCCCGAGCGGCATGCTGGCGGTAAGCAGCGTAACGGTGAATTCGACGACCTCGATCACCGCGACGCTGACGGCGAACGCGAATGTTGCGGCCGGACCACAGGCGCTCGTGGTCACCAGCGGCGGTGTGAACCTGACGTTGCCGCTGGCGATCCAGGTAGGGACGTACTGAGGCTGGCTCCGGTCGTGGGGCCGATGGAGGGCGGCAAGCCTTACCGCAAGAAAAGGATTACCGGGTGACCGTGGTACGACGTGACCTGGCTTTCTTCATAGCCGCATTTCTCGGCAACGCGAATGGAGGCCAAGTTCTCCGGATTGATGATGCACGCGGTGCGGGCGTAACCGAATCGAGACTCACCCCATGCCACGGCGGCGCGAACGGCCTCCGTCGCGTAGCCTTTGCCATGTGCGTGTGAGGCCAGGATCCAGCCGATTTCAGGCACATCTTCCAGGGATGGCTCGATGTCCCGCTTGAAATCCATAAAGCCCAGGTCGCCGACAAAGCGGCCGCTTTCTTTCTCCTCGACGGCCCAGAATCCGAAGCCTAGCAGCGCCCAGTGCCCCACATACCGCAGTAGACGGGCCCAGACCTCCTCGGGCGTCAGCGGGTCGCGGCCCAGGTAGCGGGTCACGTTGGGATCGGCCCACATGGATCCACATGCAGCGAGATCATCGGCACGATGGCAGCGCAGCAGGAGGCGCTCTGTTTCGATGACTGGAACTTCGACGGAGAGGCGATCAAGATTGTACATAGTCGAAGATGGACTGCCTACCTAAAGTACCCGCATCGAAGGCGCAGATAGCAAGTATCCGGTCACAACGATTTCAAGAACGTGATGATTTGCCAGCGCTCGTCCTCCGGCAGGTGGGCGAAGGAAGGCATGCCTGGCACAGCGACCCGTTGGGCCTCGACGCCGAGCTGCCAATTCTCGTATTTATTAGAATATTTAGAATCGACCACCTGACGGTGTCGGGTCGGAGGTGGCGCGCTTGCGCGCTAGCCACCGTCCGCCGCTCAAACTGTACATGCAGTTTTCCCGCATACAGCTTTCACGAAGACTCACGCTTCCGAGATGCAATCGAAGGGATCAACTGAATCAAGTTGACCAGCCCGTACTCGCCATACAGCTTGGTTTTCGGCAACTGTCGCCAGCCACCGTTCCGCCACCGCTTGAATCGATGCGACCAAATGCGCCGCACAATCCAACCGTCGAGCCGGTGGAAGAGCTTTCGGACATGGGCTCGCTGGTAGTGATGTCCCCATCCCCGCAACACCGGGTTCAGTTCCTCTATCAGCTCTTTGGTCCTCAGCGGCACGCGCCGCCTGGTAAGCGCGCGTACCTGATCCATGAAGTGGCGGATCGATTTCTCGCGGGGGTATGCATATAACGCACCCGGCTGGGTACCACTGCGGATCTGGCCCGGTAGCAACCGTAGCTGCCCTCTTCCGCGCTTGATCTTGTACCCAAGAAACTCGAAGCCTTGCCGGACGTGAACGATCCGCGTCTTCTGCGGATGCAACTGCACGCCCAGCTCGTTCAGAATCCGAAGCGCCGCGGCCACCGCCGCCCGCGCCTCTGCTGTCGACTCGCAGGTCACTACCCGGTGAGTAGCCCCGGGGGATCTCACCCCGAGGCTCTCTCAGAACCGTGCTTGAGCGTCTCCGCTCACACGGCTCCCGCCACGGAGCCACGCCGCACACCCATCTGCCAGTGCGCCCACAACTTCGGATCGCGTCTCGAGATACGCGCGACCCAGTGAGTCGCCCTGCGCAAATGCCTGCGCAGCTTCTTGTATTTCCGATCGGCCCAGCGGGCCAACGATCGATCCAGTTGCCGCATCGGCGGATAGAGCGCCGACCGGTAAAAGCGTCCGTAGTATTGGAGCCACCCGCGAATGATCGGATTGAACATCCGCGACAGATCCTCGATTGACTTGTCACTGCGTAAGTGCAGGTTCCAGCTTCGAATCTCTGACCGCATCGTTCGCACCGCCGTGTCAGAAACTGCCGGACTGAAGTTGATGAAGTACTTCCCCTCCCGATTCTTCGATCTCCGCGGCCGAAAGGTATAGCCGAGAAAATCAAACTTCTCGTTTGGATACGTCCTTCGCCGGTCTTCATCCTTGCAATAGACAACCTTCGTCTTCTCCGGATGAAGCTCCAGTCCACACTCCTGCAATCGTGCGGCTATCGCTACCCGAACCTCCTGGGCTTCCGCTTCCGTCCTGCAATGCACGATGGCATCATCGGCGAAACGTTCAAACATCAACTCCAGATACCGCTTCGCCATCCATCGATCAAAGGCATAATGCAGAAACAGATTGGCCAACAGAGGGCTGATCACTCCCCTTACACAAAAGGTAATTTGGGGTGCTTGTCTGGTTTGGCGGTAGGCAACCGCCTGGCGGGGGTCCTTGTGGCACGGCAATGCTATGACGAATGGTGATGGTATCGTCTCCTATCTGAACGTCTTTGACGACGAGGCGTACGATTCGCTGGCGCTCGGTGATACTCAACGTATCAGCAGCACTGCGCAGGCGGACGAGAAACGCCGTAAGGGTTTCCGCCAGACGAAGGAAGGTTGCCCGATCGTTGGCCTGGTCAGCGATTGCCTGCAACTCAGCACGGAGCGCCTGTTCGCGTTGGCGCAGTGTTGGCATGCGCTCGCGCAACTGCTCGATCGAAAGAAGTGCTTCCTGGTAGGCGCACAGAAGTCGTTCGATACCCTTGCCAACATGCACTAATTCTCTTTGCAGGCTCTGTTCACGCTTTTGGGTCGGATCGGACGAGCGCGCTGCCGCCAGCCGGCGGTCAAGTTCCTGTTGGATCAGGGTTGGGTCCTCCAGCAGTCGGATCACCTCGGCCCAGACGATCTGATCGAGCAGATCCTGCCGGATCAGGCGGCGGTTGTCGCAGACAGGGCCACCCAGTTTTCGCCAGCTGTCGGAGCCAATACATTTGTAGTAATGAATTTTGCGTGCGCTGGTGCGCGTCGATGTTCGCGAAAAAGCATAGCCACACTTCCGACAGCTGACCAGCCCCTGCACGATACTCGGCTCTATGGTGTGGCGGCGCGATCGTAACTTATTCTCTTCGAGGAGCTCCTGAGCGCGGGCGAAGGTATCATCGCTTACCAGTGCCGGCACGGGGATCTCGATCCACTCTTCGCGTGGGCGCTCATGCCCTGCTGTAGTGCTGGGCGTAATCACACCCCGCCGACGCTGCGGACGGACAACGCGCGTCCGTGCGGAGGTGCGGGTCTTGCCGAAACAGGCGACACCGCGATAGGCAGAGTTGCGCAATACAGCCCAGACAGTTGAGCGTTCCCAGCGAGCGCTGGCTTTGCGAGTCGGGATGCCTTCGGTGTTGATCTGGCGGGTGATTTCCCCAATGCTGAGTCCTGCAACTGTGTACATCTCATAGATACGCTGCACCACCCGGGCCTCCGCTTCAAGAACGGCGTACGCGGCAAGTGTCTCGTCTGTCTTGCGAATATAACGGTAGCCATACGGAGCACCGCTCATCACGCTGACCTCACCAGACTGCGCCCGGTGTCGTTTACCGCGGCGCGACCGCTCCAGAATCTGCGCCCGTTCATATTCAGCAATCATCCCCTGAAACTGAACAAGCAGTTGATCTTCCGCGCTGGACCCCTGCGGCGCCTTGACAAAAAGCGTCTCGACTCCGTTGCGGGCCAGTTCCTCGATCAGCAGAATTTGGTATGCGTAACTTTCGGCTCAGGCGGTCCGGTGCGTACGCGAGCACAACCTGGATCTGCCCTTCTGCGGCTAGGTCTCTCACACGCTCGAGGCCCGGCCGCTCTAGCGTTGCCCCGCTATAGCCCTCATCTTCGAAGACCCATTCTTCGGGTACCTCCAGATTGTGCTCCTTGGCGAACTCGATCAGCAACGCCGTCTGGCTCGCTATCGTGTGCGCCTCGCGCTGTTGCTCGCTCGAGACCCGTGCATAAATCGCCGCCATCCTCATGATCGAACTCCTTTACACTCCCCCTCACCAGACTGCGCCCGGTGTCGTTTACCGCGGCGCGACCGCTCCAGAATCTGCGCCCGTTCATATTCAGCAATCATCCCCTGAAACTGAACAAGCAGCTGATCTTCCGCGCTGGAACCCTGCGGCGCCTTGACAAAAAGCGTCTCGACTCCGTTGCGGGCCAGTTCCTCGATCAGCAGAATTTGGTATGCGTACTTTCGGCTCAGGCGGTCCGGTGCGTACGCGAGCACAACCTGGATCTGCCTTTCTGCGGCTAGGTCTCTCACACGCTCAAGGCCCGGCCGCTCTAGCGTTGCCCCGCTATAGCCCTCCTCTTCGAAGACCCATTCTTCGGGTACCTCCAGATTGTGCCCCTTGGCGAACTCGATCGGCAACGCCGTCTGGCTCGCTATCGTGTGCGCCTCGCGCTGTTGCTCGCTCGAGACCCGTGCATAAATCGCCGCCATCCTCATGATCGAACTCCTTTACACTCCCGCTAACGGGACGCTCCCGAACGGGCACCAGAATACGGTAGGCCTGACCGAGCTTCGCATCGTGCAAGCGATCAAATGCATATTCAACCTGAACTTGAAGCGGGCCGTGGGATTGGCGCAGCTCAGCCATGCCTTCTCTGAGTACCGAGAAACGCCGCCAAAGCGCGCGTCACGATCGCTCCGATTGTCAGGCCGCTGCTTCTGGCATAGGCTCGCAGAAGGCGAGCCGTTCCCACAGGCAGCTTGAGCGTGATCGGTACCGCAGCTTCCGAAACTTCGACCGGTTGGTCGAGATGGGTCGCTTCTTCCAGGTAGCGGTATGCCTGACGTTCTGACAGGGCGAACTGTTGGGATAAGCGCTGCATGGCCTCGGACAAGGCAACATTGCGCTGCAGCATTGCGTAAGCTGCATTCAGCTGTCGAGATTTGTCTGCTTTGGTCGACCGGGCCATCTGCCATAAACATATTACCTTTTACGGCGCATGTCAAGCTCCGGACGAATAGCCCGCCACCCCGACAATACCCTCTCAAATTCGAAATTACCTTTTGTGTAAGGGGAGTGATCACCCCGCCTTGCGGCGTGCCTTTCCCACGCGGGACCAACTGGCCGTCCTCCCCTTGCACTGGCGCTTTCAGCCAACGCTCGATGTACAGTACGATCCATTGCTCTTTCGCGTGTTTCTTCACCGCTCGTATCAGCAGATCTTGCGGGATGTTGTCGAAGAAGCCCTTGATGTCTAGATCTAATATCCAGTCATAGCGCCAGCATCGCTTGCGCGCCTGTCCCACCGCATCCAGCCCCGACTTCCCCGGACGATACCCGTAGGAATCCGGATGGAACAGCGGGTCCACCACCGGCTCCAGCCTCGACTTCACCACCGTTTGTGCGATCCGATCCGACACGGTTGGGATGCCCAACGTGCGAAACTCGCCTGGCTTACCCGCCTTCGGGATTTGCACCTGCCGCACCGGTTGAGGCCGATAGACATCCTCCGTCAGTTCGCTTTGCAACCGATCCAACTGCTGATCCAGTTGCGCGGCGAATCCGTCCAGACTTTGCCCGTCCACTCCTCCACTGCCCCGGTTGGCCTTTACCATCTCCCAGGCCATCTCCAAGTTCTTCCGCTGATACACCTTGTCCATTAATGAATGGACCTTCTTTGCACCCGTCGGGTTGATCCAGTCCGCCAGTCTCCTCGGACGAGAATGTACGGGTATTTCACTCATGGAACTGATCCACCTCCCCGCCCTTACTCATCTGGTTTTCTTTCTCTTCCCAACCGCCTTCGCCGGCTGCCTTCCCCGGCCCACCTCCGCCGCCGATTGCTCGGTCACGCGGCTTTCACCGCGCTTCAGGTACCATACAGCCGTCCGACTACTGACAGCGCGTCGCTCGCCCCTTCGCTTTCGCTTATAGGTCTGCTTACTCCGGTGCCACCCGGAGACCCTGCCAGTCCTCCTGAGGTCACGCCTTGCTCTTCTGTACCGTGCCATCCGCAAACACCTTGGTGCGGCGGGTGAATGAGTAACGCCTTCGCCTCCATAATGCAGGCTCGACCTTGCCCCGCCTTTGGCCGACCGGTTCATCTTCGGGGCAGCCCCCATCGATTACGGCCCGGTACTTCTCCTCATGCCCTTCGGATTCCACCTCGCGGTGGACACCCTGCCCTCCGGAGTCCTGCGAAATGGTGGCTCCAGGTCCGCCTTGTTCTGTTTCCGGCTTTCGCTTTCGTGCCCGTGTAGACGTCTCCATACCTTCCTTCCTTCTCCGGCCCGCGAGGCATTACCCCCGCGTTCGGATATGGCGCTCCTCATTCGAGCGCCAGAGGGACTTCAACCCTCCTGAACAATGCGCTGCTCAGCGCACATTAAGGCTGAGTCTGACTCAAAAGCTCGTTAGCTAAGCTAATCACTTGCAGCTGAGCCTTGACTAAATCAGGCCCGCTTCGAGCCGAGCAGAACCGGCCTGCTTTCGGGAGCGCCGGAATTGTTGGGGTGAAGCGCCAAAGGTCTTTCGAAACAGCGAGCTGAAAGACCCAGGGCTCTGGAATCCACAGTCGAGGCAAACCTGGGTGACGGGGAGGTCGGTCGCGGTGAGGAGGTGGGCGGCGCGCTCCAAACGGCGGCGCAAGTGGTATTGGTGAGGTGTTTCGCGAAAGGTTTGGCTGAAGAGCCGGTGCAAGTGAAATGGTGAGAGGCATGCGCCGGCAGCGACTTTCTCCAGGTGCATCGGCTCTTGGAGCGAAGCCTCCAGAAGTGAACGGGCTATGGTAAGCCGGCGAAACAACTCCTCCCGGGTGGAGGCGCGCACCGCCGGAACACGAGCCATCTGCCCTGAGAGATCCAACTGGATGGAGAGCAATTGGCAAGCAAGACGCGCGAAGTCGTCGTCCAGCGCATCGGGCTCGGCTGTGGAATGCGTGATCGCACGTGTCTTGGAGAGTAAGCCCGAGAGCAAGGCAGCCAGTGCCGGTTGCATGGGTTGCAGCCGCTCAAAGAATCCGATGACGCCGTCGGGAGCAGAGGGCTGATCGAGCAATCGCTCCGCGCTGGTTGTCAGACTGCGCCAGACGTCTTCTACGAAACCGGCTTGGAAAAAGATGCAAAAGGTCTCAACCATTTCCAGCGATTCGATGGTCATCGAGTACGGCTGCCGGTGATTGAGCAAAACGTACGAGCCACTATTAACGGGAAAGCGCCCTTCCCTGGTCTGCCACACCGCTTCTCCCCGCACCACGCTTTTGATAGAGAGAGGGCCCGGATAGTCGTGAACGAAGTACTCGCTCCCCCGGCCATTCAGGATGGCGTTCACCTTTCCAAGCTGGCTCTCGCGGGGATTGATGGCGACGGCTCTCACGACCATTTCAGGCTAACCCAAAATTCGCAAGAACGAAGAAGCGGCGGCCGGCAGAAGAACGCATACTGCTGGTATGTTGCAGTCTCGAAGAAATGTTTTGCTCATGGTGGCCAGTGGATGCACAGCCGGTACCGGTGGTTTGGCTGCAACGAACGGAGAGGCAGCGGATACGCCTTGCCCCGCCCTGTACGGGCGGGACGACAGAGGGCGATCAATGTTCCTGCTGACGTGCCTGGCGCGGAACCAGGCGCAAATCGATGTCGCGCTGCGCCATGGAATCGTTCTCGACATCCATGAAGCCGCTGCCGCAGGCCGGGGAAAGCGAGTGGAGGAGATCCTGGCGATTAACCCTGGGTCGGTTGACCATCGCGATCTGTTGGGCGGCACGCCGATGCACTACGCCGCCGCTTGTGGCCAGGTCGTCGTGGCGAACGTGCTGCTGGCAAAGGGAGCAGGTTTGAGTGTCACGGCGGCGGGACTGGAAGAGGCGACGCCGCTACACTTCGCCGCCTCGTTTCCCGACGCCACCGTGTCCCTGCAGCTGTCGCAGACGCTCGCCGGCAACGGCGCGAACGTCAACGCGCGTCGGACGGACGGAGCAACGCCACTACACCTGGCGGCCAAAGCCGGCGGCGTGGAGACAGTGAAGCTGCTCTTGCGAAAAGGCGCGGACCCAAACGCAAAGGACGCGTCGGGAACGACTCCCCTGGAGCTGGCTGGGCCGGAAGTGGCAGGCTTGCTGCACGATGCGGGCACCGTGTCGCCTGACTGCTATACGGGCCGCTACCGATCCGTGGTCCGGGATGATACGTACGGGATCCCGCAAGTTTGGGTGAATGAGTTCGTCACTGTCTCGCATTTTGACTTCGAGAAGGTGAAGCATCTGCACACGCGGTGTCCGGACCTTCTGCTGACGAGGTCCACTTGGGACGAGATCGGCGTGGAGGCGGCAGCTCACATGGGACGAGAGGACATCGCCGAATTCTTCCTGGAGAAAGGAGCGCCGTTATCGCTCTGTACGGCCACGATGTTGGGTCAAAAAGACGAGGCAGCGAAGATTATCGCGGAGGATCCGAGCCGGGTGCGTGAGCGCGGCGCGCACGATTTTCCGTTGCTTTGGTACACCATGTTTGGCAGGGAGCGGCCCGAGATGGCCGAGTTTCTGCTCGCCGCCGGGGCGGATGTGCATGCCAGCATGATGGGAAATACGAGCCTGATCGTCGCGCGAAAAAAAGGCCATCTTCAAATGGTGGAGGTGTTACTGAAACACGGTGCGTGACTGGCTCGGCTCTGAATGGTTGCCTGGTAGAACAACAAAACGGGACGGTTCTCGACACGGAGACCGCCCCGCCCTCCACTTATTTTTCTTATGTCTTCGTCCGCACTAGCTTCAAATCAAAGGAGAACGCACTCTGGATTTCGGGCGTGGGTCCGGTTCAGGCAGCGCGCTTAATGGGGAAGCGGATCGGCGGGGAATTCTTCACCTCGGCGATCCCGCCAAGATCAAGAGCCATTTGACCGCTGGATTGAGGGCCTCGAAGAAGCGTTTCAGGAGAAATGGCATGGGATGGGCAGAGAGGAAGCGACAAAGATCAAGGCGTAGCAGGATCGACTCGATCGCTCGTAGCTTCCAGGCACACAGACTTAATCGCACTACCCAGCGGCGTTCATCGGCGGCCATAACCTCAGTGCGTGTTGATCAACTGGTGCTTCCAGGCGTAGAGCGGATACTTCTCTGTAAGCGCCGCGACACCTCTGCGCGCTTCAAGCACTGCTGCCTCCGACTTCGCACTCGAGACGACGTAGGCGATCAAGCGGCCAACCTCCGTCATGTCCGCCTCACGAAAACCGCGTGTGGTCACGGCCGGACTGCCTAAGCGGACGCCACTGGGGTTGAGGGGTGGGTTCACGTCGAAAGGGATGGAATTCTTGTTGACGGTGATGTAGGCCTCGTCGAGCACCTTCTCCGCTTCCTTGCCCTTCACTCCTTTCGCGAAGACGTCAATCAGCACGAGATGGGAATCGCGTGCCGCCGCTGACCACGCGGAAGCCTTCCGATTGCAAAGAGGCGGCCAGCGCCCTTGCATTGAGTAGCACTTGTTTCGCGTAGACGGGAAAGTCGGGCTGAAGCGCCTCCAAGAAGCAGACTGCCTTGGCGGCAATGACATGCACCAACGGCCCGCCTTGCGCGCCCGGGAAGACTGCTTTGTCGATCGCCGGGCCAAACTTCTCTTTCGCCAGGATGAGGCCGGAGCGCGGCCCGCGCAGCGACTTATGGGTAGTCGAGGTGACGATATCGGCGTGTTCACAGGGGTTCGGGTACACACCACCAGCGATGAGGCCGGAGTAGTGGGCCATATCGACCAGGAAGACAGCGCCGACGGAATCGGCGATCTGCCGGAAGCGTGGGAAGTCGATGACGCGGGCATAAGCGCTGGCGCCGGCGATGATCAGCTTCGGCTTGTGTTCCTCGGCCAGACGGGCGACCTCATCGTAATCGATAAGTTCGTCGTCCTTGCGGACGCCGTAGGCAACAACCTTGTAGAGCTTGCCGGAAAAATTCAGGGGATGTCCGTGGGTGAGGTGGCCGCCATGGGCCAGGTTCATGCCGAGAATGGTGTCGCCCGGCTGAAGCACGGAGGCATAAGCCGCTTCATTGGCCTGCGAACCGGAGTGGGGCTGCACATTGGCGTATTCGGCCTTGAAGAGCTGCTTGGCGCGATCGCGGGCCAGGTTCTCTACGATGTCGGTAAACTCACAGCCGCCGTAGTAGCGTTTACCCGGGTAGCCTTCGGCGTACTTGTTGGTAAAGACGCTGGCCGTGGCTTCGAGAACCGCTTCGGAGGTGAAGTTTTCACTAGCAATCAGCTCAAGCCGGGTGTTCTGCCGGTCGACTTCCTTTTGGATCGCGTCGTAAACTTGGGGGTCCACTTCGGCCAAGGGCCGGGACATGCGCTGCTGGTCTGTTCCGCTCATCTGATCTAATTGTCTAATAACCCGATGCTCTGGAGCACTCTTTTTATCCCCACGTTAAGGGAAACACCGGCTGAGGCGGAAGTCATCAGCCATCAACTACTGCTGCGGGCTGGCTACATACGCCAGCTGTCGGCGGGAATCTACAACTATCTGCTGCTGGCGCAACGCTCGCTGCTGAAGATTCAACAGATTGTGCGCGAGGAGATGGACGCGATCGGCGGCCAGGAGATGTTGCTGGCGGCGCTGAACCCGGCCGAAGTCTGGAAAGAATCGGGCCGCTGGGACGTGATGGGCGACAACATGTTCCGCCTGAAGGACCGTTTTGGGCGCGATCTCTGCCTGGGGATGACCCACGAAGAAGTGATGACGTTCATTGCGCGCGGCGAATTGCGCAGCTACAAGCAATTGCCGCAGATCTGGTATCAGATACAGACGAAGTTTCGCGACGAGCCGCGGCCGAAGTCGGGCCTGCTGCGGGTCCGCCAGTTCATCATGAAGGACTCCTATACGTTCGACCTGGATGCCGCGGGACTGGATATTGCCTACGGCAAACATCACGACGCGTATTGCAAGATCTTCGACCGGTGCGGCCTGGACTACATTGTGGTGGACGCCGATTCCGGGGCGATGGGCGGCAGCCAGTCGCAAGAGTTCATGATTGCGTCGGAGGCGGGCGAAGACTTCGTCGCGCGCTGCAAGAGCTGCGGATACGCGGCCAATCTGGAGAAGGCGGCATCCGTACCGGCGACTCCTCTGGCGGCGGATCCGGAAGGCGATCTGGAGCCGGAAGAGTTCCACACACCCGGCATGAAGACCATCGCGGACTTGTCGTCTTTCACCAAGCTGCCGGAGAGCTCGCAAATGAAGAGCCTGGTGATGGTGGGTGACGACAAGCCGGTGCTGATCATGCTGCGCGGCGATCATCAACTCAGCGAAACGAAACTGATGAGCGTGTTGGGGGCGAAAGAAGTGCGCCAGGCACATCCGCAGGAGATCTTCGACCTATTCGGCGCCAATGCCGGCTCGCTGGGGCCCGTGGGCGTGAAGAAGCAGCTTCGCATTCTGGCGGACAACGCGTTGAAGGACCGGAAGAACATGATCACCGGAGCGAACAAGGACGACTACCACCTCCGGCACGTCACGCCCGGTGAGGACTTCGCGCCCGAGTTCTTTGAATTGCGGCAGGTGTCGCCTGGTGACAAGTGTGCGCAGTGCGGCGCGACGCTCGACATCGTGAAGACGTGTGGAGATCGGGCACATTTTCAAGCTTGGCTACAAATATTCGGAATCGATGGGGCTTGCGCGTACTGGATGAGCAGGGCAAAGAAGTGACGCCGATTATGGGCTCGTACGGGATCGGCATTGAGCGCATTCTGACGTGCGCGATTGAACTATTTCACGACAAAGACGGTATGACTCTGCCGGCTTCCATTGCGCCGTTCTCCGTGGTGATCACGCCGGCCAATTATCGCGAAGCGTTGCAGCATGAGGCCGCCGATCTGCTCTACATGGAATGCAAGAAGCGGGGCATCGACGCATTGCTCGACGATCGCGACGAGCGGCCGGGCGTGAAGTTCAAGGATGCTGACCTGATCGGCATCCCGTATCGCATCACTGTCGGCAAGAAGCTCGCTGAGGGCAAGGTTGAGTTCGTTGAACGGCGCACGAAGGTGGCCCAGGACGTTCTGCTGCACGAGACTGTTGACCACTTGCAGAAGGTGCTTGGCAGCCTGCAGTGATCGCCGGAACCGACTGGCAAAAGGTCCGCGCCGAGTTTCCGGCTCTCAGCGGACGGACGTTCCTGAATACGGCCACGTACGGGCAGCTGCCGAAGCGTGCGACCATGGCCGCTCTGGCGCATTTCGAGCGGCGCGATCAACTCGCTTGCACGGATTTCCTGGACTGGTTCGATGACCTGGACGAGTTGCGCGCCATGGTTGCGAAACTGGTTGGCGCACAGCCCGACGATATCGCGTTCATTACGGCGGCGTGTCACGGGCTAGCGACCGTTCTGAGCGGTATCGATTGGAAACCGGACGATGAAATCCTGACATTGGAGCACGAGTTTCCCAACAACTTGTATGCGGCGCAATCGCAGGCCGGCGTTAGGGGCAAAGAATGCGCGTGGAGCGAGCTGGAACACAACGTCACAGCGCGAACGCGCATCGTGCTGCTCAGCACCGTAAACTATGTCACCGGCTTGCGGCCGGACCTCGACGGGGTGATACGGCGACTGCGGGAGCGGAACGTATTGGTGTATGTCGATGGGACGCAGAGCCTCGGCGCGTTGCGCTTTGATTGCGCGCAGACGCAGCCGGATTTTCTTTCGGTTGATGCGTATAAGTGGATGATCTCGCCAAACGGCGCGGGTTTCCTGTATGTGCGCCCGGAAGCGCGACATTGGTTGCGGCCCAATGTGATCGGCTGGAGAAGCGACCGGAACTGGCGTGGCGTGGACAACCTGCATCACGGCGCACCGACACTCCACGACTCGTCCGAGAAGTATGAGGGTGGGATGATGGACTTTTCCTCCCTGTACGCAATGCGGGCGTCGATCTCGCTAATGGAAGAGATTGGCCCAGCGGTTACTGAGCAGCGAGTCTTGCAATTAGCCGGAGAAGTGCGGCGCCAGATGGTGGCGCTCGGGGCGGAGTTGTATCCGCGCGAGGAGCCGTGCTTGCCGTCGCAGATTGTACTGGCGAAGCTGCCGGGGGTGGATGTCTCGGCATTTGCGAAACAGTTGCAGAGTGAAGGAATCATCGTATCGGCGAGGAAGGGCTACCTGCGGGTGTCGGCCCACTTCTACAACGACGAGCAGGATATTGAGAAGCTGGCAGCGGCGGTGAAGCGGAATATGGGCTAGGCAGCGCTTTATGACGGCGGCCACTTGTTAAATGGAGCTTGCTCACTCTCAGCTTCGTCGAAGAGAAAATCGAGCTTGCCTGATGCAGAATCGCTGTCCAGTTGCCGATCCCAGAGAGCATCATCTCGTTGGCGGAACCATCGCGCGAGTCGAACGAATTCCTCCAGAGTCAGACCGCTTATCGCGGATGTGATTACTTCAACCCGATCCACTCCTGGAGTCTACTAGCTAGCGCGAGACTTCCTGCCAGAGCCGCGACTTCAAGAAAACCCTGCCATCCGATGGGATACTGGAACGAGAGGGCCTGACACATTTCAGCTGTGAGGACAAGGATCACCATCGAGCCGGACAAGCGGGGTGGGAATCCGTGCGTCCGGGGCTTGCGCATCACGGTTTGGGACGTTCTCGGCTGGCTGGGCGCTGGCATGACCGAAGAACAGATTCTTGATGAGCATCCCGACCTCGAAAAGGCCGACTTCCCCGCTGTCCACCAGTTCGCCGCTGAGAATGGCCGCAAGACCAGTTTCGAGTGAGCCTCCTCCTGGATGAGAACCTCTCGCCGCGGCTGATCCAGCCACTGAAATTGCTGTTTCCGGGTATGGTTCACGTGCGGGATGTTGGATTGAAAGAAGCATCCGACCCACGAATCTGGGAGTGGGCGAAGTAGAACGATTTTACGGTCCTCACTGCCGATCGCGACTTCATTGCATTGAGTCAGCGGCTCGGTTGTCCGCCCAAAGTGATCCATTTGCCGCGGTGCGATTTCCCCTTTCGAGCGATCGAGGATCTGTTCCGGCGCAACGCTATCCGGATATCAGAGTTCGAGAAGGACGCCGACGCGCCACTGCTCATCATTAGATAAAAGGAACTTCGGCCAGCGCCCGCTTGGCGGCGAAGTAGCCGCAGAGGCCATGTACGCCCGCGCCCGGCGGCGTCGAGGATGAGCATAGATATAGGCCTTTCACTGGCGTGCCGTATGTCCTCCAGGTGGGCCTGAAAAACAGTTGGCGTAGGTCGGGACTGCCACCCGTGATGTCGCCACCAACGAGGTTTGCGTTGTGCTGTTCGAGCAACGCCGGCGTTATGACGCTTCGCGCGAGGATCACGTCTTTAAATCCAGGCGCGAATCGTTCGACCTGATTCTCGATTCGCTCGGTCATGTCGAAGCTGGAGCTGTTGGGCACGTGGCAATAGGCCCACGCCGTATGTTGTCCGTGGGGAGCACGCGAATCGTCGAACAGGCTAGGCTGGGCCAGCAGAACGAAAGGGCGCTCCGGATGTTCCCCTCTTGCCGGTGCAAGCTCCGAATTACGGATCTGCTGGAGCGTTCCACCCAGATGGATCGTTCCAGCCTTCGTGCAATCGGGATTCCGCCAAGGGATGGGCCCGCGCAGGGCCCAATCCAGTTTGAAGACACCGGCGCCGTATCGATATCGCTCAAGAGCCTGCCGGTACGAAGCGGGCAGCCTGTTGCCGGCAATCGCGAGCAAGCCCCGGGGACCCAAGTCGCAAAGGGTGATTGCGGCCTGCGGCAATTCGTCGAGATTGCGGACACGCCAGCCGGTGGCCACTTCGCCGCCGAGAGATCGAAGATACGACGCGAGGGCGTCCGCAATGCACTGCGATCCGCCACGCGGGATGGGCCAACCCGCAACGTGAGCTGCCGCGCCGAGCACCAGACCGATGGCCGCCGTGGCTGGCCGGTCGAGCGGCAGCACCGAATGCGCTGCGAGACCGGCGAACAAAGCGCGACTTTGCTCTGGCTTGAGCGCGCCGCGCGCTAGGCTCTCCGCAGATCGAAGGGCCCTCAGCCCAAAACGCGCCATCGCCCACGGATGCCGGGGAAAACGCAAGGGGCCCAAGGCATCGGCTTCAATAGCCTCCCAATTTGCGACCACTGGTCCGATTAGGTTGCGGTACCCAGAGTTACCGTCACCGAACGCAGAGCAAGTGGTTTCGAGAGACCGGTGGAGCACGGCCGCCGAGCCGTCGTCGAAGGGATGAGCCAGAGGAAGGGGCGGGTGTATCCATTCCAGACCGTGCTTTTCCAAGGGCAGCGACCTGAAGAACGAAGTGGCTACCGCCATCGGATGAACGGCCGAGCATACATCGTGGACGAAGCCCGGCAGAGTCAGTTCGGCGGAGCGGGTGCCACCGCCAATTTGTTGCTCCGCTTCCACGACCAGGACGGACCGGCCCGTCTGTGCCACGACAATGGCGGCTGCGAGGCCGTTTGGCCCCGATCCAATCACAACCGCGTCGTAGCGAGAGAGTGTGCTCAATGAGTTGGTTTTCGTTATACTAGCGCAGATCACCCGATGGCTAGCGACGAGCCGGGATCGACGAACTTGCGCTTCGCGGATAACAATGGCAGCTCAGATCGAGACCGTTCAACCGAAATCCGAGTCTACAGCGCCGCACTGGAACGTCGTGCGTCGCGTGGCGTTCCGCTTCTGCTTCGTGTACTTCGGGTTGTACTGCCTCACTACCCAAATTATCGTCGGCTTAATTCCGGCCCCGATCCCGAACGTAGATGATCTAGACCCGGCAGCATGGTGGCCAATCAGGCAAACCGTCTTCTGGGCCGCTGCCCATATCTTCCACGCGCCTCTTCCCTTGGTTTATACCGGCAGCGGTAGCGGCGACAAAACCTTCGACTGGGTGCTGACATTCTGCTTGTTGATACTCGCCATCGCGGCGACGGGCATCTGGTCAGTCCTCGACCGCAAACGCGGAGACTGCAGCTCTCTATACAAATGGTTCCGGCTCTTCATTCGCTTTGCCCTCGCCTCGGAGATGATTCTGTACGGAATGTCTAAAGCGATTCCCCTTCAGATGCCTTTCCCCAGCCTCACGAGACTGCTTGAACCTTTCGGCAACTTCTCTCCGATGGGGGTGCTCTGGTATTCCGTAGGGGCTTCGCCGGCGTATGAGATGTTCGCCGGATGCGCGGAAATGCTAGCTGGAATTCTGCTCATCGTTCCCCGTACAACGATGCTTGGAGCGCTCATGTGCCTTCTAGACATGATCCAGGTCTTCATGCTCAACATGACCTACGACGTGCCCGTAAAGCTCTTTTCCTTCCACCTGATCTTGATGGCAGCGTTCCTGATCGCACCGGAGTTTTCCCGGCTGGCCGATTTTTTTCTTCGCAATCGCGTGACGGGGCTATCCACTGAACCCAAGCTCTTCAACACACGCGGCGGCAACCGGTTTGCGCTCGCCGCGCAGATCATCTTTGGCATCTGTCTGGTCGGAGCCAATGCCTATGGCGGCTGGGGTACTTGGCACACCTACGGCGGAGGACGTCCCAAGTCGCCCCTGTATGGCATCTGGGACGTGAACCAGATGTCGATTGACGGGCAAATTCGATCGCCGCTGCTCACTGATTATGACCGCTGGCGCCGCGCCATTTTTGATTTCCCAACAACGGTTTCCTTTCAGCGCATGGACAGTTCGTTCGCCGGTTATGGAGCTTCCTTCAACGTCAACGACAGGACGATGGTCCTGACGAAGAACGGCGATAAGAACTGGAGGGCGAACTTCAGATTTCAGCGCGTGGGCCCGGATCGAGTGATGCTTGATGGCAAGATGAGCATTCACGATGTCCACATGGAACTTCAGCAGGTGGATCTCAACAAGTTCCTGCTGGTCAGCCGAGGGTTCCACTGGATCCAGGAGTATCCCTACAACCGCTGATTTGTGCAGTGGTGCAGCGCTAAGGGACTTTGGCTAGTGGAAGCTGCACGAAGCGGATCTTCTTGCGATTCCATGTGTACGTCATCACCACGTCGCCGGAAGCTAACTGAATTAGCGCCGGGTAGGAGTATTCGCCCGGAGCGTTCTCGAGAGTTTCGAAGTTTCGCCAGATCTCACCATCTCTGCTGACCGCGAGGTTCAGCGGCGTGCGAAGCAGGGACGAATCGTTGTAGATCATCACGAAGCGGCCGTCTTTCAGGCGCACGGCGTCAATTCCAGAATTTGGGTTAGGAAGAGACATTCGGATGAGCAGTGGTCCAAGTGAGGCCGCCGTCGAAGGAATCGGCGGCGCAGATGCGGCCAATGTCCTTCGTCGCACGTGCGTAAAGACGATAGTGCTGGCCTTCGATGGGCACAATGACTGGCTGAATAATTCCGTGACGTCCCTTGTCATTGCCATCGGCGGGCGATGACGGCACAGTGATGGGACCATGCTTGGTCCAGGTCTGGCCGTTGTCGGTGCTGCGCTCAATCCAACTGGCCCAACTGTAGTAGCTCTCGACGGAAGTTCCACTAAGGATGACGCCATCCGGCAGGACCAGCGGCTTTTCGCGGATGGGTCCGTAGAGACCTGCTGGAAGATGCTCCACGGGCGACCAGGTTTGGCCTTCGTCCCGGCTGAAACGGCGGGCGGCGCTCCACTCGATGGGATTGGGTCCGAACTTGTAATAGAGCCAAAGCACACCATCGGCCGAGTGGAAGAGCACCGGATTGTAAGTTGCGATGCTGGGCTCACGGGCTAGTTCAATGGGCTTCTGCCAGTGGCTCTGCTCACGACGGGCCGACCAGATGGCAACGTCGGGTGCGCCTTCGTCTTTACCGCCAAACCACGCGGAGAGCAGGCTTCCGTCCTTAAGCTCAACAATTGTGGAGGCGTGGCAGGACCGCGTGGGAGAAGGATCCGCCACGTACTCGCCTGGCGCCTGCGCGCAACCGGCAAGGCTTCCAGCGCTCAGCAGCAGCAACCATGACAAGACCTGACACATGCGTAATTACTTTTTCTTGTGGCGTTTCTTCGGCGTCGCTTGCGCGGAGGAGGGCTCCGGCATGGCAGCTGATTTTCCCATCGACGGCTTTTCCGCGCCGGGGCCGATTTTGCTGAGTATCCGATCATGAATCCAATGCTCATCCCACCATTCGATGGGATTCACTTGCACACCTTCGACGAGCATGCTGAAATGAACGTGGTCGCCGAACGCCATGCCGGTGGACCCGGAGAGCCCCATCGACTGTTTCTTCTCGACCATGTCGCCCACCTTCACGTCGATCTTGCTCATGTGACCATAGAGCGTCTGCAGACCATAGCCGTGATCGAGAACGACGCAGTTGCCGTAAATGCCAAGCCTGTCCGCGTAGATGACTTTTCCGGAATTGGCCGCTTTCACGGGCATGTGTTCGTGAGCAGCAATATCAAAGCCTAAGTGCACCTGCTCGTCCACTTTCTTGCCTTGATACATGTAGGTTCGATGGTCGGCGAAGTATGATTCCCTCTTGCCGAGAATCGGTTCGAAAAGACCAGACCAAAGAATCTTGTGCTCTGTCTTCAGACGCAGGTCGGACAGGGTCTGATTATTCCGCTTGCGCATATCACGATTGAGGTGGACGAAGCGCGTAACCAGGTCGCCCGTGCCGGTGGGGTCTATATCGGTCACCACCTTGCGCATGTTTTCGTCGGTCAAATCAATTGTGCTCTCGTGAAACTTCTTGGGAAAGATCTTCACCCAGAAGGTAGCTGTGGCTTCTGTTCCGGCCAGATTCTTTACGTAGACGACGGGCATGGTATCGGGCGACAGTGCGTACGAGTAAGGAAACAGCGAGAAGCGATGCTTTGAATCTTCGGGCTGACCGGGCATTGGGAAGCTGCGCGCTGTATCAGGACCAACGCGCACGCCCGCTTCAGACCAATCACCATCGACGTCCATTAAGACCAGTTCCGAGCCGCCTTGATTGATGTAGTGCTGAAGCCCGTCGGCCGTGATGGAAGGCGGACGCAGGACAACACTGACATCCTGCTGCCAGGTTGTGGTTTGGCCACGCAGATCGTTCGATGTGGCCTGGACGATGAGTTTTGCCGGACCCTCCTTCAAGAACGCGGCTTGCTTTCTACCGACCGGGAAGCTGAACGTGCGCGGCGTCTGAGCGGACTTTTCGGCGTTGGTGTAAAGGGTTTGGCGTTGGCCATTCTGTTCGATGGATGCTGAGAAGTTCTTCACGCCGTGTGATCCGTTGGCGTTGAGCGTAACGGGCGTGGCCTCGCCGACGGCGGCGATCGGGACTCCGGGTTTTAAGACGACGGCCTCGCCACGGAACCAAATGAATCCAATGACGACAACGATCAGGAGAACGATTACTGCAAGAATCTTTTTCAACATCTTAGTTTGTGCTTATTTGCTTTCCAGTTCGGTTTTGATGACCCGGCGCCCGTCGATGCGGTAGTTTCCCGCCAGCACCCAGGCGATGGCCTCTGAATAAATGCGATGTTCCTCGACAAGAATGCGCGCCGAGAGAGAGTCGACGGAGTCGTTGTCCTCAACCGGCACAATCGCTTGCAGCAGGATCGGTCCACTGTCCAGGTGCTCGTCAACGAAATGGACCGTACAGCCGGCGACCTTGACTCCATGGGCCAGAGCCTGGTACTGGGCGTCGAGACCCGGAAACGCCGGCAACAGAGATGGATGAATGTTGAGAATACGCTGTGGGAACTGGCTGACAAAGTACCCGCTCAACAGACGCATATAGCCAGCCAGGCAGACGAGGTGGACCTGGTGCTGCTGCAACAGCGCGACCACCTGACGGTCATACGCGTCCCGTTCGGCGCCCTTCGAATCAAGCTGGGCGGTGGGAAGCCCCAACTGGCGGGCTCGCTCCAGACCGGGGGCGGCGCTCCGATTCGAGAACACCAAGCCAATTTCCGCATTCAGCTTGCCGCTGCCGATGTTGCGCACAATGGCTTCAAAATTCGAGCCGCGTCCGGAGAGCAAAACGCCCAGCCTGGCTTTGCGTGGGCCGACCTGGCTCACAGATAGGCCACCCGGGAACGCTTGGGCAGTTTCATCTTGACGACGCGGCCAATCTGGTAATGGGGTTCGCGCAGTTTCTTGAGTAGGGTCTTTGCTTCAGTCAGGTTTTTCTGGCCAACGATCAGGACCATGCCGACACCGAGATTGAAGGTGCGGCGGTAGTCCTCTTCGGGAATATTACCGAGACTCCTGAGCAGATCGAAGATCGGCTGGCTGGGCCAGGAGGTGGCGTCGATTTCGACACCCAGCCCCTTGGGCAGCACGCGTGGAACATTTTCCGTGAGCCCACCGCCGGTGATGTGCGCGGCAGCCTTCAAAAGGCGAGCGCCGAGAAGCGTCTGAATCGGCTTCAAATAGGACTTATGGACCTTTAGTAACTCGTCTGTCAGAGTGCTGGCCAACTCTGGGATAAGAGCGTCCGGACGGTGGCCGGCGACTTCAAACAACAGCTTTCGAGCCAGCGAATAGCCATTCGTATGAAGCCCATTCGATGGCAGTCCCAGCAGAACATCACCGGCCGCGACGCCCCTGCCCGTGACCATCTGCTTGCGCTCAACCGCGCCGACGATGAAGCCGGCCAGATCATATTCGCCCGGAACATACATTCCAGGCATCTCGGCCGTTTCGCCGCCGATGAGGGCGCAGCCATTCCTCTTGCAGCCGCGCGCCAAGCCCTTCACAACCTCACCGCAAACTGTGGCATCCAGCTTGCCGACCGCAAAATAATCGAGAAAGAAGAGAGGCTTCGCGCCCTGCACGGCGATGTCATTCACGCAGTGGTTGACCAGGTCTTCACCCACGGTGTCGTGACGGCCGGTGGCAAAGGCGATCTTCAATTTGGTGCCCACGCCATCAGCGGAACTCACGAGAACCGGATCGCGCAGGCCTTTGAGCGAGTAACCGGCTCCAAAACTGCCGATTGACGATCAGCACATTCGGCGTCATCGTGGCGGCGGCGTGTTTCTTGATCAGGGCAATGGCTCGATCGGCTTCGTCGATGTTCACGCCCGCATCGCGATATCGAATCTGCTTCGTAGAGGTCACCGACCTCAGTGTATCGCGCGAGGCAATGTACAAAGTCCCGTGAAAGAGGTGCGAAGTGGCGAGTCAAACAGTCCGCGCCACGTCCCTCGGAAAAAGTTCCCGAACGGATGTGAAATATACCGCGGAACATGGCTGGCCGTCCTGGTGTCTGAATCGATGTGGCCCGACCGATGAGCGAGCTCCGGTTCGGGTAACAAAGGAAGGGATTATGTTTGAGCAATCCGTACTTCCAGCAGCGCATACCAACACACGGGCCGCGTTCGTAGCAGTAACCGCCGCAGAGATGCTCGCGATCGCTTGTGCAGTGATTGTTCCGTTATTCCTGATCGGGCGGCCGACCGTGCCGAAGCTTCCGGTGGTGATGCGATTCCAGCCGCGCCATGTTGAACTGATCCCGGTGAGTCCGGAGCGCGTTGCCGACCCAGGCGCCAGTTCATCGGGTCCTTGACCTGCGACGACTCGTCGCTCCGGTCAGAGTTCCTTCGCGGGTGATGGATCTTCGCGACATCGCGCCGCCGGACCCCGGTGTGCTTGTATCAGAACCGGGTGGCAACCCGACGGCGGATGTCGGAGGCCCGCTCCTGAACCGTGCCGCTGCGCCGACCCCGCCGCCCCTGGTGAATCCAACAGTGGCAGAAGCCTACCCATCCCGTGCGCGTAAGCCAGGGAGTCCAGGAAGCGAAGCTGATTAAGAAAGTGGTGCCCGTCTATCCGGAGATTGCCCGAAGCATACGCCAGTTCGGCACAGTGCGCCTACTGGCCGTGATTGGCAAGGACGGACACATCCACGACGTGCAGGTGTTGGGAGGCCCCGCCTACCTCGTGACAGCGGCGGTGGCTGCTGTCGAGCAATGGGTCTACAAGCCAACCCTCCTTAATGGAGAGCGCAGTGGAGGTAATCGCGCCGATCACGGTGACCTTCACATTAGGTCAATAGCGGCCGACGCTGAAGCGTGGCCGACAGTCATCCATCCTACGCTGGCTGCGCGATCCGAGCACGCTGTCGCAGCATGTAACGAAAAAGGGTGCCCATTGTTGACCATAACTCCCGCGATTTCTGGGAAAATTGTGATGCGCAAGTTTGCAAATTCCACACCTGCGCGGCCCGGGAGAGACGGATGGCTGGTGAACCAGTAACGCAGCTTCTGCAGCGATTGAGCGAGGGAAACCGCGACGCGTTTGATGCCCTGATGCCGCTGGTTTACGCGCAGTTGCGCAAGCTGGCCGGAAACTGCCTGCGGAACGAGCGGCCCGGCCACACCTTGCGGGCGACAGCATTGGTTCACGAGGCCTATTTGAAACTGGTGGACGCCGATGTGGCCTGGGAGAGCCGGGTTCACTTTTATGCGGTTGCCGCCCGCGTCATGCGCAGGATACTGGTCGACCATGCCAAGGCTGGGAACCGCCGAAAACGCGGAGGCGGCGCGGAGGTTGTCCAATTCGACGAGGCGGTGATGGTGGGTCCGGACGTTCCGGATAGCATCGTGGCTCTGGATGAGGCACTGGTGCGGCTCGCCACCCGGGACCAGCGCAAAAGCGACGTCGTGGAGTGCCTCTTCTTCGGCGGCATGACGTACGACGAAACCGCGGCGGCATTGGCTATCTCCCCCGCCACCGTGCATCGAGAGTTAAGAATGGCCAAGGCATGGCTCTACAACGAACTGGCCCAAAATTCTTCGGCCGGCATGAGCACGTGAGGCACTTTCAGCCGAACGAACGGGCATGAACGACGATTCAAGTGCGGATCGCTGGGAGCGGCTCGACGAGTTGTTCTATGCCGCCAGTGAAATGGACCCGGCGGAGCGCACTTTGTTCGTTGCGAGCAACTGCGGGGAAGACGTAGCGCTCCGGGCCGAATTGGAGGCTCTCCTTAGAGCCTCCGAATACACACATGGGTTCCTCGAGAAGCCATTGAGCGACGCCGCCCGGCTCGTGGTGGCGGGCGCCGACCAGGCTGGACAACTGATTGGCCGCTACCGAGTGATTCGAGAGTTGGGCGAAGGCGGCATGGGGCGAGTGTATCTGGCGGTGCGTGCCGATGAGCATTACCACCAGCAGGTAGCCATCAAAATCATGCATGGCGGGCTGGCGCCGAGCAACACCATGTTGCTTCGTTTCCGGACCGAGCGCCAGATTCTCGCAAACTTACAGCATCCCAATATTGCCCGATTGCTCGACGGCGGTGTCACCGAAGCAGGTTTGCCTTACCTGGTGATGGAGTACGTGAACGGTGTTCCGATTCACAAGTACTGCGAAGGGCGGTCGATCGAAGAGCGATTGAAGCTGTTTCGAACGGTCTGCGGCGCCGTGGAGTATGCCCACGCCAACCTGGTGGTGCATCGCGACATCAAGCCGCTCAATATTCTGGTAACCGGCGGACGGGACGCCGAAACTGCTGGACTTCGGCATTGCCAAGCTGCTGGACCCGAACTTCGCGGGTACGCCGGCCGGCCAACGGACGTACGCCACTGACCGTCTGATGACTCCCGAATATGCAAGCCCCGAGCAGATTCTGGGTGAACCCATTACGACCGCTACGGATGTCTACGCTCTAGGGACGCTGCTGTACGAGTTGTTATCGGGCGCGCAACCGTTCGCTGCACAGAAGCTCAGTCCACTGGCCTTTGCGCGGTTCATCACGGAAGTGGATCCCGAGCCGCCCAGCGTGGCGGCGGCCCGGAGTGCGCACATCCCAGGCGTCGATGCGCGGCGAATGCGCGGCGATCTCGACAACGTCGTGCGGACGGCGATGCGTAAGGAGCCCGCGCGGCGGTACGCGTCGGTGGCTCAATTCTCTGCCGACGTCGAAGCTTATCTGGAAGGCTATCCGTTGCGGGCGGGAGCAGATTCGTGGCGATACCGCGCCGGCAAGTTCTTGGGACGGCACAAGCGCGGCACGGCCGTCACGGCTGCTGTGGTCGCACTGCTGATCGGCTCGACCATCGAGATGGCGGTGCTGGCGCGACGAGCCCGGCGCGAGCAGGCGGTCGCTCAGCAGGAAACGCAATTCCTGGCGAGCGTCTTCAGTGCCTCAACACCCGAGGAATCGCGGGGCACAACAATTACCGCGCGCGATCTGTTGGACCGTGGCACGAAGCGGATCGATCGGGAGCTTGCCGGGCAGCCGGAGGTCCAGGCATCGATGCTCGAGAGCATCGCAGCCGCCTACCGCAGCGTAGGCCAATACGACCAGGCACTCGCCCTGGCTCAGCGCTCGTATGCACTGCAAACGAAATTGACTGGCGGACGGAACGAACAGATGGCCGGTGTGCTGGACCTGGTGGCCGAGCTATACCGCGACAAGGCGCAATATGACAAAGCAGAGCCTCTGTTCGGCAAGTTGGTAGATGTCCGGCGCAGGATCGATGGCAACCAAAGCGCGGCCTACGCACTGACGTTAAGCAACTTCGGCGAGTGCCTCTACAACGACAGTAAAGACTCGGAAGCGGAGCCGATGTTGCGCGAAGCGTTGGCCATCTATAAGCGCCAGGGACCCGATGCGGGCACGGCGGTTCGAGACTATCTCGCGCTGGTGCTGGAACGCAAGGGGAATTTTCAAGAGGCAGCGCAACTACTACGTGAAAGCACCGAGATCACGCTGCGCACACTGGGACCGAACCACCCGGATTACGCCATCAGCCTGCATAACCTGGCGAGCGACTTGATTGATCTGGGGGATCTGGATGGGGCCGAGGCGAAACTGCGTGAGGCACTCGCTGCTACCGAGCGATCGTTCGGCAAAACCCACCCACAAATGGGCTATAGTCTGAACAATCTTGCGTATGTCCTGATCGAGAAAGGACAGGCTCCGGCCGCTGCGCCCTACCTTCAACAGGCTGTGGCAATCAGCCTGATGCACAACGGACCCAATCATCCGCGGACGGCTGGCTATCGATCGAATCTTTCCCGCGTGCTGCTCGCCGAGGGCAAGTATGACGCGGCGGAAAAAGGCTTCCGTGAGGCCCTTGGCATCATGACCGCTGCTCATGCGAATAACACCTGGGCAGCGGCGCAGATGACCGCCTATTTAGGCTTGGTCTATTTCGACCGTGGGCAGTACGCCGAGGCGGAGAAGCTGGCCCGTCAAGCGATGGAAATTCGAAAGAAACTAGGAGGAGAGCAGTCGCCGGCATACGCGTCGTCGCTCGTCGAGATTGCGCAGGACCGGCTGTTCCAGCATGACCCAAGCGGAGCGGAGCCATTGCTGAGGCAGGCGGTTCAGATCCGGCGAACAAAATACTCGTCACATCACCCGGACACCATCGCAGCGGAAGTGAGGCTGGGCGAAGCGCTGCTAGCCGAAAAGAAGTATGCCGAGGCGGAGCCCGTTCTGCAGGAAGCGAAGATGTCCGCTCAGACCGCTCCCTACGCACCGTTGCCTTGGGAAGTGGCGGAAGCGCAGAACGTGCTCGGCGCATGTCTGATTGACACCGGGAAGGTCAAGGAGGGGGAGTCATTGCTCAAGCAAAGCCAAGGAGGCGTAATGAAACATCCTCGGCCCGCGCTCCGACGGCAGGCACCGGTATTGGTGAGCGAGTTTCAGCCGCTGGCGGTGACGCACAACTAGACGCTACTGTGATCTTTCTTAGCGAGTCTCGGATGATAGGATCAACCATATGGAGTTGGTTCTTGGCATACAGATCGAGGAATTGCCGGAAGGCTTGTTTTTAGCCACCTCGGATGAACTCCCGGGCCTCGTTGCGCAAGGGCGAACCGTCGCCGAAACACTCGAGATTGCCCGTGACGTGGCCCGGAAGTTGATCGATGCGAGGCGCGAACGCAACGGGGTTCCGAACCTGCCAACAACTAGCGAGCGGCGAGACTACACCATCGTTGTCGCGGCATAATGGGGCGGCTTGCCGGATTCCGATACCGGGAATTCGTCCGGAAACTGAAGGCCTTCGGATTCGAGTTCGATCCTCAGCCGCTGGGAGCCATGAAATCTGGTT
This sequence comes from uncultured Acidobacteriaceae bacterium, assembly GCA_963771305.1. Classification (GTDB taxonomy): domain Bacteria; phylum Acidobacteriota; class Terriglobia; order Bryobacterales; family Bryobacteraceae; genus CAJCIT01. The sequence continues at coordinate 234,488 of CAVYTS010000034.1, forward strand.
CAATCCGCGAACGAATTGATACACCACGGTGCCCAATCAACCAGGCGACATGCCAGAAGGAGCACTTCGGGCGATCTTAAGGCAAGCCGGGATCAATCCGGATGACTTCCTGGCTGCGTGATTCGAAACTGCTCGCGCACGTCGCGAGTGTGGCTGATCGGAAGCTACCCGGCTGAGACGCGCAACCGTCGCTGCCTTAGGGAATTGTGAACGTCCTCGCGTGACCCTTTAACTCAAGCGAGAGCTCGCGCGGATTGTCCCAGGATATGCGCGCTTCGCCGAGATCTTGCCAGCTTGTTTCACCTAGCGGGAAGGTAACAAACTTACCGGTCATCGAGACAACGGCAAGAGCCCACCGCCGGCCTGATGCTTTCCCGTCAGCTGCGGACAGAGATTCCGGCCTGTTCGGAGTCCAGTCGTATGTGCAATCGATCAGGGCGATCTGCTGTGAATCGGGCGACCAAGACATATCCCCGAATTCGTGGATCCCTTTATACGTTGGGCCTTCTTTTTGGACAACCTTCGGGGGTTCCGTTGAGCCGATCTGCCGAACTGGCTTCGTCCCTTTCGGTAAAGGATAAATGGTCGTGTGGTCGACCTGCAGATAGTAGCTCTGGGCGTAGGGCGGGGCGAAGTGCATGAACCAACCAACATGCGCAATCAGCTTTCCGTCAGGCGAGGGCTTGAAGTCAAGACCGGATAGATCCCGAGTGTTCTTCCCGGTCGAGATGTCGGTCTGAATGTACTCGGTCAGCGACGGGTTGATGTGGCACACAGCTGCGACCGCACCGTCACCGACCCAAACGACTGAGAGAATACTGGAGCACGGCTCGATCGGCGGAACGACCTCATGCCTCGGTTGAAACGATAGGACGGGGCGTCCTTCCAGATCCAGGACTACCACCGAAGGAGCGCACGTTCCACTGCATTGTTCTACGTAAGCAATGCGTTTCTGCGGTGGAGAGAGTACCGCCCCACTCTTGTATTTCCCGTCGCGGGTGAGTTGTCTCGGCTGGCCATCGCCGACGAGCCAAATCTCGGTGCCGCGGATTTCCACGCTGAATTCTCCTGCTTGTAACAGTAGGAGCGGCGCGAGATGGCAAAGAACGACTAAAGGAATCTTCGTAAAAACAGCTTAACAGCGAGGAAACCAAGGACACCACCGGTAAACCCGTATACCGTCGCTAGCCTTTCTTGACCCTAAGGCTGACGACAGCGCATGAAGTATGCTTGAGCCTCTACAGCTTTGGTCGAGCTTACTTGTTCGTATCTAACTTGGCGGCGTTCGCGAGCCAGTAAACTCCCCCCAGAGATGTGATGCTCGGGGTGCGGCGTTAGATCGGCCAAGATCTCCAGAACTTCCCATTTATGGGCCAATGATGCAAAGAGTCCATCTGGGAGGATCTCGATACAAATGGGAAGCCCGACATAAATCTCTCCAGTGACGAAGTCACCTGGCCTGCATTCGGGAGGCAACAAATCCCTGGTCCGAATCGCCTTGAGCCCAAAATCGATAACGGCGGGAATACTTTTGATCATCCACCTCAAGAGCGTTCCTGGAGTTTGTTTTGCTGATCGCTAGCGTGTTTTCGCTAGAGAATTCCAACGCTGACCAGTCTAATATCTGCCCGCATTCGATGTCAGGGCAGCCATCTTCAATCATGTATCGTGGATAGCCAAGGCTCCACTCCGCAGGCATGTAGACCTCTCTAGAAGGAGTCTACAGAAGAAACGCTCGCCATCACAAACGTCACCAGACGAATTCTTTCTAGGTGCGACTGCCCGTCTGTTGGGTCCTCGCTTATGCTTGGACCTTGCGATCATTGACCAGCGTCCGCATTCTCCGGGTACACCTCCGCCGGTTTCCGGCTGTCGATCCAGCGCAGCAGCAGCAATGAGAGACCGCACAGAAGCACCACAATCAGCAGCACATATTCCCAATGCGTTTTCAAATACGGCAGCGTTTGCTGGCCGTAGCGTTGGCCAAGATAAGCGAGCGCGAAATAACGGATGACGCGGGCGAGCAGGATGACCGTCAGAAAGTAGGCTGTCCGTACTTCCAGCACAGCTGCGCAGAACACGGGGATCTTGAGCGGCATCGGAACGGGTGAGAGAGCGGGTACGAAAACCGTCAATAGGCCGTAGCGTTCGAACCAGTGCCGCAACTGTTTGCCCCTGCCGCTCTCGGTATACTTTGCCAGAAACACGTGCCCACCTTTCCGCGCCAGTAGGAACAGGAAAAGGCTGCCGATCAGCGACCCAACCACCGCGCAAGCGGCGGCAGGAAAAGCCTGAGCCGGGTTGACGGTGGAAATCGCGATCAACAGCGCATCCACACCGCCCACAATCGGGACGCCTGCGGAATCGAGGATGGCCAGAAAAAAGAGCCCGAATGGGCCACATGAAATCAGGGTTGAGATGAACTGCTTCAGTCGTTACTCCGAAGCACGCTTCTGATCGGCATCGGAATCCAGGATAGCGAACAAGCCCGCTTCATCCAGAACCGGAATGCCGAGTTCATTGGCTTTGTCGAGCTTGGATCCTGCCTCCTCGCCGGCGACGACATAGTTCGTTTTACGGCTGACCGAGCCCACCACTTTGCCGCCGTTCGCTTCGATCCGTTCCTTAGTCTCATCCCGCGTCAGGGTCGGCAGTGTGCCAGTGAGCACAAAGGTCAACCCATTTAGCGCGCCGACCTTTTTCCGCTTCTTCTCCTGGGTAAATTGAAGACCGGCCTCACGCAGGCGTTCGACTAATTCCTGGTTCTGCTTCTCGTCGAAGAAGTCGCGAATGGCCGCAGCCACTTTCGGTCCCACTTCTTCCGCCTGTTGCAGCTCTTCTACGCCCGACTTGGCGATAACATCGAGATCTCCGAAGTAATCAGCCAGAATCTGCCCGGTGCGTTCGCCGACAAAGGGAATCCCGAGGCCGTTCAAGATACGCGCCAGCGGCTGCCGGCGGGAATGATCGATATTCTCGATGACCTTGGCGGCCGACTTCTTACCCATGCGCTCGAGTTCTTCGAGCTGCGCCACCTTGAGTTGATAAAGATCGGCAATGCTTTTCACCAACCCCGTAGATAGCAACTGATCCACCAGGGCATCGCCCATGCCGTCGATATCCATGACGTGCCGGCTGGCAAAATGCAACAGCGATTCGCGGATGCGCGCTGGGCAGTTCGTGTTGATGCAGCGGCTGGCGACTTCACCTTCCTCGCGCACCACATGGCCGCCGCACACGGGACAGGTGGGCGGCATGTGAAAGGCTTTCCGGTGCTTGCCGTGGTCGACAACGCGCACGATTTTTGGGATCACATCGCCGCTGCGTTCCACCAGCACGCGGTCTCCGATCGCGAGTCCCAGGCGGGCGATCTCGTCCTCGTTATGCAACGTGGCCCGCGAGACAGTCACTCCGCCGACGATGACTGGTGCAAGATGTGCGACCGGTGTGAGGGCACCAGTTCGACCTACTTGCACTTCGATGTTCTCCAACACCGTTTCCGCCTGTTGCGCGGCATATTTGAAAGCGATGGCCCAGCGCGGCGCTTTGGCGGTCCAGCCGAGCTTGCCCTGCTGCGCGACGGAATCCACTTTCGCGACGACGCCGTCGATCTCATAGGGCAGATCGTCGCGATTGGCTTCGAGATCTCGGATGAACACCAGCAATTCATCCAGGTCTTTGCACAGCCGCCGGTTCTGGTTTACCTTGAAGCCCATCGACTGAAGGCTGTTGAGAGACTCCCACTGGCTATCCAGTAGTGGTCGTCCTTCCTTGAAGAGAAAGTAGGCAAAGAAATCGAGCTGGCGCGCGGCGGTCAGTTTCGGGTCGAGCGCCCGCAACGCACCCGCGGCTGCATTCCGGGGGTTGGCAAATCGAGGGAGCTCCGCTTTCTCCCGTTCGTCATTCAGGCGCTCGAAGGAAGTCTTCTGCATGACTACCTCTCCGCGCACCTCAAATGCCGTCGCGCCATCCACAGCCTTCTTGATACGCAACGGCAAGGAGCGAATTGTGCGGGCGTTTTCGGTGACTTCTTCGCCAACCCGGCCGTCGCCGCGAGTCAATGCCTGCTTCAGTTGGCTGTGGTCGTAGTGAGCGGCCATGGAGAGCCCGTCCAGCTTCACCTCGCCCACATAGGAGAACGGCTCCGACTTCAGCAGGGAACGAACGCGCTGATCGAATTCGCGCAGTTCCGCCTCGTTCAAGGCATTATCCAGACTCAGCATGGGCGAACTGTGCGGCACTTTGACGAACCCTTCGCGAGGCGCTCCGCCAACCCGCTGGGTGGGAGAGTCTTGAGATTGGTACTCGGGATGCTGCTCTTCCAATTCCCGCAGTTGGCGCATCAAGGCATCGTATTCGGCGTCGGTAATCTCCGGCTGATCAAGGACGTAGTAAAGATACTCGTGGCGCTCTAACTGTTCGCGAAGCTCCTCAATCTGGCGCTGAACCGCATTTTTCATGGCTGAAAACCTATAATGAAGAATTGCGCACCGAAGTCGGGCATTACAAGAAAGCCGCCGTCATCTTCAACCCTTACGCGGGCCGATTGGTTCAGGGCACGCGCTCGCTTCAACGTACCATCCACGTCCTCGAAGGCCAAGGCATTCCCGCGGAGTTGCTCCCCACTGAGGGGCCGAATACCGCCGCCCGCATTGCCCGAGCCGCAATCGCTTCGGGTTGCGATCTGATTCTGGCGGCAGGCGGCGACGGCACCATCAATGAAGTGGCGAATGGCATGGTTTATTCCCAGGTTCCCCTGGCAATTTTGCCGGGCGGCACGGCGAACGTACTGGCGCACGAACTAGGCGTGAAGATTCATATCGAGCAAACGGCGGCGGGAATCTCGACGGCCGTGCCCACTCGCATCCCGGTCGGCTGCATGACCGATGCCCGGGGAACCAAGCGATTCTTTCTGTTGATGGCTGGGATTGGACTCGACGCCCAGATCGTCTACGACATGAACCTCGACCTAAAAGCTTTTGCTGGAAAGCTCGCCTATTACTTAGGTGGCTTTTCGCAGATCATGAAGCCGCTTGTGCCCTTCCGGACCATCGTGGATGGCAAGAAGTTCACCACCACGTTCACGCTGGTGACCCGCGTACGGAACTACGGCGGCGATTTTGAGATCGCGCGCGAAGCGTCACTGCTGCGCGATCAATTCGAGGTTGTGCTGTTTGAGGCGAAGCGGTCGTACCAATATATGCCGTATCTGGCGGGCATGATGCTGGGCCAAGTCGCCAAGATGAAGGGCTGCACGGTACTCAGAGCGCGTTCGATCCGATGCGAACCGGCCGACCCCGAGCGGGCGCCTCTGCAGGTCGACGGAGAGTTTGCCGGACGCATCCCGGTTTCCATCGATATTGTGCCACACGCGCTGACCCTTTTACTTCCCCCGCAGTTTGTCGAGCGCGAGCGAGTTCTCCAGCAGGCGGCCACCTTCGCTTAGAAGCGCCGGCCATGGATAACATCACTCACACCTTGACCGCGATAGCGCTCTCACGCGCCGGACTGAACCGGCTTTGCCCGCGTGCTACGCTGCTGCTACTCATTTCTGCCAACATCCCCGACCTTGACATGGTCACGCTATTCAGGGGCACGCTGACCAACCTGGAAATCCACCGGGGCTATACGCACTCGCTGTTACTGTTCCCGGTGATGGCTGCGCTGGCGACCGCGCTTTCCGCATTGCTGTGCCGGCAAAAGCTGCCGTGGCTTTGCGCCTGGCTGATTGCCTGCGTCGGTGTGCTGAGCCATCTTCTGCTTGATCTGACAAACGCCTATGGGGTTCGGCTCGGCCTTCCCTTCTCATCCAAGTGGTTCTATCTCGATCTGAACTATCTGTTCGATGGCGTCATCATGAGTGTGCTGATCATCGCTGCGCTATGGCCGTTGCTGGCGCGCCTGGTCAGCGATGAAATCGGCGAAAGAAGGAAAACAGGGCCCGGCCTCGCCATCTTCGCGCTGGTCTTCTTCGCTTCGTATGATGGAGCTCGTTTTGTGCTCCATCAGCGGGCCATCGCGCAGCTGGAGTCTCGCTTGTATGAAGGTGAAGAGCCGCTTCGCGTCGCAGCGTTGCCCCGCGCGGTCAACCCCCTTGTCTGGGACGGCATCGTCGAGACCAGTTCCGCCTATCACGTCTACGCGGTTCCGGACATCGGCGAATTTGATCCGGCCGGCGGCGATACGTTGTTCAAGTCCGAGTGGCGGCCGAGCTTCGAAGCCGCAGCAAAGACGGAGCCATTCCGCTACCTGATGTACTATGCTCGCTTCCCGTTGTGGCGTGAGTCGCCGGCAGCGGGAGGAAGCACACCACTCGAGCAAGTGGAACTGATTGAATTGCGGTTCGGTCATCCGCCGAATCCGACACTGCACGCTGAAGCGCTTGTAAACAACCAGAACCAAGTCATCGAAACGGGGATAACCTTCCTCGGTCCGATGCGAAAAGCGGCGGAATAACTGAACCGCCTAGCTAAGCTAGCCTTTCGCTTACTTCCTCACAGCTTCGCCAACCCCGACGCGATACAAAACACTCGCATGTGGAGCCAGCGTCACGTCCAAGCGGCCCAGGCTCCCCAGGTCCTTGTGCTGCCATAAATCCCGGACGCGAACCTGCCCGCCGTCAACGCCTGCGGCCGTCCATGCCATCTGGACATGATTGGGCGAGTCCTTCACATTGAACACCGCCAAGTATTTGTCACTTCCTCTGGGAGCATTGCCGGTCCAGGTGATGGTTGCGCCGTCGTTGAAAGATTGATGGCCACCGCCGCTCGACTGGTTGACGGCGATGACTTCCGGATTGGTGAGCAGGCCGAGTGTGAATGCGTCGAGTGTTGGCAGGTCGCCGCCCATAATCAGAGGCGAGCGAAATATGGACCACAGGTTCATCATCGTTGCCTGCTCATCGTGAGTGAATTTCGACGGCTCACCTTTTTTGTCTTTGTAGGGCATCCGCAAGCGTCCGATGGGGAGCATATCGGCGTCGGGCCATATGCCGTTCTTGCCCACCTCCGGAGCCCATTCCTTGGTGTAATCGAACTGGCGCCGCAGTAGTTTCCAGTCGTCCCAGAAGTCGTCGGAGATGCGCCACATTTGCGCATACTTCTGGAAGAACCTGGCTTCAGACAGTGGCGCCGGACCCGGCGAAATGCTCAGCACAATCGGCCTGCCCGTTTTTCGCAGGGCCTCGCTGAGCGCTTTGATCTCGGCCGGCTGATACAGATGGCTGCCCATGTCATCGGCCTTCACGAAGTCCACGCCCCACGACGCATATAGCTCGGCGATGGAATCGTAGTAGGCCTGGGCTCCCGGCTTGGTTGTGTCGACGCCCCACATATCGGGATTCCATACGCACGCGTTGTCTTTATCGGCGATGGCCGCGGCGCGATAGCTTGTGCCCTTGATGGGCAGGTTCTTTTCCACGGCTTGGCGCGGAATTCCGCGCATAATGTGGATACCAAACTTCAGGCCTTTGCGGTGGATGTAATCGGCCAGCGGTTTGAATCCGGCCCCGTTTGCCGCTGACGGAAAGCGATTCACCGCGGGCGTTAGCCGGCCATTATCGTCCATCGTGAGCGGAGCGCCCGGCTTGTAGTCGTGCCCCTGCGCATTGGCTTCGTACCACTGGATATCGACCACAACGTATTTCCATCCGAAAGCGGCCAGATGGCTCGCCATGTAGTCCGTATTCGCCCGAACCTGGTCTTCGCGGACGGTGGTTCCGTAAGAATCCCAGCTGTTCCAGCCCATCGGCGGCGTGGGAGCAAGAAGCGCGTCAGGACTGGCGCTCGCCGAGCGGATTTCTGGCACGACTGCGAATGTCAATGCGCCGATTGCCACAGCCGAGACGGTTCGCGCCAAGAAATGGCCCGCATAAGTTTGTCGCATGGTAAACCTCTCGAGGCTAGCCAAGCCCGTGAATATCATAGCGAGTCGATGGAAAACAGGCACCTTCGGGGGGCGAACATCCAGCGAAATCGGGCGCCCAGCCAAGACTCGATCCCTGGGTCTTGTACCCTAGGAGATGGCACAGCTGTTTCGCGATTCGTGGACCAGAGTGAACCAGTGAAGTAAAGGAAACAAAATGGTAATTGGAAGGAATCTGCTGGCAGCGCTGGCCGTGGTCGGAATGGCGGGCAGTTTATGTGCGCAGAGCAATAAGGTGGCCGTCATCAACATTCAGAACGCGATCGTCGCGTCCAAGGATGGACAAAAGGCGGGCCAGGAATTGACCGCAAAGTTCGGCCCCCGGCAAAAGGAATTTGATACGCTGCGCGGCGAGCTAGTGGCGGAACAAGAGCAACTGCAAAAGGGTGGTTCGACGCTTGCGCCGGATAAGGCCGCTCAGTTGCAAAAAGACATAGCCGAGAAAGACCGGAGGCTACAGCGCATCCAGGCGGATGTTAAGGAAGAATACACCGCCGATCAGCAGAGGCTGCTGGTGCCGCTAGAGCAGAAGATGGTTGCGATCATCACGCAATACGCCAAGCAAAAAGGTTTCACCGTGGTGCTCGACACCAGCGGCCCGGTGGTTTTCGCCGATCCGTCAATCGATATTACGAAGGATATTGTGACGCTTTACGACGCCGCGCCGGCAGGATCCGCCCCTGCTGGCGGGACCGCCCCAGGAGTGCCGGCCGCACCGAAGCCACCAGGAGCAAAGTAACTCAGCAACGGGCAAGTTCATTCAAGCGGAAGCTGCTGATCTATGGCGGCTTCCGCTTTTGTTTTGAAAGTGCGCAGTTTATCGCTTCGAGAACCTTCGGCGCAGCCCCTTCATGATCCGCTCGCCCAGCGCTCCAAAGGGCTGGTCGGTGGTGACGTAGGTCCAGGTTGCTCCGCGCTCCAAACGTTCTGATTTCTTGAAATAGATCACGCCATTCCGGATCTCGGCTGTCGCAAACACATCGGCGATTTCGTCTTTCAAGCATTGATGAAAATCCGCATAGATTTCCTTCTCGCCGGTGAGGAAGGTAAACAGCGGGTCGCGGCCGCCCCACGAAGCCCAATGCACGCCGCCCCTCAACTCGGCAACATTCGCGAGATAGTCGGCCCAGAGATCATCGATGATGGCAGGGGTGATTTGACGGCCCGCCTTTTCGAGTTCCTCTTCGCCAACGGCTTGGAGCAGTTCGCCAAACTGTTCTTCGGCGAGCATCGGACGAAGACTCCAATCAGGTGACAGCAGGATCTCGCGGCGCAAGGTGTAGATCTCGCGGCGGTGATGCTCAACCACGCCGTCGTATTTCCAGAGCATCTGCCGGAGCTCGAGATTCTGGCTCTCCACCGTGCGCTGCACACTCTCGATGTCCGGGTTCTCCGCAATCCCGAAGCGCACCAGCAGGTCGTCTTCAAGGCTGATGAAGAAACGGGATGTGCCCGGATCGCCCTGGCGTCCGGCACGGCCGCGAAGTTGGTTGTCGATCCGCCTGGCCTCATGGCGAGTGGTGCCGATTACGTACAGGCCGCCCAGCGCCACCACTTGGTCGCGGTCGGTGGGCGGATTGCCTCCCAGCAGAATGTCGGTGCCTCGCCCCGCCATGTTCGTGGACACCGTGACCGCCCCCAGTGCGCCGGCGCCGGCGACGATCTCGGCTTCTGCTTCGTCGTTGCGGGCGTTCAACACCGAATGCGGAATACCTGCCAATTGCAAGCGGCGGCTCAGCGCTTCGGATTCTTCCACGCTGGCCGTTCCTACCAGAATCGGACGACCTGTCTCATGAACCTTTCGAATCTCTTCCGCCAGCGCGCGGTTTCGAGCCTCCTTGTCTGCATACACGACGTCAGGCAGGTCCTTGCGGATGACCGGCCGGTTGGTTGGAATCACCGTGACCGGCAGCTTGTAGACCTTCCAGAATTCACTGGCCTGCGTGGCGGCGGTGCCGGTCATGCCGCAGATCCCCTCGTACATCCCGGCCAGGCTTTGCACGGTAATCGAACCGAGAATGCGCCCCTGCGTTTTAAGGCGAACTCGTTCCTTCGCTTCGATGGCCGACTGCAAGCCCGCCGGCCACCGGTGGTTCTGCGCGATGCGGCCTTTGAACTCATCCACCAGTTCGATGGAGCCATCCTTGACCACGTAATCCACATTGCGTCGCAGCAGGACGCGCGCATGCAGCGCATCTTGCACCGCGGTCAGGATGGTGAGGTTCTGGGCTACGAATAGACTTCCGCAACCGAGCGATCGCTCCACATGAGCAATGCCTGAATCTGTTAGTTGAACGTTGCGGGCAAACTCATCCAGGGAAAAGTGTACGTATGGACGAAGCCCGGCGACCAATGAGTCGACTCGGTAAGCGAATGCTGAGTCTTCAGGAACACCACCCGCGATGACGAGCGGGATACGCGCCTCGTCGATCAGTATGGAATCGGCCTCGTCGATAACGGCAAATGCAAACGGCCGTTGGACTAATTCGTCTGCACTGCGAGCCAAGCCATCGCGCAGGTGATCGAAGCCCACTTCGTTCGCCGTCGCGTACGTGACGTCGCACAGATATGCGGCCCGACGTAGCTCCGCGGACATGTCCTGCGAGATATGGCCGACCGATAGTCCGAACCAATCGTATATCCCGCCCATCCACTTGGCGTCGCGTCGAGCCAGGTAGTCGTTGGCGGTTAGCACATGTACGCCCCTGCGCTTCAGGGCATACCAAATCACGGCCGGCACAGCCGCGACCGTCTTGCCTTCGCCGGTTTGCATCTCGGCGATTTCCCCTCGCTGTAATGCGAGCGCGCCCAGGACCTGCACGTCGAACAAATGCAATCCGAGCACACGCTCTGCAATCACTGCTGCCAGCGCGAACGTTTCAACCACGCCGGCGTCCGCGCTGAGACCTTTCGAAGCTGATTCGAGTTGATCATCCGTAAAACAGGCCAGCTCAGCCCGCCGCCGGTTAGTGTCCCGCAATCGATCCTCGGCTTCACGGTCTCCGAGTCCAAAAAGACGTAGCAAGTTTCCCAAAGACACAAGTCCTCTCCTTCCGATTTCCAAAACGTTGGTCGTGGTTATGCGAAGAGAGAGCGTATAGGAGGGGGACGTTGGAAGAGTGCGGCGGTGTCCGGCTCGGGCCTGGTCTGAGAAACGTATAACGGTGCGGGTTGCAGAACCGGTGCTGCAGCGCGAATTCGCTGGACTCTGCGAGGGGTCTGCTGGTCGGCCTCGGTGGAGCAGACGATCTCAAAGCCAACGAGAACGCGTACCGACGGCACAACGCCCTGCGTTGACAGCAACGCAAGCAGTGCGACGAAGGCATATCTCACAACCGCTCGTGCCACGTCTTAAGCGTCTCACAAATGGACTTGCCTGTGCAGCAGCCCTAGACTGGCTAAGACTAGACGTGGCCGATCAGAATCCCGCTTCTTTGCGGATCCACTCAGGTTCGTCTGGCTCGCCCTTGGGCTTCATGCCTTTGGTCATCGACCAGCGATGAATCCACGAAAAGCCGCCCGGCCCGACGTAGGTTTCAGGCAAGGCGTAGGCCGGATCTTCCAACGCGCGTTCCAGCGATACGAACTTATATCTTCGTCGGCGCATCATGGCCAGCAGATCGGGCATGGCATCTGCGTTGAGCTGGCTGGCGTGAATCAGCAGAATCTGGCGAATTTCATGGCCCGTGACTTCGATGGACCGCGCTTCGAAGAAGACAAGGATCGACTCCATATAGGCCAGGTACAGCCCGCGAACGCGGTTCGCTTTTTGTGAGTCACCGGCGACCAAAGCCTTCGCGTAGACGACGGCGAACATATAGTCGGAGTCGTCGAGCGTCACGGGAGCATTGCGATAGCCGTGCGCCTGTAGAAACTGCTGTATCGCCTGCTTTGTCGCCAGATCTTTGCCCGCATGTAAGAACGGATATCGGAAATACACCGGTTGATGGCCGACGGCAGCTGTGGTCACGACATCGCCTTTCACAATGTCGGATTCGAAGGCGGCCACCGGGGTCTTGTTCAGATCCAGGTGCGAACAGGTGTGATTGCCCAGCTCGGCGCCTGCCACGACCCAGAGCGACAACAGCGCCTGCAGTTCGGTGTGATGGCACTCGTTGACGAAGCCGATTAAGGGTATGTGTTCGGCCTGAAACGGAGCCAACAGTTTGACAGTCATCGCCCGGTCAGCGTCCGGCGTCGTATGAAGGTCCCCACCGCGAGGGAGATCGTCGATCGTGATGGCTACTTCACCGGCGACGAGGCAATTGTTGACCAGGAAGACCAGCGCGAGGAGAATCATCAGTTGGCTCACGCTAGCATCTTAGATTAGCGGGTTGCTGAGAAAGCATTCGGAGTTCCAGCACTGAACCGCGCGCGTGAGCAAGCGGATGATTGTGAGCGTCCGGTAAGCGTGCGTAGCCCGACCGGAACATGTAAATTCCGGCCGTATTTCAGTGCAGTTGGCCGAGGAACAGCCTGATTCCCATGTTGACATTGCGGTCCACCTTTGCTTGTCCAGCCGGGGTCGGCATGAGGTAGCCGCAGCTCTGGCATTCGTATAAGGCCACTCGTCCGACGTGGATCTGCTTGCCTTTCAGTTCGCCCTCCAGATGCACCGGGTAAGTCTTGATTCGCCGCACCAGGTCCGTCCCTTGGCACGCCTGGCATGCTGCGGGCTTACTGGATTTTGTCTGTCTGGGCATTATGGTTCCCTCTCGACGTTTGGCTGCCGTCAAGCCGCCTTCGCCAACGCGGCTGGCTCCAGCGCCGCACGATAGTTCCACGGCATCCACGCTGCCGGGTTTTCTTGGATCTCCGCGGCATGTTTCTGCAACTCGGTGAGATAGTCGAACGGATTGCCGCCGCACAACTCGCAAGTGTGGATCAGGCTCATGTACAGATCGCCCACGCGCGCCCCATTGCGCGTTTTATAGAATAGCCCGTTTTTGCGATTTAAAATCGCTTTCTTCAAGGCGCGCTCGACGATGTTGGAGTCCAGCGGCGCTCCCGGTTGGCGCAAAAACAAAGTCAGCTTCGGCCAATGGTTGAGTAGATACCGGATCGCCTTGCCCAGCCCTGAATTCGGTTCCACTTTATGTTCGTCCAACTGGCTCGCACCCCATTGGCGCAGTTGCTCCATCAGCGGACCGCTGCGCGCCTGATGATACTTGAGCCGCTCGTCCGGAGTCATCGCTTGCTCCCGCGCCGTATCGTCGTTGCCGTAAACCGCGCCCAGCGTCTCCAGCACATACCGGCATTCCGGAGTGAAGTTAGGCGCCACTTCGACAAAGTTCCTTCTGAGATGGGCGAGGCAGTTTCCCATCAGTGGCTCGATTGCCGGCGCTAGCTTCGGCGTGTTGCGAGAGAGTGCATCACACATTTGGATCGGCGGTGGCAGATCCGCTGCGCGCCGCTTCAGTACATCGGCCAGGTTCTCGCCCGCATGCTTGTCGCCGCTGAAGAACAGCGCCATGCGTCGACTTTCGGCCACCGCCACGATGCCCGTGGTAAACACCCCCGTGCGGTCCGCCGCCGTCTCCCGCTGCAGCGCCAGGATCCTCACTGCCGTGTCGTCGTTGTACAGCACGTCGCCCTGCGCCGCCTGCCGGATCAGTTCCTCATACACCGGCACGAGTGGCTTGGCCGCTTTGGCCACCAGGTCCCATTGTGTCGAACGCGGCAATGGAATGCCGAGGTTGGCTTGCAGCCCTTGCAGCCGGTAGAACGGAACGCCCGAACCATACTTCAACAGCGCCACCATGCTCGCCGCCGTCTCGTCGCGCTTGTCCTCGCCCATGCCGGCCGGCGGAGGCGCTTCGTACACCTCCTGGCACAGATTGCAGCGTAGCCGCTCCAACTCGTATACGGCCGCCTGTACCGGCGCTTGCCCCACGATCCGCACCCGCATCGCCGGCTCTTTCAGCCGATACACTTTCCCCTTTTCGCACTCCGGACACTTGTCCCCCGGCTTCAGCATGGGGTGCGCCACTTTCACTTTCTCCGCCCCTTCGAACGCGCGCGCCGGATTGCGCCCATGGCCTTTACGTTTCTTCTTCGGCGTGGCCGAATCTCCAGGCTCCGGCTTCACTCCCGCACGCTCCAGCACCACGCGCGTCTTCTCGGTCGTAGGCGGTTTCAACAACATCTGGCGCAGTTGACGCAGCGTCGCGTCCTTGTCTGCCAGCAGGCGCGCCATCTCCCCCAACGTTTCCACCGCTCCGCGCAACTTGCGGTGACCGTCCGCATTCAGCGTCTGATGGCACGCTCCATCCACCAGCGCTTCCAATTCCTGAATACTGATGTCGATGGTCTCCGGGTCCAGCTTCATCGTTTTCCTTCATTGGCTCAGTAACTGCCGGAACCGCCGGTGAAGTGGCAGAGCCAGCACCTGCTTGATGGACCGGTTCGGCCGCTTGCTCTGTGAATCCTTGCCCCGGCCGGTGGTTTTTCCCACCACGATCCAGTTCGCCGCCCGATAGCAGGTTCCGCGAAACCGCTCCGGATCGACGAAGGTCTCCAGCAGATGAATGGGATGGGCGTACATCCGCAGCCAGTCGCGCGGCGCTTGGCGCGCCATCCGCCCCAGAATATGCGAGGCAAGGTGCGGCACTCGCACCCACGGCAGAATCAGAAAGCGCGTGTTGTAAGCGATCAAGCGGATGTTTCGCCGCCTCGCCACTTGGTCCCAGCCGATGAAACGGTCGCGCGCGCCCAGATGCCGCGGCGCGCTCGACCAAGCCACACACGCGATCGCCTGCCCGCGCGCTTTGACCAGATACTTCAAGTGTTCACCCACCGGCTGCTCATAGCCCAGATAGTGGTACTGCTCCATCAGGCTGTTGAACAGCGGCTCTTCATCGCTGCGCCGCACCTGCACAATCTCCAGCGGCAGAAGATCATGCAGCGCGCCCCGCACCGGCCGGTTATCGGGCACTACCGGTTCCGGCCGACTGCGGAGCAGGAGCGGGTTCGGCGGGTGCGACCGCATCGGCGGCAGCACGATCTCGCCGCTGCGGTCGAGTATCAACAGCATGCCGCGGCACACCATGTCGCGCAGCGTTCCGTTGGACTGTTTCCAGTCCCATGCTTGGCACAACAAGCGAGACAGTTCACAGCGCCCGGCTGCGGGGTGGGCGACGATCAAGTCGCGAATGAAACCGACGTCGCCACCGGTGATTGTGCGGCCGCGGTATCTCCACTGCAGTTCCATGGCGAAGCAACAGTGTGACAAAATTTGCGCCCGAACGCAAGGCCCTGGCGCGATTTTTTTAACCCACCTTGCGCCACACCGGCGCTGCTTCCGTTTCCGGATTGCCCGCCGCCAGCAGCAGTTGCGCCTGGTGCGCCTGGAGCGTTTGCGCTGAGGTGCTTCCGCTGGGCCACCATTTAAAATGTCCTTTGCTCAAACGCTTGTGCGCCATCCAAAACCCTTGGCCGTCGTACACCAACGCACGGATGGCTGTCGCGCGGCGGCTGCGGAATAGGAACAGACATCCCGAGAACGGGTCGGCTTGGAGTTTCTCCCGGCACAGCGCGGCCAGCCCGTCGATACCTTTTCTTAGGTCCACCGGCTCGACCGCCACCAGGATGCGCATCTGCGGCGTGATCTGAATCATCGCTCGCTTTGCCGCCACGCGCGCAACAGTTGGCTCCAGTCCACGGCGCCCGAGTTGCCCTGCACCCGCAACAGTTCCACGCAATAGCCGGTCCCGGCCGGCGTGGGCGATAGTTCCACGAACTGCAGACGGGGGACGGGTGCAACCGGCGCTGGACTTCGCAGGCGTTTGCGCAGGTTGGCGTAGTCGATGGGCAGCGTGCGGGCCGTGCGATACAAGCCATGTTTGCGCGCCAGTCCGGCAGCCTCCGTCCAGAACTGTTCCGGCAACGGCGAGCGGCGCGGATGACTACTTCTCCATTCCGCCAGCCGACGTTGTAAATCAAGAAACTCTTCGGCGATTGGTGTTTGCTTTCGGGGCATTCCCCAAAATTACTCTGGCTGGCCAGTTCGAGTCACGCACGCTTGCCGGACGCTCACTCCAGCACTGAACCGCGCGCGTGAGCAAGCGGATGATTACGGAGCAGACGCTAAGCGGAGCGCACAAAGCTTCGGAGCCGCGACTGTAGGCTCGACAAAGATGGAACGAAATGCAGGAAAGCTCTTCGGAGGCCGCGCGCAGTTCTGCGCCGGAGTTTTCACACAGACTCGTCAGCAGCGGATTCCCTTTTTAGCACCGGCTGAGGCTTGTACCAACAATCGTTAGTTGTAGTGAATCGAGATGTCCACGCCGTAGTGATGGTAGTTGGAGAACGAGATGACGTTCCATTCCGGATGCTGGTCGTGGGGATAGGTAACGCTATACGTGGCCTTCGACGGCAAGATGAAGGAGCGCCATCGAGGTCGCCGGACCGAAGTCCACGCTCCAGTCAACCTGCGAGATTCCCGTACCGGAAGGAATCTGGGTTGCCGTGAGTCGAATTCGCAAGACTTCGCCGGTGACTTGGGAAATCCATACTTCTCCGTGGAATCCCAGTAAGTAGTGCTTGGATCTCACCAGGAAATCCCAATTGCTGTCGGACCGCGGCACGTCGAAACGGAAAAGAACCGCCGGAGCGCCGTTGAACTTGGTGACGACGCCCATTCGAATGGCTGTGTCGGAATCCAGGGTCTCCGCAGTTTGCCGCAGAAGAGTCGAATACTCGCCTTCCGACCAGGCGCCGCCGATCCGGGCGATGCTCGGTCGAGGCTTGTCGTTCTGACGCACGTTCGAGTAGCGCTCGACACCCTCTTCCATCGCCACGTCGGACGTGATCACATCCACCGAATGACCGGCTGCGTCTGCGATCGGTCCCTTGAAGCGGTCGATCCGCTCCCGACAGACGACGCTGGAACGCTCCCGGTAGATTCTCGATGAGGCTTCACGGCCCCGCAGCAGCAAGTCAGAGCCGGACAACCGGGGCTCAGGAAGGCTCGGGGGAGATGGACGCGTCGAAGCGGCCATCAATTGAGCCGATCCATCCGAGGCCGTCGGCGCACCGGGCGTGCTGCCGTCCTTTATGCCGGATGATGCATCGCTTGGCGAGGCGGCGGCCACCGACGAAAGTGCTGTAAGCAATTTGCTGCGGATCGAAGCAGGAAGCGGCTCTTGAAATAATTTGGTCTCATATTGGGCCTGCGGCAGGAGGCCCGGCAGACGCATCAGCCCGTGCTTCCTTAACTGGCTTTTCGACTTTGCTGGGATGCCGAGGCGGGGAAAGAGCCGTATCGCCGTGACAACTTCTGGACTAGCTTAGCTAGTGGCAAGAACTTGCCAGTGATAGGATCTGTGGAGTACTGCAAGCGTTTGCAGCGCCTGTTCACAGCAACTTCAGAAGACCCCACCAGGAGTTCGCGTATGCCACCAATTGACCGCCGGGCTTTTCTCGCCTCCCTCCCCGCGGCACTCACATTGCCCCGACTGGCTCGTGCCGCCGATGCCGAGATCGAGGTGTTCACCGGTGAACCCATCGGAACGGTGAGCCCGCTGTTGTATGGCCAGTTCGTCGAGCATCTCGGCGGTGTCGTTTACGACGGCGTCTGGGTCGGGCCCGATTCGAAGGTTGCGAATATTCACGGAATCCGCAAAGCCTTGGTCGATGCTATGAAGCCTATTGGCGGAACCGTGGTTCGCTGGCCTGGTGGCTGCTTCGCCGATAGCTACGACTGGCGCGACGGCATTGGGCCGCAGGCCCAGCGGCCGGCGCGTAATAACTTCTGGGCGAACTCCGGCCGCTTGCAGAACGTCCCCCAAAGCAGCCCGTCCCGCAACGATCCAAACCAATTTGGAACGAACGAGTTTATAGAATTCTGCCAGCTGATTACCTGTCAACCGTATCTGGCAGCGAATATCAGAAGCCTACCTGCGCGGGACTTTTATCAGTGGGTGGAGTATTGCAACTCGCCGCTTGGCGTTACTACGTTGGCGAAAGCGCGAGCGGCCAACGGCTCGCCCGAGCCATTCGACGTCCGCTTCTGGGGCGTCGGCAATGAGAGCTGGGGCTGCGGCGGCGACATGACCGCCGAGGAATACTCGGTGGAGTTCCGAAAGTTTATCGCCTGGGTACCTTTGTTTGGCAATCCGTTGTCGTTCATCGCGTCGGGCCCCAATGCCGGCGACCCTAAATGGACGCATGATTTCTTCCACGCGATCGCAGCCAAATCCCCGGGCCTCTTCAACCGGATCTGGGGCTGGGCGCTGCACTACTACTGCATGACGACCGGAAGCGGTGACTCGCTCAACTTCAGCTCGGATGATGGCTATCAGCTGCTGAATCAGGCAGACCGCATGGACTCGCTAATCCGGCAGACATGGGACATCATGGGCGAGATCGATAAGGAGCACAAGGTGAAGCTCGTGGTCGACGAGTGGGGCACCTGGCACAAGGACACCACGGCCGTTGCGCCCAATCATTTATTCGGCAGCGTCCAAACCATGCGTGACGCCTTGGTTGCCGGCTTAACGCTCGACACGTTCCAACGGAATGTGGACAAAGTGGCCATGGCGAATGTGGCTCAGTTGGTGAACTGCATTCAAACGCTCTTCCTGGCGAGCGGCGACAACTTCTGCGTGACGCCGACGTATCACGTCTTTGCTATGTACGTGGACCATCGCAACGGGCAGGCGTTGCGCAGTGAATTCTCGGCGCCGCGGATCCCCTATCAATATGGAGGGAAGTCACAGCATGTGGTTCGATTGGCCGGCTCCGCCTCCGTTTTGAATGGCACGCTTACGCTGACTGGCGTCAACAATCACCTGACCGATGCGCTGGAAACCACCATTCAGCTGCGCGGCGCCAACGCAAGCCAGGCACGTGGCGTTGCCTTGACCGGACCCGACATTCATGCACACAACGACTTCACCAACCCCAACGCTGTGAAGCCGCAGCCGTTGACCGTAACGGCGTCCGGCAGCACATTGCGCGTCACCATTCCGGCTGCGTCAGTTGTAAAGATACAAGCGGCGCTCAGTTAGACCTTAAGACTACAAAAGGCGGACCAAAGCCTTCCGAGGCGCGACCGTGAGGAAGCGCTTCCCCAAGTCGGGTGCCGCTACCAGCGCTGGTGAACCAACTCCTTGATGGACTTCTCATAGATGCGTTGCAACGCATCGAATTCCTCAGACGTCAGCGGCGGCAGGCTCGAAGCCTTCGCATTCTCGGCCACCTGTGTTTCATTGCGTGCGCCGGGAATCACGCAAGAGACGGCCGGATGGTCCAGTATCCAGCGCAACGCCAAGTTGGCCATGCTCACCTCAGGCGGCAACAGGTTCCGAATTTCTTCAACCGCCTCCAGCGCGACATCCAGATCAATCCCGGAGAACGTCTCGCCGCGATCAAACTGCTCGCCGTGCAGGTTGAAGTTGCGGTGGTCGTCGGCTGGGAACTTCGTTTCGCGCGTGACCTTTCCGGAGAGCAGCCCGCTAGAGAGCGGCAACCGCGCCAGAATCCCAACCTTTCTTAATTGCGTCAGCGGAAAGAAGAGATCGCGCGGACGTTGCCGGAAAGGATTGAAGATGATCTGGATAGTTTCAACGCCGGGAAACTCGAGCGCCTTGATCGCCTCTTCCACCTTCTCAACGCTGACCCCGTAGTGCAGAACCTTTCCGGCTCGCTTGAGGTCGTCGAGGATCTCGAAGACCTCCGGCTGATAGTAGACCTCCGTCGGCGGACAGTGCAGTTGCACCAGGTCGATTGTTTCGCGCTCCAGGTTCTTCAGGCTGCGTTCGATGAAGGCAGTGAGATTTTCGCGGTTGTAGCCGGCTGCCACCTGCGGCGAAAGACGCCGGCCTGCTTTTGTCGCCACCCGGACTTCCTCGCTGCGCTCTTTCAGAACCCTTGCGATGAAGCGCTCGCTGCGGCCATCGCCATAGACGTCGGCCGTGTCGATGAAGTTGATGCCGCTGTCAAGAGCGCTGTGCAGGACACGGATGGCGTCGTGATCTGTAACGCTACCCCAGGCACCGCCAATTTGCCAGGCGCCGAGGCTAACCTCCGAAACCTTGAATCCGGTCCGGCCGAGGTCGCGATAGTTCATAAGGCTCTCTACGGCTGCAGAATGACCTTCATCAAGTTCGGCTCGTGCGAGTACAACCGCTCGAACCACTCCACACCCTGGCTCAGCGGGGCCCTTGCGCTGATCATCGGTTCCACCTGGATCGCGCCACGCGCGAGCAGGTCAATGCAAGTCGGGTATTCGCCGTTCGAAGCGCAGGAGCCGATAAGCTTCAATTGTCGCGAGACAACGGCCTGCAACGGTATGTTCACCTTCGGCGACAGGTTGCCTACCAGCGTCACGACTCCGCCTTTGCGCACGCACTCAATCGCGGTTTGAATCGGGTCGGTCGCGCCAACCGCTTCGAGGGCCAGGTCCGCGCCACGGCCGCCAGTGAGGGAGAGAACCCGAGCCTTCGCGTCCTCTGACCGAGAGTTGATCGTTTCATGAGCACCCAACTGCGCGGCCGCTTTGAGCTTGGCATCGTCCACGTCAATCGCGATGATGCGGCCGCAACTAGTCAGCTTCAGCGATTGGATGATCAACAGGCCGATCATCCCGGAGCCAACCACGACAGCCGCGTCGTTCAACGCAATCGGCGTGAGCGAGACAGCATGGACCGCGACGGATATAGCCTCGATGAGCGCGGCGTGCTCGAAGGGGACGTTGTCCGGCAGCCGGTAGCAAATACGCTCCGGAACCGAGACGAATTCGGCGAAAGCGCCGTTGCGCCGGTAGTCTCCGCAGGAGACGCCCAGAACTTGCCGGTTGTCGCAAAGATTCTGTTGACCACGCAGGCAGAAGAAGCACTCGCCGCAATATACAGTGGAGTCGAACGTAACCCGGTCGCCTGGCTTGAAGCGACTCACCGCGACGCCCGTGGCTTCTACCAGACCTGCGGCTTCGTGGCCCATCACCAGCGGCGGAATGCGTCTGCCGGTGCTGCCGTCGTAGCCGTGTATATCACTGCCGCAAATGCCGCAGGCCTTTACGCGAATCAGTAGATCATTCGCGCCAATCTCCGGTTGGGGAAGGTCGATCAATTCGAGATGTCTGTACTCACGGAGCATGAGAGCGTTCATAGTCGTTTGGTCTCAGTCTACAGCTTGCCGCTTCAGATGGCCGTGTATCCGCCGTCGGCTGCCAGAATCGATCCGGTGATGTAACTGGCACCCTTTGTGCAAAGGAACACGACCGCATTAGCGATCTCTTCCAGCTTGGCGCGCCGGCCTAGTGGCGTATGGCGCAGTACCCGCTCTTCTGTTTGCGGATCGCGGTGCGTGCTTTCCATTCCCACCATGATGTTCTCCAGATAACCCGGCGCAACACCGTTCACACGAATGCCCAGCCCCGCCCATTCCAGCGCCAACGTTCTGACCAGCTGATTGACGCCGCCCTTGGCTGCGTTGTACGCGATGATGTCTGCCACCGCGTGCGTCGCTGCGAAGGAAGTGATCATCACCACGGAACCTCCCTGCCCTCGATCGGCCATGAACCGGCCCACCGCCTGCGCGCACAGGAAATACCCTTTCAGATTCACATCGACTACGCGGTCCCATACGTCTTCACCGAATGTCAAGGCATGCCCTGGGATGTCGATGCCCGCATTGCAGACCAGCATGTCAATGTGGCCCAACTGCTCCGCCGCGAACCGAGCCAGAGCCTCGCAATCGGCGGCGCGGGTCACATCGGTGACAAGCCCCATGGCCGTCTTACCGGCATCGCGCAACGAACGGGCAACCCTCTCAACGTCGGGGGATATGTCCGCCAACACAACCCCTGCCCCTTCTTCTGCAAAGGCGGTTGCGATGGCCCTGCCGAGTCCGCGGGCCGCACCGGTAATAATGGCCGCGTCGCCGGCCAGCGCAAAGCGTTCAGTCATTCGTCCATCATTTCCTGACGAGGCGCCGGCGTTATGGGAATGCGCAACGTGTTGATGAACCGAGTCAGGAACAGCATCATGGTGACAGTTCCCACTAATTCCACGATCTGCGGTTCCGTAAAATGCGCCTGAAGCGAGGCGTAGAATTCGTCGTCGACCGCTTCGGCGCTGCGAAACAACCGGTCGGCGCAAACCAGCCCCAGGTGCTCGGTTTCTGTGTAGGCATCGGGCAAGAGCAGATCGAGCCCTGCTACCTGTTGCGAGGAGGCGCCCTTCTTCAAAGCCAGTTGCGCGTGCGCGACGCGCGCATATTCGCATTCAGCCAGAATCGAAATTCGAGTTGCGATCAGTTCCTTATACCCGCCGCCAAGAGCGCCGTCGCCGAGTATGGTGGACGCCAGCGGAGCGACCTTCGCCATGATCGCAGGCGCATGCGCCCACGCGCGGAACATATTGGGGACAACACCCCGTTTCGCCAGCAGCATGTCATACGTTGCGGCAGCCTCGGGTCCGGCTTCTTCCTTAGCCAGCAAGCGAACCCGGGGTTCTACGGACAGTTGTTCTTGAGCCATGACCCATTCTTACCAAGTCCGGCCGCTGAAATCGGCCTTTTCCCGATCACTCGGTAATCAGGATGGGAAACCGCAGCGTCTTGGCGGGTGGAGTTCCCTTCTCAAAGGGGCGCGCGTAGCGAAACTCGAGCACCAGAAAGGCCGCCCGCTTGGCCGTGGCTGTGATTGATACCACCGCCGGGGCTCCGGGTCTTGGTACGAAAAGCTCCGTATCCGTACTCCAATTCTAAAAGGGGGCTCTTCGGGGGCGCCAGCCAGGAATAGCCCGTGCCGCTCTGAACCGGAAGGCTGAATTGAACCTTCTGGCCCACTTTCAGCTGTACCGCTTTGCCGGCGTCGGCGTCTGTTAGCGCTCCTTCGCCAACGGGTGCCAGATTGCGCGGTTGCTCGGCCTGGCAGTTGTCGGCGATTTTCGCCCCGCCCTTTTCGAGGAACCGCCGATGCCTTTAATGAATAGCTCGTAGGTCTTGTCTCCATAGCGCGCTCCAGATCCGCTCATCAGCTGGCGTGAGCGGAATGGCCGGCAGCGGGCAAGAAGAGCGTCGCTTCCTGTCCACCCACCACAAACGCTGCGCCAAATGAGCCGCCCGACTGGCAATTGCAAACCCAGGTCAGGACCTCGGGGACAGGCGACTCCGCAGCCACGGCACCCGCGGCTATCACGGCACAGGTCAAACCAACACAGATTGATCGAAGTCGCACATTCCCCCGTCTTCCTTAATACAACGGATAGGCCAAACCGGAATACCGGATCGTCGCCCGTTCGCCCTCAAAGATCTGCCGGAGATGGTGCTCCATGTGCGCCACGTAGTCCAGCATCATTTCTTCGAGCGACACCTTCCAGGATGGGCCAATGTGGCAACGCATCGAGAGCTTCTCGTCCGGCACGTGCCCGATAACGTAGCCCAGATGGCGGTTCAAGGCTGCCCAAAGCACCAGGGTCTGAGCCGCCGCCGATTCATGATAGTGCTGCATGCTCACCTGCTGCTCCTGCTGGTAAGAGGGCCATTCGAACGAGTCTACGCTTAGTGCCCGAACCATTCGTTCCGTATTGTTCCGGGCCGAGTCGACCAGATGCCCTACGATCTCCACCCGCGACCATTTGCCGGGCGCCCGCCGCTGCTGCCAGCTTTTTGGTGACCAACCGCTGGTGGCATACTCAACGTCGACGATCAGGCGCTCAATCTGCGCGGGGATTCCAGGAAAGTCCATCTCAGTTTGCAGTGTATCGAGTTACTCGGCGTAGCGCGATTCGTGGGAATCCGCAAAAACCCTGGGCGGTCCAGCCGTGGCGTGCCAGAAGACCCAAGCACCCTGTTGATGCCCACGCCGAGCAGGTGGTAGACTTCCTGGGTCAGCTTGGAAGGCCACCCGAAAAGGAGTGAGGCCTATGAGTACTGCGGCGTTCGTGTTCAAGAGCTTGAATTCGCCCGACGAGGTGCGGACATTTGACAAGGGCAGGGTCGAAATCGTCAATGTGGGCGGAGCACTAATCGGCCGCGCTACGTTTGAGCCCGGCTGGAAGTGGTCAACATGCGTAAAACCGATTGCCAAGACGAACAGCTGCCAGTCCATGCATTGCGGATATCAACTCTCGGGGACGTTGACGACGCGGATGAATGACGGAACCGAGAAGACTTCGAGGGCTGGGGACGTCCTCTATATTCCGCCAGGACACGACGCTTGGGTGGTCGGAGACGAACCGGTGGTGCTGGTCGACTTCCAGGGCATGGTCAATTACGCACAAAAGAGCAAGTAGGGATTCTGGACCAGCGTCACTAGCGACCGCCGGCGCAGCCGCCGCACAGACTATGGCACACGATCATGATCACGACCATCAAGCCGTCCCGTCCGACCCCGCCTTGCGCGTGAAAGCACTCGAATCGCTGCTAGTTGAAAGGGGGCTCGTTGACCCGGCGGCGCTCGACGTGCTCGTTGACCGGTTCGAACACAAAGTAGGTCCCCGCAATGGAGCACGGGTGGTGGCGCGAGCCTGGGTTGATCCCGCCTACAAGGAGCGTCTCTTGACGGATGCTCCAGCGGCCATCGCGGAAATGGGTTACACCAGCGGGCAGGGCGAACACATGATTGTGCTCGAGAACAGTCCCAAAGTCCACAACCTGGTGGTGTGTACGCTCTGTTCGTGTTACCCGTGGCCGGTACTTGGGCTGCCGCCGGTTTGGTACAAGTCAGCGGCCTACCGGTCGCGTGCCGTGATCGACCCGCGCGGCGTATTGCGCGAGTTCGGCACCCAAGTCGATGAAGACGCGGAAGTGCGGGTTTGGGACAGCACTGCGGAACTGCGCTACATCGTGCTTCCGGAGCGTCCGGCCGGCACCGAAAGCCTGAACGAAGAGCAGCTCGCAGCACTAGTCACACGCGATGCCATGGTCGGCGTTACCAAGGTTGCTCCTCCGGGAGGAAAGGTATGAACGGCATCCACGATATGGGCGGCCTACAGGACATGGGCCGCGTTCAGTATGAGACAGATGAGCCCGTGTTCCATGCGGCCTGGGAGGGACGCGTGTATGGGATCAACGCGTCGCTCCGGAGGCTTGGCAAGTGGAACCTGGACGCCTGGCGGTATCAAATCGAACTACTGCCTCCCGTCGACTACCTGCGTATGACCTACTACGAGCGATGGCTGCGGATCAACGAGCAACTGCTTGTGGAGCATGGCTTGGTCACGCCGAAGGAGCTGGAAACCGGCACGCCAGATCCCGGGTCCGCGAAAGCGGTTCCGGCGTTGACGGCCGTTGTTGCAGCTCGTAGTCTTGGCCGCGGCATGCCTTCGAGCGATGATCCCAAAGTGCCGCCTAAGTTTCGGGCTGGCCAGTGCGTACGGGCCCGCAACACGAACCCAACCGGGCACACCCGGCTCCCGCGCTACGCCCGAGGCAAAACGGGCATCATCACACTGGATCACGGCGTCTACTCGTTTCCCGACAGCAACGCGCAGTTTCAGGGCGAGAAACGGCAGCACGTTTACTCCGTCCGTTTTTCCGCTCGCGAGCTTTGGGGCGAGCAGGCATCGGTCCGGGACTCCGTTCATCTGGACATGTGGGACGACTACCTTGAGCACGCGTGACCTCAATCTGCCCCAACTGCCGCTTGACGCCGGCGGGCCAGTCTTCGCCGAGCCCTGGCAGGCGCAGGCCTTCGCGATGACCGTGAGACTCTCCGAGGAGGGGCACTTCACCTGGAAGGAATGGGCGGCCGCGCTGGCTGCGGAACTCCAAGCCGCAGCCGATCGCGGCGAACCCGACGACGGCTCCCGGTACTATCACCATTGGCTGGCAGCCCTGGAAAAGCTGGTGATTGCGAAACAGCTAGCCGACCCCGCCGCCCTGCTAGCGCGAAAGGAAGCCTGGGCGGACGCCTATCGGCACACACCGCACGGCAAACCGGTCGAACTCAGGCCGGGCGGCGCTCGCCACGAGCGCTCGTAAGCACGCCCTTCAAGGTTGCTTTGGAAGCCGACTGTCGACCTCAGCCCAGAGTTCACCCACGGGGGTGGGCGCCAGCCGGGGGCCGGCGGTGAGTTCAGCGACCACGCCCGGTTCCGGATGATCTAGCGACATTTGGTATGCGGTGCGCTGCTCGGGATCGACGATCCAGACGTATTGGACTTTCCAATCGATGTAGTGAGCCGCCTTGGCAATAATCCGTTGGAGGCTGTCGGTTGGGGAAAGAATCTCGATTGCGATCTCAAATGGTTCAGCCGGATAGGTGGTCTCAAAGGCGGTCGGATTGGCGATCAGGTCCGGAATCGGCTGTGCCAAATTCGAGAGCTTCAGGCGAACTTCGGAGGCTGGGACATACCCGCGGCAGAGAAGCAGATAGCCAAGGATGGCCTGAACGATTCCATGAAGGAGCGTGGGCCCGGACTTCTCAAAGGCCTCCCCAAACCAATATTCGTGGTAGGGCTTGCGATCGCCGAAGCGACTTTCGAATTCCTGGAGGCTTAAGAATGGGAGCTGCCGCCATAAGTCTATCATCCGTGACAGAACGATGCGACGCAAAGAAGCCCAACCTTTCGGTCGGGCCTTCGTTGTTTCGCTGATCACCAGAAAGCTACTTGCCGAGTCGCCCCGGGGAATTTCACCCCGAGGCGCTCACAGATTCCGGACGTGAACCTCTCGATTCATCCGGCTCGTGCCACTCAGTGAAAGCTGCCGCCTTCTGCCGAAACCAGCGAGTTCCTCCGGTTGCCCGTTGACCCTGACGGTCTCGACACGAGTGACCTGCTCCCTTCGCTCCTCGGGCATTACCCCGGATCACCGCTACTACGAAGCAGTCCGCCCCTGATTAACGCTTCGGTACTTTCAGCCTCGGATTTCGTCTCCTTGGGCCTTTTCCCTTACCATCGTCAACCAGGTTCTCAAGTTCCGTACGAAAAGCCCGGGCTAGAGTCACGCCTTCTATACACCGGACATCACCCGGCCAGTAAGCAGGTAACCGCCAGGCTGCTCCCGGAGTAAGGGTGCGACTCCGGTTTCGATGCCTTGTAAGGAGTTTTCGATGCGTCATCGAAGGTTCGTTTACACTCGTCTCTCTAACCCATACATGACGTGATCAAATGCCACGCCTTTTAACCATAACGTTCACCACCGCAGCCCTTAGACCGTAGCAGCTTATGGCAGTTTGAAGCCTCCCCCTACAGAGCGGCTCCGAGGGGCCCACCCTCATCTTTTCGTACAGCATGACGCTTTTCGCGTCTTCTTGACACAACACCCCGTAGCTCCCTACATACTCTGCCAGAACCAGATGCGCAGCCGTCGTTGGATGTATCGGGTCCCAGAAAAGAAACTGATTCGGGTTATGCGATGCGCACGTCGCGAGACCATCCGGCCCGCACCACCCCGCATCCTTCACGTTCACAAATCCATACTTTCCAGGATTCGCCACAATAGCGTTGAACAGGCCATACGTGTTCACAACCTTAATATCGATTCCGTATCGAAGCTTCAGGACAGCAGCATCCACATCCATTTCTACGTTGAAGATCTGGGCGGCGTTGTCGGCTACTGCCTTTCCCAGAATGCGGTCCAACAGGTTAGAGTTGTCGTTGAATTCAGGGACTTGACCCAGCGGCGGAAGATTCAGCCATAGGAAGTGCTTGCCCCCCGCGCTCGCGAGAGCAACGGTATCGGCGGCAATTGCGTCGGCCGCATTCTTCGCCACCTTGGGATAGGTGAGGAGCGTCGCCGTTGATCCGACCGCCGCATAAATGTTGTTCGCGCCGGCCCAAAGCACATACAGGTTGCCCGGCGATGCGTGGAAGCCGTTGAAGGCGAGAAACAGCCCGACCTGGTCGGTGGTGCCCGGAGCCTGATCGTATCCCGGAGTCAGAAAGCCGGTTGGAGAAAAGCTTGGATTGCTGCCGGCTAATGCCGAAGCAACCGCGAAGTTTGTGGCGGAATAGTTTATCGACAGAACGCCGAAGGAGGGACTCACCAGGAACGGCTGAGGATCAGGGAGGGAAGTGAGGGCCGCAAACTGATCGATCCAGAGGCCGAATGGGCCGCTGGTGGCAGGGGTGGTAGCCGGGCCATCGGTGGCCGCGTTCGGGGCGTAATTGCCTAACGTCAAGCCGACCGAGGCTAGGGCGGCAGCCGCATTTCCGTTGTCGGACAGGCTATCGCCGAAGACAACTAACGGGTAATTGGACTGAGCCTGCGCAGAATACACGGACAGGCCGAGAATCAGGAGCACGGTACGAAGTGGATGGAATCGCATGTCGGATAGACAAACCTCGCAGGACACGGTATCACATTTTCAGCAAGGCACAAACGCAAAAAAGCCCAACCTTTCGATTGGGCTTTTTAGTTGTTAATCGGGCGACTTCCTACTCTCCCACACACTTGCGCGTGCAGTACCATCGGGGCTGGGAGGCTTAACTTCCGTGTTCGGGATGGGAACGGGTGGAACCCTCTCGCTGTGATCACCCGAAAGTTGTTGCTGGAGGCTTTGCGGCCTGCGACAGCGAAACTCTCAAGAATCTGCTGGGACTGAATACTTTATTGACGGAACATACCAACAAGAAACAAAATTTACAAAAAACTCAAACGCACAATTAATTTTATGGTCAAGCCGAACGGGCTATTAGTAACGGTAAGCTCAACGTGTTACCACGCTTACACATCCGTCCTATCAACGTGATAGTCTTTCACGGCCCTTCAGGGAGATCTCATCTTGGGGAAGGTTTCGTACTTATATGCATTCAGCACTTATCCTGACCAAACTTCGCTACTCAGCTGTGCCACTGGTGTGACAACTGAATCACAAGAGGTTTGTTCATCCCGGTCCTCTCGTACTAAGGACAAGCCCCCTCAAATCTCCTACGCCCACCACAGATAGGGACCGAACTGTCTCGCGACGTTCTGAACCCAGTTCACGTACCGCTTTAATAGGCGAACAGCCTAACCCTTGGGAGCTTCTACACCCCCAGGATGCGATGAACCGACATCGAGGTGCCAAACCGGAGCGTCGATGTGAACTCTTGACTCCGATCAGCCTGTTATCCCCGGCGTACCTTTTATCCGTTGAGCGATGGCCCTTCCATACAGAACCACCGGATCACTAAGTCCTGGTTTCCCACCTGCTTGACTTGTAGGTCTCGCAGTCAACCTGGTTTATGCCTTTGCACTCGCCCGCTGATTTCCAAACAGCGTGAACCAAGCTTCGAGCGCCTCCGTTACAATTTAGGAGGCGACCGCCCCAGTCAAACTACCCGCCTAGCAATGTCCTTCTCCCGGATTACGGGAGTAAGTTAGAACCACAGAACGATCAGGGTGGTATCTCACCGTTGGCTCCACCAAGTCCAAGAACCTGGTCTCAAAGCCTCCCACCTATGCTGCGCAGATCGCACCATAGTTCATTGCTAAGGTATAGTAAAGGTGCACGGGGTCTTTCCGTCTAGTGGCGGGCATCCGGCGTCTTCACCGGAACCACAAGTTCGCCGGGCGGAGCGCGCCGACAGTCATCAGATCATTACGCCATTCGTGCAGGTCGGAACTTACCCGACAAGGAATTTCGCTACCTTAGGACCGTTATAGTTACGGCCGCCGTTCACCGGGGCTTCAATTCAAAGCTTCGCTTGCGCTAACCTCTCCTTTTAACCTTCCGGCACCGGGCAGGCGTCAGCCCCTATACGTCGTTTTCGACTTTGCAGAGACCTGTGTTTTTGTTAAACAGTTGCCTGATGCTATTCTCTGCGACCTCCCGAAGGAGGCACCCCTTCTCCCGAAGTTACGGGGTTAATTTGCCTAGTTCCTTCGCAACTCCATCACCCGAGCGCCTTAGAATACTCATCTCGTCCACCTGTGTCGGTTTATGGTACGGGTACGTAAATTCTCCTTAGAGGTTTTTCTTGGCAGACGACCTGGCGGATTTGCCACTCCAGATCTCACTTCGAACAGGATCGAAACCATTCCTCACCTGCTCTTACGTGCTGCGTCCCCCCATCGGTCTTGATCGAATCCACGTAGTCGCGGAATATTAACCGCGTGTCCATCAGTTACGCCTTTCGGCCTCACCTTAGGCCCCGACTAACCCTGAGCGGATTAACCTTTCTCAGGAATCCTTAGACTTACGGCGTACAGGGTTCTCACCTGTATTATCGCTACTTATGCTGGCAGAGTCACTTCCTAGCAATCCAGTACTCCTTACGGTATACCTTCATCTCGCTAGGAACGCTCTCCTACCACTCAATTTGAGTCCAAAACTTCGGTGACATGCTTGAGCCCCGTTGGATTGTCGGCACCGAGTTCCTCGACCAGTGAGCTATTACGCTTTCTTTAAAGGATGGCTGCTTCTAAGCCAACCTCCTGGCTGTCTGAGGCACTCGACTTCCTTTCCCACTTAGCATGTACTTGGGGACCTTAGTTGTTGGTCTGGGCTCTTTCCCTTTTGACAATCAAGCTTAGCCCTGACTGTCTGACTCCCGTGTTACTCGTTCCCGGCATTCGTAGTTTGGCTGAATTCGGTAAGCTGGAAAGCCCCCTAGTTCAATCAGATCTCTACCACCGGGACGGACCACACGAGGCTAGCCCTAAAGCTATTTCGGAGAGAACGAGCTATCACGGAATTTGATTAGCCTTTCACCCCTACCCTCAGCTCATCCAAGCTGTTTTCAACCAACACTGGTTCGGACCTCCATCCGCTGTTACACGGATTTCATCCTGGCCAAGGGTAGATCATCCCGCTTCGCGTCTAATCCCAGCGACTGAACGCCCTGTTCAGACTCGCTTTCGCTGCGGCTCGCTTTCGCTTAACCTTGCCACTGAGACTAACTAGCCAGCTCATTATTCAATAGGCACGATGTCAGGCATTGCCATCCTTGCGGCGGCCATAGCCCTCCAACTGCTTGTAAGCATGCGGTTTCAGGTACTATTTCACTCCCCTCACAGGGGTACTTTTCACCTTTCCCTCACGGTACTAGTTCACTATCGGTCGCAAGTGAGTATTTAGCCTTGCCGGATGGTCCCGGCAGATTCTCGCAGGGTTTCACGTGCCCCGCGATACTTAGGAGCCACTTGAAGCTAAGATTGCATTTTCAGATACGGGGCTGTCACCCTCTATGGCCGGTCTTCCCAAACCGTTCTCTTAACACTTTCTTATAACCTCTTTAGAATAAGCGCCGACTCGGTTTCCCAAATCGATGCTTATTCTTTGTGGTCCTGCAACCCCGCGCTCTCCTTTCGAATCGCACGGTTTAGGCTGGTCCGAGTTCGCTCGCCACTACTATCGGAATCACGGTTGTTTTATCTTCCTAGGGGTACTGAGATGGTTCACTTCCCCCCGTTCGCTCCAACCGACTATGTATTCATCGGCTGGTAAGCCAGTTACCTGACTTGGGTTTCCCCATTCGGACATCCCCGGATCACAGATTGCTTGCATCTCCCCGAGGCTTATCGCAGCTAGCCACGTCCTTCATCGCCTACTTGCGCCAAGGCATCCACACGCATGCTCTTAGTAGCTTGACCATAAAATCAATTCTACATTCGAGTTTCTTCTAATTCTTACAACCCGTCTTCTGAAACCCCGCCGGCATCACTGCTGTCGGGAACGTCCGATCGGGCTGTGCGCTACCTGCCACACATAATCACCGCCCCAACCGCCGCCTTTGTTAGAGGCAACGATCGGAAACGATCGTGGACAGGATTTTGCAACTTGTAGTTGCCCGTCAATAAAGTATTCAGTTTTCAAAGAACCGCATCCGTTCGCACGGATGAATCCTCAAGTTGGCCCGCTCCTCGGAATAACCCGGAAGCGATCCCAAAACCCAGGAAGAAATCGTCTCGCGCCTGGCGAAACAGCTTCTTTCTGGCTTCTGGTTTAATTCTTATACGTCGCTACGCGGTTGAATCCCATCCAAACCGAACTCTTTGGTTTGGTGGGCCTGGGTAGACTCGAACTACCGACCTCGCCCTTATCAGGGGCGCGCTCTAACCACCTGAGCTACAGGCCCAGAAGGAGCTGGTGGAGCTGGTCGGGATCGAACCGGCGACCTCCTGAATGCAAATCAGGCGCTCTCCCAGCTGAGCTACAGCCCCATCTTTTCGGATTGGACTGACCGCTAACGCTCAACCACAACCCCAGTGAGCTTTGGGCCAGACGACTTCTCGACTACTTTCGTAGCCTAGCATGTTGGCCGGCCCTTGCACAATTTTGTATCGAGGCCAATTGGACGCTGTCCACCACGGCAAGCGCGGCGAACATTGAAGCGAACATCATTATTTGAGTGGAGATACTAGAAACGAGTCTCACTTCCTTCACCCCGTAAAGGGCTACAAAAGCGAGCTTTATATATGGAGTGGAACGGCTGCTACCTACTCGCGCTTGTACATTACAGCGCGCATGGCCTCGTTGGGCCAAGATTCAGTAGCTCCACCCACGTTCTCTCTTAGAAAGGAGGTGATCCAGCCGCAGGTTCTCCTACGGCTACCTTGTTACGACTTCACCCCAATCATGAGTCATACCTTGGGCCACTGCCTCCTTGCGGTTAGCATGTAGACTTCTAGTACAACCCACTTTCGTGATGTGACGGGCGGTGTGTACAAGGCCCGGGAACGTATTCACGGCATCGTTCTGATATGCCATTACTAGCGATTCCAGCTTCATGCAGGCGAGTTGCAGCCTGCAATCCGAACTGAGAACGGTTTTTTGCGATTAGCTCCCCCTCGCGGGTTGGCAGCGCTTTGTACCGTCCATTGTAGCACGTGTGTAGCCCTGGACATAAAGGCCATGATGACTTGACGTCATCCCCACCTTCCTCCAACTTATCGCTGGCGGTCTCCTGAGAGTGCACCCTTACGGGTTAGCAACACAGGACAAGGGTTGCGCTCGTTGCGGGACTTAACCCAACATCTCACGACACGAGCTGACGACAGCCATGCAGCACCTCGACTACTGTCCCTTGCGGGAAAGGCAGTATTTCTACCACCGTTCAGCAGCCGTTCGAGCCCAGGTAAGGTTCTTCGCGTTGCGTCGAATTAAACCACATGCTCCACCGCTTGTGCGGGCCCCCGTCAATTCCTTTGAGTTTCAGCCTTGCGACCGTACTCCCCAGGCGGCATACTTAACGCGTTAGCTCCGGCACCGACCAACTGAATGGCCGACACCAAGTATGCATCGTTTAGGGCGTGGACTACCAGGGTATCTAATCCTGTTTGCTACCCACGCTTTCGTGTCTCAGCGTCAACAATGGTCCAGAAAGCCGTCTACACCACAGGTGTTCCTCCTGATATCTACGCATTTCACCGCTACACCAGGAATTCCGCTTTCCTCTCCCACGTTCGAGCACCCCAGTTTCCGGCGCACCCTCCCAGTTGAGCCGGGAGATTTCACACCGAACTTAGGGCACCGCCTACACACTCTTTACGCCCAGTAATTCCGAACAACGCTCGCTGCCTACGTATTACCGCGGCTGCTGGCACGTAGTTAGCCGCAGCTTCTTCTTCAGGTACCGTCATTATCGTTCCTGCCGAAAGAGCTTTACACCCCGAGGGGCTTCATCGCTCACGCGGCGTCGCTGCATCAGGGTTTCCCCCATTGTGCAAGATTCCCCACTGCTGCCTCCCGTAGGAGTCTGGCCCGTGTTTCAGTGCCAGTGTGGCCGTGTGCCCTCTCAGGCCGGCTACCGATCGTCGCCTTGGTGGGCCGTTACCTCACCAACTAGCTAATCGGCCGCGGGCTCCTCTTTCAGCGCATTGCTGCTTTCCCTTCACAGGATTATGCGGTATTAGCCCCGGTTTCCCAGGGTTATTCCCCACTAAAAGGTAGATTACCCACGTGTTACTCACCCGTACGCCGCTGTACTCAGGGATTGCTCCCCTTTTCTCGCTCGACTTGCATGTGTTAAGCGCGCCGCCAGCGTTGATTCTGAGCCGGGATCAAACTCTCGTTTGATCTTGTTGAGTATGGCCCTGCTTTCGCAGGACCGGTCTCGCTCCAGCTTATTACTCAAATGTCTGACGAATTACTTCAATTGCGTCCAACCAGATTGTCAAACAACTGCGCAACCGAATGAACGATGACGAGTTGCCCCGCAAGGTCCACCGATTACCGGCCTCGAAGCCGTTCGGGCTTCACCTCCCTTCCGTTTTTATACGGACGCGAGTGGCTTACACCCAGAAATTTCGGAACTCTCGTTCCTGATTAAAACAAAGATCTGCGAGAAGGTTGGAACCGCTTCAGAACTGCTATGGTGTCCCAGGAACCGACCAGCGACTGCCGATCAGCGTTACTTCTTGTGACCCTAAATGGTTCGCTACGTTTCCGCGGCGTCACCAGCGTCGTTTTCACAACGCCCATCTGCTAATCTATCAAATTTATCCAGGCCTTAGCAAGCTCTTTGCAGAACTATTATTCGGATTCACTCGCTGCCGGCTGTTTCCGTCGGGCTGCCTCAAAACTACCGGGCGTCGCGACTGCCGTTCCGACGGCGCTACCGTTGGCCACTCGCCCCAAGCGAACTACCTTGCTTTCGGCGACAGTCACAGGTTATCAGACCACCAGCACTCCCGCAAGCCACCGGGGACATGTTTCTGTGGAAGTCCTGTGGAAATGACGAGGCATGGAGATCCAACGCCCACACAAAGAACATCCGGATCAAGGCTGTCCGCGCCGAAGCAACCATCCTGATACGTTGCTTGTTTACAATAGTTTAGGAGGCGCTGTTAATTGCCGAAAACTCAAGCTTGTTCAACTTCAGCATCTGTGGCGCGGGCTTCAGCCTGCTGAGCCGAGATTCGCCTCGGCTTTGGTCTTCATTCCGATTCGGAGCAGTTACTGGAGTTTTCACACACACTCTGACGCGCGCGGTTCCGTGCTGGAGACACGTTGAGCGGAACTCTTTGTCGTTCTAATTTGTTGGAGGTGTTTCTGCATCATTTGGGACTGGCGAGGCGACCTTGGGAGGCACCTGGGCGACGTAGTCGACTACCTTTTTCTCGACTCTCCCTTCGCCGGCGCAGAACTGAGCCAGTTTTTTCGCGTTTGTGAGGTGGGCCTGCACTCTCCAACAAATCGATTCCCAGCTGCAAGATGGTCCCACCCCTGCCCCGCACTGCCACTTGTCCGGCAATTTCCTCGGGCCGCAAATAACCAGCGTCGTAAGCGTGTGCATCGCAGAAAACCACGCGAGCGCTAAACACATCTCGCGACTCACAGTAACTTGCAATCGCGCCAAGAGCCTCGCCAAGAAGATAACGGTCCATAGAACCGGACGTGTCGAGCATCACGCCAAATGTCCGAGCATCGCGGGCAATCGGTTCAGGATAGTATCTGGGCCGGGCTATTTCCGGTGTGCTGCTCTGTCTCCGGCTTGGCCGGGCATAGGTCCTTCGTTGTTCCACCGGAGGAAAATGATCATCCAGCCAACGAGCTAGTTCGACATCCCACGGGATAGGCGGTTGAATCAACGCCCTGATCTCCTCGACTAGCCCCGCCGGAAGAAGCCCACGACCACTGTCATGGTGATACAGCAGACCTTGCGATAGACAGCTTCTATAGAAGGCATCCAGGTCAGTGCCGGTCTGAGAGGCCCACCAGTCGGGGGTTGGGGACTCCAGAATATCTCCGAGCCCAGTGCCTCTAAACGTACCCAGGCGGCGGAATCGCCGCAGGTCGGTCACCACCCTGTCACAAACACTTTCTGCGGAGAGTCCCCGTAGTTCAGGATCGTAAAGCATCCCTATCCGCGGTGGCGCGCCAATCCGCATCTCCGTCAGCCAACCGTTGATCACAAAGTCGCAGGCTATGTTCCAAAAATATGGATCCCGGCCGCCGCATCTTCTGGAATGTCGCAATGAGACATGGAGCAACTCATGAGCCATGACAAAGCGACACTCGGCTTCGGACAATCCGGCTCCAGGGCTTATGTAGATCTCCTTTGTGACGTCACTAACAGAACGACCCACACCGGCTCCGCTGACGAAAAACTGCTGTTGAGGACCACTCGAGTTCGGCGGCGATGGTTGCGTCTCCGATGCTGCCAGTCTGAGACCATCCAAACGCGTAGGGGATGCCGTTGGAGGCTACATCACAACAAAAACCCAGGGGCCCGGTCCCTGAAACAATTGTTGCGGCCTGAAGGGCGGCCAGCGGGAGTGTGCCGAGAAGAACCCACCAAACCAGATGCATTGCAGCCTCCCCGGCAACTGCCGACATAGTGGGGCGACTCCTTGTCGCTGTGTGCTCAGTTTGTCTGAAGCGCGGCTAGCGTGTACACCCAAGGATCGAGCGTTTCAACATATTTCGCTTACATGTGTCCCGTCGGCTAAGTTTCGGCGGCCTCAGCGTCTCGGGCTTTTCCTTTTGAGGATGCTTCTGCAGGAGGGCTTCGCGGCGAGTAGGCTGGTCTCAGGGGATGGGTTTCGAATGTCACTGATACAAACTAAGGATTCCGGAAACGTCGCGACCATTGCGTTTGACAATTACGCGAAGCGGAATGCACTGAGTGCGGCTCTCATTGCGGAAACGATTGCCGCGCTCGATCAGTTCGAAGCCAAGGGTGTTCGGGCGGTGGTCCTGCGCTCGTCGCGCAGCGACGATGTTTGGTCAGCCGGCCACGACGTCGACGAATTGCCCAAGGCCGACATTGATCCGCTGCCCTACAGCGATCCGTTACAGCAGTTGCTGCGCTCGGTCAAATCTTTTCCCGCTCCGGTGATCGGCATGGTGCACGGCTCGGTGTGGGGAGGCGCGTGCGATCTGGTGATGAGCTGCGACCTGGTCTACGGCGATGAGACGTGCACGTTTGCGATCACGCCGGCCAAACTCGGACTGCCTTACAACGCCGCGGGCCTGCTGAACTTCCTGAGCCGCGTGCCGCTGGCCATCGCCAAGGAGATGTTCTTCACGGCGGAACCTATTTCGGCACAGCGCGCGGAGCGGGTGAACATCATCAACCTGCTGGTGCCGCAGGCCGATTTGGAGGCGCGTGTGTATGCGCTGGCCGAGACCATCGCTACCCGTTCACCACACGCGATCAGGGCGGCCAAGGAAGCGATGCATGTCATGAGCGAGGCCATTGCGATAAACCCCAGCACGTATGAGCGGCTACAGGGGCTGCGGCGCGACGTTTACTTTGGTCCAGACTACCGGGAAGGAATTCAAGCCTTTGTGGAGAAACGCCCAGCCAAGTTTTGAGGTCCCGACCACGCGTGAGAGCGGGTCCGGTCACGCGCAGGGTTGCTCTGAAAACGCTGTTTGGCGGGTAAGATGGCTTACCCATCGTTTGGGAGAGCCGGGCGTAGCGCCCGGCGCAGGTCTGGGGACCCGCCCCACGATCGGTAGGCTGTGCGAACATTCGAGCGGTTCGCAGTCGTGACCTGACGCCACCAAATTGATATCCTGTGGTCCTGATGTCCGGCCCAGGATCGCCCTCGCCCACCACGCGCATGGACACACCGACCAATTCGCCGCCGAGCGAGCCTCGCGCGACCAGCCGCAAAGACAAGGTGAAGCAGGTCGCCTACCTTCAGTTCAAGGAATTCATAGTCGTATTCCTTTACCTGTGGTTGATTTTTGCGCTGTTCGACGCCCAAAAGGCGATTATCCTGGCCCGGGAGCACCTGGAGTTTGCCGGGTACGGATTCGCCTTTATCAATGCGATGGCGCTGGCCAAGTTCATGATGATCGCCAGAGAGATGAACCTGGCCGACAACATTTTTAAAGAGAAGCCGCTAATCTACCCAACGCTGTTCAAGTCCATGGTCTTCGCCATCTTGCTGGTGTGCCTCCGAATTCTCGAGGAAGTGACTGTTCATCTCTTCAAGGGCCATAGCCTCGAGGAGAGCCTCTCCGCTCTCGGCGACCACAACGCCAAAATCGTGTTTGCCGCGGGCTTAATCATGTTCGTGATGTTGATCCCGTTCTTTGCATTCACGGAACTCAGCCGACATTTCGGAGGGGGCCGGCTGGGCAGGCTGTTTCTGCGTTCGCGCGAAAACTGGCTCGCGGCTGACGCGGCGAAAGACGGCGGCACGTTGCCCTCGCCTGGGAAGTAACCACGGCTTATAATCACGCCGATGGGCAGTTCTCGTACCGGGCCGAATCCACTTAGTGTTCAAGGGCTTTCGCCCGATCCCTACCTACGCGTCCATGCCATCAACGTTTATGTGCGCGATCAGGACCGCAGCGTACGTTTCTACGTCGATCAGCTCGGTTTCAATCTAGTGTTCGATAGCGTTCTCCCGGGGCGCCAGCGTTGGGTGGCCGTCGCTCCTCCCGAGGGCGGCCCCGCCCTGACGCTTATTGCCGCCAAACCCGGATCGCGGGAGTACAAGCTCATCGGCCGCGCCACTCAGGTCGTCTTTGTCACCAATGACGTTGCTGCCAAATATCGTGAATGGAGCCAGCGTGGGGTTCGTTTTCGCCATACACCGCGGCTCCGGCGCGTCCGGTTCAACCGGCCTGATCCGGCGCTTGCCTCCACCTTGACGCCTAGACCGACTCCGCCCATCTGGGGCGGCGTATTCACTCGATTCGAAGACATCGATCGCAATTCGTTCGCGCTGGTGAGTTTCGACGAAGTCAGCCAGGCGATTGATGCCCAACGCCGCGTTGCGGCCCAGAGACTGGAAGCCGAGCGCCGCGCCACCCAGGAGCTCGAAATCGCTATCCAAGTCCAGGCCCGGCTTTTCCCGCAGACCCTGCCTCCACTTAGGACACTGGACTATGCGGGGATCTGTATCCAGGCCCGTCAGGTGGGCGGCGATTACTACGACTTCCTTCAGCTCGGCCGCGACCGCGTCGGTCTGGTGGTCGGCGACATCGCGGGCAAAGGCATGGCCGCGGCGCTCTTGATGGCGAATCTGCAGGCGAACCTGCGCAGCCAGTGTGCCATCGCCGTGGAACAGCCGCGCCGTTTCCTGCAATCGGTCAATCAGCTTTTCTTCGAGAACACCATTGAGAGCGCTTACGCCACTCTCTTCTTCGCCGAATACGACGACGAGGCCGGCGTGTTGCGTTACGCCAACTGCGGCCATCTCTGCGCACTCCTCCTGCGGCCCGATGACAGCTGTGAGCGG
The DNA here is from genome assembly GCA_963771305.1 of uncultured Acidobacteriaceae bacterium. Taxonomy (GTDB): domain Bacteria; phylum Acidobacteriota; class Terriglobia; order Bryobacterales; family Bryobacteraceae; genus CAJCIT01. The sequence continues at coordinate 273,431 of CAVYTS010000034.1, forward strand.
CTCGACTCCACGGCTACCGTGCTGGGCCTCTTCAAGGACTGGGATTGCACGATCGGCGAACATCGCCTGCATCCCGGCGATACGCTGGCTCTTTACACCGATGGCGTGACCGAAACGATGAACGAGGCGGGTGAAGACTTCGGCGAACACGGGCTGCTAGCGGCCTTGAAGCGGCATCGCGCACTCTCGCCAACGTCGATGGTTCGGTCGATCGTGGACGAAGTGCAGCGCTTCAGCACACTGGAACAGCATGACGACATTACATTGATTGTGGGTAAATGCCGGGCTCATTCCGGATGACGCGGAACGGATATCCGCGTAGCACATAATCCGTGTTACACTTAAACGAATGGATAAGGCTAAACAGAATGTGACTCTTGTTGTGGAGGAAGATCTCCTCCTGGCAGCTAGAAAGGTCGCGCTGGATCAGCGCACGAGCGTAAATCAGCTTGTACGCGAATACCTGGTGACGTTAATCGAACAGCCCAGCCGGCGCCGACTCGCTAGGGCACGGCTCAAGGACCGATTCGAAAAGGGCTTGGTGGGCGTCGGTAAGCGGAAGTGGACCCGCGATAGTTTGTATGACCGCTGAGGAGACTGCCAGTTTCGTCGATACGAACGTGCTGGTGTATGCGTTCGACAGGCGCAGTTCGCCCAAGAAACGCGTCGTGCAGCAGCTAGTCGACAGGTTGATGGAAACGGACCAGCTGCGTCTCAGCACGCAAGTAATGCAGGAGTTATTCGTAGCCCTGACGAGGAAGGTTGCCCAACCTTGTTCTAGCGACGAGGCACTGTCGGTGCTCGACGATCTAGCTGCTTGGCCTGTCACAGTGGTCGACTATGCTGCGATCCAGGCGGCAGTTGGCTTGGCTGACCAAGCAAAGCTGTCATTTTGGGATGCACTGGTGGTTGTCGCGGCGGCGCGAGCAGGTGCGGGCGTGCTCTACACCGAAGACTTGAACGATGGGCAGACGATCCTTGGCGTTCGAATCAGCAATCCGTTTGCGGAGTGACTTCAGCTCTAGCGAGTCGCGCGACGACATCCCTGTTTATCGTTGCCAAGTGGCGGGCTGGGAAGTGAGGAACTAACGCGACCGGGATCGTTCACCCCCAAAGATGAAAGCTGCCCCCCTACCTTTGCTGGCGACAGCCGGATGTGGGCATCTGGCGCGGACGAAGCGTCCGCCCCACATCGTGTCCATATGTCCCTACCCGCGAACGCTCATGTCGCTGGAAGTTCCACCGGCTGCCGGGACATAGCACTTCAGCGTGTAATCCATCACCATGCGGTCGGCGTTGAAACGCCAGCCCAGCGTGCGGATGGTTCGCTTCATGCGCTTGATCCAGCCGCGCGGCAGGCCGTCGCGGTCGCGCTGGTAATACAGCGGAATCACTTCCTCGCGCAGCACGCGATACAAGTCTTCGCCGTCGCGCGTGTCGTGAACGTCCATGTTGGAATGGGTCCGGCCGGTGCCGATGGCGAAACCGTTCATGCCGTCGTAGGCCTCCGCCCACCAGCCGTCGAGCACGGAAAGGTTCAGGCCGCCGTTCAGCACCACCTTTTGGCCGCTGGTGCCCGACGCTTCCAGCGGCCGGCGCGGATTGTTCAGCCAGACATCCACGCCCTGCACGAACAGGCGCCCGACGTTGATGTCGTAGTCTTCGACGAACACAAACTTGTCGGCGAACTGCGAATCGCGCATCAGCTCCGCGATCTGCTGCAGCACGCGCTTGCCGGGCTCATCGCGCGGATGGGCCTTGCCGGCGAACACAAACTGCACCGGGCGATTCGGATCGTTCACCATGGAGGCCAGCTTCTCGATATCCGCCAGCAGCAGATTGGCTCGCTTGTACGTGGCGAAGCGGCGGGCGAAGCCGATCGTCAGCGCGTCCGGACTCAGCACGCGGCTCAGCCGCTGCAGGGTTTCCGGCGCTTCCCCGCGCCGCTCGGCCTGCTCCTTGGCGCGCCGCCGCACAAATTCCAGCAGCCGCGATTTCAAGCTGAGATGCGTCTCCCACAACTCGCCGTCGTCCACCGTTTCGATGCCTTCCCAGATGCGCGACTCGCCGCTGTGCTCGTGCCAGCCGATGCCCAGATGACGATCGTAGAGGCGGAACATCTGCGGCGCCAGCCACGAGGGCACGTGCACGCCGTTGGTGATGTGACCGATGGGAACCGCGTCTTCCGACTTGCCGGGATAGAGTCCGGTCCACATGGCGCGCGATACTTCGCCGTGCAGACGCGGAAACGGCATTGGCGCGCCGCGAAAGCCTCAGGCCCAGCACCGTCATGCAGAACTCTTCATGATGATTGCCGGGATTCTCCCGCCCCAGCGCCATGAATCGCTCTTGCGACAGACCCAGCGCCTCGCGCAATGGGCCCAAGTGTTCTTCGATCAGCCCTGCATTGAAGCGGTCGTGCCCCGCGGGCACGGGCGTGTGGGTGGTGAACGCCACCTCGCGCGCGACTTGAGGAAGCGCCTGGTCGAAGCTCACGCCCTTCCTCCTCCATGCGGCTGCGAATCGCTTCCAGCACCGCGAATCCGCTGTGCCCTTCGTTCAGGTGCAGAACGCCCGGCGTGATCCCCATGGCCTTCAGCGCGCGGAAGCCGCCTACGCCCAGCAGCAATTCCTGGCGGACGCGCACGCGGCCATCGCCGCCATACAAGCGCGAAGTCAGCTTCGCGATCTTCCGGCGTATTGCCATCCACGTTCGAATCCAGCAGCAGCAGGTCGATGCGTCCCACCTTCACGCGCCAGACTTTCGCCGCGATGGAAGCGCCGCGGGTCTGGATATGGATGGTAATCGGCTCGCCCTTCTTGCCGATCGCCGGTTCCATGGGGAGTTGAGTCACGTCAGTCGGCAGGTATTCTTCGTGCTGCCATCCGCTGCGATCCAGCCGTTGCCGGAAATAACCTTGGCCGTAGAACAGTCCGATGCCCACCAGCGGAATGTCCAGATCGGACGCGCTCTTGACGTGATCGCCCGCCAGCACGCCCAAGCCGCCCGAATAGATCGGCAAGGATTCGTGCAGGCCGAACTCGGCCGAAAAATAGGCCACCGGCCGCGGCCGCAACACTCCGGCATGAGTCGCGCCCCAGGTGCGGTCCGACTTGCAGATATTCCTGCTGACGGCGGTACGCGTAATTGATGCGGCCATGCAGCACCAGTTCTCCCGCGCGGCGCTCCAGCTTCGCCAAAGGGATCTCGGTCAGCAGCGAAATCGGATTGTGATTCAGTTCCCGCCAGCGCACCGGATCCAGGTCGCGGAACAGGCTGGTGGAATCCTGATCCCAGCTCCACCACAGATTGCGCGCCAGCGCCCACAGCTTCTCCTGCGCCGGCGCGATGAAACGATCGAGCGTGCGGGCCTCGCTGACGACCGGCGCCACCTGCGCCGCAGCCTCGGTCAGCATCCGGATTTCATCCTCCGGGAAAGTTCTCGCCTTGCACGGTTTGCACCACCAGCACGCCCTGCAGCACGCCGCGGTCGATGATGGGGACGCCCAGAAAGGATTGGTAGGAGTCCTCGCCCGCTTCGCTGAAATACTTGAACCGCGGATGGCTCGCGACCTGCCCCACCGCAACCGGGCGCACCTGTTCGGCGACCAAGCCCGCCAGACCCTCGTGGAGCCCCAGGCGCAGCGTGCCGATACATTCGCTCCGCAAGCCCACGGTGGCGGCCAGCACCAGGTTGGCGCGGTCCGGTTCCAGCAGATAGACGGAGCAGACATCGGTCTTGAAGCGGGCGGCGATCAACGCGACCACCTTCATAAGCGTCTCAGCCGGCTTGCCGCTCTCCTCGGCGAGGGTTCCCGATTTCTTCCAGCGTCAATACGTAATTGGCATCCCGTGCTTCGGCGGGTTCAGGCATATCAGTTCCTTGGATTTTGAATTAGCTATTCGGAGACGGGCCGAAGCGCAACGGGGCGGGAAATGCTCCTCCCATGCTAACCAATCGAAGAATTGCCCTGCTAGACTGTCGCTATTCCAACCAGAATGAGAGGCCGTTTGCGATCCTTCCAGGCATTTGCCCCCACACCTGTTCTCCTGCTTGCGCTGCTGTTCTTCCCCGCCGCCCTGTCGCACGGGCAGCGCATCGAGGTCACTGTACCCGGCAGCAAGCCGCTGAATGGGCACCTGATCCTAGTGTTCGCGAAGAGTGATAAGTCTGAACCGCGTATGCAGCTGTCGGAGGACTATCTCTCCGCACAAGGCTTCGGCGTCGACGTTGTGGACTGGGCACCGAGCAGGCCCATCGTTGTGGATGCGAAGACCTTCGGCTATCCTCGCCGGTCGCTCATGGACTTGGACCCCGGCGACTATTACGTCCAGGCCGTCTTCAATGTTTATGAGCTATTCCATCTCGCTTCGGGTGAGAGCGTCTGGCTGCCGCCGGACAAAGGGGAAGGCCAGCACTGGAACCATAAGCCGGGCAACCCCTACAACAAGCCGGCGAAGCTGCATTTCGATCCGACGTCGCAGGCCGTCATTAAGCTGACGCTCGACCTGGTGGTCCCGCCGATCGAGGGTACGGACAAAGATCCCGCCGTGATGGCCCCGAAAGATCCCGGGGCAAAGTGGCTGAAGTACATGCGCTTTCGGAGCGAGAAGTTGAGCCGGTTCTGGGGCCGCGATACGTATCTGGGCGCATGGATTCTTCTGCCGGACGGCTTCGAGGAGCATCCGGACGCGAAGTATCCGCTGGTTGTCTATCAGGACCACTACTCGGCCGGATTCCGTCCTGTGCCGTTTGTGACCACGCAGCCGGATTCCAAATCATCCGCCAACCGCTCAGAGCAAAACGGTTACCGCTTCTTTCAAGATTGGACGGCTGGACGCCTACCGCGTGTCATCCTGATATACGTTCAGAACGCTAACCCTTACTATGACGATTCGTACGTGGTGGATTCTGCCAACGTCGGCCCGTACGGCTCGGCGATTAATGAAGAGTTGATTCCGGCCATTGAGCAGAAGTATCGCGGCATCGGCCAAGGTTGGGCGCGCGCCACCTTCGGCGGCTCCACGGGAGGCTGGGAGGCGCTGGCTACCCAGGTCTTCTACCCGGACATGTATAACGGCACCTATGCAGCCTGCCCGGATCCGGTCGACTTTCACGCGTATCAAAACATCGATCTATACAAAGACACAAACGCTTTCGTCCGCAAAGGCGATTTCGCCGAGATCGCCATCGCCGGCGACCGCAAGCCCGACGGCACCATCATCGCGACAGCGGGCGGCGAGTTCGGCTACGAATATGTGCTGGGCACGCATGGCCGGTCGACCGAGCAATGGGATATCTGGCAAGCGGTGTTCTCGCCCGCCGCTCCGGACGGCTACCCTGCGGAGATCATCGACCCGGTGACCGGCAATATCGATAAGACGGTGCTTGCCTATTGGCACGATCATTATGACTTGGCGGCCATCTTGAAGCGCGACTGGCCCACTCTCGGACCGAAACTAGAGGGTAAGCTGCACCTGGCGGTCGGCGACGGTGATTCCTATTTTCTGAACAATGGCGTCCATCTGCTTCAAACCCAGTTGGAGGCAACCCGCAATCCGCATTCTGACGCTACGTTCCAGTACGGGCCTGGCATGCCCCACTGCTATACCGGAGGCCCGGCGGAATACAGCATGCAGCAGAACAACGCGAATTGGGCACAGCGTGTGCTGCCGCTGATGGTGGAGCACATGCTCGCGACGGCACCCGAGGGGGCGGATATTAAGTCGTGGAGATATTGAAACTTTGGGCAGCCTGCTCTCGGGGTCGGCTGGCGCGGGCGCAGATGGCTGACATGTTTGGGACTATTTGTGACAGCCGGGGCAAATCGACGGGGGCGTCGATTGCAGTCCGGGTACTACCCTACGAGAACTGCAAAGCCACCGAAAGCGGGTAAGACCGCATCGACTTGCTTTCGGGGCGGCTCCGCTTTTTCCCGCGCGGTAAAATTACTAGGGGAGCGGGCGAGTCTCGCTGGAGCAGTGGGCCGCAGGGGCGGCTGAGTGTTCGCCGGGTACTCGCACGTGGAGGTTCATGTGGTGCTGAGTCGTGCGAGCGGTGTGCTCATGGGGATGACGCTGCTGGGGTTCGCGGCGCTGGCGGCGCATTCTGCGCGTACGCCGAAGGAAGCGAGCCCGATCAACCATCGACTATCCCGAGGACGGCTCGGTTTTCCCGCCCGAACTCCTGGCGCCCACGTTCCTTTTTCGCGATCCGGCCGACGGTGTGGCCGTCTGGCGGGTTGAGGTCGGTTCCCCCGCGGCTCCGAAACCTATCCGGGTGCCGTCGCACGGGGAACCGCCGCAAATTGGAGAGATCGACAACACGCTGAGTGGCTTTGTTCCTCCCACTCTCACACCGGAGCAAGCAGCGGCGCACACATGGAAGCCCGACTTGCAGACCTGGGCGGAGATAAAGCGACGTTCCACCAAGTCTCCGGCAACGGTGGTCATCACGGGCTATCGCGATGAGGCCATGATGGAGCCCGTCAGCCGCGGGCAGGTCACGATTCGCACGTCACCCGACCCAGTCGGTGCGCCCGTCTTCTTCCGCGATGTGCCGCTGCTACCGCCGGCCGTCGACCTCCAAAGGCAGGAGCGCAGCGCCATCAAGCCCTTGCCGGACTCGGTCCTTCCCAGAATCAAGTGGCGCCTACGGTACATCGATGAGCTGCAGAGCCGGACGATGATGGAAGGAATTCCAACTTGCATCAATTGCCATTCGTTCTCAAAGGATGGCAAGGCACTCGGAATCGACGTGGATGGTCCACTCAATGACAAGGCGCTGTATGCCCTGGTGCCGATCCAGAAAATCACCTCGATCAAGAACCAAAACGTGATCCGCTGGAGCGCCTTCAGCGAGGAAGGTTCTCCGAAGCGTTTCGGGTTCATGTCGCAGATATCGCCGGATGGCAACTACGTGGTGACCTCGCTCGAAGCCAAGGGCTGGAATGGTCCGCGGCTCCAGCGCTTGTTCTATGGCACGTATTGGAACTACGGCTTCGGTCAGGTCTTCTATCCCACCACCGGCATCCTGGCCTGGTACAGCAAGGAATCCGCCAAGCTGCAGCCGTTGCCGGGCGCGGACAATCCCGAATACGTTCATACCTCCGCGTTTTGGAGTCCCGATGGAAAGTACCTGGTCTTCTCCCGCGCCAAGGCCAAGGACGCTTGTACGCCCGACCAGAAGCCTGCCACGTACGCCAACGATCCCAACGAGACACAGATCCAATATGATCTCTACCGCATCCCGTTCAACGGCGGCAAGGGCGGCGGGGTGCTTAACCGTTTTGGGGACTGCGACCAGGCACCATACTGTAAGCCTCTGCTGGGTCCAAACTACTGCGCACGGTGATTTCTAGTTGGGTCAGGATGGGATGGGCGCGGCGGGGTAGATGAGAGCGGAGCCTAGCACAAGCTTCCGGCAGTTGATCGAGCGCTGCCAGAGTATCGCGGAGCATGGCGTGGAGATCCAGGCTGGTGGGAGGTTGGTCCAAGGCCCAGAGAGCCTCCACATAATCGGCATCCAGTTCAAACAACTGGCCTATCAGGCGTTGGGGGATTTCTGCGGGCGACATCCGATCTAGGGCACGGAATAGAGCCAACAGATCGAGCCGGGCTTGCTCCAAGCGCGCTCGGAGGTCGACCGGGATTTCCGCCGTGGAACGGCGAGCCATAGCCCGAGCATGGCGCATCGCATAGCCGAGGTCAACGGGTTGAGGATTACAAGGAAACCATTTTCATGCGATCCAACAGCGCCCAGTCATCATTCAACAACAACAGACGCAACGCGAGAAGACGCCGCGCCCCAGCCTCGCTCCAGCGCATTCCGGCTTGCCGCAGACGGGCGTGGACCACCTGTTTATGGGCGCTCTCCACAGCGCCGCTACCAATGCCATAGCCCAAGCGTAAATACTCGTCATAGCGCATGCGCCCAGCATTCTCACTGTAATAGCCGACCAGCGATTGCAGACTGGCGCGCAGTTCCTCGGTTTTAGGCCGCAGGCGTTTCAAAGCCGCGATTACGTCTTGCACCTTGCCTGCACGCAGATCTTCGGCAATCTGATGCACCCAGCGGTCGGCTTGTGCGGAATCATCTCCGTAACGCAGGCGGGCAAAGGTCCAGGCGTGTTCCAGGGCATGCCAAAAATCGAGGATTTCGCAGCGGTTCACAAACATCGTGGCGCGGTTCCAGATCCATTCGGCGCCGTCGCCGACTATCACCACAACGGTGTGAGTGCCCACCCAACCCAATTCTCGCAACTGAGCGTACAAGCGTCGAAAGATCTCGTCGGCTTCCCCCAGACAGGTGACCAGAAATCGCCGGACCACCGATCGGCGCCCGGGCGAGGTTTCGACCCGTTCCCCCGGCAACAGCAGAACGCCGGTTTTCACTTCGCGGAAATGGCCCTCTTCGACCAGTGGCAAGGCGGGCAGTGGTTCCGTGCCCATCCGTCGGCGGCGGTGCGTGCGGACCTGCATTCCCAATGTGCAACCGTCGACTCCCAAAACCACCGCCGGCGGAGTCTCTGCTGCCAAACTACCTTCACTCCGGCTGTCAGCGTGGTACTGGCTCAAGGCTTCACTGTAGTCAGCCGCCGCCTGCCCCAATCGCTGTGCCACCCGCCACACACCCATGGCGCTGATGGTCACTCCCAACAGCAACTGCGCTAAGCGCGCCGCCAGTTCGTAGGGCGCCACAGCGGCCAGCAGTCCCAACCGGCGGGCCAACGAGCCACAAATGCGCCCTGGTTCTACGCCCAGCAGATCCAGCAAGGGCCGCCGTTCCTGCTTGCACGACGAGCAACGGTACCGCGCCGGAGAGGCATGCAGCCGCCCCCAGTGCGCCAGCCAGGAAACCGGACGAGCATCGTGATAACTCATGGGTCGGCCGCATCGGGGACACTCCGGCACCGTGGCGCAGGCCTGTTCGGCGACCGTGTTGACCTTACGCTGCAATGCCTCCAACATCTGCGGCCTGTACTCCAACTCCACCTCACGTTCCAGTAGAACGAAGCGCGACGGCTGATCGGCGAGCCGAGGCCGGAGCGGTGGTTCCACCGGTTCCGGTTGAGACCGGCGCCGCTGCGCCATGGCTATCTCCTTTCACTCCGACGATGTGTCGGCCGGAGCATGTCGACGCCGTTGTTGGCGTGCGAGCACCAGTAGTTGAGCGTTAATGACAAATAACTCGGCGACAGAGTCCTTGAATCCACGGCCCGCCTCGACACCGGGGCGGACCATGTCGCTCCACTCCGCAGGAATGGATTCGACGTGCTTCTTGCCGTCGGCCATGAAGGTGAGTGTGTAGAACGGATGAGCGGCCCCTTCGGCACAATGGCAGCCCGGTTTTCCGCACCGCCGATGGGACAGTACCAGGGAGCCGGGGAGAGCGTCAGCGGGAATGCGGAGTCGCGCCAAGAGTCGGCGTTTGCGGCGCTTCAAGGCGCCGGCCTCTGGCCCTACGGGTGAGTCTGGAACTGCCATCTGATAGTAATAATACAATCAGAATCCAGATAGAACAAGCCCAATCTGAAATGTTTTATCGAACCCGAGGCACGACCGAAGCACAAGGCCTGGACTATACTTTTAGAATCGCAGAGTGAAGCTAAAAACGGCGCAATCGTCCAAACTACATCCGCCAAATCATCGATGAGGCCGGTACGTTTCTCACCAGGTTCGGGGCGTACCAGGATGGAATGGCGCTCTACCGAACAGCGGTGAAGAGATACCCTGACGATCCCGCGTTATTCCAAGGCTCGGCTACTGCGCCAGCAAGGCAGGTTTGCACGAGGAAGCGGTGTCCGCGAACCGGCGGGCACTGGAACTCGAACCGGAGAATCAGAAGTTGGTCAACGACCTCGGCTGGACTCTCTTACAGGCCGGCCGCCTCCCGCAGGCTAGGGAAGCCCTGGAGCGGGCGGTCTCGATGGATCCGAGCGGTGAGTTGGCGAAAGAGAATCTGCGTTATTGCAGGCAGCGGGTCGCACGGACGAAGCTTGACGAAGGGGGGAACTCTCAACCGGCTCGCCGTGCTCCTCGCACACCCCGCTGAAAAACGGACGCCATCGTTACCCTTCACAACGAATACGGTTGGCCGGTGGTCGCGGCATCGAGACACCAAGGTGGGCAGCAGTGGTCGCCACCAGCCGCCCCCAAAACGGTTAAGCACCCAGGGCGGCGTAGCCGAGAGAATCGTGGGAGCTTCCGAGAACGGCATGAGCAACGACTTTCCGAAGGTCTCACCGGACGGTAAGTGGATCGTCTTCGTTCGGAACAAATGCGGGCTCTTAATTAATGCGTCCGGACAGCAAGCTCTACATCGTTCCCGCGACCGGCGGCAAGGAACGGCCGCTGCGCAGCAACCTGGCGGTGATGAACTCCTGGCACAGTTTTTCGCCCAATGGACGATGGCTGGTGTTTTCTTCGAAAACGCCGACGCTATACACCAGGCTTTACCTCACCCACATCGACGAGGAGGGCAACAGCACGCCGGCCATTCTCATCGACAATACGACCGCTGCGAACCGCGCTGCGAACATCCCCGAGTTTGTGAACATACCCGCGGGCGGCATGGAGAAACTGGAAGCGCCGGCCACCGATTTCTACCGGCTTTACAACATCGCCTCCGGCCTCGCGGAAAAGAAACAATACGATGAGGCGATTCCGGCTTGGCGGCAGGCTCTCGATAACGAGCCGACCGACGCGCGCGCCCACAATAGCCTGGGCAACGCGCTGGTCGCCGCCGGGAAGATGGAGGAAGCGTTGCAGGAGTATCGGACGGCCGTCCAGTTGGACCCGTCTTCCTCCAAGGCTTTTAACAACCTCGGCGGGTCACTCGCACAGATGGGCCGCATGGACGAGGCGATTGCACAGTTCCGCAAGGCGGTGGAAATCAACCCAGCGAACGCCAGCGCTCAGACCAATCTCGGAGGCGCGTTAGCACAGACCGGCCATCTGGACGAAGCGATAGAGCATTGCCGGGTAGGGCTGGAACTCGATCCCAAGCTGGCCGATGCGGAAAGCAACATGGGCGTAGTTCTGTTCATGAGCAACGACCCGGATGGAGCCATCGACCATATGGCGAAAGCTGTCGCTCTGCAACCAGATGACATCCAATACCGGCTCAATCTGGCGCGAGTCCTGGCTTCGAAAGGCCGATTCGCGGATGCGGTGCCGCATTTGGAGGAGGCGGTCAAACTGACGAACGCACGCGAGCCGGCCTTCCTGGCTATGCTTGCTGCGCTGTACGCTGAAACCGGCCGCTTTTCGGAAGCTGTCATGATGACCCACCGCGGCATCGACGTTGCTACGCCCGGCCGCGACGACAAAATGATTCAGGGCCTGAACGCGAGTTTGGCACGCTATGAAGCGCAGGCGGGGCAGAGGGCAAATCCCTCTGGGCCATAGCATGAGTAGATCATCGACAAAACGCGTTCCCGAACAGCATCAACCAAGTGTTCTCATACAATAAAACTGGGGTGAAGGGGTTTATCAGTTGCGTCGTGATCGGCGTGGCGCCCGTAACGTTGGCAGCCGGAGGAGGCACGCTCGCCGCGGTTTATGCCCGGCTGGGCAGGTTGAGTGACGCCATCGAAACGGCCCGCAAGTCGCAGCGCACTGCTCAGGAACGAAACCAGACGGACTTGGTGCAGGCGCTCGGGCAGAGTATCGCAAGCTACGAGGCCGCGCAAGGTCAAGCCAGCGGAAAATAAAGGCCTCCGGTCACCACCCTCATTTCGCCCGCGGCACCTCCTCAAAGTGCAACAACTGTTCAGCCGGCTTGCTCTTGCCTTTGGGCGGTGGCGCAGCTGACGGTGCGGGTGTGATAACTTCCGGCTTGACCTTCACATAGGGCTCCAGTTTCGGTGGAAGGGCATCGGGTTCCAGCAGCCACACGCTTCGGCCGGTATAGTACTGCTGTAGCTTTTCGTTCTCTTGAGCGCCGAGATCGCGCGCCCACACAATGCGGGCATGGTCGATGTCGGCTTGGTTGTAGACCCACTCATCCTGAAATACGTGCTGGGGCCAGTATTGAACGAACACCAGCACCTGGCCCGAAATCTTCGCAAGCTGGTCCGTGATCTGAATCCGTCGTTCTGGGTTGGCGTGGTTGATGGCATCCCACGTCTCGTAAGACCGCGCTTCCATCGAAAAGTCGGCCGTGTCGAAAACGTGCATGCCGTACCAGAAGATGAAATGCGCGGCGCATAGAAACAGCAACACCAGCCCGGCCTCTTGCCGTAGCTGGTAAATCCGCCGCAGTCCTTCGACGCTGATCAATACAAAAAGGCAGGTCACCGCCGCCAGATAGTGCAGTTGAAATGCCGGAAAAAAGTTGGTTCCCAATGCGAAGAGAGCGAGCGTGATGCCCACCCACGCGAAGCGCCACTGCCGCATAGCCGGGACGAATGCGAGGATCGCCAGGTAGAGCGGTGGAAGGACGAAAAAACGGTAATAGCGGACGCGGTACTGCAGCCGTTCGAAATAAGTACGTAGGGACTCGGGACCTGCTGCCCGAAATGCCAGTTGGGATTTGTAGCCGAGTTCCTGCTGCGGCGTCAGGTCGACGTGTGGAACCGGGTTGGCCTGGAACGTCAGTGCAGCCGGCACGCCGTATTGATATTGACTCAGTTGATACGGAAGCGTAGTCCAATTGCCGGTCACACTTTTGTCCTGGACTAGCGTGATTCCTAAAGCCAGCGCCACGGCAACGCCCACCACCGGCACGGTCCGCTGCAACAGCGTTTTCGCTTGCGGGCAGTGCCGCAACGTCGGAACCAGAAACAAGGCCACCGAGAGAAACAGGAACACGGATTCGAACGGCCTGATGAGTAAGTGCAGTGCCAGTCCAGCGCCCAGCGCAATTGGATATCGCCAGCGCGCCGATTCCGAACTTCGCGGCAACGCGCCGAGCACCAGGCACCCCGCCGCGGCACCCAACGCGCCACCCCAATAGCTGTTCATCCACTGGGTCAGCGGCCCGAATTCGAAGACCGCCACCATCCCACCGGCAAGCGCCCATCCCGGACTCGCCCAACCGCGTAACATCCAGTAGCAAAGCGAGCAGAAAGCCGCAGTTGAAAGCAGAACTCCCGCCCAGGGAGTCAAGAAAACAGCGCGGCCCACAGCGAGCATCAGACCCTGGCCTATTGGGTAAATGGAGCTATAGGTGGGCTGCTGCAGCGTGAAAAAGGTTTCGAAAAACTGGTGCAGCGGATGAGCTGGATTGGCGAATCGCCAGTGCCGCAGCGTATCCGCAACCAGCAGGTGCCCAAATTCGTCATAGATATTCGGCACTGGGACCGGGTGGTGCGGCAGCAGGAGAAGCCGGAGGACAATGGGCAGAACGGCAAGCAACACCATTGACCACACACCGTTTTCCGCCAGCCGCCGGCCGTACCGCTCAATCCATGGCCGCCATGCCATCGCCAGACCCGTCAGCATCAGCGCCAGGAACAATTCTAAATAATCGGCAGCGCCAAACCCAATTGGATTGTGCATCGGAAGTAACGATTGAAAGAAGCTCGGCATCTGTACGGGGCTTCGTAGGTAAACGAGTATCCTAGGCAACAAGAACCGGGCAACAAGAACCCAGGCGAACAAGTACTAAGATACGCACTGCGATGAATTCCAGTTACACCATCGAGGATCAGCGCCTGATGTCGCCGGCGAAAAACTATTTCGCCTGGCAGTGTAGCCTCGTGACCCGCGAGTTGGGCGAACGCGTCGTCGAGATCGGCTGCGGGATTGGCAACTTTACAGGAATGCTGCTGGACGGGCGGGCAGTGCTGGCTTTGGATGCCGAGCCCCTCTGCGTCGAGCAGATCAGGTCGCGTTACGTCTCGGCCAACCTGGATGCTCTGAACTTTGATTGGGCTGCGGCCGGTTGGGACCAGCGCTTACGTCCACGCCTGGAGGCCTTCCGTCCGGATTCCTGCGTCTGCCTCAATGTGCTGGAGCATATCGAGGACGACCGGGAAGCGCTTCTTCGCATGGCCGCGATCCTCCAACCGGGCGGCGTCATCGTGCTCTTGGTGCCTGCGTTTCCAGCCCTATACGGCCCCATCGACAAGCAACTGGGACACCATCGCCGCTATACCCGCAAATCCGTGCGACAGTTGGCCGCGGCCACCGGTTTGCAAATCAAGAGCTCGCATTACATGAACGCCATCGGCTTCTTCGGCTGGTGGGTGAACGCGCATGTGCTCAAACGGGACGCTCAGTCGGCCGGCCAGATTGGCATCTTCGATCGCTACATCGTTCCGCTTTCGTCGCGTCTCGAAGGGCTGATCCCTCCCCCGTTTGGCCAATCGTTGCTGGTCGTGTTACGCAAATAGCGCGTTGCGCAAAACGTGAAAGTCTCGATCCTGATACCGGTCTATAACGAGTTCCCTACGTTCCCGCAAGTATTGGAACGAGTTCGCAGCGCGCCGCTCCCTGCCGGCTGCACCCGCGAGATCATTGTCGTGGACGATGGCTCGACCGATGGCACCGCCGCCGTGCTCAGACAGTACGCCGATGCCGGTATCGTAACGGGACACTACTCCTCTTCGAACTCAGGCAAAGGCACGGCGCTCCGTATCGGGATTGGACTCGCCTCGGGCGACATCATCATCACGCAGGATGGCGACCTGGAGTATGATCCGCAAGACTACGCGCGGCTACTGGAACCACTACTGTCGAAAAAGGCCGATATCGTTTACGGTTCACGGTTCCTGGGAAGCCCCACCGGCATGGCCTGGAAGAATCGTATTGCCAATGCGATTCTCACCACCACGGCGAACGTTCTTTATAACGCCCGGATCACGGACGAAGCGACCGCATACAAGGCCTTTCGCTCGCATCTTCTGCGCGGCTTGCGCCTGGAATGCCGCCGCTTCGAGTTTTGCCCGGAAGTCACAGCGAAGCTGCGGCGTCTCGGCCACCGCATTAACGAGGTGCCCATTAGCTATAACGCGCGCGGCATCGCCGACGGCAAAAAGATCCGCGCCTGGGATGGCTTCGAAGCTCTGTGGACTCTGGTCAAGTACCGCTTTGCTCCGCGCCGTCGCCTGCTCCTCTAACGCAGCCCGGACGTGTTCAACCCCTCACCGGCACGGCAGCCGTGCAGTTCAGGCTGAACCCGCAGTTCCTTCTGGCGGCTGTTCTTTTCCGGTTTTCCCGTCTAGCCCCTTGCCGGCGCCATCGTGCGTGTCCCCCTTTTTGAGCCAGGTTTGCGCTTTGGCCCACACGTCTTCGCTGAAGACCGCCCCCACCAGGCACGTACACAACAAGACGTAGGGATTAGGGTCGCCGGTGGCGGTGGAAAAAACGTTCAGGCCTCCCTGCACCGCGAGAAAAATGACAATGGCTGCGGAAAAGCCCCGAATAATCACGCCAGCCATGTCGTCGACCAGAGGATCTCCCTTCACGCGCGTGTTCTTTTGCCGTATGAACGTAGAAGTAGCAGCTCCAAATAGGCCGGCGCCGAGCATTCCTGTAATAGACGCCAGCGCGAGAGACTGAGACTGCAGCAGCCACCCAGCGAAGAACCGGAATACGCCCCAGTCATCTACGGCATTCGGCGGCGTGGGGAGCAGATACCCGGCCTGATCCATGTTGCAATTAAGCACGTCTGGCGGGCCGCCGATAAGGATCGGGTTGAACGTCGAATACGTGTACGCGCCCCCGTTCTTGAGAATGGCATTTACCTGATAACTGAAGCTCTGCACCACGTAGCGGGTGCGAGATTGCCAGTCTGTCTCCCTCCAGGTAATGTCGGCGATGCAAGTTCGCAGCTGGTTCTCCTGATTCGTCACATAGGTCTGATACGCGTCATTGAGGGCCCGGATGAAGCGCGACCGCTCACGCTCGGCCATGCGTCCGGCGGTCCCGTTGTCAAAGCTGTCGGCCGTCTTCTGCAGAGCGGAGTCTTCGTTCGCAAAAGTGGTATCTCTCACTTGCACGACAGTCGCGCGGAGTTGGGCGCGTGCCTGTTCCTCCTGAGCTAACCAGTTCTTAGCCATGTCCACCTGAGATTGAAGGGTTATGTCGGTGGCGCTCAGGTTGGATAGCTGGTCCGCGAGGACTCTTGCCTGGTCAATCGGCACGGGCGGGGTAGTTGAAGACGTCTGTGGCGGCCGGCCTGTCTTTGGTATTCCGGTATTCGCAGTATCGGGCGAAATGGAGGCGGTTTGTTGCGAAGCTGCTGGCGGCACGGTTTGCGGGGCAGGCTTCGGCGGCACAGTTGGCTGGACGGAGTCTTCGACCGGCGCTACTTTGAGCAGTTCGCGAATACTCTCAAACGGCTTTATGTCATCCGGTAACTTGAAGTCTTTGTCGAAGCTCTCTTTTGTAGCATGCAGACGCGACGCGTTCAGCAGCTGGGTTAGCCGAGTCTTGTCGGTCTCGATCGGCGTCTCTCCTTGCTGCAACGAGGGAATTGAGGTTATCGCGGCAATACTTAGGTACGCCCCGCCCAAAAGCACCGTGAACAATAGGAAGTTCTTCCACACGGCGGGTCTAATCGTCCGCAAAGTATGGCGGTATTGCAGAAGCTTGGCGTGCCGTCCTTCACTCAACGCCTGGCCGAAGAAGGCCCACAGCGCGAGCCCGAGAATCAACGGAATAACCGGGGGGATCAGGGCCGCCAGCGCACTGGAACATGCTTGGAGCAGGCTATTGAAGCCCAGCATGACCGCCTGGGCGACTTGTTCTTCTTTGAGGTGTTTGGAGATGGCCTCAACAACTGGGCCATAGATGTTGGGGCTCTTTGACAGAAACGCATTGATCGCCCGCGTGATGGCGTCTAACGGAGCCGTGACAAAACCTGGAATGATGAGCGCCGTCAGGCCGATGCCGATCAGTCTCGCCTGCGCCGTATCACCAAAAACAGAAAGGGCGCTGTGGATAGCGGCGCCGATTTGGTGGGCCGTCGCGCGTAGAACCAAGGCGACGATCACCACGAGAATCAGACCTGTAACGGCTATCACCCCCGCAGCCAAGACGAAGTTGTCAGACACTGTAGGCCGACAGGCTATCACAAACGGAAGGCGCGGCGATCTCGACCGCCTTCCCCGCCTTCCCCGGCGATCACTGGCGTAGATTCTTCTTCAGAAACTCTACGATGTGATACGCGCTGAGCAGCGCGAAGGGAAGATCGCCGATCGTGTAATGCCCGCACGCCAGTTCCAGCTCCTCATAATCAAGGCCAGCAGCAAACCTCTGAATCAGTTCCGCGACATAATCCGGAGCAAAGGTCGTGTCATAGCGGCCATGGATCAACAGCGATCTCTTCGAAAATCGAGCGAACCGTTCAAAGTAGCTGATCGGGTTAATCACGCTCCAGCATTCCCGCAACTCTTGCTGTGAAATACGTCCTTCGAAGGCTGCCCGCAATTCCGGCATGCCCACCCAGATCGCATCCGAGACCGTTGAGCAGCAGTGATTGAAAACGTTCACCGTGAGCCGTTCATCGAGCGCGCTCGCCACGAAGGCGTGACCGAATCCAAGGCTGGTTCCGGCAATACCGAACTGCCGGTAGCCTCGTTCTACCAGCCAGTCCAAGCAGCATCGCGTATCGACGATGCCTTGGCGCGCGGAAGCGATGGTCCGGCCGATGTTGGCGGACACCGAGTATTCCGCCCTGCGGCATTCCCTCGGCTTTCGGCCCGCATGATACGGAAGTGTCACCAACAAAGCGGAGAAACCAGCCAGGTTCAGGAACCGGCAAAAACTGGCGTACGAATTGCGCGCAGCATTCCAGTGCGGCAGCACCAACACCGCGCGTCCCGCTGCATGAGCACATTGAAAATACTCCGCATACACGGTATCGTTCTCCCGGTATAGGCTTCGTACCGGCGAGCGGAACTGCAGATGAGTGCCATCCAGCGTAAAGCCGGCCGGCCTCTGGTAGCTGAAGAACTCTTTGCCGTTTTGAAGCCAACGCTGATTGGCTTTCCGAAACGCTCCCAATTCTGAATCGCCGGGTATCGGCGCGAAACCGGGAACCCCTTCCAGTGCTTCCATGCCCCAACTGAAGGGACAGATCGGGTACGCGCTCATCCGAGCCAGTTTTTGCTCTCGCGCCGTGATCCACTCCCGGTGCAGCTCCACCGCGGCCGATCCCAAACCCGAAAAAGCCGCGAACTGCTTGAACCGTGCCATGGGCTTCCGCCCTCTGCCTTTCGAGACGAGAAGCCCGCGTCTCCCCTAGTTCCAGCCTGTTCCGATATCGCCCGGAGCGCAAGCCGCGTTTATCACTAGGGCGCTTCCCCGGATGGAGAAGCGGTCGAGGCGCCGATGGCAACGGGCCGGCCAAACTCAGGCGTGCCGTCACTGTTCCACACGAAACGTTGTGCGCGCGGGGAACGATGACCTCCGCAGCCCTGGCCCGATTCCGGGTTGGCGTGATAGATGATCCAGTTTTCACGGCCGTCTGGTGACTGAAAGAACCCGTTGTGTCCCGGTCCGAAGGCATGCGACTCGGGCGAATAAGTAAACACCGGCTGCGGTCGCTTCTTCCAGGTGGAGGGTTTTAGCAGATCATCCGACACCGAGGCTTCCAGCGTGGCCAGTGAATAGAAATCCGTCCAGCAGCCATTGGCCGAATAGATCAGAAAGATTTTGTCGCCGTGCTGCAGTACCTCAGGCCCCTCATTCACGTCCACGTGCGTTGGCTCAGCCGAATTGGTGGGCGGATAGTCCCCGGCATGCCGCGGCAACTGCCGGTCGCCGACGCGCTCCCATGCGTAGTCGGACGTGCTGACACGCACGCGATCGCTTTTCACCGTCCACGGGTTCTCAAGTTCAGCGAGGTAGATATCCTGACGGCCATTGATGTCGCCCTCCCATCCGGACCACGCCATATAGAGCCGCCCTCGGTTCTCAAAGAAGTCGCATCGATGGCCCATTTGTCAGTGCGGTCTGCCACCTTGCCCTTGAATGTCCATCCGCCCTGCGTTGGGTCAGCCGACCGGCTTTCGACAACGAATATGCGGTGCGTCATATTCGTGCCCGCGTCCGCGGCAAAGTGGATGTACCACTTGCCGTTCAGGTAATGCAGTTCCGGCGCCCAAATCTCGTGCGAGTACAGGCCGTTGGCAGGCGGCGTCCACACGACTTTCGCCTCAGCCTTCGACAAGTCTGCCAGGTGTCGCGTCTTGCGGATCGTCAGATTCGTTCCAGTCGAACACATGAAGTAGTAGTTGCCGTCGCGCGTGATCACCCACGGATCTGGCCCCGCGCTCAATAAAGGATTGATCAGCGCGGTTTGGCCGGCAGCGATCAACGCAACGGCGGCCGCCACTAGTGCTCCTGCGATCCAGCGCATTTGTAGCATGATTCCTCTCTCAGTTCTCCAACTTGATCGCTACCAGTTTCTTAACAGCCGCCAGGTCCTTCGGCCCGTTGACGTCGAGCCGCACCGCAGTGCCCTCGGCATAGCGCTTCGATTGGTCGATGGTTTTCATCAGCGGCTAAGCAGTTTGCTTTCCCGTGCTGCGCGCACCGCCTTGTCGCCAAGCGCGAAGGACGCCATAAAGCAGTTGTGGCCCGGCGACAGATACACAACGTTGCGCTCTCCCCGCTTCAGACGGAGAGACCATCCAGCCTTCGGCGAATAGGAATTCCACTCCGCTGTAACAAGATCGAATTCCTTCGCCAGTTCAGCCAGTAGCCGATCCCACACGCCCTTGTTAACGCCTAACTGCGCCGATAGTTCATCCTCAGTGGGTTTCTGGGATTTACCGATAAACCTATTGGTCACCATACGGCCACCACTGTATCGTTTGAACCCACCGTGTCTACCATTGTTCATCTGGTCTCGAAAGCCATGAATCGTCGCCGTTTCGTAAAAGCTACCGTTGCCGGCGCCATGCTCCCCTGGGCCGCCTCGTCTCACGCCCCTGCGGGCACGCCGGAGGGCTGGTACGACCGGCCCATGCGCTGGGCGCAGGTCGCATTTGTGGAGGACGACCCGGGTAATTATGATGAGGCGTTCTGGCTCGACTATTTTCGCCGGCTGCACGTGGACGCGGCCTGTCTGAGCGCCGGCGGATGCGTCGCCTTCTATCCCACCAGCATTCCGCTTCACTATCGCAGCAAGTGGCTGGGCGACCGGGATTCGTTTGGCGACTTTGTGAGAGGCTGCCGTGGCCTGGGCATGAATGTAATCGCCAGGACCGACCCTCATGCCGTGCATCAGGACCTATATGATGCGCATCCCGACTGGATCATGGTGGACGCCGACGGAAAGCCGCGCCGCCACTGGTCGGACCACGAACTCTGGGTAACCTGCGCCCTTGGCCCCTACAATTTCGACTTCATGACCAGGGTGACCGAAGAGATCGTCACGCTTTATAAAGTGGATGGCATCTTTTCCAATCGCTGGGCCGGCTCCGGCATGTGTTACTGCGAGCATTGCATCAACAACTTCCGGAACTTCGCGCAGCTCGATCTTCCGCGCACAAAGGATCCGCAGGACCCAGCCCGCCGTGCCTACATTGTGTGGCGCGAGCAGCGTCTGTTCGAGCTGTGGAGGCTATGGGACGCACGGATCAAAGCCATCAATCCAAACGCCGCATACATCGCGAATGCGGGTGGCGGAGCTTTGAGCGAATTAGATATGGCGACCATTGGCAAGTTCGCCCCCACTCTTTTTGCCGACCGCCAGGCCCGCCGGGGAGTGATTCCACCCTGGTCCAACGGCAAGAACGCCAAGGAGTATCGCGCCACGCTCGGCCGGAAACCGATCGCCGGCATTTTCAGTGTCGGGCTGGAAGAGGAGTACAGGTGGAAAGACTCGGTACAGAGCGCGGACGAGATCCGGCTCTGGGTGGCGGACGGCATAGCGCAAGGGCTTCGCCTGTGGTTTACCAAATTCAATGCCAAGCCGATTGACACCCGCTGGCTGCCGGTGGTGGAGCAGATCTACACCTGGCACTACGCCAACCAGCGCTACCTCCGCAACCTCGATTCGCTGGCACGTGTCGGCATTGTCTATTCGCAGCAGAGCGCTGCGTTCTACGGCGGCGAGGCCGCCCGCGCCAAAATTGAAGATCCGGCACTCGGCTTCTATCAGGCACTGATCGAGGCCCGCATTCCCTTCGAGATGGTACACGACCATCTGCTCGATGCCGAACATCTGCGGCCGTTTCGCACCCTAATCCTGCCCAACATCGCCGCCCTATCGGTGAGGCAATGTGAACAGTTGAAACAATTCGTAACCAACGGCGGCAGCCTGGTTGCGACCTACGAAACTTCTCTTTATGACGAGTGGGGAAGGCGACGCCAGGATTTCGGTCTCGCTTCTTTGTTCGGCGCTACCTTCGACGGCAAGCTGGAAGGACCCATGATGAATTCCTACCTGGCGATCGAGAAGCAGCCCGGCAGCAACCAGTTTCATCCGCTTCTCTCCGGATTCGAGGACTCAACGCGTATCGTGAATGGAGTCCATCGCGCAATCGTCAGTCCCCTCGACGACGGCCACACCGTGGCGATCCCCCTGACCGTCGTACCCAGTTATCCTGACCTGCCCATGGAAGCCGTCTTCCCGCGTCCCATCACCACAAAGGAGGCCGGCGTATTCCTGCGTCAACTTGGCGAGGGCAGAGTCGTGTACTTCCCTTGCGATTTGGATCGCACCTTTTGGGACGTCCTAGACGTCGATCATGCCAAGCTCCTGAAGAATGCAATTCTATGGGCAACCAATGAACCACTGCCATTGTCGGTGAAGGGGCCCGGTGTCCTGGATGTCGCGATCTGGTCGCAGCAAGGCTCGATGACGGTCCATCTCGTGAATCTGACCAATCCCATGATGATGAAAGGACCGGTACGAGAGATTATTCCCATTGGACCGCAGCAAGTCAGCATCCGGATTCCCGCTGGTAAACGAGTTACCAAAGTGCAGTTACTCGTATCGAAGGTGGGCGCGACCATAACGGAACGCAATGGGTTTCTTGATCTCGAGGTCCCTTCCATCGATCTTCACGAAGTGATTGCACTGGACCTTGCAAGCTAATGAGTCCACTGACAATTCAGCGACAAACCGCTAGACTTGAATACCGTACGCCATGCCACGCTCACTCCTTGTCCGACTGATCCTCATCCTCACGCTCAACTGCGGCTTCGCCCTCTCCCAGGACGGCGGCGCCATCTACAAGAAGCGCTGCGCCGCATGCCATGATGCGCCTGTGGGGCGCGTTCCGCCCGTCAGTGCACTGCGCGCGATGGATGCCTCGGCGATCAGCCGGTCGCTCGAAAGCGGGCCGATGCAAACGCAGGCGGCTGGATTAACGGCCGCCGAGCGCAATGCCGTGGTTGCTTATCTGGCAGCCCGTAAACCGGCCGCAGGCTCCTCGGCCTCATCCGAGTTTCTCTGTCCGGCCTCAGCGGCCCAGGGCTCCCCAACTGCGGGCTGGACGGGCTGGGGCGTGAATCTCGCCAACACCCGGTTCCAGGAGACGACAGCAGCGGGAATCGCCGCCGCTGATGTTCCGAAGCTCAAGCTCAAATGGGCTTTTGGCCTCGGCCAAGGAACCGCCGTACGCTCGCAGCCCGCCGCAGCTGGACGACGCTTATTCACGGCCGACATAACAGGCTTGGTGTACGCGCTTGATGCGAAGACTGGGTGTCAGTTCTGGAGCTTCAAGGCGGATTCGCCCGTGCGCTCGGGGATCGCCTTCAACAAAACGGGAAACGCCGGACCGGCGATTTACTTTGGGGATCTTAAGGGAAACGCGTACGCGGTGAACGCAACCTCGGGCGAACTACTCTGGAAAGTCCATGCGGGCGAGCATTTCGCGGCAATGGTCACGGGCACGCCGCAAGTCCACGGCGGCGTGGCGTATGTCCCTTTCTCTTCGTTCGAAGAAATATTGCCGCCCAACCCGAAGTATGAGTGCTGCACGTTCCGCGGCAGCGTTGTGGCCTTGGATGCCTCATCCGGGAAACTCCTCTGGCGGACCTATACGATTCAAGACGATCCCCAGCCGACAACCAAGAGCAAAGCCGGTACGCAATTGCATGGGCCTTCGGGCGCGGGCGTCTGGTCCACTCCCACGCTTGATGAAAAAGCCGGCGTGCTCTACGTGGCGACGGGAGACAACTATTCCGAGCCCGCCACGAAGACGAGCGATGCGATCTTGGCCCTGGACGCAAAGACCGGTGCAATTCTGTGGTCGAAACAGGTCACGGCGAACGACGTTTTCAACAATGGCTGCGTGACGCCGGACAAGACGAACTGCCCCGAAACGGCTGGAAAGGACTCCGACTTCGGTCAGCCGCCGATTCTCATGTCACTCGGAGGCGGACGCCGCGCCCTGGTGATTGGGCAGAAGTCCGGGATGGTGCACGCCTTGGATCCCGATCGGGAAGGGCAGATTCTCTGGCAGACACGCGTGGGCCAAGGCGGAGTGCTCGGCGGCATCCAGTGGGGCTCAGCCTCCGACGGTGAGAACGCTTATGTGGCGGTGTCCGATTTGCAATTCGCGCCCGTGGCTGATCCTTCTACGACCCAGGGATACCGGCTCGCAGTGGATCCCGACCACGGCGGAGGACTGTTTGCGCTGAAGATCGCCACGGGAGAGAAAGTTTGGAGTGCGAAGCCGCCCTCATGTGGTGACCGCAAGAATTGCAGCCCGGCGCAATCGGCGGCGGTGACGGCAATTCCGGGCGTGGTGTTCTCTGGTTCCGAAGATGGGCACCTCCGCGCGTATTCAGCCGCGACGGGCGAAGTGGTATGGGATGTGGATACGGTACGCGAGTACGAAACAGTGAACGGAGCGAAAGCGCAGGGCGGAGCGTTGGACGTCGCGGGCCCGGTTATTGCCGGCGGGATGCTTTACGTGAACTCGGGGTATGGGCAGTGGGGCGGGGCGCCGGGCAATGTCCTGCTGGCGTTTTCAATAGACGGGAAATGAAAACCTGTTGCGCAGGCTGACAGCCGGCTGACAGCCTGCGCAACGCTATTCGCAGCGCAGGGCTGCCATCGGGTCAAGCTGAGCCGCTCGGCGAGCGGGCAGAAAGCTGGCGAGGGCGGCGCTGCCTGCCAACAATCCGGCGGCCAGCAACAGCGTTAGCGGATCGTGCGATTCCAACTGAAAGAGAAGTGACTTGGCAGAGCGGCCGGCAATGAGGGAAAGCACGGTCCCAATGGAAATGCCGATGGCCAACAGTAGTACCGCTTCGCGCATCACCATGCGGACTACCTGCCCGCGAGCTGCGCCCAGCGCCACGCGAATTCCGATCTCATTGCGGCGGCGGGCCACGATGTAGGAGATGACTCCGTACAGGCCGACCATGGCCAGCAGGGCGGCTAGCAGGCCGAAGAATCCCGAGAGCATGGCCATGAGGCGCTCACGCACCAAGCCGTTTTGGATTTCGGCGTCGAATGCGTTACAGCGAAAGATGACGTCCGGATGCTTCTCGGCAATGCGGCGTTTCAGAGAGTCGGCCAGCACCGCCTGCGGCAGGTTCGAGCGAATCATCATCGCCGTCCAAGGGCCGTCAGCGGGATACTGTGATGCGGGAGCGAAAGTCATGGGGGGCGTTTCGCCGCGGAGGCTCTCGTACTTGGTATCCGGGATGATGCCGACAATCTGATACACGGTGGAAGGGTAGTCCGGTTCGGGGCTGGTTCGAAGAGTCTGGCCAATGGGATTCGCCCCGTTCAGGAAGCGTCGGACAAAAGTAGGGTTGACCACGGCGACCCATGCGGAGGAGGCCGTGTCGCGGTCCGTGAAACCGCGCCCTTGAAGGATAGGAATTCCCATGGTTTCGAAATAGCCAGGGCTCGTCCAGGCGAATTTCGAGTCCCCTTCAGCTGACCCGATCCGGATGTGATGGGTCCAAGAGCCGCCCATGAGAGGCACGTTGGTGATGGTACCGGCGTTTAGGACTCCCGGCACAGAGCGCACCTCGTTCAACAGTTGCCGCTTGAACTCCGCGCGTCCCTCCCGTGGCAGGTTCGAATGGGGGAAGGATAGAAACGCGAGGGTGACGCCCGCTTCCCGCATACCGGGGTCGAAGGTCATCAGGTTGTAGAAGCTGCGTACAAAGAGCAGTGCGCCGACCAACAATACGAGTGATACGGAAATCTGCGCGACCACCATGAAGCGCTGCAGGGAGAAACGTTCCCGGCCGCTGGTCATACCTCGACCCCCGGTCTTCATAGCGGAAACGGGCTCTGCGGCGGTGGCCCGCAGGGCAGGAACGATACCGAAAACGAGACACGTTAGGGTGGCTACGGCGACCGTGAATAACAGCACCCGCCAGTCCGTGGACACGCACAGATCAACGGAGCCATCTGTAGAGAGCGACCTTACCAGCAGCCGGCTCAATAGGGCAGCCAGGCCCATCCCAACGGCGGCTCCGATGAACGAGAGCAATGCGCTTTCGGCCAAAAGCTGCCGCAGCAAGCGTCCGCGCGACGCCCCCAACGCGAGGCGCACGGCAATCTCGCGCTCGCGCGTGCTGGCTCGGGCCAGCATCAGATTGGCAAGATTCGCGCTTGCTATAAGAAGCACCAACCCAGTGATGCCGAGCAGCAGCCAGAGTGAGGAATTGTAATCCTTGCGAAGATTGCTGACGCCCGCCGAGGCAGGATAGGCGGCGAGCTTGAACGCCCTGTACTTGGCCACTGTGCGGGCCTCATAGTCCGTGATCTCGGTGGCGGCCATCACGCCCGCGCTGATGGCATTCAGTTGCGACGAGGCGCTCTCGATGGTCCAGCCGGGCCTGAGGCGTCCCATCACCGTGACGTCAAATACATTCCTTGCCAGCTCTTTCGGCTGGCAGAACGGAAGAGCCATCTCGAAGCGGTCACCTACGACAAGGCCGTGGAACCAGGGAGGGGCAACGCCTATGATTTCGGTGAGGTTGCCGTTAATCATCAGTTTATTGGTGGGACCGGGTTCTTTGCCGCCCAGCTTGGCCAGCCAATAGCTGTAACTGACGACCGCGGTCGAATCGGGGCAAGCATGCTCGTCTTCGGGAAGAAAGAGCCTGCCGAGATACGGTTCCACGCCCAGCACCCGAAAGAAATCGCTGGAGACGAAAATCCCCTCAGCCTGCTGAAACTCGCTTCCTTCTCCAACACCCATGGTGTCCCGGCTCCACGCGAATATACCCGCCAAGCCTTGTTGTAGACGGCGTATTTCGAGCCATTGCGGTCGAGTCAATTCGCCGTATTCGTCGTTCATCCCCATCCCGCCATTGCCGCCGACGATCTTTACTTCCGCCAGTTCGCCCGGGTCCTTGACCGGGAGATTGCGAAGGCGCACGGCATCGAGCAGTTGAAAGATCGCGGTATTGGCGCCGATACCCAAGGCAAGCGACGCGACAGCAACGGCGGTGAAGCCTGGACTGAGATGGAGTAACCGCGCTCCGTAACGCAGATCCTGCCAGATGCTTTCCAGCCACCCAACCGTGTTCATGTGGTAGATCTCCTCTCGAATCAGAACAGGATTTCCGAACTTGCGACGTGCGGCGGACGCGGCCTCGTGCGGCGTCATGCCTCGCGCTATGTTCTCCGCGGTTTCAATGTCGAGATACGATTCAATCTCGCTCGATCGCTCGCGGTCCCAGTAGTCTCGCCGCAGGAACCGTCGCCAGGTCATGTTCGATTCCCTCTTAGGGCATTTATTCGCCGCGCACTCATTCCTCGGCCGGCCGCAGTACCTGATTGACGGCGCGCACGATGCGTTCCCACTTGCTCATCTCCTGGGTCAGTTGGTTGCGTCCGGCGGGAGTCAAACGGTAGTAGCGCGCTTTGCGGTTGTTTTCCGAAGTTCCCCAGAATGACGCAATCCAACCGCGGTCCTCGATTCGGTGTAAGGCCGGATAGAGCGATCCATGTTCGACCTGTAGAACCTCTTCCGAACGATGCCCAATGACGTGGGCGATTGTGTGTCCATGGGCTGGCCCTACGGCCAATGTCTGTAGGATTAACATGTCCAGAGTGCCTTGCAAGATCTCCGTTGGTGCGAGGTCGGCTTTCTTTTTTCCCATTGCGGCTAAACAAATTGTACTCCACTAGAAGGTCTACCGGAAATGCCTTCGCAAGGGTATACGTAAGATCCTGGAAAAAGTTGGCAAATAATTTGTGGGTGGTTGCCGGACCGGCGGGCGGCGCGTTATTTAAGGAAGGTGGGAACCTCAAAAGCGCGCATGGCGGACCCTACGGATGCTGACCGGATCGCCGCCATCTACAACCAGGGGATCGAGGATCGAATTGCCACGTTCGAAACACGGCTCCGGACGGCTGAGGAGATTAAGAACTGGTTCGACGGCCGGCATCCCGTAGTGGTTGTGGAGGACGGTACGGCAGTTCGGGCATTTGCAGCAACCTTCGAGTACCGTCCGCGTGCATGCTACGCCGGTGTCGCGGAGTTTTCCGTGTACGTCGATCGCGACTTTCGCGGGCGCGGTGCGGGCCGTCTGGCGCTGGTTAAACTGCTTCGAGCCGCCGAAGCCGCAGGTTTCTCGAAACTGGTGTCGCGCGTCTTTCCAGAAAACATCGCCAGCCTGGTTTTGTTGCGATCGCTCGGGTTTCGCGAAGTGGGAGTGTACAAGAAGCACGGCCAGTTGGGGGGCATCTGGCGCGATGTGGTCATCGTGGAGCGGCTGATTCCCGCGAATCTAGCCTGAAGGGGAATGGTTTTGCACATAGCAGGCGGCCGTCGTAACGTCAAGCGCAGATCCCCCCGGGACAGGAACTTCGCATGCTTGCCGGTTGACCCGTGTCGGCCGCCTGAAATGGTGGGGGGGTTGGGAGTAATGAAGGAAAAGGAGATTCGCAGGGCGAGGTTTTCGCCAATATTGGCGGTCTGCGGTGCAGTAGGCAGAAATTCACAGACGATTTGCTTGAACAGAGGGTTGCCGAGTCAAAAATGAGACGAGTGGCTGGGGCTCGCTGGATGAACGCAAGGGGAGAGCTCAAGTGGGCTGGATCGGGGACCGTGCCGTTCCGTCAGGTGCTCGAATCTGGGGCGGAGTCTTGGACAGCCAGGCGCGTAGCTGGGCAGCGACGGCGATGGCAGAGAGGTGGTCGCGGCGAGCGAGTTTGGAGTGTCTGAGGACGAAGGCCGAACTCAAGGCGAACGCGATCAGAAGAATCAAGATGACGGCTGCGAGGCCGTGATTGGAGACCGACTCCCGCTCTCCGGAGGCGGTAGTCTGTTTGGGGCGGTGTCGGCAAGCGTGGAGAAATCCGTGCTTGAGAGCCCAGTGTTTCGTCAGATCCATCCAACCGTTGTTCTCATTCTTCCAGCGGCTGTGCCCCAATTGGCGGATGATCCGAGTGGGAAAGGCCTGCTTGGGCAGAGTGGTGACCCAGAGCCATTCGTGGTCGGTGGAATGGGAAGTCAGTTCGCCTTCGCGGTAACGGTTGCGATCGAGCACTTCTTCAGAGCGCACCGCCCGCACCGGTTCGGGGTTGTCGATGGTGAAGGGCAGACCTTCGGTATCCCAGAGTTGAACTTGGTATGTCTTATGGTCGCGCCGCTCCGTAAAACCGAGATCCGGTGGTCGAGATGCAAACAGGCGCACCGCCGATTGATACAAATCACGGGAGTTCTGCTTCAGGCTGATGACTGCGTCCCAGCCCATCTTGTGGACCAACTGCAGTACTGGAGTCTGCGCGTAAAGCGCATCCAAAAGCAAGATGTCGAAAAAGCGGCTTCCATACATGTCCGGCAGCCGATTGAGCAAACGAAGCGCAGCCGTGTCCTCGCCCTCACCCGGTTGAAGCCACTCGATGGCGAGAAACGGTTTGACTGGGCTGTGGACCATCTGACAACCGACGGCGCGATGGTAATACTGAGTCTGCTCGATCTTGCGGCCGGCTTGATCCTTCAGGGTCACACGGCGCTCCAGGCAACGGTCACAGCGCCGGCTGAAACTGGACAACACCTCGATGCCGTCCAACGCCGCCACCAAGCGCCCTTGCACCCGTCCCTCATCGAAGGCTTTACCTCGCTTCAGACGGCGGTTGACATCCACCAACATGGCTTCCAGCGGGTTCAGGTCGAAGCCGCATAAACTGTACCGCAGAGTGTCATCGCCGAAAGCGCGTTCGGCGCCGATCCAGCTTTGCAGATGCGAATGAGACAGTTCACTATTCAACTGCTGAAAACTGGGTAGGCGAAACACAAAGCTATGGAAGACCGCCAGGAAGATGCTGGATGGCGAGATTTCCGGATCGGTGCGGGCGTCCGCCATCTGAGCTGCATGAGCGCGCAAACCGAAACCTTTGTTCAGCCAAGTGGAAAGCGAAGGCAGAGAATGCGCGCGCTCTTTCATCCGTAAGGCTGTAAGATAAGCGAGACGCCGTCTCTCATCCCCATGCCCGGATGGCTCACTTTTTGACGCTCTTCCTTTTCTTGTTCTTAACCTTGAGACGATGCATCAGTTCCCGGTTGATGTCGGAGATTTTCTCCAGGTTCTCTTTCACTTGGTGATAGTTCTCAATCCACCGGCGGACTTGCTCGACCTGATCGCTCGGCACAGTGCAACCGGCGCGATGCGACTGGTCTAAGGTCACGCTCAAATACCATACCGGCCCGTGGCGCTCGCCACGGGCACATTTGCAATCCGGATTGCCGCACGTCACGTAGCGCTCCATCAAGGAGCCGCGAAGCACTTCTGCGAGCGGCGGCAGAACTCTGGTTAGGCCCTCGCGCCGCTTGCGTAAGGCGAGGTCGGAGAGTTTGGTCAGGTTTTATCTTATAGCCATATGGCTGCAAAAATGATACACCCAAACGCTCAAAAAGTAAATGCGAATCTCCCAAATGCGAATTTCCAGCCTATCTTATTGAGCTATTTGGAGATCGCTTTGGCATGCGAAGTCCCTGCCCTCCGGGACCCGCGCCGACCGCAAGCATGGCTCGGGACCGGGCGCCTTTAACGTAGCGGCGAAAATTGTGTCAGATACAGCTTTTGCTACGACAAGGCAGTAGACTGGCTAGGAGTCTACAGTGGCGGGCATCGAATGCGTAATCGAGGCTGGCGGCCGACGTGAGAAAGGACTGACTATGGAAAACGGCAATTATTGCAGTGGGTTGCCTTCGCATGCTGCATTAAAGGCGGCGTTGATTGGGGCGCGTCAGCAAAGTAACGGCGGATTCAATCTGGACATGTGGGGAGCCAT
Organism: uncultured Acidobacteriaceae bacterium; assembly: GCA_963771305.1. Lineage (GTDB taxonomy): Bacteria > Acidobacteriota > Terriglobia > Bryobacterales > Bryobacteraceae > CAJCIT01. Next base: position 303,559 of record CAVYTS010000034.1, read on the forward strand.
TGTTAACCGCGATGGAATCGTGTGCGCGGTGGCGTTCACTGGAGTGGACCGCGGATCCCAATGGCCCGGAAGCCGCGTGATTGCAGCCCAAAAGGCTAATACTGCGAACGCGTTCAGCCTTTCGCAGCTGGCGTTATCCACTGCAAACCTGTATACGGTGTCGCAGCCGGGCGGTACGTTGTTCGGATTGCAGCACAGCAATCCAGTTGATACGGCGGCGGCGTACGGCGGTGATCCAGCAACGTACGGTCAGGCGAATGACCCAATGGTGGGTAAGCGGGTGGGCGGCGTGAATGTCTTTGGGGGCGGGTTAGCGCTCTACAATTCGGAAGGCGTTCTGATTGGCGCGCTCGGCGTGAGCGGCGATTCATCTTGCGCCGACCACAACGTCGCCTGGAGGACCAGGAATAACTTGCACCTCGACTATGTTCCTGCGGGTGTAAGCGGGGATCCGGCACGGCCCGACAATATCGTGTACGATCTGACACATGGCGGTATTTCCAGTGGAGTTAGCGAGAGCGGTTGGGGGCACCCGGCTTGCAGCGACGACGCGACTTCCATCGCCGCGTCACTGCCACCGATTCCCGGCCGGTAGATCGATATGAAAACGATCCGCAGCACCATCATTGTCAAGGTGCTGCGGATGGCCGTTGCGATCGGGTTCATTCTGCCATCTGCGGCGGAGGTGATTCTTGGGCAGGATCAGTCAACACCAGACGACCAAGGCCCCATAGAACGGCGCGTCCGTGAAGCTAAGAAGCTCGGTAAAACATCAATAAAGATAGACTTCCCGATTGTTGAACACGCGGAAACTCCGCCACTGGATGATGCGCTAGAACGGACCCCCCTCGTACTGGCGAAGGTACTGAGGTCCGAGGTCGGGCACGATAATTACCATATCGTTGCCTGGCGGAAGTACCGGTCACTTGAGAAACTTTACCTTCAGCGCGGCGTTTACGATCGTCCCCTTCCGCAAGACTTACCCGCAGCCATGCTTCCGATAGGACCAGACGAATTTGTAATCGGCGACTTTGGCGGCACGGTTGTCATCGACGGCGTAACCGTCACCATGCAGGACGAGCGATCCCATCCGTTACCTGAGGACCTTCCTCACCTGATGTTCGTACTGTTTTTCTCCTCAGGGGCCATGGCGGTTATGAATTATGGGCCGATGGGAGCCTTCTGGGCTGACGATTCAGAGAAGATCCACGCTCAGGTCTCCGACCTAAATCCATTCGGGGCAGAATTTCTGGAACGGACTGGGGGCGAACTCTCCGGCGCCCGAATGCTCTGCATCCGCTGTAAGTAGCCTTGTCAGCAGCGGCTTTCGATTGCGCCCGAGTATGGACCAGGGCTTCGCCCGAAGGCCAGAATTTCCTATATACTCGTCAGGCTGAAACTGTGTGGGCGCTTTGGCCTGCTGCCTTTGGTTGACGGCCGACAGCGTCTCACCAGCCTTGGCAATCTATCGGAGAAGAGACAAGGAGTCTAGATGCGCTACAAATGGTTACTGAATTCAGCGGCCCTGCTGGGCCTTTTCGTTTCAATCAATGCGTCGCTGCACGCCCAATCCCAAGAGTTTTTTGGTGCCAATTTTAACTCTTGCATCGGGCTGCCGAGCTACTCTGCGCTGAAAGCGGCGCTGACAGCGGCACGGATGCAATCTAACGGCGGTTTCAATCTGGACATGTGGGGCACCATTGTCAACCGGGACGGACTAGTTTGTGCCGTCGCATTCACTGGCGCAGACAGGGGCTCGCAGTGGCCGGGCAGCCGCGTCATCTCCGCGCAAAAGGCAAACACTGCTAATGACTTCAGCCTGCCGACGCTGGCGCTCTCTACGGCGAACATTTATAGCGCCGTACAGCCCGGGGGATCGCTGTATGGTCTGCAGCACAGTAATCCGGTTGACACCGCGGTCGCGTACGGTGGCGATGCCCAGAGCTTTGGCCAACCCAACGATCCAATGGTAAGCAAGCGGGTCGGCGGCGTTAATGTGTTTGGTGGCGGACTAGCTCTGTATAACTCCAAGGGCATTCTGATTGGGGCGTTGGGAGTGAGTGGAGACTCTTCCTGCGCCGATCACAACATCGCGTGGAGAACCCGCAACAACCTGCAACTCGATTTTGTTCCGGCAGGCGTCAGCGTAGACGCTACGCGTCCGGACAACATCGTTTACGACATCACAAACCCGTCCGGCTTCCCGATTGGCGTCAGCGCGGGCGGATGGGGCCATCCCGTTTGCAGCGCAACGGCGACTACTATCGCGGCGTCGCTACCAGTCGTTTCCGTAGTCGCGAAATGATGTGACTTTAGGGCATGGTCCGTTCTGGGCCGTGCCCTTTTTAAATAAGCGCCGCGGGGTTAGTGTGCTATTCCGACTTGACGGGCGCACTCGCCTGCAGCTGCTGCTGACGGACGATGTCTAAGTAACAGACGTGACCGGCGGAATCCAAAATCTGGAGGCGTTCGCCCTTCTTTGCCGACTGCTCCGCGTACATGACCTGCTCGCGATCCCCCAACTGACAGACATAGGCGTCGCGTGTCATCAGCCCGTGTCCAACCGTAATTGGGCCCGTATTCGGGCCTGGATCCACCACGTAGGCCGTACTCGCGCCAAGAATCACCCGCTGGGTTCCCTGAATCTCGATGCGCTGCACCTCAGGCAGAGTGCGGACTGCCTTGCCTCCAGGTGAGTAGACCGGCGTTTCTATGCCGGCCGGTTGATGCAGAGCGGGCGAATCCAGTACAGTGCCGAGTTTCCAATCGGGGTTCCGGACGGCCAAACAGCAACCCGCGAATATGAACAGCAAAGAGAGCTTCTTGGATAGGATCATTCGGTTCTTCTTCAGTAGGAGTTGTTTCTAGTGTCGCTCAGCGGACGGGCAAGCGTCAGGCTTGTTCCGGTAGCTGGGATCATTTTCCATCGACCCGGCGTCCTTTGGCAGAGCAGTCGATGAGTTGGCCCAGGCGCCGAAGCCTGGTTTCTTCCTGCTTGGCGCTGATCACCCACCAACTGCAGACCCTTCGATATGACGGCGCTTGGGCCTGAAAGAAGTCCCAGGCTTTTCGGTTCTTTCGGAAAGTCCCTTCATACGTGTCGCCCAGCGCGGCGTTCTTGCGCTGTTCGTACGAATAGATGGCTGACTTCTTGTCAGTGCGCTGCTCAAACGCCTTGAGGCCCGCCGGCTGCATCAGACCGAGCTCGGTCAATTCACGCACACGGTCGATGTTGATTTTGCTCCAGATACTGGTAGGGCGCCGTGCGGTAAATCGAATGGTGTAGCGAGTACTATCGACATTCCTCCGGACGCCATCAATCCAGCCGAAACACAGCGCTGCATCGACCGATTCCGGCCAGGTAATGCTCGGTTCTCCCGAACTCTTTTTATGAAATCCGACCAGCAGCTCTCGTGCTGTCGCGTGATGCTCCTGAAGCCACGCGCGGAAGTGGGCAGGCGATGGGAAGTAGAGCGGCTCCATCGAATACCCATAGAATAGCCAAGGTGAGGTAAATTCCTGAATGGGTACCGCGACACAGACTAAGACCAACAGATTAGCCTTTGCTCTACTTATTTCCGGCCTTGGGTCCGCCCTGCTGAATGCCGCAGAGACGCCATCTCCCGCGTTATTGGTGCTATCTAAAGGCGATCTCTCTTTAGCGACTGTGGATCCCGCCACGCTTCAGGTGGTTGGCCGGGTACCCTCCGGCGCGGACCCGCACGAGGTCATTGCGTCCGCAGATGGGAAGGTCGCTTATATCTCCAACTATGGCGGCGGAGCGTACAACACGATTACCGTGGTGGACCTCGTCCACCAGAAAGCCATGCCGGTGATTGATCTGGGCCCGCTACGCGGCCCACATGGCCTGACGTTCGTGGGCGGGAAGCTCTGGTTCACGGCTGAAGGCGCCAAGGTGATTGGGAGCTACGATCCGGCAACCAACAAGATTGACTGGGTTCTGGGTACGGGTCAAAACAGAACGCACATGATTTTCGTCGCCGATGATCTGAAGTGGATTGTCACTTCCAACGTCGCTTCCGCGTCCATGACGTTCATTGAGAAGACGACCGTACGGCCTGGTGGGCCGGGCGGACCGCCGCCGGGTGGGCCGATGGGTCCTCCACGGGCCGATTGGAACGAGACTATCGTAGCGGTGGGCCGGGGCGCGGAGGGCTTTGACGTGTCGCCGGATGGGAAGGAGCTCTGGGCGGCGAATGCACAGGACGGCACGATCTCGATCATCGACATCGCGAGCAGAAAGGTAGTTCAGACTCTCGATGCAAATGTGAAAAGCGCCAATCGCCTGAAGTTCACGCCGGATGGAAAGCTGGCGCTGGTCTCCATGTTAGGTGGCCCTGACCTCGCCATATTCGACGTGCCCACCCGCAAGGAAGCGAAGCGGATAAAGATCGGCCGTGGTGCGGCGGGTATTCTGGTGCAGCCCGATGGCACGCGCGCGTTCGTGGCGTGCACACCCGACAGCTATGTCGTTATTGTCGACTTGAAATCGCTGGAAGTGACGGGACATCTGGACGCCGGCAAACAACCGGATGGGTTGGCGTGGGCGGTACGGCAGTAGCCGTACATATCTATCGGCGAGTCAGGCTGGTCAGACGTATCTGAAAAAAGCCATCACCCACTATTCCCTCATTGACGGGCATCGGCGACTCGTTGCAAGCAAACAGGCGCTTCGGAGCCGTGAGTGTGAACGGGCGGTTTTGGCTTTTTCCCGCAACGTCTAGTTAGGCTGTTATAGGTAGCTCAACCACCAGTCGCGTCTGCGCTGCTTCACGCCGGCAAACCAGCGGCATGCGGGATACATGGCAATCACCACGGCGACCCACGCGAGGTAAACCGCCCAGAGCGGAAAGCCGTAATCCGCGGGGAACTTAATAGTTGCGGACATTCCGGGCAACGTTGTTAACTGAAGGCCTGCGACGCCAAACCGAACGCACGACAGCAGTACCGCCAAAGCGTGGATGACGAAGAGGTGAACCACGAAGTAGAAGAGAGGGACTCGTCCGAATATCAGAAGTGGGTTGACACTCGCGAGTCTGATGCGGTCCAGCAGAGCGAGCGCGGCGAGCGCAGGCCCCAGGGTCATCAGAAGGAAATCCAGGGAAGGTGGATACTTTGCGCATCTTAAGAACGAGCAAAGCGTCATCAGGGCCGATGGCTGATGGGACCATGGCACCGGGTCTCCGTATACGTTCAATGCGCGAACCAGTATGAAACCTGCTGTGAGGCCGATTCCTAACCTCAGCACGAATCGTTGCCGCCGCGCTGGCTCCCAAAGAAACACTGGGCCGAGGCAATAGCCCGCCGCCATCACGCCGATCCAGGGAATCAGCGGGTAAGCGATGATCATCGCGACACCACCAAATTTGACGAGCCCCGGTTGGTGCAACAGATTCCAGACCCAGGCGGCTTTGCCAAACGCCGAGGCGGTGATGCCGTCGGCCAGGTTGTGAAACAGAATCATTGCGCAGCAGAGAACGGCCAGCACGCGGCGAGGCAGGTAGACCAGCGCGGCTAGCGCGATCATGCAGAAGCCCAGCGCCCAGAGCACGCTGACGATAGTGAAACTGTAATCGAAGTTGAAGTACAAGGCGAACCGCACCGCCGTCAACTCGAGGATCACTAGCCAGAGCCCGCGCGTCCAGAGGAATCTCGACAAGTCGCTCGCGCTGCCACGGCGCTGGGCCCACAAGAAGGCACCGAGTCCGGCGGTGAGCATGAAGACCGGCGCGCAGAAATGCGTAATCCAACGAGTAAAGAAAATGGCCGCCGTGGTGCGGGTAAGGTCCTCAGGCGAGAAGTTCTGCGCGCCGGAGTGAACGAAGTCGCGCGTGTGGTCAAGCGCCATGATGATCATGATCGCGCCCCGCAGAATGTCGACGGACTGTACTCGAGTTTGGATGGCAGAAGATTTCGACTCTTGAAGGGCAGCGGTCTTCAGTGACGGCATTTTCCCATTAAACCGTTATTTTGGGCAACGCTGACAACGACGCTATTTCCGGCCAAACACCAGGTCGTGGTCGTAGCCCGTCATTTCTAAGTAGCCAACACCTTGGATGGGCCTCCCGCCGCGGGTCCCTGTATAGCGGACAGCACCTTCCCAATAGCTGGGGCCGAAGCCGTCCTTCGAATCAAGTTCCTGGGCCGTCAGCTGGGTCTCCTCGGAAAGTTGCAGGCCCAGTGAGGGGACGATTAGAGTCCAGGCAACGGGGTAGGTTGCTCCTGTCTTCGGGCTGGTCCAGCGGGCGCCGGGCTGGAGCGTGAAGTCGGAGCCGCTGAGGAAGTGGCTGGCGCCCTGAGCGTCAACGAACGTGCCGGAAGAGAACGAGTCTCCCGCGCCGTTCTTCTTGCGGAGGCGATAGAACATGAGCTCCTCGTGGTTCTCAAGCTGGACGCAGAACCAGTCCCAACCCGCCTGGCTGTCGTCGAGTTGCTGCGTGAAGAATTCGTGATCCATCCAGGCGAGGCCTCTCAGACGGAAGGTCAGACCTTTCCAATACAGTGCGCCGTCCGCGGCCATACGGGTGAATGAGATGTAATGCGAGGCCTTGCCAGGTTCAGGACCCTTCTGGCTAACACCGTTCTTGCCATGGATGACGGGCGGTTTCTCCGGCCTGAGCTCAAGTTGGAGCGTCAATTCGGGAGTGACGGCTTGCAGCAGTTGATTCGAACCAGGAAACAACCATCGCACTTGCCAGTTGCCGTTCCAGCACTTGCCTTGATCGAGACTCACGCCGGCGAGGCCAGGGCCGGCGCGGTTGAGGCGTTCGGTGTGGAAGAACTGCCGGCCTTGGATGTCGCTGAGCGCGAGGTGCGCGAGGTAGACCTGATCGGGCCGCCAGACAGAAGCAGCGCGAAAGAGGGCCTGGCCGGCGGAGTTGGTGGCGCTTGTATCAATGGTTTGCCGGAAGAAGGTCAGCTCGAAGCCAAAGGGGCGGCCGCTGGGGTCGGTGAAGTTGCCCGTGTAGTACCACCACTCCGTAGCGTAATCAGGATGGCTGAAGTGGTCGCGCGGGAATTGAAACTGGTAGCCAGGCAGGGCGAGCTTAGCGGCCACGGCACTCCACAGGGTTGCGGCGGCGATGAAGACGAGGGCAAGAGCGATTGAAAGGATCGGACCGGGCCGGAGGGACCGGCCGAATCCGCTTGCTTGCTCCGAGGCGCAGAGCGACGCACGCGGTTGCTCTGAAAACACCGTTGCCGAGTAAGATGGCTTGCTCATCGTTCGGAGAGCCGGGCGTGGGCGCCCGGCGCGGGTCTGGGGACCCGCCCCACTTCGATTGCTTGCGTTTTCATGCACTCCGGCGCTCATGCTGGCCTGTGACCCACTGGGGTTGAGCGATCAGGTTGTGGATGGAGTGAGTGCATAGCCTAACTCTCTGGCCCTGGATGCTAGGCCGAGGATACGGCGATCCTGGTAGCGGCGTTCAAAAGCTTCGGCGCCTTCATCGACGTATGGCTGGCCCCACCGCAGGAGCCGGTAGATGAAGCTGGCCAGTTTCCTGGCCGTGGCGAATACAGCTACATCCGCTCCGATCCGGCGCGCGATGCTCCGGTAATAGGCGCCGAGGGCGGTTTGACTGTGGCGCACCGACAAGGCCGCCATGCGCAACGCCGCCGCGACTCGCGTGCTGGCGCTGTTGCGCTTTTTTTTTTGCGAATCGGCTTATTACCGCTTTTCGGTACCCGGGGAGCCAGCGTAGTGTTTGAGATGAAGTGCTTCTCGTTGGGAAACCGGCTCAGATCGGGTCCATACTCGCTCAGCACGATCTGCACCGTCTCGACGCCAACCGCATCGATTTGCGTTATATCCACCCCGCTCATTCTGTACAGCGCCTGGCGCGCCGGCTCCTGGCCCCGCTTGCGCAAGCTTCTCATCTTGGGCTGATTCTTCAGCGCGGGAGCCGATTGCTGGCGCCGTTGTTCCGGTGTCATGCGGTTCAGCAGACGCAGAATCTCGCCATCATAATCGGCGATGCGCTGCTCGATGACATCGTACATCTGCAGACTCTGGCGCAGACTGAACAAATGGTCTTCCCGCCAGTGACCAGTCAGTTGTTCGGCAATCTCCTCCTCGCTCTTCCGGCATCCGCGGTCGCGCAACCGGGCCAGTTGCCGCGGATCCCGCTCGCCGGCGGCGATGGCGCGCAGAATCGCCATCCCCGTGGCTCCGTCCACATCGGAAACCGCCCGGTGCAGCCGCACATTCATCTGATCGAGGCCTTTTTGCAGTCGCCGAATCCAATCGGACCGCTCTGCCACCAGATTGCCTTTATCCCGTATCAGTGTGCGCAGCATGCACACCTGCTCAGGAGGGCGGAACGAGCCTTTCACCAGACCGCAGCTATGCAGCCTTTGCAGCCACTCGCAGTCGCTGGGATCGCTCTTCCGGTTGCGCCCCGGCACGCGCGCTAACTGCCGCGTATCGGCCAGCAGCACCTCCAACCCCTGGGCCTCCAGAATCTCACGCGGAGCGATCCAGTACACGCCGGTGCTCTCCATCGCCACCGACTGAACGCCTCGCTCTTTCAGCCACTGCGCCATGCGGATCAGTTCTGCCGTGGTAGCGCCGAAATCATTCACCTCGCGCCCTTCTCCGTTGAGAGCGGGCGCACATACCCAATGCCGTTCGCTGCCCAGATCAATGCCGGCAACATCCGGCCGGACAACCGGCAATCCACTCAATTGTTTCTGCATCTCCTCTTGCCTTTCCGAACCGGTCGCCCGGGTTGGCTCGTTCGCGGATTCTGGCCTGGGGGAGCGCCATGACGGCCTCGCCAATGTTCAACTGCCCACCCGGAACCATGCTGAGATAGGGGCATCGGCTCCAATGCAGATAGGGTCCTGACTGCGACCGGCTCTTCTGCAAGAGTAACTCCTCTCTGCATGTCCCGGTCACAGATTGTTTCAACCCGGCTTCAGCCGGTGGCTTGGCTAAAGGCTGTGCCACGGTGCGACTTGCGTTTTCAATCTTCATGCACGACCTCAATCGGATTCAGGCGCATAGCGATGTGAGCGGGATAGAGCGCTGCAAGAATCGTAGCGATATAGACCACGCTAAGCGCGGCGAGGAGCAGCAAGAACGGCCAGTGGAACTGGATGGTCCAGCCGAAGGACTGTTTGTTGATGACGTAAATGAGGATCAGCGAGAGAAGCGTGCCCAGCGCGAGGCCGATGAGATTGGCCAGCACGCCAAGCAATGCCGCTTCGGCGAGAATGATCTGCCGGATTTGAATCGCTGAGCCGCCGAGGAAACGAAGGAGGCCGAACTCGCGGCGGCGGTCAATGACCAACGCGAGTAGTGCGCCGGCGATGCCCATCACGGCGACGATGATGGCAACCGCTTCAAGCGCCCAAGTGATGGTGAAGGTCCGGTCGAAAATGGCGATAGCTTCGTTTCGCAAGCGGGAGTTGCTGAAGACCAGCACGCCCCGGCCCGCGATGACATCGTCGATCTGTTTGCGAACGGCCGCTGGGTCGGCGCCTGACGCGAGAAAGACCGCGATGTTGGAGGCGGCCGGATCGGGCAAGTACTTCAGCAGGGTTCGTCGATCCATGACGACAAATCCGCGCTCGGTGGAGTAGTCATAGTAGACCCCAACAATCTCGAATGCGGCTTCACGGACACCGAGCGCCAGGCGGATGGTGTCGCCCTTGTGGACATTGTGCTTATTGGAAAACGGCTCGCTGATGACAACGTAATTGCCTGTGGGCAGTTTCGCCATTGCGGCGGAGGTGTCTTGACCGGGAAGCATACGCGTACCGGCGTTCGCAGCGATTTTGGTTGTTTCGCCGCCACCGAGCGAGGCCGGCAGACCTTGGAAGGAGATGGCGTAAGCGCGGAAACGATCGACCGCTGCGATGCCCGGAATTCTTTCGAGACGGTCGGCAATCTCGGGGCTCATGGTGGGGTGGCGATCAGCCGCCGCGGGACCGGCCGGGCGAAGGTAGAAGTCCGCCTTCAGCTGGTTGTCCATCCAGAGAGACACCGTTTCGCGGAAGCTGCCCACCATGATGCCAACGCTGACCATCATGGCGACGGCCGTGGCCAGCGCGCCAATGAGCACCGACGTCCGGCCCAGGGAAGCGCGCAGGCTGCGAAGCGCCAGCATCGCTTCAACACCCAGGAGACGGGCGACGAGGACGGCGGTCAGTCCGACGAACGCATTCAACAGGCCCGGGATGGCGATGGCTGCGGCAACGATCAGCAGAAGGGCGGCGATGTAACCAAAGACCGGTTGGCTTCCGATGGCCGGCAGCTGTGAGGCCCCGGCCGCCAGCAGACTGAGCAGCAACGCCAAAGGGAGACTCCAACGCGAGCGGGTCGCGGCCACGTACTCTTCGCGGCCCCGGGCCATGGCTTCGACGGGCATGACTTGGGCCGCTTCGAAGGCGGGCGCAAGGGCTGCTAGCAGTGAAATGCCCATGCCGACGGCGAGACCGGTTGCGAGCGATCCGAGCGTGAACTCGACGGGACCCGGTTCGCTGCTGACATAAAGAGACTGCACGGTTGACCCTAAGAGCCTCACCGCGCCCAACGCCATAAAGCGCCCCAGCAACAAGCCAATGGTGGATCCGGCCCCTGCGAAGAAAGCGGCTTCGGCGAGGAAGCCCGTCAGGATGAGCTGGCGCGTTGCCCCGAGCGCCCTCAGGATCCCGATTTCGCTGCGGCGGCGCACCACCGAGATGGAGATGGTGTTGTAAATGAGGAACGCGCCCACGACCAGAGCGATGTAGCTCAATACGCGCAGATTCCAGCGGAAGGCGGCGAGCATTTTGCGGTTCTCGTCCGTTCGCGCAGCCTGAGGTTCAATGCTGATGCTGGCAGGGAGTTGCCGGCGTAACTCGTCAATCCAGTAAGAGATGGGCCGGGGTGACTCCTTCGGAACGGTGACGCTGATGGCGTCAATTCTGCCCGCCTTCCCGGTGACCTGTTGAGCAGGCCCGATGTCGGCGACGATGGCATTCTCTTCGCTCACCGATGCATCACTGTGTTTGAGAACGCCGCGAACGGTGAACTCGAGCAGTTGGTCGTTAATCAAGAGCCGGACACGGTCGCCCTTCTGCAAGCCTAGGCGGCCTCCCACCCAGATGGGATCGCCTTGAGTGAGCGCGTCCTCTGCACCATGTGCGTCTTCGAGTACGGCGTCCGGGCCTTCCCACGAATTTTCCGCGATCAGGTCGAGCCCAATGAAGGGGAGCGCTTCGCCTTTGCCATTTTTAGATGCCCAATCCTCGATGCGGGGACGAAACGTCAGGGGCAGTGGCAGTTGAACGAGGCGCCCAAGGAGGCGTTCGTCGACGCCACCGGTGGCTGTGATTTCAAGATCCGCTTTGCCGGTGAGCGATTCGAGAGAGGAGTTAAAGCTACCCGCGGCAGCGCGGCCGGCGAGATCAATGGCTACCACCACCGCAACCCCGAGCGCGACCGACAGTACGGTGAGCGCGGAGCGTAGGGACTCGCGGCGCAAGGGGCGGAGGATCAGCCGCCAAAATAGCAGGACCGCGCTCAAGCTCGCCTCAGCGCCGGATCTGGGGCCTCATCCAGCACGCCATCGCGCAAGCGAATGACGCGGTCGGCGATGGCTGCTGATTCCAGACTATGTGTCGCCATGAGGATGGCCATTCCAAGGTCCGTTGCCGTGTGGCGAAGAACGCTGAGAACGGTGGCGGCGGTTGTGGTGTCTAGATTTCCAGTTGGTTCGTCAGCCAGCAGAAGTCGTGGCCCGTGAACCAGCGCACGAGCGATGGCGACCCGCTGTTGCTGCCCTCCTGAGAGCTGGTGCGGAAGACGGTTTGTGTAATCTTCCATCTCCACCCAGCGAAGGCGCTCAAGAGCGCCTTGACGGGCCTTCGGCTGGCGGGCCAATAGCAGTGGCAGCTCCACGTTTTCGACCACTGAGAGGGTGTGCAGAAGCTGGAACGACTGAAAAACAAAACCGACCTTTTCGCGCCTGAGCCGCGTCAGCTCCGCATCGTTTAGAGACTTCGTCGAGATGCCGTCAATCGAAACGGACCCGCTCGTGGGCAGGTCCATGGCGCCACACAGATTCAGCAGAGTGGACTTGCCGCAGCCGCTGCGCCCGACAATGGCGATCAGTTCGCCGGAAGCGGCAACCAAGGAAAAATCACGAAGGGCGATCACTGGTTCGCCATCGGTGGCGTACTGCTTGGTCACGTGATCTACTTCGAGAAGTGCCATAATTTCAGGGTATAGGGCCGGAGCGCCAAGACGGGCCTCACGTCCCGAATGTTGTTAGATGGCTGATTCTTGACCTCCGATCCACGGAGGCGGCATCCATACAGTGTTCGACAAGGAGATTTCTTATGTTCAAAGTGCTGACAGTTCTAGCCGCGGGTGCGATTTTGATGGCGGCGAGCGCCGGCGCCGCTTCCGTATACGATTACACGCTGAATTCCATTGATGGCAAACCCACGCCGCTGGCGAGTTTCAAAGGCAAGCTGGTGCTGCTGGTGAATGTGGCGAGCCGCTGCGGTTACACGCCGCAATACACGGGTCTGGAAGCACTGTACGAGAAGTACAAGGACCAGGGTTTCGTCATCGTCGGTTTCCCGGCCAACAACTTTGGCGCGCAGGAACCGGGAACCAATGAAGAGATTAAGACGTTTTGCAAGAGCAAGTACAGCGTCACATTTCCGATGATGGCCAAGGTGTCGGTGAAGGGCGACGATACGACTCCCCTCTATCAGTTCCTCACAACTAAAGCGAACCCGGCGACCGAAGGCGAAATCAAATGGAATTTCACCAAGTTTCTGGTCGACAAAGACGGCAACGTCATTGCACGCTTCGAGCCGAAGGTGACGCCGGAAGACCCGGCGTTGGTGGGCGCTGTCGAGAAAGCTTTGAAGCAGTAGCCGGCTGAAACGAAACGACGTCCGCATTCCAAAGAGCCCGGGCCGGCGATGCAGGCCTTCGGGCTCTTTGGCGTTTGACGAGTCGAATGCGCTAGTCCAGTAAACTCTAAGGAAACATGGCTAAGATACTCGTAACCGGTGGCGCCGGGTACATCGGTTCCCATACTGTACTTTTCCTTCTTAAGCACGGTCACGAGGTTGTGGTTGTGGACAATCTTTCGCGCGGTCACGCCCGAAACGTTCCGGCCGGCCTTTTGCGCGTTTGCGACCTCCGTGAGACGGCCAAGCTCACCGCGTTGCTCACTGAGGAACACTGCGAGGCCGTCATCCATTTCGCAGCCTACATCGCCGTGGGGGAATCGACCCAGTTTCCCGAGTTGTACTTCTCGAACAACGTGGCGGGCTCCATCTCACTGTTCGAAGCCATGCTGGCGGCCAACGTGAAGAAGGTAGTGTTCTCTTCGACAGCAGCCTCGTATGGCATCCCGAAGGTTGTGCCTATCACAGAAGACCAGCCATCCCTACCCATTAACCCGTATGGCGAGTCCAAGGTGATGGTTGAGAAGATTCTCAAGACACTGGATCAGTACCGGGAATTCCGAAGCATTCGGCTGCGCTACTTCAATGCGTGCGGGTCGGAGCCGGAGGCGGGACTTGGCGAGTGCCATGAACCGGAAACCCATCTAATTCCGCTGCTGCTGCGCGCCGTCCAATCTGGCAAGCCGGTAACGCTATTCGGCGATGATTACCCGACACCTGACGGCACCTGTATCCGCGACTACATCCATGTCAGTGATCTGGCTGAAGCGCACGTTGGCGCCGTGGAGCACCTCCTGAAGGGCGGGGCGTCGGATGTATTTAACGTGGGTACAGGACACGGGCACTCCGTGAAGGAAGTTGTGGCTGCGGTGGAGCGCGTTACAGGCAAGCCTGTTCCGCACGTCGTCGGCCCACGGCGCGAAGGCGATCCGCCGAGCCTGGTGGCCGATTCGACCAGGCTTCAGAAAACGCTGGGCTGGAAGCCGGTGCGGGCAGATCTCGAACGGATCGTCAACGATGCGTGGGAGTTTGCGAAGGCCGGGAGGTGCGGGTAGAGACCTTAGCTGCTCGATAATCGCTCGGAAATGGCGGACTAGCGCCTGTTGAACTGAACGGATCTAGGTCGGGTGGGAGAGTATAACTGCCAACGTCCGGCGTTGTGCCAAGCTAAACTAACAAAAGGCGATTCGACGTGGAACACTACCGACTCTCTTTCGGCAAGTGCGTCCCCATCTAATGGTGCTGTGATCGTTGTCTAGTCCAATCCGTTTTGAATGTATTGGTGGAGCTGCTGGAAATGCCTTGTCTACCATTGCAGATGAAAGACTTTATGCAGACAGGAACCTTTTGCAAGTGAAAACCTCAGCGCCCTCGAGGGCAGCGTACCTGGATGCGCCGTTTGAGCTGGGCCACGTCTCATACACCCTCCGTCAGTACCTTTTACTCTCAAAGCCTCGAATCGAGCTCTTAATCATCATCTCCACGGCGGTTGGATATTGCTACGGCGTCGGGTCCAGCTTTAATTTTGCGACATTCGTCAACGTTTTGATTGGCACGGCCCTAATGGCGGCCGGCTCTGCCACGCTCAACCAGTGGTATGAGCGCGACATCGATGCCAACATGAAGCGCACCAATATGCGCCCGATTCCGACGGGCGCTCTTTCGCCAACGCACGCGCTTGTTTTCGGTTTGGCCGTCTCGACAGTTGGTTTTCTACAACTGGCCCTTTTTGTGAACCTTTTGGCCGCCTTACTAGGTTTCCTAACCTTGGCGGGCTATCTCTTCGCCTACACACCTCTAAAGCGCCGAGGTCCGATCAGTACCACCGTAGGTGCCTTTCCTGGCGCAATGCCGCCGCTGATCGGCTTTGCTGCCGCCAGCGGTCACCTCACGCTTCAAGCATGGGTACTTTTTGCCATTCTGTTTTTGTGGCAGTTCCCGCACTTTCACGCCATTGCCTGGCTTTACCAACACGAGTATCAGAAGGTTGGGATCAAAATGCTCGCAGTGGTCAAACCCCAGGGAGCAGGCCTGGCGTGGGAAATCCTGCTGAGCTTGATTTTTCTAGTTCCTGCTACGCTGGCCCCAGCATTTCTGCACATGGCGGGGTCTGTGTACTTCGTTGCAGCATGCATCCTGAACGTAGCTTTTCTCTATTTTGGTGTCCGAATGACCAGAAACCGCACTAATGAGCGAGCACGCCGTCTACTTCTGGCTTCTGTGCTTTACCTCCCAGTCCTATTTGCGTTCTTGGTTTTGAGCAATCCGAGGTTCGCACTATAGACTGATCCGCACCTAGCGGGAATCTTCGTTAGGCCGATTTCCTGCCGAATGATCACTGCGGGCTTCTTACGTCGTCGTCGCTGTAATTCGACTGGCTAACGATTTTTTGTTCTTGCCAGTGACCCTCCCTATCGCCCATCAGCCGTCGCTGCGAGTGACGCTCGCAAGTTCAAATCCATCCACAAAACGAGCGCAAGACCCGATGAAGAGCAGACCTTTTTCAATTCGGCCAGCATCGCATTGTTCCTCGTTATCGCACCGATTCACGCGTTCCAACGCTCAACTATTGAAACGCGATTTGTACTTAGCTGATCTTCACAACTGGCGCGCAGCCGCTCCGCTTTTCAGACAAGCCGAGCGTTCCGGGAAGCGGGTGATCAGCGCAACACAATGGGGGCTTACGTGGGAAAGTTAGGCACGCCCCCTGGCGACTCGCTCAGATGGGGTGATCCTGCCCTCCAGCGGCCTCTCGATGGACAAGCAATCCCGGCCCGAAAGGCAAAGCTCGGTCGAGCCGGGACCATTCGTCCCACTGCTGGGAGCGTTGACGCTTCCGGAAGCACCGATACTCAGGATCTCGCCTAGTGAAGATGCGCCTGGCCGCAGTTAGCGCCGTAGACCCGCCAGGTCACGGACGGCTCCTCGCGACGCGCTAGTCGCTAACGCCGAATAAGCCTGCAAGGCGCCCGAGATTTTACGCTCCCTCGCGGCCGGCTTCCAGGCCTTCTCGCCTCTGGCATGCATCGCTTCGCGCCGGTTCGCCAGTGTGGCGTCGTCAGCGGCTAGATGGATAGAGCGCTTCGGAATGTCGATCTCGATCCGGTCGCCTTCTTCGATCAGCGCGAGCGCACCGCCTTCCGCTGCTTCGGGCGAAATGTGCCCAATGGAGAGGCCCGAACTGCCGCCGGAGAACCGGCCATCGGTGATCAAGGCGCAAGCCTTGCCTAGCCCTTTGGATTTCAGGTAACTGGTTGGATAGAGCATCTCCTGCATGCCCGGACCACCTTTCGGTCCTTCGTAGCGGATGACGACCACGTCGCCCGGTGCAACCGTATCGCCCAGAATCCCCGCGACCGCATCGTCCTGGCTCTCGAATATGCGGGCAGGGCCGGCGAACACGAGACTCGAGGGGTCCACGCCCGCCGTTTTCACAATGCAGCCGTCTTCTGCGATGTTGCCGTAGAGGACAGCCAATCCGCCATCTTTGCTAAACGCATGGTCGGCGTCACGAATAACGCCGCGATCGCGGTCGCGATCGACACTCGAGTAGCGCGAGTTCTGGCTGAAGGGCACGGTGGTACGGATGCCGCCTGGCGCGGCGCGGTAGAGCGTCTCGACTTCAGGACTCACCGCTCGCGCAATGTCAAATTTCTCGATTGCCGCGCCCAACGTGGGCGAATGCACCGTGTATGCGTCGCGATGCAACAGGCCGGCGTGATCGAGCCGCCCCAGAATGGCAAAAATGCCGCCCGCGCGATGCACATCTTCCATATGGACATGAGGTGTCGACGGCGCGACCTTGCAGAGGTGCGGAACGCGACGCGATAGGCGATCGATGTCCGGCATTGTGAAGGGCACTTGCGCTTCATGGGCAGCGGCCAGCAAGTGCAGCACGGTATTGGTGGACCCACCCATCGCGATGTCGAGCGTCATGGCATTCTCGAAGGCGTCAAATGTTGCAATGCCGCGAGGCAGAACGGTCGCCTCATCCTGCTCGTAATGCCGCTTCGCCAAGTCGACAATGCGGCGTCCAGCCTCCAGGAACAGCTCCTTCCGGTCGGCGTGTGTCGCGAGGATGGTTCCATTTCCCGGCAGCGCAAGCCCCAGCGCCTCAGTGAGACAGTTCATCGAATTGGCGGTGAACATGCCGGAGCAGGAGCCGCAGGTGGGGCAGGCGGACCGCTCCAATTCCTCGGCGTCTGCATCACTTACCTTCGGATCGGCGGCAGCCACCATTGCGTCCACCAGATCGAGTGCCCTCACGAGTCCGTTCTGGGCAATCACCTTGCCGGCTTCCATCGGGCCGCCCGACACGAAAATGGTCGGGATATTGAGCCGCAGCGAGGCCATCAGCATCCCGGGTGTGATCTTGTCGCAGTTCGAGATGCACACCAGCGCGTCCGCGCAATGTGCGTTGACCATGTATTCGACGCAATCCGCAATCAGTTCGCGGGAAGGCAGACTGTAGAGCATGCCGTCGTGCCCCATGGCGATGCCGTCGTCGACAGCGATGGTGTTGAACTCCTTGGCAACGCCGCCAACCCGGGCTATTTCGCCGGCGACCAGTTGCCCGAGATCTTTGAGATGCACGTGGCCAGGTACGAATTGCGTGAACGAATTCGCAATGGCGATGATCGGTTTGTCGAAGTCGCCGTCCTGCATTCCGGTGGCGCGCCACAGGCTGCGCGCTCCCGCCATGTTGCGGCCGTGGGTTGTGGTTCGTGAACGATAAACAGGCATGTCTTTTCTACAGTATGAGCCTACCCGAACGCCGGGCAGTCTGCCACGCACGTGGGAGCGGCTTGCACCCTACTGTAGAACGTCAGACTTCAGGTGTTTGCGTTAGCCAAGCTTCTCGGGCACTTCGTCCATCGGACCCATCCAGCGCAACTCGCGCTCGATGTCGTTATGCAGCCGATACTGCTTCTTTACCGGACCGATGGTCGACGCCGCGCACATCGATCTTCGCCAGATCGTATTGCCCAATGCCCGCCTGCGAGCAGTAGCGCAAATACCCGACCCATTCTGGCTTCACGCCCATGCACTCCAGGCCAACCCGATCGGCCGCGATAAAGTCGGTGGAAGCGATCGCCACTCGCGAAGGCACCGGCGTTCCCGAAGTCGGGCCATTTCCTTCCATACCATCGTATCCGTCGATGACTGCCGCTCCCCAGAACTGGGACAGCTTCTGCGCGGTCAGCAGAATGTCGTAATGTGTCTGTCGGACGCCACCGTGAAACTTCCGCTTGTCGTTCCACTCCGGCTTCAGCTTTGGGGCACTCCGCAACGGCGCGCCCAGGGCCATGTTCTTCACCGAAAGCGTGGCGACCACCGTGTTATGTGCCTTCAACATCGCCGAGCAGATAATGAACGCATCCGGATCAACCAGTCGCGCGGCCAAGCGTACCGGCGTCGGGTGCAGGTCCGCATCCATGATCGGAATTACCGAGTACTTGCCTTCTTCGTTCAGGTCCAGCAGGTGTACCTTCTGGGTTCCAAATTCCCTTACCACCGCCTGGTATTTGAAATTGTCGAATGCCTCGACGGTATTTCCCGCCGATGACTCCGCGATATAGACCGGTCCCTTTGAATCGCGGGCCTAAGTAGTCCAGTATTCCGCATAGGGCGTCGGCATTGGTCGCAGCTAATGGATTTACTGTAGAAACTAAGTTGGGCTTAATGACAACATACTTCTTCGTCTTTTAGCTTCGGAAGAATTTGATCGTCAATTAGGGTGAGCGCTTCAGTAATATTCTTTCGGTGGTTCTCTCCATGTACCAGGGAAACAGTAGAACGGGCAGCGAAAGTGGATAATGCGTCGGGCGCTGGCGTGGCTTGCTCTTGAGCGAAGGCGCGCCTGCTTGTCGCGACGACACCAGCGCTCAAAGTCATCCCCAGCACAGTGCGGCGCGAGAATAAGTGGCTCATTTAGTCGCCTCCGGAGATAGAATCGAATTACAGGTTCATTATAAGTAGAAAGGAGTCGATAATGGAATCCTCTTCTTCACGTAGGAGATTTCTTGCTGCCGGATTTGCAATTCCTGCCGCCGGATTTGCCATCGCGACTGACGACAAGCATTCGCCCTCTCCCTCCCCAGCTCCGGCGCCGCCTTTCCCGAAAGAAGCAACGCCTAAGCTCACTTACCGCACCATTGGAAAAACCGGGCTGAAGCCCACCGAAGTTGGTTTCGGATGTATGGTCACATCCGATCCGAGCGTCATCGAGCGTGCTGCTGACGTTGGCATTAATCTTTTTGATACTGCTCGCGGATACCAGGGCGGGAATAACGAACGCATGGTAGGAGGGGCGCTGAAAGGCAAACGGAATTCCATTATCCTCTCGAGCAAAACGCCGGCCCCTACCAAGGAAGAAGCCTTGAAGGATCTCGATACGAGCCTGCGCGAGCTGGGCACGGATCATCTCGACATTTGGTACCTCCATGCCAAGAGCAAGCCCGAGCAGGTGACGGACGGCCTGATGGAGGCGCAGAACATCGCCAAGCAGCAGGGCAAGATCCGCTTTGCGGGCATCAGCACGCACTCTGGCCAGCCCGAACTGTTTCCGGCAGTGATCGCCACCAAACACTTCGACGTGATCCTGACGGCGTATAACTTCACCCTCGATCCGAAAATGAACGCTCTGCTCCAAACGGCTCAAGACGCGGGCATCGGCATTGTCGGCATGAAAGTCATGGCCGGCGGTTTCCGCCAGCTAAAGCAGGACAATCCGCGCTGGGACGTTTTCCATCGCGACGGAGCGATGCTCGCGATGTTGAAGTGGGTGCTCCAGAACAAGAACGTCGACACCACCATTCCCAGCATCACGGACCTCGATCAGTTAGATCAAAACCTGAAGGCCATGAGCGAGCCGTTTACGCCGGCCGATCAGAAGATTCTCGCGGCGCGGCTCGAATTTCTGCGGCCGCTGTATTGCCGCATGTGCGGCGAGTGCGATGGCGACTGCGTGAAGGGCCTTCCGGTGGCGGACATGGTTCGCTACGTTTCGTACGCCGAAGGCTACGGCCAGTTCGCCATGGCGCGCGAACAGTTCCTCACCTTGCCGGCCCACCTGCAAAACGTCCGTTGTTACGATTGTCAGGAATGCACCGTCAACTGTCCGCACGGAGTCCGGGTCGTGGAGCGCGTCTCAAGGGCCCAGGAGCTGTTTGCGTGAAGCATGCCTTGGCCCGGGCGCTCACCTGGCCTGCGGTCTACTGCGCCGCCATCCTGTCCGCCGCGGCACTGCTGCCAGCGCAAGAAACACTGCCACGCTGCGATCTCCTTCCGGATTGGAAGCAGTCCGGCGCGGCACGCCTTTATACAGCCGACAATCTCTACGACTACATGGACGGTAACTCGGAAGGGTATCTGATTTATGGCTTCGACCGGATGCGCGGCGTCACCTGCAAATCCGCCGACGCCTCGTTCGTCGTCGACATTTCCGAAATGAGGGACCCCGAGTCGGCCTTTGGTCTGTTCGCATCCAACCGCGATCCACGCGTCCCAGCCGAGGCGATCGGCGTTCTCGGCCAAGTGACACCGCAGCGTGGCATTTTCGTCAAAGGGAACCGCTTCGTGGAGATTTCCGCCAGCCCTCCCTCCACCGATCACTCGGCTGGAATTCGTGCTTACTTGAAAGCTCTGGAAGACAAGTTGGATGGCACCACGACCCCACCGGCGCCGATCGGATGGTTCCCTCCCGAAGGACTGGATGCGAACTCGATCCGGCTGATTCCGCAGAGCGTGCTCGGCCTCAGCCTCCTCAAACGCGGTTATCTGGCCAAGTACGACTACGGTCGAGCCTTCATCGTCAAGCAACCCTCGCCGGAATCGGCGATTCAACTAATGGGCAAGGTGCGCGATAAGTTCGGCGATGCCATCGAGCCGGCGGCCATCGGCGACGAAGGTTTCGAGGCTACCGACAAGTACCTGGGCCACTTGCTGTTCTTTCGTAAAGGCGCGTATGTCGCCGGGTTCACCAATCTTGCCGAAGACTTCGAAGCAGCCAAGGTGGCTGAGGAATTCGCATCGCGCATCCCATAGATGGCGCTGACCTAAGGCAGGCTCCACCAGCCGCATTTTGGTTACGGGTGCAAGTGGCCGGATGCGGCCTCGTTTGAGAATCTACACCGGCCTGCGCGGAATCGCGGAAACGTCCCCGGAGTACGATCTCATAAGCGCTGAGTTCAGAGTTTGGACATTGATTGTCGAGCCAAACTCTCTTGGGACCTAAGGGTACGCACTAGTTCCAGTACCAAAGTATCAGTACCCGTACTCAGTTTGTTCCCGCAACGCTAATCCGATTTAAGTCACTCTCATTCAATCGTTCCGGATGCACCCATCCCAAAAGGTAGATTGGGGGTGGAGCATCAACTGAAGCCGGTCGCAGTCAAGGTGAACAAGCCCTGGCTGAAGAGAGCCTCTAGGAACGGAAAGGAGAAGAACCCTAATGTTGAAACCAACTTTCGTTCTATTACGACGCACAGCAGGCCAATGAGGGCATTGCTGGCTCTCGCGGTCTTCGGGTGCTTAAGCGGAGGACTGGCAATTGCGCAAGTAACCCATGCAAACGGCCTCACCCGGCTCGACGTACAGGGCCAGGGGCCCACCATGGACTTTGCGAACGCTAAACCGATGCCAATGCCCATCAACCCTTCGGCAGCGGACCCCACCGAGGCGCTAATACAGTCTTTGCTATCCAAACCAGCGCAAGGCCCTTCTGGATCCTCGGCTGGTGCGGTGGGTACCGGAATCGAGAACCCGGTCTCCCTGTTCACGCCCGCGACCGATGACGACGGAGTATCGCCAGAGGACTGGGGGACCAACAATCACCCATTCACCACGGTGAGAGCCGACCTGTATTCAAAAGCCACCAACACGTATTACCCCTATCGCGCAGCGGGAAAGCTATACTTTAACATCAGCGGCGCAGGCTACATATGCTCCGCCTCATCAAGCGGGGCATTGTCGTTACCGCGGCGCACTGTGTGGCAAATTATGGACAGAGCCAGTTCTACAGCGGTTGGCAGTTCATACCAGGCTACCGGAACGGCTCAGCCCCGTACGGCACATGGACCGTAGCGCAAGCGTGGGTGCTAACCGCTTACTACAACGGAACTGACGGTTGCGCCGTAGCTGGCATTGTTTGTCCAGATGACGTTGCGGTTCTGATACTGAACACACAAGCTGGCGCCTACGCGGGGACCACTACCGGATGGTTCGGGTATTGGTATGGCGGGGGTTTCACCTCGAACGGCCTTACCGAGATCACGCAACTCGGCTACCCTGCTGGCCTGAATCATGATAACTATATGGAGCGTACTGACTCGTATGGGTATATCAGTTCAAGCAACTCCAATAACACCGTCATTGGTTCGAACATGAATGGGAGATCCAGCGGTGGTCCGTGGGTCGCCAACTTTGGATTACCCGCCGCGCTGACCGGTGAAACCAACGGCAGTTTTCCCCAATCTGATGTTGTGATCGGAGTGACCAGTTGGGGCTATACATCGAACGCGCCCAAGGAACAAGGGGCGTCCCCGTTCACCAGCGGCAACATCCAGGCACTCATCAACTCCGCGTGTGCTGCAGTGCCGGCTGCCTGTTCATAGCAGTCGGGAGTAATGGGATTGCTCCTCCATTGCTCAGGATCTTACCTCGGCCAGGGGGCTGGCACGGTTGCGACGCAGAGTATTGAATTCTGAATCTGAGACCGCCGTCAGCCCCGGATCGAGAGCCAACTTCGAGAACACCTTCCCAGAACCGCTTGCAGCGTCCGAAGGCTGCCGGCCGAGTTGCCCCGTCGCTCCGCAACAGCGATGCCACGCTCGCACTTCCTCCAGATGGCACGCGAGAATCCGGCACTACCAGGCGTTCCGTGCGACGACTTTGAAGCGCCTCCGCGCTCGATGGAGTACCACGCGCAGTTGGTTGCGGTTCGTGTGTAGCTCGCGACATAGTTCGTCCTTATCCGCTTCCTCGAGGAACACGCTCCGCAGCACTCGCTGATCGTTTTTCGGCAGCTTACCTAAAATGCTATGAATTATCCTCTTTGTATCATTCTCTAACATGACGCGTTCCGGATTTGCTCGATGATCAGCCGGATCGACCGCATTTTCGTCTAATTGCTTGCAGCGACTATCAAGCCGTATCAATTCAAGCGAGACGTTCGTTGAGACAGAACTGACGAATGCAAAGAGGCTTTGCGGAGATTTTAGCGTCTTACCCTGCCGAAAGTACTTTAGAACGCGATAAAGCGTCTCCTGGGTCGCGTCCTCCACCGTCTGCGAGCGCCGCAACCGACTCCTCAACGCACACTTGACGGGCTCCGCAAAGGCGCAAACCAGGCGCTCCTCCGCCGAAGGATCATGTTCACCCAAAGCTTCCAAGCATTTCTCATCAAACGAAGGATTCATGTTCCGAGCCCTCTCGCGTCGTTGAATACCTGAGCAACTTGGCGACCGCCCAACAGCGGCATCGACTTTGCAAAAAAACCTAGTGGTGTACTGTCACTCGATCAATCCGTGAAAGCGTTATCACATTCTAGAACCTTTTGGGCCCCTCGCCAGGTTGCGGAAAAACGGAGGCGTGCTTGCTGCAAGGAAAAAATGGGACAGGCGCACATTTCCTCCGAGAGCCCTCCGCCCAATCCGGTACTACGTTGTATATCGACGATAACCCTAAACGGTATGGGGGCCAGGAATCGCAAGACGAAGACTTGCTGGAGCCGCTATGCTTGTGAAATGGCTGTCCTGCATATGACGGAGGCGGAACTAGCCCAGAACCTAGCACTCGTGCTGGATCATGTGCAATCCGGGACCGAAGTCATCATCGAGAGGAATGACAGGCCGGTGGCGGTGCTGCGACCGACTCAGCCAAGCTGGCGCAAACTGTCGGAAATCATGACGGCCTTGCCAGAAAGCTCGGCGGCGACACTTGATGCAGATTTCGTGGCCGAAGTTCAAGAGTTCATCGACCGGCACTCAGCCGCGCTGTTGTCCTACTAGAAACGAAAAGGTCGCTATGTTCGAAGTTCGCTTGGAAGTCTGATACAAGAACTTGCCCGTTCTGCGCAGAGAGAATTCAAGCCGAAGCAATTAAATGCAAGCATTGCGGAGAGTTCCTGAACAAAAGGTCCGCCTGAGCCACTCTAGAAACGCTCTTCAACGCGCCATAGCAAAGGAAGCTTAGAGAGACAGCGCTCAAGGGCTTCAACGCACTCCAGGCCATTTGCAAAGCATTGTGGGGGAGTACCATGTCAAGGGGAACTTCTCTGTTCGTTAGTTGGAAATGCTGCATACAAGATTCCGTCGCGGCGTGACCCTTCGCGCCTTACTTTTGCTAATCGTGGCTGTAGCATGCGCCGCGGGGCAAGTGCCCACGGCTCAAGCTGCGCCCTCCGTGCCAACGCCTGCGGCCCCTCCGCAGACGCCCGCGCAGCCTGTCAGTACAACCCCGCTTACCAAGATCACGGCCGGTGCCCAGGAAGTGGTTGTGGATCTTGTCGTCAGAGATAAGCATGGAAACCTGGTCCGCGACCTCACACCTGCAGATATGGAAATCACTGATGCGGGCTTGCCGGTGAAGATTAACAACCTGCGATTGTTCGCGGGTGGGCAAGCCAAAGAGCCTGAGGTAAAAGACTCAGCGCGGGCCGTCCGGCTGGTTTCGCTGGTATTCGAGCATTACGGCGCCGACGCCGGCCAACTGGCCCGCGAGACAGCCGACGAGATTTTCAAGGCGGACACCGCCGCAACGCTGTTCTTTTCGGTCATGCAAGTGGATCGCCGGCTGCGGCTGGTGCAGTACTTCACCACGGACAAGACACTCCTGCGGAATGCTGTGGAATCCGCCTGCCTCGGGGCGCGGTCGCGTTACCGCAGCGACGTGGACGCGGCTGAAAAAAATGTAACGTCCATGAATGGCGGCGATAATCAGCGCTTAGCGGTTGGCGACACCACCGGAGTCAGCGTCACCGATATGACGATGGCGTCCATGATGATCAAGGCGCTCCAGGATTCGGAACAGACCTCGCGCGATACGCAGTCGCGCCCGACGCTGGGTGCTTTGCAGGCGCTGGCTCAGCAATTGGGGACGTTGCCAGGACGAAAGTCAGTCGTGTACTTCAGTGAAGGATTGCCCTTGACGGCTGCCGGCAAACAACAACTGCTGGCAACAATCAATGCCGCCAACCGGTCAAACGTTGGGATCTACGTGATCGACGTGACGGGCCTGAGCATGGCGAGCCGCGCCGAAGCGGGGCGCCAAATGTTGGCGGCCGCGGCGCAGGCCAGCGCCAACAACGTCGGTCCCTCCAACAGCGGAAGCACCGCAGGCCTCGGTATTCCGGGAGGCGTTTCGCCAGTTTCGATGACTCCTGCCGGATTGGTTACCTCCGCCCAGGTAAAAGCCGGCGATCGAATCGAGGACATTAACACGTCAGACAGTCAAGGCAGCCTGATCGAACTATCGAAATCCACTGGCGGCTCGTACATTGGCGATTCCAACGATCTTCGCAAGCAGGCTCGCCGCTTAATCGAAGATCTGGCTGTCTATTACGAGGCGACTTTTCAGCCGGAGAACCCGAAGTACGACGGGAGCTTCCATCCTCTAGCGGTTAAACTGCAGCGCAAAGGCCTCACTGTGCAAGCGCGGAACGGCTACCTGGCGCTTCCTCCGGGTACGCCTCCCGATGTCCAGCCCTTCGAGGTGGGGCTGGTCAAGTCGCTTTCGGAAACCGAACTGCCAAAGCAGTTGGATTTCCATACGGACGTGGTTCGGTTCGGCAAGGAAGGTCCGGCAGTGGCCGCGTCGCTGGTGGTGGAGTTGCCTCTCAGCCAGTTGGAGTTTCGCGAGGACGGGAACAGCAAAACCTTCGAGGTCCATCCGAAGATCCTGGCGATGCTGAGGAATGAATCCGGACAGGTGGTCAAGAGATTCAGCCAGGACCTTGCGTATCATGGCGCGTCGCAGGCGATGGCGCATATGCGAGATGGTGTGTACACCTTCCAACGCAGCTTCACTGCGCCGCCCGGCAACTACATCCTGGAGGTTGCCATCAGCGACGGCTTAGGCGAAAAGACGGGTGCCGTGCGTAGCACCATAAAGATCCCAGCGCCCTCGGGCGGCGCCGATGTTAGCGCAATCTCCATCGTTCAACGTTACGAATCGCTCAACGACAAAGACACGCATGAACCGTTTCGCTATCAGAACAGCCGGGTCGTGCCGAGCCTTCAGCGGATCATCGTCAAAGAGAAGACGCCCACCGTGGCGACGTTCTTCGTGATTTATCCCGATCCCAAACTCACTGAGAAGCCGAAACTCGAGCTTGAAGTGACCCGGCGAGGCGAGCTTCTGGGACGCATACCCATGGATTTACCCGCCGTGTCGGCACCCGGTCCCATTCCGTACATCGCGTCCCTGCCTTCCGCCTCGCTGCCTCCGGGCCCTTACGAACTCAGTGCGATTGTGACGCAGGGCGGCCAGACGACGGAACAAAAAACGACGTTTACGATAGACGGCCCCGAACCTGCGCCGATGCCCGTGACGGCCCGCGCGGCGGCGCCCACCGGTAACGTCGGTGAGGGTGCGGACATTCCTGAGCCGGCAGCCACAGATCAGGCCGGTACGTACGTCAGCGAAAAAACCTCGATCGTGATCACCCGGGTTGAAAATGCAACCCGGCCGCCCGAGGCGGAACAGAATCGAATCATTGAGATTGCTCGGCAGCGCTCGCTCGATTATCAGGACACGCTGCCCAATTTCACCTGTCTCCAAGTTACGCGCCGCATGGTGGATGCAAGCGGGAAAAAGAACTGGCGCGTAAAAGATAACATCACCGAACTACTTCGCTATGCGGATAAGCAGGAGGTCCGCCAGACACTCGAGGTGGACGGCGTTAAGGTGCAAGGTCCGCGGCTGAAACTGGGCGGCGTATTGTCCAGTGGGGAGTTGGGCGGACTGCTGAACGCGGTCTTCGACCCGAAGGCGAAAGCCGCTTTCGTCTGGAAGGATCTTGCCAACCTGGGAAACCAGACCTGCCACGTGTTTTCATTCCATGTCGATCGTCCCAATTCAAGCTACTACCTCGAGGCGGGCACGCACGCGCAGAACGCAAGGACCGTCGCCTTTCACGGCCAGATCTACATTGACTCAAACAGCTATGCAATTCGTCGCATCAGCATTGAAGCCGAGAACGTTCCCGCCACTTTCCCGGTGCAGGAGT
The DNA here is from genome assembly GCA_963771305.1 of uncultured Acidobacteriaceae bacterium. Lineage (GTDB taxonomy): Bacteria > Acidobacteriota > Terriglobia > Bryobacterales > Bryobacteraceae > CAJCIT01. The sequence continues at coordinate 330,722 of CAVYTS010000034.1, forward strand.
CCAGCATCATGGTCGATTACGACGTCGTCGCGGTAGGGGCACACGATTACATGCTGCCGGTCAGTGCCGAGATGCTGGTGCGCATGGGCAAGCGCAGCCTGGTGCGGAACGAGATCAACTTCCGCGACTACCGCCGCTTCGGTGCTGAATCCAGCATCAAGTTCAACTGATGTTTTTCCGAAGACTCGGCTCTCGTGACATCCGCGCTCTCATAGGTGCTAAAGGGATCCGCTTGCTGACGGGTCTGTGTGAAAACTCTGGGACAGAGTGACGAGTCGACCGTGCTGCATCTTGGGACAGGCTCGCTCTGTCCACGCGGCGAATAGGCTTGGATTGACAATAGTGGATTTCGTGATCGCCTTGGGACAGAGGCGCGCCTGTCCCGGTCGGCCTTGTCGGGGGTCCGCTCGCTGACGCTCGCGGTTCAGTGCTGGAGTTTTCACACCGACACGTCAGCAAGCGGATTTCGGCCCTTTTCTCAGCGGCGTCTTTTCAGCCTGTAACCCACCCGACTCGTAAAAATACTCTTTGACATTTCTAAACTGAACCGTTTAGTATTTTAATCGCAGAGGAGGCTCCATTGATCCGAGTCGAAAACCTGTTAAAGAAATTCGGCGACCTCACCGCCGTCGATAACATTTCGTTCGAGGTGCCGCAGGGCGAGATCTTTGCGTTCCTGGGCCCCAACGGTGCAGGCAAGACCACCACTATCAAGATGCTCACCACCCTCTTGCGCCCGACTTCCGGAACGCTGGAGTTGGATGGCCTCGATCCTCGTGTCAAGCACAACGAAGTTCGCAAGCGGTTCGGCATCGTATTCCAGGATCCCAGCCTGGATGGAGACATGACCGCTTACGAAAATATGGAAATGCATGCGATCTTCTATCACGTGCCGAAGAAGGTTCGCATCGAACGAACCGAGATGCTATTGAGGTTGTTCGAACTTTGGGACCGCCGGAACGATCGTGTGAAACAGTTCTCGGGCGGCATGAAACGCCGGCTCGAAATCGCGCGCGGGCTCCTGCATACGCCCAAGATTCTGTTCCTGGACGAGCCGACCTTGGGTCTGGATCCGCAAACCAGGAATCAGCTTTGGACTCACGTCAAGCACCTGAACGAGACCGAAGGCGTCACGGTATTCCTGACCACGCACTATATGGACGAAGCGGACCGCGTCGCGCACCGCATTGGAATTATCGACCACGGCAAGTTGGTCGCGCTGGGATCGGCGCAGGAATTGAGAGAACGCACGAAGACCGATTCGCTGGAAGCAGCGTATCTCGCCCTGACGGGCTCGACGATACGGGATGAGGCGGCGGGCGCCGGGGATCAAATGCGCCAGTTCGCAAAGATGTGGGGCAAGCGATGAGCGTCATTTACATTATGTGGTTGCGCGAATTGCGCCGCTATCTTCGTTCGCGAGCCCAGATCGTTGCATCGCTGGGCCAGCCGCTTCTGTACCTGCTGGTGCTGGGGTTCGGGCTCGGCCCGGTATTTCAAAAGGCCGGCAACGGCAGCTACCTGCAATTCGTAGCGCCTGGAGTAATCGCCATGAGCATACTGTTCACCTCCGTATTCTCGGGAATTGGGTTGCTCTGGGATCGGCAGTTTGGCTTTCTCAAGGAAACCCTGGTCGCCCCGGTGCCGCGCATTCAAGTTATGTTCGGGCGAACGCTGGGAGGGGCCACGGTCGCCATCCTGCAAGGCCTGCTGATTGCCACGGTCTGCTTCATTGCCGGGTTCCGCGTGGCGGATCTAGCGCTGATCCCGCTGGCGTTTCTGTTCATGGGGCTGATTGCTTTTGTTTTCGCTTCGCTGGGAATGGCGATCGGCTCGACGCTGCAGGACATGCAGGGCTTTCAACTGGTCATGAACTTTCTGGTGTTGCCGATCTTTTTTCTCTCGGGTGCGCTCTTCCCGCTGAGCAACTTACCCAAAGTGCTGGCTGTGGTGACTAGCCTCGATCCCCTGGCTTATGGTGTTGACGCGTTGCGCACCACCCTAATCGGGATCTCGCACTTCGGAGTAGCTTTGGATGCGCTGATATTATGCACCTTGGCCGCTGTCTTTCTCGCAGCCGGCAGTTATCTGTTTTCGAGAATTCAAGCCTGACCATGGCCCGCCCCCGAAGTTCCAGCGCTCATAAGAAAGTTCTTCATTCCGCGCTGACCCTTATGGCGGAGCGAGGCATCGAATCGACCAGTATGGATGCCATTGCCGAAGCTTCGGGAGTCAGCAAAGCGACCATCTATAACCATTGGGCCGACAAAGAAGCGCTGCTACTAGAAGTAATGGCGGACTTGCATGGTCTGCATGAGCGGCCGGTCTTCGATTCCGGCAATATCCGTAAAGACATGGTCGCCGTACTTGGGTACCAGCCGCCAAAGGTCCGGGCAAACATGCAGGAGCGCATCATGCCTCACCTGATTGCTTATTCCGCGCGCAACCCGGCCTTCGGCGTTGCCTGGCGGCGGATGGTGTTGGAGCCACCCCGACGGGAGCTCTCGAATCTAATCGCGCGGGGCATTGAGAAGGGCGAACTTACTCCCTTCATCGAAACGGAGTTTGCGTTGGCCTTGTTGTTGGGTCCCATCCTCTATCAGTTCATCTTTCGCAAACAGTTCGTCTTTCGCAAAGATATACCCGTCGAACTCGGGGACCTTCCAGACCGAGTCGTGGATGCCTTTTGGAAGGCCTTTCACGTCCAAACTCCACGGGTCCAAACCAAAGCTCCGAAAGTTCGAGTGGTTCGCAGCCGAGCGGACGCGCGCCTTACACCTTAGTTAGTACCTACACCGTTGGATTGTTGTTGTTGCTTGCGAAAGATCTTTCGAGACATGGGTTCGAAAACAACAAGAAATGGAGGAGCCTCAGAAGCCTTCTAAGGCTCGACCCGTTAGGAAGCGCTTGCCCCGAAGGCAGCATGGCTCACTGGCCCATCTCGGCTCAAGAAAATCCGCCCTCATCAGCGGCCATAATCTTGCCCGGAATACTAGAGCCCATCCAGTTCTGGCTACGCCGGTTTTGGTGCCTGGTGCGGCTGATACAAGCACAACGGATCCGCTGCCAGCGGGTCGTTGGTCGCCGCATATGCGCGAGCTCGCGAACCTCCGCAGATTGCGTGATATTCGCACAATCCACAACGGTCGTCCCAATGACTCGGATCGTGTAACGCTTGGAAAAGCTCCGAATGGCGATAAACATCAGCCAGCCGGTCCTGCCGGACGTTGCCGGCCGCAACCGGCAAAAAGCCTGCGGGACAGATCTCTCCGGTCTGCGAGACAAACACCACGCCGTGACCGTCGCGTATCCCGAAACTGCGATAGGCCGGGCTGCGTTTGATCGCTTCGCCGCTGCGGCCCTCAGCGCGCATGCGGTCCAAGGCAATGCGCCGATAAGACGGCGCTTCGGTCGTGGCAACCGTGAAAGGCGCCGTGGCCGCGATCTCGTAAACCCAGTTCATGAGTTGCTCGGCTTGCTCCGCTGAAAGTGGCTGCAGCACTCTTCCACGGCCCACTGAGATGAGGAAGAACAGACTCCATCGCGCCAGCCTGTACTGCTTGAGTAGCTCGTAGATGGCCGCCAGGTCGGGGGCAGTCTCTTCGGAAACCAGAGTGTTCACTTGCAACGGAAAGTTAAGTTCCCCGGCCATGCGGATCGCCTCCATGGTCCGGACGAACGTGCCCGGCACTCCGCGGATCGAGTCATGCCCTTCGGCCGACGAACCATCCAGACTGAGGCCCAGGCCGGTTGCCCCATGCGCTTGCAGTTCCACCAGCACTTCGCGGGTCAGCGCACCGGTTGCCGCGGGGGTGATCGACACTGCAATGCCGAGCCTGCGCGCTTCATCCATCAAGGCGTACAGGTCGGACCGTTTGAGAGGATCGCCTCCGGTGAGGATCAGAGTCGGCGCTGGATCGCCGAACTCGCGAATCTGCTGGAGTAGCCCAACGCCTTCTGCAAAGGTCAACTCCTCGGGATCCGCGGTGGACATCGCCGACGCACGGCAGTGGCGGCAGGCAAGGTCGCAGGCCCGCGTCACTTCCCAATACACGTTGAGTGGCGTCTGTGAATAATCCCGCGGCGTGGCGTGCCCGCCATGCGCATGCATCGAAGCCATGTCCTTAGCGTAGCGGAAAGGCTCTTTCCCCGCCGACCAGTAGCCTTGCGCGATCTCGTTTGTCGGGACTCGACAACCGGCCGCAAAGAAACGCATGAGCATTGAACAGCCCGTCTCTGTCCGATTGAAAGGTTCAGCACAGAACCGCGCGCGTCAGCAAGCGGATTTCGAACTTCTTCCGCAGCGTCTATTAGGATAGGGAGACCGCCAGACCCCTGCTATAGACTGGGGGTTGACCACATTAGTAATTGGCGGAGGCATTAGTGGTCTTACTGTTGCCTATCGCCTGGCCCGAGCTGGAAAATCATGCACGCTGATTGAGGCGGCTTCTCAACTGGGCGGTGTCATCCAAACCCGGCAATTGCAGGGTTGCCTAATCGAGAACGGGCCGGACAGTTTCATTTCCACCAAGCCCTCCACGCGCGAACTCATCCGTGAAATTGGCTTGGACGCTGAGGTGATTAGCGCCAACGAAGACAATCGCCGCACCGACATCTGGCGCAAAGGCCGTTTTGTGCCGATCCCCGAGGGCGTAGCGATGATTGTGCCCACCAAGATCATGCCCGTGATCACCACGCGGCTCCTCGGTTGGGGAACCAAGCTTCGCATGGGCTTGGAATTCTTGCGACAGCCGCACGGCGCGCGGGCAGACCGCAGTGTTGCTGAGTTTATCGCGGATCACTACGGGCAGGAAACGGTCGACTACCTGGTGGAACCGCTGCTCTACGCGGTCTATGGAGGCGACCCGCGCCAGATGAGCGCCAGCGCCATCATTCCGCAGATGACCCAGTTGGAAGCCAAATACGGCAGCTTGACGCGTGGCGTTCTCGTCGGGATGCGGAAACGTGGGCCGAGCACGGCTCCCAATTCGGGAGGAGTCAAGTTTCTGACCATGCGCCGTGGCATGTCCAGCTTGGTGGATGCCGTCGCCGGAGGGTGCGCCGCAGCGACCGAGGTTCGCACCGCCGACGCCAAAAGTATCAGACGTATGGGCGGCGGATACGGCGTTCGGGCGAACGGCGATTGGCTGGAGGCCCGGAACATCGTGATCGCGACGCCGGCCTGGGGTGCGGCAGACCTGATTCAGGAACTGGCGCCTCAGGCAGCCGATCTCCTGCGTCAGATTCCGTATCGTTCGTCCCTCACCGTATCGCTGGGATACGCCGAAGCTGATGCGAAGAAAGTAGGCTCTTCCGGTTTCGGTTTTCTGGTGCCAAAAGTCGAGCGCGAAACGATCGCGGCCTGCACTTACGTCAGCAACAAATTCGAAGGCCGGGCTCCCAACGGCACAGTGGTGTTGCGCTGCTTCGTGGGTCAGGAGCAGGCCGATCTCTCCGACGAAGATACCGTCCGCCGGGTGCGGCAGGACTTGCAACGGCTGACTGGCATTTCAGCCGAACCGGCATTCACGCTGGTCAGCCGCTGGACTCGTCGCATGGCGCAATACACGGCTGGTCACGCCGAGCGCATGCAGCAGTTCACCGAAGCCTCGCGCGGCCTCGCTGGGATCTTCTTTGCGGGCAACGGGATTCAAGGTGTGGGCATCCCCGATTGCATCCAGCGCGCCAACACGGTGGCCGCCGAAGTTGTGGCGAGGGAAGGCTGAATTTGCCCCCGCAAACTCCGCCCGAGCACGCCGCACCGCTGGTCTTGCCGCGGCCACGCCGGCAGCGATGCGCTGAGCCAGACCCTGAAAATCTGGGTCATAGGTGCAAAGCACGATGCCCGGATGGTTTGGAGTTCGGCTTCGATGAAGTCGAAGGAAATGACGGCGATTGTGGGACAACAGGATCCGGCTCTCAGCAGCTGCGAATGCAAGGACTTCGTCATCTGGCACGGCAGCGTTCGCCCTTCCGGATTCGAGCGATGTCAGTACGTCGTGTCCGAGCCGCCGAAGCTCCACGACAACCTGCAACGCAATGTTCTCGTTTGAATAGAAGCGCGCCAACTAGGCGGCTCTCGTTATCACGAATCTGATCTTCGATCTCGGCCGCGTGAGACCGGGCGTACGCCCACGCGTTTACTAGATCCTCTGCGCGCAAGGTCGGGTATGACTCAAGCAATGCTTGCTCGCTGGTACCCATCCGGCGCGCCTGCTCCAAGAGCCAAACTGGGATACGAGTCCGAACAATGCAGGCTTCGCCGCCGCAAACGTCTGGCCGGGAATCGATACCGGGAAAGGAACTACTTAGGTCCTGAACCACCCACCTCAGGACTTGTGCCCTTTCACCTGGCGACAAGGACGGCAGCAGTTTCTCAATATCGCTCAGGCTAGCCATGGTCGTCTTCCATTGTCGCGCATGAGATTGGTTCTTAAACCGCGGTCCGGTTCATAAATCAACTCAAAAGCTTAGTCACGCTTAGCATAAACATATATTCTCAAACTCGCTCTTGACTGAGGTGACTATTCCGGAGTTGTCATTAGCCGCGTCCTCCACTTTTCCTAAGAGAGACCTTCGAGCCGATGTCGCCGTTCTTGCCGCTGAGCTCGAATTGGCGGCCTGGCAGAAGACTCATGCCGCCAACCGTGTGGAGCTGGCGCACTACCAGACTGAAAAAGACCGTACAAAACAGACTTTCGGCGGGCCAACCGCTGGTGCGCTGCCTCAGTCAGTCGCCGCCCGGCAGAAGTGGTTCGCACCGCTCTGTTCTATGTGCCGGATGTCTGCTATGCCGCCCCTGCCTGAGAAGGAAGACAAAGCCTGACTCAGACGTGCAGGATGCACTCATTGTGGTACGAGATGAGCGCGACGGCCACCAACGCTGGCGACGCGGCTCTCATCGACGCAATCGTCCAGGAACTATCCACGTCCTGGGGGAAGCCGAACGGATCATTTGACACTTCGCTTATAAGGGGTGGCTATCCGATGCCGAGAGGAATAGTGCCAACGACGGCAAGCGGATCGCCCGTTACTCCGGATAGAAAGGGCGGCGGCCTTTGGAAGGAAGTGGTTGCATGGCATCGGGCGGGCAACATCTGGGTGGCCTACGATCCTAAAGGTCGGGCATCTCCAGCTCCCGGTGAAGCGCCGGGGCGGGTCATCGCTTTTGCACGCAGAGACAGCACTCCAGATTCGGCTATCAATACCTGGCTCCTCGGTGGTCGATTGGTGCGTTGGGTAATCGCTGAGGCGGCGCGGATTGCCGATTTGGATCCAACGTTAGCTGCAGCGATGATGGGACGGTCGTTTTGCATGGAAGATCCGGAAACAGAGACCCCCACGCGGTATCCATTTCCCACAATCGAGCCGGAGGCTGTCACCGTGGGCCGGGTCCTCCAATGGCTCAGCAACGCGAAGAGTCTCCCACCAGGACGTCAAGCGGCAGCCTTCCTGGTTGTCGATGCTTACCTGGTTTGTGCGGGAGGCCCTACTCCGCGAATGATTCGGGCGATCGGGGCCACGGCTGCAGGCGCGCGTGAACAGCAGTATAGTCATTACTTTCGAAACCAGGCCGAGAAACTCGACCCGCAAGGTCCTGCCGGTGAGCTCGCAGGCCTTTCTGCACTGGAAGATCCCTGTTATCTCAAGGGCAAAGGTCCCTGGCCGGTTCTCGCAATCAAGAAGGGCGAGAGCCTCTTAGAGCAGTTTCCAGCGGACCAGTGGACACCGTGGATTCATTTCGCGGTCGCACGAAGCCGTGCTCCGAAGCTGAGTTTCTCGTATCCCGGAGGGCAATCCCGATGAGGGCGTACTTGCACTCACGCCCGCGGAGAAGCAAGAGGAACGCGAGCTGGCGATCGAGCACTTTAGAAAGTTCCTTGACGAGCTGCCGGACGATCCGAAATCGGTCTTCGCCTGGCAGGAAACCTGGCGGCTGCTGGCCGGCCTCCGCCCAAGCCACATCGGTTTCGGCTGTGAGGATTGAGACTTGAATACTCCTCACGCCTTCTTCACCTGACCGCGCGGAGATCTAATTATACTTACCGCCAGCCCTGAAAGTGCACGATGAAATCGCGCGTTTGACTCGCCGGTTGGTAGTTGCATTGCGCCGGTCGGAAGGTCCAGCTGGGAACGAGCTTCAGTGCTTCGTCGGCGAGGTCGCGATGAGTGGCGTCGAGGACTTTGAGGTTTACGGGGTGACCGGTTTTGTCGACGACGCCGTGCACAACGATATCGATTCCGGTGTCGGAGAACGACTTGGCGGGCGGTTGGGGCGTATTGTCGGCATAGGCCGGCGTGAATGAATTACAGGCGTGGGTGATGGTGGCACCGGCGGGATAGTCGAAGTAGTCCGGGGCGAAGCCCGCAGGTCGAGATTCGGCCTTGAAATCGATTTCAAAAAGCTTCACTCCGCTAGTCCAGCGCTCGATATGGCCGGGCAGGAAACCATTGCTGAAGGCGTAGAACTTTGACTGTTTGACAACGACATCATCGATCTTGATGTAGCTGAGATAGCCGGCCGCCTGATCGAAGCAGAACGTGCCGGATTGATGACGCGTGCCCGTAATGGTGTCGAAGTCTACGCAAGTGGCTGGCGTGCCATCGATGGATCGATCGGCAATGCTGCGGATAATGTCACTCTGATCGAAGTGGTACAGCGTGACCGGGAGTTGTTTGCGAACGGCGATGAAGTCAGCGGGTTCGGGTCCGGTCTGAAAGAGGGCCAATTCAGGGCCGTTTTGGACTCTCGAGAGCACATAGCTGCCGTATACACATTCCCAGCGATTCAGGTCCGTTCTCCCAACGCCGACCTTGAAGGTCCCGTCGGTATCGGCTCCCGGCTGGGGGTTCAGAATGTGGAAGCTGATGAACTGCTCGTTCATCGGCCATACAGGAGAACTGAGCTGTGCCGAGTGTTCAAGCAGACCGACGGCGCGGGCTCGGAGTTGAGGGTCATCGGATGCGATGCCCTGACCAAAGCCCGCCGCCGTTCCCGATAGCCAGACGGAGACAGCGATGAGAAGCAGTTGCTTTCTTGTCCGCATGGAAGGCGTCCTTAAGGCTAACAGAATTCCGGTAGTCGGTGCTCCCTCCCTTGGAACACTTCGACCATCCTTCATTGCTATCCCGCCACCGATGCGATAGAAGAGGGGTTCTGCCATGAACAAGCGATTGACATCTCTCTTCGCAGCTGCCGTGCTGATAGCCGCCGCTCCCACTCCCGCCGCGGCTCAACACATTTCGCGCGAGTTGCGCACCGCCGAGTATAGAGCGCTGCAAACCAAGCTGTGCGGCGGTTGGAATACCTGGAGCACAAACAGCGTCCTGGCGCACGTTTATCTGCCTGACGGTTTCGCGCTGGCGCTCGGCTTTAAGAGTGCAGGCATGGGCCACGCCTACCAGAACACGTTCTTCCAGGCCAACGAAACCGCCCGGCGACCGGAGAAGATCCGTCTCGGTCCGCACGCCGACGACGGTTCGTATACAGACCTGACGGTTGAGTGGAACACCGGCGGGGCTGGTACAAAGAACGCTGCGCAAGTTCAGAGCGCTACGGAGAACGGCGAGGAATACATCCTGATTAACGTCCAACAGCACGCTCCGCTGCGGGTAGAACACCTGATCGTGGAGACGGGCTACTACTGGAACCGGCCTGGAACAGTGAGGCGCGACGGCGCGATTCTCAAAGCGCAACCGGGACGCGAAGGTGGACGAACGTTTGAAGTGCGCACCACGTCGCACGAAGTGAACGATCCGTTCGTCACGGTCGACGCACCGTATCTCTCGGTTGCCCTCGAAGGGCGCATCGCGGTCTACACCGGTGCGGAGAAGACGCTGGAACAGGTGAGCGCAATTGTCGAAGCGCATCGTGCCGCGCAGCTGAAACGGCTGGCGGACTTTAGTGCAGATCGTGAAGTCTTCACTGCGATGCAGACCATTCTTGGTTGGAATTTGACCTACGACCCGGAAAACGATCGCGTCATCTCGCCCGTGAGCCGCAACTGGAGCTCGTACTGGGGCGGTTACGTGCTGTTCGATTGGGACACGTACTTTGCTTCGTTCATGTATGCCCTCTATAACCAGGATCTGGCTTTCGCGAACGCCATTGAAGTCACCAAAGGCATTACGCGCGGAGGCTTCATTCCGAATTGCGCTTCGGCTTATGGCATCCGGAGCGACGACCGCTCGCAGCCGCCAGTCGGCAGTCTGATGGTGCTGGAGATCTTCAAACGCCATAAGCAGCAGTGGTTTCTGGCCGAGGTTTACGACGAGCTGCTGCGTTGGAATCGTTGGTGGCCTGGCGCCCGCGATACGAAGGGACTGCTCTCGTGGGGCTCCAACAACCAGCCGCAGCTTGTCGATGGCAATTTCCACAATGCGGCTGCGGCAATCTTGGAATCGGGGCTCGACAATTCGCCCATGTACGATGGAGTGCCGTTCAATCCGCAGACCAACCAGCTGGAAATGGCCGACGTTGGATTGAACGCGCTCTATGTGGCCGATTGCCGCGCGTTGGCTGAAATCGCCGGCGTGTTGGGCAAGACCACGGACCAACGCGAGCTACTCGCGCGCGGCGATAATTACGCCGCTGCCCTGGGCACACTGTGGGATGAGACGTCGGGAATCTATCTGAACAAGCGCACCGATACCGGCGAACGCTCGTCGAAACTCTCGCCTACCAATTTTTATCCGCTGATCGCAAAGGTAGCCACGCCGCAGCAAGCGGCGAGAATGGTGCAGGAGCACTATTTCAACCCGCGCGAGTTCTACGGCGAGTGGGTGATACCTGCCATCGCGCGAAACGTGCCGGGTTACCAGGATCAGGACTATTGGCGCGGCCGCATTTGGGGGCCCATGAACTTCCTGGTCTACCTGGGAATGCGCAACTACGATCTGGGACCGGCCCGGACGGATCTCGCAGAGAAATCGCGCAAGCTGCTGATGAAGTCATGGCAAAGCGATCGCTCGGTGTACGAGAACTACAACTCGATCACGGGCGCGGGCAACGACGTTCGCAGCAGTGACGCTTACTATCATTGGGGCGCACTGCTGGGCGTTATTGGGTTGATGGAACAAGGCTACTAGAAACACCGTCGTGCTGCTCACACGACAGTGGGGAGGAGAAGTCTACGGTTCGACGCGGTCAGAATACGGGCCGCCCACATGCATACGCAACTTCCCATTGGGTTGCTCGACGAAGCGAACGACTTCTCCCACAGGCGAGCCGCCTGTAGGAGCTTCCAGCCGGAACTGGCCGTTGCCAATCGGAACGAGACGACTCTGGCGCTCGGGATTCGCGCCCGTCGGATCGAACATCACCAGCTGTTGGTTCAGCTCAACGACAGCAAGGTCGCTGTGAATGCTGCGATAGGTATCGGCAAAGCGGCTCCAAGCCGGATCCCAGGCGATTAGGGATTTGCCCGACGGTGCGCTGGCCTTGGCAACCGCTCCTCCCACGATCTGCATCAAATGCTTGGGCAATGTCGCTGGGATTGGCATCATCGCTGTTGGTCAACACGATGACGCCGACTTTGTCGTCGAGTTGAATCAGAGTCTGAGTTTTGTAGCCGGGATAGGATCCGCCGTGACCCACGTAGAGCTTGTCTTTCTCACGGCTAACGGCAAAGCCAATGGCGTTGCCGCGCGTCCAGTCGTTCTCGAGCATTCGGACGCGATGCATCTCGCGGAGAGCAGAGGTGGAAAGAATTTGCGCGCCACCGACGGGTCCCGTACGGAATTGCAGCGAGACAAACTTCGCCATGTCGTCGACGTCGGAAGTGATGCCGGTTGCCGGGCCCATCGCTTTGGCATCGATGAATGTAAAGCGGATGCGGCTTCCGTCGGGCATGCGGCGGCCATAGCCCACCGCGAGTTCGGGAACCGGCTTGTCCACGCTGGAGCCCGTCATTCCCAGCGGATCGAAAATGTGGCGTTCCACATACGTGGCGTACGGCTCGCCTGAGACCGCTTCGACGACCAGTCCCGCGATGGTCAGCGCCAGGTTGGAATACTTCCAACGGACTTCCGGCGAGTAAATGGCTTGGGTCTGCTCGATATAGGCGCGCACTTCGGCGGCATCGGGGAATTTGAAGTCGATCCAATGGGAACCAGCCTCACGCGACAAGCCCGAGCTGTGGGTCAGCAGTTCCTCGATGGTGATGGGCGGATCGTCGGGCTCGGCCGGCTGGGGTTTGAACCAGGGCAGGTACTTCGACACAGGGTCGTCGAGGCGGACCTTGCCTTGATCGCGGAGCTGCATGATCGCTGTGGAAGTAAATAGCTTGCTATGCGACGCCATCCGGAACCGGGTTTCGGGGTTCATGGGGATGTGCTTGTCGACGTCCGCGAAACCGAATCCTTTGGCCCACACGAGTTGCTGGTTGGAAACCACGCCGATCGCCATGCCCGGCAATTCCCGGTAGGGCGATCTGAGCGCCGATCCAGGCGTCAAAGACCCGCTCGGCGCCCAACACGTCGGGGTTGGTCGCGATTGACTGCGCGGTCAATAGGGCCGGCACGAAGAGGAAGATGCTGTGTCGCCACATGAGCCATAGGTACCGAGCCCGCCAACCTGAACCATGGCTTTGGTGCCTGTCGCCAGCGACAGTTGGCAATCGGTTCGTTTTCTGGTTTACTCAAGAGTCGGTTCGGTGTAGTGAGGAACAGCCGGCTATTTGGCACCGCTTGATATAGTGATGCTGCATTAAGCGGACGATTTACGAATCGAGTCCGCATCGAGGGGTATTGAGAGGATACAGAAAATGGCGAAAGAAAGAGAAACCATAGGGACAGACGGGCGCCCGCTCCCCATCCTGCCACCGGAACACGACGCGCGCGTTTGGGCCAGGCTGGTACGCATCATGTTCTACCTGCCCGGTTTCATGGGTCTGCTGCTGATTAAGTCGGGCGAACCGACTGGCTTTGGCATCACGGTAGAGCTGTTAATGCTGTCGAGCGCGGCCGCTATTGTTGGGGGTGTTTTCGTCGGAGGGGGCTCGTCGGGCCCCGGTGCCGATACTTCATCCAAGGTCGGCGTGTGGAGCGGTTCGCTGGTACTAGAGTTGCTCGCGGTAGTACCTTTCCTCGCCGCGATACCGGTGCTCTTCCATGAACTGGCGAATAGCAACCTGCTGCACAACAGGGCGGCGGGCGCGATCGACGTCACGCTAGGGCCCTCCGAGTTACTGCCAATGGTCGCCATTTTGCCGTTTATGCTCTACCAACTCGCCGGGTTCGGGACGCTGCACTTCATCGTGGTGAAGTGGATCAACTGGGTTATCAACTTCGGCATTCTCTGCCTGATCGTCGCCGCCTATATCGCCAACCGCCAAGCCGACTACTTCCTCGAAAGGCGGTTCGGAAGCGTCCTGGTTATCGCCATGGCGGTTATCGCGATCTACGGCGTACTCCGGCTGAAGCAGATGCAGGCGGATTACGATGCGCGTTGCCCCGTGAAGGAAAAGAAGAAGGACAAGGAGTAGGTCCTCAAACGCCGCCGCGACGCTCGGGAATCACCGGCAAACCGTACTTCAGGCGCAGGGTGATCACCGGCTGAGGCACGATGCGCGCGTCCGGCGCCAGTCGAAACCTCCAGCGCTGAGCGACGCGGGCCAAGATGAGAACGCCTTCCATCCAGGCGAAGCGTTCGCCCACGCAAAGACGTGGGCCGGCGCCAAAGGGGAAATAAGCAAGTTTCGGGCGCTGCGGATCTGGCGTCAGCCATCGCTCCGGTAGAAACCGATCCGGCTCCGGCCAGAACCGTGCATCGCGGTGCATTAGCCATTGGCTCATGAAGCACACCGCTCCGGCCGGAATCCGGTAGCCACCCAAGTCGAACGCCTCCGTCGCGGTGCGCCCCACGACCCAGGCCGGCGGATACAGACGCATCGACTCCGCAAATACGGCGTAGGTGTAGTGCAGCGCGTCGACATCGTCGACGGACGGCCCGCGCCCGCCTAGCACGGAATCCACTTCCTCAAACAGCCGCCGTTCGGCATCGGGATTCTGCGATAGCAGATACCAGGTCCACGAAAGAGCATTCGCTGTCGTCTCGTGACCGGCGAGGAACAGCGTCAGGATCTCATCCCGAACCTGGGCGTCGCTCATCTGGCCGCCGTCCCCTTCGTTATCCTGGGCCACCAGGAGCATCGACAGGAGATCGCCCTTATCCTCGCCCGACGCGCGCCGTTCCGCGATCAGCCCGTACATCAGTTCGTCGAGGCGGTCGCGCGCGGCTCGGAAGTCCCGACTGATGCGCAGCGGCAGCTTTACGATCTGTTCGGCGAACGGTAGCGTTGTCAGGCGGAACATGTTGGCGACCGCGGTCCCGACCTTGCTGATCGATTTGGCATCGCTCCGCATATCGGCGTTGTATAGCGCCTTCGAAACGATAGAGAGCGTTAGTTGCATGGCTTCGTTGTGAAGGTCCACGGGATGCCCGGCGGAGACGAGCGCGGGCCATTCCCGTTCCCAACGGTCCAGCCATTGGTTGGTGAAGTCCACCATGATCCCGGCATAGCCGCGCAACCGTTCTCGGTGGAAGGCAGGTTGGGTCAGTCTCCGCTGCCGGAGATGCAGCGGCTCTTCGCTGGTGAGCAGCCCCTGCCCAAGCAATACCTTGGATCGCTTCAGAACCGGACTCTTGGTGAAGTTTCCGTTCTGCGCGACAAGCACTTCGTAGATGAGTTGGGGATCGGAAAGCAAGTACGCGCGGCGATGGAGCAGGCGGAACTGAACGACGTCGCCGTATTGCTTGTGCAGCCACTCCATGGTGGCCAGCGGAGTCCGGCGGAACGCCGTGAACCCCAAGAGCGAACTGGAACGCGGGCCTGGCGGACGCTTCATCTCGTTCCGGCTATCCGGCGAGTGGCGCTACTTTCCATGCCATCGCGAGGCATTCACTGCCGCGCCGATCACTGCCACCTCTTCGCCATGGGTTACCACCTCCAACGAGTAGCCCTGCAGCGGCGTCAGCTTCACCATCTCGGCGAGGCAATCGCCAAGGGTGTGCAGGTTCAGGAACCGGGCATTGTAACCACCAAAGAAGAACTTGCCCGGGCCATCCAGGTGTATGCTGGTCGCGGTCGCCGCCGCCAGCGCGCGGTGCCACATCTTCACGAAATCCACGCAACGCGCTTCCCCCGCCTTGGCGTGGTCAAAGATTTCTTCCGGCTCGAGATCCATAAAGCGCATCCGCATCGCGCGGTGGCCCATGATGCCTTCCAGATGCCCGGTGCCACCGCAGCCACAGAAGCGCTCCTTCGGATCCAGCGTCACAACCGAGTGCCCCGCTTCCCAGACGCCTTCGCGGTGCGGGTATCGCCCATACCCGATGCCATTGCCCAGGGTCCAAACGCGGATCAGCCGGTCGAGGTGATTGCGGCTCGCTGCCAGGCCGGCAGCCACAATGTCAGCGTCGTTGAAACACGCAACCGGGATGGAGCCGAAGTGCCCGCCTAGCGCGTCTGTCAGCAACTGGCCCATCCACGAGCCCTTGAGCTGTTGCAGATTCGGAGAATCCTCAATGATGTTGTTGCGGATGATGCCTGGGAAGCCAACACCGAGAAACTCCGCGCCCTCAGCGCCAGCCAGTCCCTTCACTTCCTCCACAACCCGGGCCGCGATGACTTCTGCCGGCATCCCCACCAACGCCTCAGAGATGGCGGGATCTTCGGGAAAACTCCGGATCGGACCAACCACCTTGTGATCAACGATGACTGCGGCGGTAATCCGATCCGCAACGAGTACTCCAATGCCTTTTCCCATGGTTGGCTGCTTTCTTCTAGGTGCGGCTCAATTTGTTGAGACCGTTAAAAGCTGCTGCCTTGTAGCACTCCGCCAAGGTCGGGTAATTGAACACGGTGTGGACGAAGTATTCAACTTTGCCTCCCAGGATCAGAACGGCCTGGCCGATGTGCAGCAACTCGGATGCACCTTCTCCAATGATGTGAACACCCAAGATTTCCAGAGTGTCACGATGGAAGATCAGTTTCAATCGCCCGGTCGTGTCGCCGCGGATCTGGCCGCGCGCAATCTCTCGATAGTAGGCTACTCCTACCTCGTAGGGTACGTCTTCGTCGGTGAGCTGTTCCTCCGTCTTGCCGATGAAAGAGATCTCGGGAATGGTATAAATTCCGAACGGATAGTAGCCCGGGTTCGAGGTAGCGGGTTTGCCGAAGGCATGCGCAACTGCCAACCGGCCCTGTTCCATCGAAACCGAGGCGAGGCTGGGGAAGCCAATCACATCGCCCGCCGCGTAGATATGCGGCTGGCTGGTGCGAAAGTACTCGTCCACCTTAATTCGGCCGCGCGAATCCGATTCCAGCCCGGCGGCTGCGAGATTCATCTCGTCTACGTTGCCCTGACGGCCCACCGCGTATAGGAGCGTGTTGCCGGTTACCCGCTTCTTGCTTTCGAGGTTCGCCACCACCGTTCCGTCCGGCAGTTCTTCCACGCTCTCCACTTCTTCGTTCAGGCGCATGGTGACGCGATGGTCGCGCAAGTGATAGGAGAGCGCCTCGACGATCTCCTGGTCGGCAAACTCCAGCAGCCGCGGCCGCTTCTCGATCAGTGTGACCCGCACACCCAGCGTCGCGAACATGCAGGTGTATTCCACGCCAATCACGCCGCCGCCGACCACCATCATGGTCTTGGGAACTTCGGGCATTTCCAGAATCTGGTCGCTATTAATAATCGTGCGGGCGTTGATCGCCACCTTCGCCGACGCCGCCGGCTTGGTCCCCGTGGCGATGACAATAAAGTCGGCGGTCACTTCGGTCGTTCCACGCGTATTGGTGATCTGCAGCGTATGCGGGTCTTTGAAGGCCGCAACTCCTGTGAGGACCTCAATCCCATTTCGCGAGAGCTGCGCCTGCGTCACATCCACTTCGGTCTTAATGACGTGCTGCACGCGAAAGGAAAGATCCTGCATTGTGATCTTTTCCTTCACCCGATAGCTGACGCCGTAGATGTTTTGGTAGTTGTAACCCGAGAAGTGCAAGACGGCTTCGCGCATGGTCTTGCTGGGAATCGTGCCGGTATTAATACAGGCCCCGCCGATGATCTCTTTCCTCTCGATCAGCGCAACTTTCTTGTTGCTCTTCGCGCCCTGAATCGCGGCTCTGTGGCCTGCCGGACCCGAGCCGATCACCACCAAATCATATTGAGGCATAGAGAAAAAGCGCCGTCAGACGCTGGCGCGTCGCCAAAACGAGTATAGCCCGGGACGTGTTTCCGGCGTCTTACAAAGCAAGCATTGATGGCGGACCCGCTGGGCTTTAGCTAGAGCTTTGCCGCGGTGGCGAGTTTGGTGGGGGCGGGATTGCGGAAGTTCCGCGGCGGGTTCGAGAACTCCAACGCGCGGTTGTCAACCGGCGCCCATTTTAGGCTGACCACGTCGCGGATGTAGTTCTGATAGACGCGCCAAGGCGCCTTCGAGCCTTGCTTCGGCCAAGTCGCCAACGCGCGTTGCATATAGCCCGAGGAGAAGTTCTCTACAAAGGGCGCAGCAGCCGTTTCGTCGCCGTTCCTGGGTGTGACCCGACGCACGCCTTTGCGGTCCATCCGGCTCAAGAGGCGGCACACGTAGGTCGAAATCAAGTCGGCCTTGAGCGTCCAGGACGCGTTGATGTAGCCGAATACGGCGGCGAAGTTCGGCACCCCCGATAACATCACGCCTTTGTAGGCCAGGGTGCGGCTGACGTCGACGTTACGCCCGTCGACCGAAAGCTTGATTCCGCCATAGGCTTCGAGGATGAGTCCTGTGGCTGTGACGATGATGTCCGCCTCGAGGTGCTGGCCCGATTTGAGTTGAATGCCGCCTTCCGTGAACGCTTCGATCTGATCGGTGACGACGCCGGCGCGGCCCGACTTGATTGCCTGGAACATGTCGCCGTCGGGCACCAGGCACAGCCGCTGCTCCCACGGGTTATAGCGTGGCGTGAAGTGCGTGGCGACGTCGTAATCCGGGCCTAATGCATGCCGAATCCCCTTGATGATGTTGGCCTTCATGAAGTCTGGGCGGCGCCGCGCCAGTTGGTAGAGGTACATCATGAACCCGACGTTCTTCCAGCGGGTCAGCCGATAGGCCCATGGTGCTGGCAGGAAGCGGCGCAGACGATTTGCCATCGCGTCCTGGGCGGGGAGGGAAACGATATAGGTGGGCGAACGCTGCAGCATCGTCACGTGGCTCGCGGATTCGGCCATGGCCGGCAACAGCGTCACGGCCGTGGCGCCGCTTCCGATGATGACGACGCGCTTTCCGGCGTAGTCCAAATCCTGAGGCCAGGCTTGCGGGTGAACCAGGCGGCCTTGAAAGCGCCCGGCGCCCGGAAACTCCGGCGCGTAACCGGCGGAGTAGCGATAATAGCCCGCACAGGAGAATAAGAAGTTGCAGGTCAGCGTAACGGGCTCCTCACGCCCGTCCGGCAGTTGCCGGACAGCTTCAACCGTCCATTTCGCTTCCTGCGATGACCACGCGGCTGCCTTGATTTGATGGCTGAAGTGGATGTTGCGATCGATGCCTTCGTCGCGGGCCGTGGCAGTAATGTATTCGCGGATATCGCTTCCGGGAGAAATCGTTGTTGGGTGCGTCCACGGGCGGAACGAATAGCTCATGGTGAGCATGTCGGAATCAGAACGGATGCCGGGATAGCGGAAAAGGTCCCACGTTCCGCCGATACGGTCGCGCTGGTCGAGGATGACGTAACTCTTCGACGGGCAAAGCTTCTGAAGGTGACGGGCGGCACCGATACCGGACAACCCAGCGCCCATGATCAGCACGTCAAAGTGTTCGAGAGTCATTTAGCGTTTTCCAAAGGAGAAGTTACGACACTAACAAATCTGGATGAGTTCAGGCGGGGAAAGCCGAGAGTCGTCTCGGCTTTTCAGTTGGAAACGGCACAACGCATCATTGCCAGTTGCGCTTCCATTCGCGCCACCACTCGGCGCTGTCCAGGTTGAGGGCGTTCCAACATTGATCGAGCGTCTCGCGGTCGCGGGCTAAGGCCCGTTCGCGATGCACGCTTGGCGGAAGCTTCACCAGCACCGCGTAGCGGTCGAACACCGTCGGGCGATCCTGGTCGGAAACGCGCGTCATGAGATGCCACAGCGTCAAGCCGTCTTCGGCGCGGGCATCTGTAAGAACGGATGTCAGCGCCGAATGGTCGCCAGAAGATTCGTAGCGCTGCAGCGCGTCGCGGAAGCCTTGGCTGCTGTTCTCGAAGAACGGAATGCCAGGACCTCGCCGAACGCTGGTTCGGCACGCCGCACCGGCCGGAATGAACGCCTCTTTGCCCTGGAATTGAAAAGCCACCCAGCCTGTTTCCACCGTCAGGAATCCATCGCCCGATTCATCCACCGTCAGATCGTACTGGCAGCCCAGGTCAATCGTCTTCGACGACGGCGTATCCACCACAAACTCGCGCGGTGGCGCCCAGATCAGCGCATGAATGTGCCCCCGCCGCAGATTCATCCGCTGCGAGTGCGGGCCGGTTTCGACAATCCTCATTTCGGAATCGGCCTTTAGCTCCACTTGGCCGAAGTCCTCCGCCTCCAAGGTGGCATGTGATATGTTGCCGGTCCGCACTGTCTGTCCCACATACAAGTGGCCTTGATTTTTTGCTGTGGAATGGCCCACCTGAACGTTGCCTTCCAGGCCCGACACGCTCCATGGGGTCTCCACCGGCCGCAACAGCCAGCGCCCGCTCACCAAGGCCAGCACCAGCGACGCCGCGATCGCTGCGTACAGGCGATATCGAATCGGAAACCTCCGCACCGGAGACTGCCAGCCCTTGGTAGGGAAACGCAATGGCGCCAGTGTGCGCTCCAACTCTTCGACCTCGGGGTCCGGTGAACCGCTTCCGTCCCACAAATAGTCGGTCATACTTGCTCAGATCCTTTCCATTTCTCCCGTAGCATCTTTGTGCCACGGTGCAGATTGACGCGAACAGAGTCGGCTGTCAACCCAGTCTTCAGTGCGATTTCAGGGCCAGTCAAGCCCTCCACGAAGCGCAGCACCAGCGTTTCGCGATAGGCGTCCGGCAGCGTTTGAATCATTTGTAAGACCGCTAAGGCATTTGCAACGGGTTCAGTTGTCTGCGCCCGAGCGCCTTCGCGCGTCGCCGCCGCGTGAGCAGCTGTCTGTTGAAACGCCGAACGGTGAAACTCGCTCGCGCTGTGCCGCGCAATCGCGCCCAGCCAGCCGGGAAACGCTTTGGGCTCGCGCAGCGTCCCAATCTTCCGGAAGGCCGTGACGAACACGTCCTGCACCAGGTCCTCCGCATCGCCATACGGCACGCGCGCCAGCAGAATGCCGTGCACCACGCGCGCATACCGCGAATAGAGTTCGCCAAAGGCCGTCCCGCTGCCCCGCGTTGCTGCGCGCACCAATTCTTCTTCGTCCCAGGATTCGGTCGAAGGTGACGTGACAGCGAGCATACTTGGCGACAGCCAGACAGCCTCTTCCATCAGTTGCGGGCCACATCCTTGGCAGCACTCGTCGCCGGCCCTCCGGCCAGCATCGCAGCTACCTCTTCAGGCAGCGGTTCGTGCATGCCCATCTTGGCGCTCTCGCGCTCGATTCCGCCCGGCCCCGCGCCTACCAGGGTACTCGTAATTCGGCCCTGGTCTTTAGCCACAAACTCCAGAACCCATCTGCCCTTATCAGGCCACTGGCGGGTCAGCGCATACGTGCCGGGTTCGGATAGCGGGTCAATTTGCAATGGAATGGTCTGCTTCCGGCCATCGATGACGCCGACGGCCGTTCCTGTGAGAAGCGCCTTTTGCGGTTCGTGGCACCCGGCGAGCTTTAGAGTCAGTACTGCTTTAAGGGCGCGCGCCTCGGCATTTGCATCCGGATTGCCCGGCACAACGAATAAACCACCGGCCCATAGCGCGACGGCCGACGCCAGCGCCAGGGCTGAAACAACTAGAGATTGCGTGAGATTTCGCATGATCAGTTCCCTTTCGTGTCTTTCAGTCCGCCGGCGAACATCTGCTGGAAAGACGGAGGAGAGGGGCACAGTGTTAGCGAAGGATCGAAGAACGCCAAGAAAACGGGGCGAACGCTCATTTGCGCCCGCCCCGTGAATCCCGTGGCATAGGATTTCAGCCTGTGAGGGTCTTTTTTTTGCAGCCCCAGCTAGAAAATAAACTTCAACCCCAATTGCAGAATACGCGGATTGTGGGCGCCGCCCGGCCGCAGGAAGTTGTTGTTCGCGAGACAGCTTGGGTCGCCGGCCGAATTATTGGGACCAGCAAAACAAGAAGTTGATGCGTTGCCCGTGCTGTTATTCCCGCCCAACGGCAGCCATTGCGTATGGTTGAAGACGTTGAACGCCTCCGCCCGGAACTCAAACGACATAGATTCTTTAACAGGGAATGTCTTAAAGAGACCCATGTCGAAGTTCGTCCGGGTCGGGTTGTTGAGGACATTCCGCTGCGCCGTGCCGAACGTTAGACCCTGTGGTGCTGCGAACGCCGCCGGGTTGTACAGCAGTGGTCCCACGACTCCCTCTATGCCGGCCGGGGCATTTGGATTGGAATAAGGATTTCCCACCTTGTCCAGGTAGGAACCCGCTCCCAGGCTGTTGCCCACTCCCGGCCCGTAAAGCCCGTCTGTTACGCTAAACGGCGTTCCAATCTGGTAGGCCATCAGTCCCGACCATTGCCATCCACCCACAATCAAATTCACCCAATTCTTCTTCGGAAGAGAGGGCAAGTCGTAGACCCAGCCCAGATTGAGAATCTGCCGTTGATCGAAGTCGGAGCTCGCATAGTTCAGTCTGTAGTTGTACGAGTTGAGGAAGTTGCCGCTGGCATAATCGGATGCGTCATCCAGCGAATGGCTCCACGTGTACGCCAAGTTGAAATTCAGCTTGCCCACGTTGCGCCGGAATGAAACCTGCATTGCGTTGTAGTTCGAATTGCCCACGTACTGAATAGACGTGATGCTTCCAAACCCCTGATATGGCCGGTTTGGGTTTGGGTCCGAGCCGCACGCGATATTGAATTGAATGCCGGCTTGACCCGTAGGCGCGACGCCGTTCACTGTGCCGTTAGTGCAGTCGGCTTGAGTCATGGGCTGGCCCGCCGGATAAGGGTTCTGTGCGTTGGTGATCGGATATAGCTGGTTCAAGTTGCTCTGCAACCCGAGATGCGTACCCTTGCTTCCGACATACGCAACGCTGAGCACCGTTCCCTCCTTCAGCTGCCTTTGAACGCTGACGTTCCACTGCTGGACGTAGGGCCATACCGCATGTGTGTACGGAATCGATGTCACACCAAGCGGATACGAAAGGCCTCCGCCAATATTGGTGTATCCCAGCACGTTGTATTGTGTCGAAGTCAGCACCAGCGGCGCGCTTCCCTCCAATCTCTCGGTATTGCCTTCGTTGCCGTTGGTGTGCTCGAAGAACATACCGTACCCACCCCGGATGGAAGTCTTCCCGTCGCCAAATGGGTCATAGGCAAACCCGACCCGCGGCGCTGGGTTCCACAAGTGCCCGTTCATGCAGGCCTGCGGAACTCCCGGCGAAATACCGCACCGTACCAGTCCGTTGTATGGGTTGCCGGTTCCCGGAATAATCGATCCCGAGCTGACATCCCCGCTCGTATCAATTTGCGGCGCGTTGGCCGGGTTGAAGTACTTGGGGTCAAAGTTAAAGGCCTGCAGATACTTCTCGTGGTAAGCGCCGAACATACTGATGCGCAGACCAAGGTTCAGCGTCAACTTCTTGTTCACGTGCCAGTCGTCTTGTATATAGGGCTCAAAATTCTTATACCGGTTGTAGTACTTGAGCTTCGAATTCGTCTGCTGGTACGACGCGATGTTGCCCTGCAATAGATCCGCGAAGGCGTTTCCGGTGGTCACCGCCGTCGCCGTATTTGAAAACGAGAGAATGCCTTGAATGTAGGGGCTGTTTTCTTCATTCTTTTGCGCAGCCACGAAGGTGGCACCGAAAAACAGGTTATGCCCACCGATGATCTTGCTCAACTGGTCCTTATACGTGTACGTCGGATTGGCATTGTTCCACGGGAAAATAGCCGGTGTCCAGGTTGAAACCGCCCGTGTTGTAGTTCACCCCGCCACCTACCGAAACCGCCGGCAGAAGGCCGCCAAAGCCGTTGTTGTAAAGGCCGGTCATTGTCATACTGGCTGGCCGTTGGGCTGGACCTGTCGCTGTCAGGAAGATGTGATCTGTCGTGTAAGCGAACGTGAACTCGTTCAACAGCGTCGGCGAGATGTTTGCCGTCAGGTTCGCAACAACGCTAACCGCCGGGCCCACAAAATTTGTCCCCACCGTGGGAAACGACGCTCCATTGCCCCATAGCGGCACCGCATCTACCGTGTTCCACGAATCATGGATGTAGTGTCCAAACAGGCGCACATTGTCGTTGATGTTTTGATCGATTCGAATCAATTCCTCGCGCCAGTTGGTGGGCTGCGCCGGGGCGGCCTGATAGTAGGAAGCGGCTCCGCTCCCTACGTTCGGTTGGGGCAGCAAGCGTCAAAATCGCTTTTGCGTTCGGGTCGATCGGAACTGTGTTGTTGGGGAAATAAGCGCCGGTTGCCCGGTTCACTGGGCAATCAGGGAAACCGGCCGAATCCACCGCCGATCCCGCCGCCGGGCACACGTCCGAAAAATTGCCCTGCTGCTCCTGGGTCGAAGGAACTGGCTGGTAGAACGATTGTCCAGGCACAATCTCCTTGCGCCATTCTTGCGACCAGAAGAAAAACGTCTTGTCCTTATTCACGTTGTAATGGCCGGGAATATAAATCGGCCCGCCCAGCGTGTAACCCCAGTCGTTCTTGTTGTATTCGGGCCGGGTTGCCTGGAAGAAGTTGCGAGCGTTGTAATCGGTGTTTCGGTTGAATTCGAACAGATCGCCGTGAAAACTCTTGGTTCCCGACTTAATCACCGTTTCAATAGTTCCCGACCCATTGCGCCCATACTGTGCGCCATAATTCGAGGTCAACACTTTCACTTCAGCAATCGCGTCAACATTGGGGTAGACGTTCAGCGTCTGGTTGCTGCCGTTGTCCATGTTGTCGCCGCCGTCCAGCTCCCAGTTGTTGTCCTCGGTCCTGCCGCCGTTGATGCTCATGCTGACGTTGCCGTTGATACCCACCGTACCCTCATCCTGGCCGGTTTGATTGCTGACGCCGGGAACCAGGTTGACCAGTTGGGTGAAATTGCGACCGTTCAGTACAATCTGGCTGATCTCCTTCTGTGTCACAACGCCGGATATTTCAGCGGACTGCGTTTCAACGTTCGCTACACCGGTGCCTTCCACGGCCACCTCGGTCGAGACCTCGCCAACCTGCAGCGAGACGTCAATGCGCGCCTTCTGCGCGACTTCCAGGACAATCCCCCGCGATTGATATTTCTTGAATCCGGCCTGCGCGACCGTAACATCGTATTTGCCAGCGACCATGCCGGCAACGAGAAAGTCGCCATCACTGTTGGTTTTGGCGGAGAACGAGGTGCCCTTCTCCTCGTTGACCACCGTCACGTCGGCACCAGCGACCACGCCGCCCGAAGAATCCCGAACCGTTCCTGTAATCGAGCCACTGTTTTGCGCGAGCAGGCTGCACGCACAGATTGCAATCAACACCAACCACAAGCAAATACGATTACGCATGAGTTCCCCCTCAAGCTTTCGTTTACTTTCGAATTAACCCCAGACGCGAGAAAATGGTACGCTATCTGCCGATGCGTTCGCAAGCAAAAAAAACTGCAGATCACGCGAGCGCTGGCAGCTCCGCATGAATACTGTGGCTTTTACGCGCTAAACGTCGCTTTCCAAGTGATCCTTTTGCTGCTTGCGGTCACTGCGATCCCGGCGCGCACCGATTCCCAGGCCTCCATCCGCGACAGCCTATACCACTGGTGAACAGGCCCTCCAGCGCGGTGATTTAAATGCCGCAGAAAAGGCCTTTCGCCAGGTTCTGGAGCTCGCTCCCACCGATGTCGGCGCCCGCGTCAATCTCGGCGTGGTCGATATGCGTCGCCACAAGTGGAAGCAAGCCCTGGAAAACCTACATCAAGCCGAGAAACTGGCGCCTCAGGTTACGGGCATTCGTCTCAACATAGGATTGGCCTACTATCGGGAGGCCGACTATAAGGACGCAATCCCACCTTTTGAGTCCGTTCTCCGCGATCAGCCCCAGTCCAGTCAAGCCAGGCACCTGCTGGGCCTTTGCTACTTCTTCGGGGAGCGCTATGCCGACGCCGTCAGCGCCTTGGAACCTCTGTGGCCGGATTCGCAGAATGATTTGAGCTATCTATACGTCTTATCCATCGCTGCCGGCAATGCCGGGCAGCACGATCTGGAGGCGAAAGCCCTGAAGCGGCTGCAAGAAGTCGGCCGCGACACGCCCGCCCTCCATTTGTTGCTTGGAAAGGGCTATCTTTCTCGTAGCCAGGAGGATCAGGCCATCGCCGAAATGCAACTTGCCGCCCAGGCCGATGACAAACTCCCCTACGTCCACTACTACCTAGGCCTTGCCTACCGGCAAAAGCGGAATCTCGAAAAAGCCAAGGACGAGTTCTCGCGAGACTTGGCTCTCCATTCTGGAGCGCCCGCCACTGACAACGCTGTTGCCTACGATTACGACCAACTCGGTATCGTCGCCTACCTGCAGCAACAGAATCAGGAAGCACAGCGCGATTTCGAGCAGGCGGTCAACCGCGAGCCGGGCATCGGCACTTCCTGGTACGGGCTTGCGAAGATCTATCGCGATCAAGGCCATTACAACGAGGCACTGAAGGCCATCGACCACGCCATGACCATCGACCCGAACAGCGCCAGCGTTCACTACTTGCGATCGCAGATCCTCACTCAGCTAGGCCGCAAGGAGGAAGCCCAAACCGACCTCGCCGCCGTGCGCCGCCTGCAACACGAGTCCCTCGATCAGTTAGAGAAGCAGATTCAGGGAGACAAGTACCACGACCCGCAGCTCGCAGAGGAGCCGGCGGCGCAGTGACCCGGATTACTCGTAGCGCAGCGCAACCACGGGGGAAATCTTCGTTGCTCGCAGCGCGGGAAGCATCGTGGCCAGCAGAACAATCACCATCATTCCCAGCGGTGCTATCGCAAAGGTGAGTATGTCCGTGGCCCCAATGCCGAAGAGCATCGCCTTGAGAAAGCGCGTTAGCGCGAAAGCTCCGCCGAAGCCGAGCACAATGCCAATTGCTGCCAGGGAGACGCTCTGTCGTACTACCATCCGAAGCACATCCGCTCGCGCCGCACCCAGCGCCATGCGCACGCCGATTTCATGCGTGCGCTGCGCTACTGAGTAAGCGATTAGTCCGTAAATCCCCACGGCGGCCAGCGATAGCGAGATTCCTGCGAATAAAACCAGCAACATCGTATCGAAGCGAGGCTGCGAGACCGACAGATCCATCGCCAGCTGCATCGTGCCGGCTTGCGCCAACGTGACGCCCGGATCAATCGACTGAACGTTCTGCCTCAGCGCCGCCGCCAGCTGCGACGCATCCCCAGACGAACGTACAGCCAGAAACATCCGCTGACCGTAGGTCTGGGCGAACGGCATGTAATAGGCGGGGTCTGTGTCCACCGTCACTCCCAGATACTTCACGTTGCCGACCACACCAACAATCTCCATCCACGAGTTGCCCATCCCAGGCCCACTCTGCCTGATGCGTTTGCCGATGGCTTCCTGATTCGGGAAGAAGCGGCGTGCAAATCCTTCGCTGACGATTGCCACTGGCGCTGAATCCTGATTGTCGTGGTCGGAGAAGTAACGGCCCTTTAACAGCGGGATACCCAGCACCCGGAAGTAGTCCGGTCCCACCGTCGGATCCGAAATGATCGGGTTCATCTCACCCGGGGGCAACGTCTGGCCTTCAATTCCGAAAGTGTCGGCGTCGCCCTGCCGGTCGGGTGGCAGCGAATCGGTCACCGCCGCCATTTCCACGCCTGGCACGCTACGAACTCGATGTAGTACCTGACCGTAGAAAGTAATGCCCGCGCGAGCCTCCTTGTACTTCTCGTTACCGGGCGAAATCAACATCGTCAGTATCTCCCGCGGCGGTGTCGAGAATCCACCTGTCGCTCGCTGCAGATTTCCGAAGCTCTGGAGCAGCAGCACCGCACCCACCAGCAACGTCAGTGAGATCGCAATTTCGCAGACCACCAGGCCCGCCCGTGCACCCCCTCTGGGCTTGCCGGCGCCGCTGCCACGTCCACCTTCCTTGATGGTTGAATTCAGATCTGCGCGTGCGCTTTCGAGTGCTGGCGCCAGCCCGAACAGCACCCCGGTGAGAGTCGAGACGAAGACCATGAAAGCGAGTGCCGTGCCATCCAGCCGCATGGAATCGATGAACGGGAGGTTGCCCGGATTCCACACGCGGATCATCTCGATGCCGCCCCAAGCTACCGCCAGCCCCGCCGTCCCGCCCATCACTGCCAGCAGCACGCTCTCAGTAAGCAGCTGACGAACCAGGCGCCCGCGTCCCGCGCCGAGGCTGAGCCGCATGGCCATCTCCCTCTTCCGAACCGTGGCTCGCGCCAACATCAGGTTGGCTACATTGACAACTGCGATTAGTAGCACCAAGCCGACCGCCACGGCCAACACCAGGATGGCGGGTCTCAGTGTGGGCCCCAACAGCGCGTCGCGCAGGGCGACTGTTGGCAGCGTCAGACGCTTGTAGTTTGGGTTCTGCTGCATCATGCGCAGCCCGATATTGTTGATCTCAGCCTGACCCTGCTCCAATGTCACGCCAGGTTTCAGTCGAGCCACGCCCCGATAAAACCAGGGACCGTATCGCTCCGGCGGTTTCAACAGCAGGTTGGTCCAGACTTCCGCGTGCGGCGGGAACTGGAAGCTGTCGGGCATCACGCCGATCACAATCGAAGGAGTTCCGTTCACAAGGACGGTCTCTCCCAATACTCCTGTACTTGAGGCGAATCGCCTTCGCCATACGGACTCGCCGATCACGGCTAATGAACCGGTTGTCGGCTGGTCCTCCCCGGACGCAAACGTCCTCCCCACCAGCGGACGCACTCCCAGTGTGCTAAAAAACCCTGAGGTCACGGAGGCCCCTTGCATTTGCTCAGGAGTCCCTTCCTTGCCACTGATATCCATTCGCAGGCTGCGGAACAGGGACGGGTCCTCGAACGCGTGATTGTTCTCCTTCCACATAAGGAAGTCGCGGATGCACAGTGTGCCGAACTGCAAAATCTCGCGGAAAGTACCGCATGTACACCACCGCCACGCGGTCCGCATCGACATACGGCAGTGGACGACACAGCATGCCGTAAGCCACGCTAAACATTGCGGTATTGGCGCCGATTCCCAGCGCCAGCGCCGCCAGCGCAACCACCGTAAATCCGGGGTTCCTCCGAAGAGCGCGGAAACCGTAGCGAAAATCCTGCAGAAAATCTTCCAGCATTTGACCCGTCCGGACTTGTCTGACTTCTTCTTTGGCCTGCTCAAGGCCTCCCAACTCGATGCGCGCCGCCCGCTCCGCTTCCGCGGCGCTCATGCCCGCCCGTCGCTTCTCCTCAGTCAGTTGGTCCAAATAAGCGCGCAACTCCTGATCGAGATCATGTTCGACGCGGGGCCGCGAGAAGAGATTGCGGCGAAGACTAGCCAGACGGCTCAGTAAGGGCATAAGGGTTCGTCCTTCAGATCGCCTCGAGCGCATTTGCGATGGCCAGCGCAATGGTTTCCCACTGCTGAGTCTCCGTTCGCAACTGCCGCTGGCCCGCTGAGGAGAGCCGATAGAACTTGGCGCGCCGCTTGTTTTCGGACTCTCCCCAGTTGGAAGAAAGCCAACCGGCTTCCTCCATGCGGTGCAGCGCGGGAAACAGTGAGCCAGGTTTCACTTGAAACGTGCCGTCGGTGATCTGCCCGATCCGGCGCGAAATGCCCAGTCCGTGCAACTCGTTCAGCGCCAGCGCCTTTAGGATCAGCAGGTCGAGAGTTCCTTGCAGAAGATTGGTTGCAGCCATGCTCGTATAGATATTCTATACGTAGCTCCTATAGAATGTCAATAGGTAGCAACTTCTTTGTGGCGCGGGCTGTCAGCCTGCTGGGCCGAGAGTTATCTCGGCCTTAAGCCGTCATCGAGCGGACCACGCATGAGAAAATACCGCTTCCATGCGCATCGGCGTCGATACGGGCGGCACCTTCACTGATTTCGTCGTAATTCGCGATGACAAATCCGTTGCAACCTTCAAACTCCGCTCAAATCCGAAAGATCCCGCCGCTGTCATCCTCGCCGGCATCGAACACGCCATCGGCGACAAATCCGCCGAAATCATCCATGGCTCTACGGTCGCCACAAACGCGCTCCTTGAGCGCAAAGGCGCCCGAACCGCGTTTGTTACCACCACCGGCTTTGAAGACATTTTTCACATCGGCCGGCAGAACCGTCGCGAGCTCTACAATTTGACGCCTCTTCCCCGCATCCCGCTGGTGGCTCCTGAGCATTGCTTTGGTGTCGGGGAGCGCATGCTTTTCGATGGCACGCCCCTTTTGGCCCCTGAGCCGAAGCAGCTTCAGCGTCTGAAAGCCCGGCTCAAGCGTGCCGGCATCGATTCCGTCGCCATCTGCCTGCTTCATAGCTATCAGTCGCCCGTCCATGAGCAGCAGGTTGCCGAAGGCCTCGCCGGGGCCGGCTACCTCTCGGTCTCGCACCAGGTTTCACCTGAATTTCGCGAGTACGAGCGTTCCTCGACCACGGTCCTCAATGCCTATGTCGGCCCGCTCATGCAGCGCTACCTGCACCACCTCGCGGGTCGCACAGCCCGGCATCGCCTGAGCATTCTTCAGTCGAATGGCGGCGCCATCCGCCCGGACGAAGCCGAACAAATGCCGGTGCGTACGCTACTGTCCGGGCCCGCCGGCGGCGCCATCGGTGCTTCCTGGATTGCCCGCCGCTCCGGCTTTCGCCAAGTCCTTGGTTTCGACATGGGCGGCACCTCCACCGATGTCTGCCTCATCGACGGCTCACCCCGCGAAACTACCGAGGCCACCGTCGACGGCTTTCCCGTACAAATTCCAATGCTCGACATTCACACCGTCGGCGCAGGAGGAGGCTCCATTGCCTTCGTCGACGACGGTGGCTTGCTCCGCGTCGGTCCGCAGAGCGCGGGTGCCGATCCCGGTCCTGCTTGCTACGGTTCCGGCAATCTTTGCACGGTCACCGACGCCCACGTTTTCCTGGGCCGCATTACCACCGATCAGCTCGCCGGCGGAAGCCTGCCGATTCAACCCGCCCGCGCCGCCGCTTCCGTCGAGCGTTTATCAACAGCGTTGGGCCTCAGCCCTGTCGAGACAGCCGCCGGCGTCATCCGCATCGCGAACGCGAATATGGAGCGCGCCGTTCGCGCCGTTTCGGTGGAACGCGGCTACGATCCACGCCGCTTTGCCCTGCTTGCTTTCGGCGGCGGCGGTGGATTGCACGCCTGCGAGATTGCCGCGAATCTCGAAATCGGCACCGTCCTTGTGCCGGAGCTGGCGGGCGCCCTGTCCGCGCTCGGAATGTTAGTCGCCGATCGTGTGCGCGATTATTCGCTCGGCACGCTCGGCTTAACGAACCATGAGCCGGCGTTTCGGCAGTTGGAACAAACCGCTCGTCGCGAAAACCGAGGCGCCACGTTTCATCGCAGCGCCGATGTGCGCTACGCCGGCCAGAGCTATGAGATCAACGCCCCCTGGCTCGACAAATCCGCCGGTCACGTGAAAACCGCCCACGCGTTTCACGCCGCTCATCACAAACTCTACGGCTACTCCGACCCTGCGCGGCTCGTCGAAATCGTGACCATTCGCCTTCGCGCCGTCACCACCACGAAACCGCCGGAACTTCATTTCCGCCGGTCCAGGAAAGTCACTGCATCCGTCCGGCGCGGCATCTTTGTTGGAGGTCGCTGGCGTCGAGTAGATGTGACCTCACGAGATTCATTCGGCCAAGCCTCTCGACCCGGCCCGCTGCTCATTACAGACTACGGATCCACCACCCTCGTTCCCGATCGCTGGACTGCCCGCGTCGACCGCGCTGGCACACTCGTCCTCACGCGATAACTAGACCAAGTGCTTTAGCCTGAAACTTCAAAAGAATTCACTGGCACAGAACCGCGAGCGTCAGCAAGCGGATCTAGTTAGACCGAACTTCTTTTGTGGAGTTTGCGGTAATCAACAGCAATGATTGAAGTTACGCAATCTTGCGGTGTCGCCTACTGGGTACAGCTACAAAGACGCGGAGACCTGGAGTAATTGGAAAGCGCGCAGTTGGACGGGTGTTGTATTGGCTAACAGGCGGAGGTTTTGAGCGCCGACGCGAACCTCGTTGAGCGTCAGGGTGGCAAGATCTTTCAACAGAGTTTGAAAGCTGTGCACGGGTAAGTGATCAGCGGTGATCTTGGTGGCATCCTTGCGCTTGGCTTTGTCCGATCGCTGGGCAGGACTGACGATGCTGCTGCGCGCGGCGTCTGCCGCCTGCGCCTCGTCGTCGTCGAAGAGCAAAGGAGACAACTCTCGTCGCATGTGCCACTCAACGTAGTAGGCCAGCATGCACAAAAAAACATGCGCCCGCACTCGATCGGCCAGGTAATGATAAATGGGGCGGACCTTCAAATCCACGCTCTTCAGACTGCGGAAAGCGCGCTCGACGTCGGAAAGCCCCTTATAGTGACCGACGACCTTCTGGCTGCTGAGTGCCTCGGCCGGAACGTTGGTGCGGATGACGCAAATGCCATCCAGGGCCGCTTCCCGTTCAATGTTGTCCGGCTTGCGCTCGAAACGAAAACCGTCATCCTCAATGAACAGCTTGAAGTGTTTGCCCATCTTGTAGCGGCCTAGAATGCGGCCCACGGCCAGGCCGATCTCTCTGCGGCCGCGCAATGGTTTTTTCTTTCGCTGAGTAGATTTCACAATTTTGTTGAGCTGCTTTTCAGTGGCCTCCAGTAGTTCATTACGCTTACGAGTTCGCTCTTCAGCGAGCAGCGGGTTGAGGCAGGCAATTAAGCGTTCACCTGGGAAGGATGGATGCTGGATTTCCGCCATGTCCTGTTGATCGAAGAACGACAACTGCAGTGCGCCTCCCGTTATCAGTTTCTGAATCTGGACCGACTTGAGGGCCGAGATCCATTGCAGACCTGCATGCGGGTTAAGGTCTTCGCGGATGCGTGCCGAAGTCAGCATCCCGCGGTCGCCGACCAGGATCACTTTCTTCAGGCCAAAACGGAGCCGCAGTTTGTCGACTTGCGAGGCGACGGTCTTGGGATCGCCTGTATTGCCCTCGAAGACTTCCACTGCGATGGGGCGACCTTCCGAGGCAGTCAGCAGTCCGAAGGTGATCTGCAGATTACCACGGCGCTCATCGCGCGAATGGCCAAAGCGGGCCAGCGGGCAGTGACGGCCTTCGAAATAGGTGGAACTGAGGTCATAGAGGACCAGAGAACCGTCTGACAAGTGGCGCTTGGCGAGAGCATTTTCGATGCTGGATTGGCGGGTAAGCAGCCAATCCAGGGCATTGTAGAGTTGGGCCTCCTGAATGTCGTGACCCAGTCCGAGGAGGGAGCCAAGCGAAGAGGTGGCCGTTTCTTGTCGGAGACCGCGACAGGTGGCGAGTTTGGAGGATGGGGCAAGGATCCGAGCCACGATCAAGGCCACCACCAAATCACGTTCGGGGCAACGGGAGCGAGACAAGATGGGCTCAAGACCGAGCCGGCGAAGGGAGCCGAGGACAGCGGCAACATGACCATGAGGCAAGGAGCGCTGAATCTGGAATGCTTCCGACAAAGGAACCAGAGATTCGCCTTTCAGGACACGTCGAAGAGAATCGAGCTGGGATGCAGGCCAGTGGGAGAGATTGGCGAGAGTGGTTTTGACAACCTTGCCGTCCAGCCGCTGGGCTTGACGGAGGAGAATAGCGGGAGGAGAGTTGCGGTTGGGGACAGTCTCCACGTACATGGGAACATACTATCACAAATAACCTGACAATACAAATTAAATATAGTAATATACATGGGTACAAACTAGAGTTGTAACGATGCTCTACTTTGGCGAAACTGCTGATGGTTCAAAGACTTAAACGCATAGGGAGCCCAAACCGGCGCAAGAAGTTCGGGTTAGTCTCTATCGCCGAGGTGTGTTTCTAGAGAGCCTGTGATCTCGACCGAGTCTACTCCACCAGCTTTGCCACACCTGTCTTCACATCCAAGATCCACGGCTTCGGCTCTGGCAGCCATAATCTCCCATCACCAATCTCCAACGGCATCCACAGATACCGGGAATCCCACTGCGCTTCCGGCTTCCAGATATCGCCCATGAAGATGACGGTGGTCGCCTTGTCGCCCACCACCTTCAACAGCATCGTGGACTGCGACCCATATGTCCTTGTCGCGGGTGGCGCAATATCTTTGAACTCCGACCACGGTCCCGCCAGCGACTTGGCGGTCGCGTATTTGTTAGGATTCGGACTCCAGCCCGTCAGCGCCGACCCGATCGCATAATAAAGCCCGTTGTAGTGCACCACCGCGCCGCCCTCCATGTGCATCGGAATCAGGCACACTTCCTTCTCCACCGTCAGATAGTCCTCCGACAAGGTTGCGATGCGGAATCCGAATGGCCGGTCTTCAAAGATCAGATACTGCGTTCCATCGTCATCGATGAACTGGCCGATGTCCCGGCTCTCATGCCCCAGCGGCCGGAAGCTTTTTAGGTATTGATAATCGCCGTCCACGTTGTCCGCAGTCGCCACTCCGACGCGGGCCAGGCTGTAACCGCCCTTTTGTCCCGGCTCCGGCCCGTCGATGTGCATATACATCACATATTTCTTGGTTTTCGCGTTATAGAAAACCTTGGGCCGTTCCAGCACCCAGGTTGGGCCGAAGCCTTCCGGATCGGCAAGCTGCAGTACGCGGTTGCGAAACGTCCAATGGGCCAGGTCCTCTGACGAGTAACAACTCACGTACCGTTTGGTCCGATCAAGTCCCTTCGTGCGGTCCTCGCCGAACCAGTAGTACAGGCCACCCGCGCGAATGATGCCTCCGCCGTGCGCTTGGACGTGATTGCCTTGGTTGTCCAGCCAGATCTCGCCAGGCCGTATCGTCTGCGGCGCCCCGAACGCAACGCTCGCATGCAACATCAGGACGATGCTCGACTGGCACATCGTAGAACGTCTTATCCCGATTCTCATTTTGGGTGCCTCGTTGGCTGAAAGTATATTTCAGTCCGTCTCCAAACGACTGGTATACTTGCGTGGGTTTCGGTGCACCCCGGATTCGTGGCGCGCAGCCTCCAATCCGCAACGCCCCACGCCCTTCCAATCTAAGGAGAATTAGCATGGAAAGCGCCAACCGGCGTTTGATGTTTCATGGCATGTTTCTGTTCTTGCTAGGTCTGCTCACCGGTTTCGCAGAGCAGCATTTCCCCAACATGCGCATGGGCCTCGCCGCGCACCTGGAAGGCGTGATGAACGGAACATTCCTCGTCGCACTCGGGGCCATCTGGGCCGAAGTCAGGCTTTCGCCCACAACCAAGGCCGTCGCATACTGGACCGCGCTGTACGGAACGGCGGCCCTTTCGCCTATCACCGGAGTGGGCCACATTGGTCAACCCTGGCAAGAAAGCCTCGTCACCATCAGCTTCCAAATTGTCGGAGTCACGATCGTCGCTTCGTCGGCGATCGTCCTTTGGGGTTTACGCGCCAAGGCGTTGTCGCGCTCCTGAGGACTTAGGCTACCCAGTCTTCATGGAATCGCTGGTCTAGCCGATTGGCGATGGAATCCGATTTGGCGGGACGCGCCATTCTCACCAGCTTGTCTTCATCCGGTCGCCGTCATCGGCGGTAAACTCGACGGACCGCTCTCCAAAGATCAGCGCCCGTTTTGGCGCGCTTACTTTCGACTCATCATTCATCCCGACGAGGCTGCTACAGGGCGGATTGATGTCACCGGCGACTACTGGGAATCTCGGTGCGGCCCAATCCCCACAGCCCTGAACATGCGCGCCCTTTTCGTCTGGGCGGCTAACCAAATATGATTCACGTCTGCCGGAAACGCTTCTGGTAAGAATCAGGAATTGTCCTCTCCCGCCTCTGTGCAACCAGCCTGTCGTCGGCTTGCCATCGACAAACACTTTCGCGCCGGGAATCATGACGAAATATGCGGTGTAGCCAAAGAATGCCTCTCGAATCACCACCAGCGTTAACAAAACGCCGACCGCAATCGCTGCAGCGGCGAGAACTTTACGCCTGCTTCGCATAAGAGGCACCACAGTGTATCCCATTGAGCACTTGGATCGGACCTGATCTCGCCGCCCGAATGCTTTTCGTGTCTAGGCCAGATCGCAATCCCCTGGGTCCCGTAAAACCTTTGCACCCGTGGGTAGCTGTTGCGTCAAAGCCCACGGGTGCAGGCCGCAGCCGTTCGTCCGACGATACGTCCGCGGTAGGTCGATACGCGGTAACCCGCGTTGTTCTGAAAACAAGATAACGCTGAGGATCGCAGAAAGCTTTCTGAGGCGCGACCGTGAGGAAGCGCTCGCCCATATCGGCTCACCTGCCCCAGCTTGGCCAAGGGCGTTTTCATTCCCCATGGTGGCCGAAGGCCATGCGAGGTTTATCCATGTCTTCCCGTTCCCGTCTAACGCGCCCCCGCCAGCTCAGGCACGCGCTCCGGCGTTGGGACCATCGCGGGTACGTCGGCCCAACCATGTTTTCTGTTGCTCTCCAACTCGGTCTCGACGATGGTTAGTTGGCGCAGACCGTCGGTGAACTGCGGGTACTCGGGAGTCAAAGCCGGATCCTTGATCGAAGCGTAGAAGCGGCGGAATAGCTGCTTGAACGTATCGTCGTAGCCTTCGCTGTGGCCGCCGGGAAGTGAGGCGTAGGAGCGTGCCGCCGGCTTCATCAGCGAGGCATCTTTCACATAGAGAGGGTTGGGTGAGTTGCGTTTGCCGGTCCAGAGCTCGTCCGGGCGCTCGCCGTCCCACGACACCCCGCCTTCGGTGCCATAGACTTCCAGGTTCAACCGGTTCTTCCGGCCCGCCGAGACTTGGCTTGCCGTGAAGGTCCCGCGCACGCGATCGCCCATGCGAAATACAACCGCGCCGAAATCCTCGGTATCAATGGGAATCTCGTGATAATCTTCCGGCTTCAGCAGCTTTCCGGCGAAGGTCTCAATCGGCCCCTTGGGCTGCTTGCGCGTGGCATGGAAGGTTTGGAGGTCGGCACACAGCGTTGTGATGCGCAGGCCCGTGACATGTTCCGCCATATCACACCAATGCGAGCCGATATCGGCCATGGCACGGGAAGGCCCGTTCTCCTTCGATTCCAGCCGCCAGTTCCAATCCGTGTTGTACAGCAGCCAGTCCTGCGAGTAAGTGCCTTGTACCACCAGGATCTCGCCCAGGTCCCCGGCCTCCCGCATGCACCGCATCTGCTGCACCAGTGGATAGAAGCGCAAATTGTGGCAAGTCGCGTTGCGCAGCCCGGTCTCAAGCGCCAGCGCGGCCAGCTCCCGCGCGGCTGCCGACGAGGTGGCTAGCGGCTTCTCGCACAGCACATGCTTGCCCGCGTGCAACGCGTCTTTCACCATCACCGCATGATGCACGTTGGGCGTGCAGATATGGATCGCGTCAATGGTACGGTCTTCGAGAATGCGTCGGTAGTCGCTCTCCACCCGGGCAATGCCGAACTCCGCGGCCATTTGATTGGCCTGATCGAGATCGGCGGTCGCCACCGCGCACACATCAATGAAGCCCAGCCGGCAGAGCGCTTCCAGGTGAACCCGCCCCACAAAACCAGTACCGAAAATAGCTGTCCTGACTCGTGTTTTCATACCTTACTCCTACTCACAAACCGTTTCTGCAGCCGAGTATATGTGAGTCGGACGGGGATTAAACTACTCGATTCGCCCTAGGAATAAGGTCCTCAGCAGTATAGGCCCGGGGCCTGCGCGAGCCCGCCGGTGCGCGGGTTACAGCCCCTGGGTCGGGCATTGGCGATGTATACTATACATCGTGAAACGTACCCAGCTTTACCTTGACGACGACCTCTGGAACGCTCTACACGAACGCGCTAGCGCCGAGAAAACTACCGTATCCGAGCTGGTGCGTGCAGCCACCCGTGAACGCTACCTCGGAAACCATGGCCAGCGCATGAAAGCCATGCAAGCGTTCGTCGGGATTCGAAGCCAAGCTTCGGAGACGCCAACTGCGGTGGAGGTGGTACGAAGCCTCCGGCGTGGCGGCCGGCTCGACAGACTTAATTCAAAATGAGTGTGCTGGTCGATTCAGACATTCTCATCGAAGTGTCTCGTGGGAGAGACCGGGACCTCGTGTCCCGGTGGATCGAGCTGAGCCAACATGACGCTGCCATCCTGTACTCTCCCATCAGCGCCGCCGAACTCTGGGCCGGAGCACGCCCAACGGAACACAGCGCAATCGACAACCTGTTCCGTGCCTTAACGTGTGTTCCCATCGACGCCGCAATGGGCCACCAAGCCGGCGACTACCTCAGACGTTACAGAAAGAGCGACGCGGTCGAGCTAGGCGACGCCCTAATTGCCGCAGCCGCGGTGTTGAACCGCGCAACGCTGTGGACGCGAAACCGAAAGCACTACCCGATGACGGAGCTGACCTTCTTCTAGTACATTCCGTGCGGCATGCCGACCGGTGCTTGTCATGCTAGTGGAAGCATGGGACGATTCGAATCCACTGTTGATTTCTATCGCTATCGAGAGCCATACCCGCCGGCGTTCTTCGAAACCGTAGCAGCCCGGCTGGCGCTCACTAGGCAGACCAGACTACTCGACGTGGGATGCGGACCCGGCAGTCTCGCCATCGGTTTCGCGCCGTATGTTGGCGCCTGGACGGCAATCGATCCCGAAGGGGCGATGCTCAGGGCGGCGAGGTTAGCAGCCGCTGAGGCAAACGTCGATATCGCCTTTGTCGAGACCAAAATTGAGGACCTGGAATGCCCCGACGGTTCTTTCGATTTCGTGACCATCGGACGCGCCCTGCACTGGTTCTCATCCGGACCGGCTCTGGCGGTTCTCGAACGAGTCATCTCCCACGGTGGACGCATAGCCATCTGCGGTTCGGCCAACACCGATTCCTCGA
This sequence comes from uncultured Acidobacteriaceae bacterium, assembly GCA_963771305.1. Classification (GTDB taxonomy): domain Bacteria; phylum Acidobacteriota; class Terriglobia; order Bryobacterales; family Bryobacteraceae; genus CAJCIT01. The sequence goes on from CAVYTS010000034.1 coordinate 368,823, forward strand.
TGAACGCCTGGGCCACGAAGTTCAAAAAGGTACGGTCGGTCTGGGCTCCGGATTACGATGAGTCGCGCTACAAACCTGACCCGGTGCAGTGGTTTGCCGCATCGCGATTCCGAATGGTCGACGAGATCCGCATCGAACACCGGCATCGGATCAGCGTTCCGGAACTAATTCGCCGCGCGATTTCGTTTTCAATCACGTCTCCTGCGATCCTCGGCGATCGGCGACCTCAATACGAAGCAGAAATCGCGGCGGCTGTCGCACCGTTCGCCAAGGCCGGGTCGGTTGAAGAGGAACTGGCTGTGACGGCCACGATTTTTGGCTGAGCGATCCGCTCAGGTTCAGGCTACTGTGGCCGCGGGTTGCGCTCCTCTGCCAGACGCTCAGCAGGAATACTTTGAGTAGAGATTGGTACGGAACGTTGCGTCGATTGGCCAGCACCTTGAGGTACTCGATCATGGAGACGGGAGCCGCAGCGATATCGTCTTCGGAGAAGGCTTTAGGCGAACGAGTTTTGTGCGCTTTGCAGGCGTCCAATCCATGTATTTCGTGGAATCCGCTGACGCCCAAAACTTCCTTTCGTCATCCTCGTTCTTGAATTCAGGAATTCTCGGGGTCATGCCTTTCATGTTATCCCCCTCCCTCCATCCGTAGATCCGTCCCGCGTGCGCCTCGGACCTCGTAAACTATCGATCGTTTGATTTATAGCTAGTGTGATATATTTCATCTGAGCTATATGGCAAACACACCGGCCCGCCAAAACCTATGGGAACTCGCGGTTCTCGCATTTTTGGCCGAGAAGCCCATGCACCCGTACGAAATGCAGCGCCTCCTCGGCGAGCGCCACAAAGATGAATTATTAATTCTTAAGCGAGGCTCTCTTTATCACGCCATCAACCGCCTTCTGGATCTCGCGTTGATCGAGCCGCAAGGAACTGGCCGGACTGGCAAGCGCCCGGTGCGGACCACATATGGCATCACGCAAGCCGGCCGAGGGGCCCTCGGGGGGTGGATTCACGAGATGATTTCCGTTCCCCTGCAGGAGAGTTCAGAATTCATGGCCGCCTTGAGCTTTCTAGTTCATTTGACCCCCAAAGACGCGATTCCCAGGCTGGAACAGCGCGTCCGGTGGCTTGAACAGAACATTGCGGAATTGAATAGCTCGATTGCATCGTTGACGCCGCGGGTCAAACGAATCAACCTCATCGAAAGCGAATATCTTTCGGCCATGCGTAAAGCCGAAGTCGCGTGGATCGAGAACCTGGTCGATGAACTGCAGGCCGGCAAACTGACCTGGGATCTCAAGACGATTTTGCGGCACGCTGAGGCTGCAAAACGCAGGCAGGCGAAGTCGAAGAAGGAGACGTAAGGAGATGGGATCACTGGCAAACGCGGAATCACCGGGCCTGCCTTGGCATAAACGGATCGCACCGGCGCTCGCACTGATGGTGTTGGCGCCCGTCGTGGCTGAAGTGCTCAGCGGTGCCACCAGGGTCAGCTTCCTCGTCGTCCTGATCCCGGAGATCATGGTGTGGGGATGCGGCGCCTTGCTGATTCGTGAGATTGTGCACCGCTGGCGCGGCGGCTGGACGAGCATCCTTTTGCTTGGCCTGGCCCTGGCGGTTGCCGAAGAGTTCATCATTCAACAGACCTCTATCGCCCCGCTTCCGTGGCTCTCCGGCCAGGCCTACGGCCGCGCCTTCGGTGTGAACTGGGTTTACTTCCTCTACATGTTGGGCTTCGAGAGCGTGTGGGTTGTTCTCGTCCCGATACAGCTTACGCAGTTGATCTTTCCGGAAAGGCGCAAGGGAAAGTGGCTGCGCACCGGCGGACTGGTTGTCAGCGCGCTCGTTTTTCTTCTGGGCTCCTTCATCGCATGGTTCACCTGGACTCAGCAAGCGCGCACCGTTGTTTTTCACGCGCCGAAGTACTCGCCGCCACCGGCATTGATCATCGCAGGCTTGCTGGCGATTGGGCTGCTGGCAGCTGCCGCGTGGATCGTCCCTGGAATCACGAAGGCCGAAACAAACCCCTCACGCCAAGCACCGAATCCGCTTCTAGGCGGAATAGGCACTTTCCTTTTGGGCATCCCTTGGTGGGTGTTGATCTCGATCGTCTTCATCCCGAACGTCCCGGTTGCCCCCGCAATCCCGTTAGCAGCGGGCTTACTCTGGGCGATTCTGGCCTACGTAACTATCCGGCGTTGGTCGTCCGGCACGGACTGGGGTGACATGCACCGCTGGGCCGTCGTATTCAGCGCGGTCTTGGTTTGCATGATGGGCGGCTTTGCAGGCAGCAGTGCTTGGCCGCGTATCGATCTAATCGGCAAAGCTGTCTTGAACGGCATCGCCGTGGCGTGTCTGCTTGCGCTGGCACGGACATTGAGCAACCGCCGATTGAGCTGACATCCGCGCAGGGGCCGGCAGCCCCCTGCCTATACCGGCAGCACTTCTTTAACAAACGCCTCATAGCTCCGCGGCGCGTGCCCCAACACCGCCGTTATCTCATCGATCTCCGCTTGCGTCGCCAATAGCCCCTTGGTCATGAAGTACTGGAACATGATCTCTACTAGGTCCCGTACCAGCCAGCCCGGCATGAAGGCTCGCATTTGCGCTGCCCAAGCCTTAAGATCGTCTCCCGCGTACATCACCGGCTTGCCGAGATGCCGCGTCAACAACTCCACAGTGCTCGCGCCCGTCCAAGCCGTCGGACCCACCACCTAATAGGTCTTGCCGGAGTGGCCCGGCTGGGTCAAGCCGATCGCAGCCGCTTCGGCGATGTCCCGCACGTCCACGCGGTTCATACCGACGCTGGTCGAAGGAACCGGATAGACGCCCGCGCGGATGGCATCCAGCACTTGAAGATCGTTCTGGTAAAAATTGTTGGGCCGCAGAATCGTGTATTCCAGACCGCTCGCCCGAATCACGCCTTCAACCGGAAGCTTGGAGATGAAATGCGGAATCGTGAGCGCCTTGTCAGCCTGGTGCACGCTCAGATAAACGATGCGCCGCACGCCTGCTGCAACCGCCGCGTCCACCGCATCGATTCCCTGAGCCGTCTCATCGCGATCAAGCGGCGTCATCAGATGTCACCCCCCGCGACCGCCGGCAAGGACTCCGGTTTCAGCATGCTCCCGACCACGCCCTCGACGCCCTTCGGCAGCGACGCAATCCGGTCGGCCGAGCGGGTCATCACCCGCACCTCGGCCCCGCGCTTCAGCAACTCCTGAACCGTCTGGCTACCGACCGTTCCGGTGCCCCCAATTACAACAATCTTCGACATAAGTGATCCTCTTTTTCGAAATCAATCAGAACACAAAAGCGCGCGCGTCAGCAAGCGGATTCCGGCCCTTTCAATACCGTATTCAGGCTAGCTAGACCTTCCCATCGCCGCCGCCTACACCCCCCGGCATCCCCGTCCGTTTATACACCGTGATCGTCTGCCCTCGCCTCGACCAAGAAACCATCGGCGTCAGCCCAAGCTTCTCGCAATCGGCGTCTGTCACCTCGGGCGCATACTCGTAGAACTTCGCCAGAAATCGCCGCACCAGCGGGAATTGGATCACGCCACCCTCCGGCGCCCACGTTCGGGTGTACACAACCAAGATGTCGAATTGCTCCGGCGGAATCGCCTTGATCGAGGAAAGATGGAAGTCATTGGTTTCGACGACCTGCAGCCCTCGCCGCTCTACGAACCCATACTCGGGCCGTTGCAGTCCGGCCGTATATGGCCATGCGGTGGCGATCCGACTGGCGGGGAGATTGTCTTCCAGGTAGTGTGCCGCCACCTGTTGCAGACTCACAAAGTCCACCATCGCCAGGTTGTTCTCGAACGGAAACGGATATGGCGGATTCACGAACAGGCTCGCTACCAATCCCAATCCCAGCGCCGCCGTCATAAGCCCACCAACCCACCTTCGGTAGGTCGTCAGAGCAACACTCACAGCGATGTAGAACAGCGGCAGCACAGGCAGCAGATAGCGTTCTAGCGCCGCCCCGCCGAACAGCGTCATCAGCAGCAGGTTTGCTGCGAACACCCACGCCACCGGAACCCAGGCGGGCGTCACCAGCTTGCGCATTTTGCCCGCCGCGAAAAGCAGTGCCAGCGTCCCAATCCACCTGAACTCCGCCACAAACAGGTAGTAGCAGCGGCGCAAAACCGTCAACACAATCCGCACCGGGTACAGCGAGTAGCTCAGGTTATAGCGAGCGAAGTCGGCATTGCCCGCCCATTGTCCGGTGGCCGAATGGAGCACCAGCAGCCATACCACCAGCGCTGCCGGCGCGGCTAGGTACAGCGCCGCATGTTTCCAGTCGCGCTTCCACACCAAGAGTCCTAAGATCACCAACGGGACCACCAGTCCCGTCTCTTTCGCCAGTACCAGCGCGACGCAAGCGGTCGCCGCCCAACCGTGCCGCCCTTTCACAAAGAACAACAATGCCATCACGGTGCCGACCATGGCCGGCATGTCGAGCTGCGCCATCATTCCCTGCATAAAGAACAGTGGCGACACCATCAACAGCAGCGGTGGCAAAAAGGCCGGCGCACCCGCTGCCTTCGTGCTCAGCTCAATCGCCAGCAGGAACGTGCCCAGCAGTCCCAACCCAGCCAACAAAAGCATCGCGACCCGCGTTATCAAGATGGAGTAGTCGAACACCTTGTACCAAAGCACCAGGTACACTTCCACGCCCGGCGGATGGATATTGGGCAGTGTCGAATGCGCCACCCATGCGCCGTCCCGCAGCAGATCCAGCGCGGTGGGAATGAACTGCCCATGCTCGTCCCAGAAATAAGGCAGCCTCAGCAACGGCAGGTGGAACGCCGCGAACATCAAGGTAAACAGCAGGAAGAAAATCAACAGCATCGTCCCGTGGCGCTGCTTGGACGATGCCGGTCGCGCATCTGCCAGCGCAAACGGCGGCAGACGCGGCATAGGTGGACGGCGCGCTGGCGGCATCAAGGAGGCCCGCTATTGAATCACGTCGCCTTGGCTTTGTGTCTCCAAACGAATCTCGCCAAACGCGGCTTCATACTGCTTCAGATTCTGCTGCAGCACATTGAACAGCGCCTTGGCCTGCGGCGGGCTCAAATAGACGCCCTGAAAATTCTGTATGGTCACCGTGTCCGGCCCGGTTTGATTGATGGTTCCGAACAGCAAAAAGAAGTCCCAGAGATTCACCCGCATCTGCACGCTGTTGGCGTACGATTCACGATAGTCGGCCGTATTGGCAAGTTGCAGCTTAGGCTGGGGTTGTCCCGGAGTCATAGTCCTAGTATCTACTCAGCGGTCGTTGGCGTAGGAACCAAACGGAGCCAGACCACCCGCCCCCCAAGTAATCGAAGTGGGGCGGGTCCCCAGACCCGCGCCGGGCGCCCACCCCCGGCTCTCCGAACGCCGCGATAAGCCATATTTCTCGTCAACCGGTGTCGCCGCCACCGCTTCAACTCATCGCCAACGGTGACAGGCGCGAAGCGATCCTAAACACCGGCTCGTCATCCTCCGCTGCCAGAAACACCTCGCCCAGCTTCTCGATTAAATCCTGACGCTTCGCCAATAGCTCCCGGCGGCTGTCGACAAATGCGAATCGAAAGGGCGAATACGTCTCGAGCCTCGCGATATAAGGCCGCGAGTAAAGCTCCCGTGCGGCCCCGGCCGCGCGGATCAGCAGTGAATACGAACTCTGCCGCATCAGTTCCTTCAGCGCGGCCGGCGCGGTCTCCAACTCGTCCAGTTCCGTCATCACGCCTTGCGTGAAACGGAAGGTTCGGTTGGTCAGCTCATCCAGCGGCTCGCACCCCATCGCGTCGGAAAACAGAGTCCGTAAGCCGCCCGCCGCATCTTCGCGCACATCTTGCAGATCGTCTCCCAGCTGCAGCAACGCGCCCCACTCAAACGCGAATCTAGCTTCTGCCACCGTAAGCCGCCCGGCCGCCAAATACGCATCGGCCAGCACCGAGTCTCCGCCTTTGGCAAACACCAGCCGAGTCACATCTAAGGGCTGCTCCAGGCAGCGCGCATCCATCAGCCGGATGCTCTCCTCCTGCGATCGGTGTATCGCCAGCAAACTCGCATACACGGACGGATAGTCCGCCCGTTCATACTCCGATTCGATCAGGCCGACCAGTTCCCAAATCAGTTCTTCGCGGACGTTGGCGGGCGGCACATCCTGGCCGGCGAGTCGATTCCGGAATCGCCCGCTGAAACTGCGTTTCGCCGCGCTGTCCACCCCTGCATCGTCCAGGTAATTGTCGCTGTACGGATACAGCATGCTGTAGGCGAAGATCGATGGCGTCACCGTCATCGCCTGCCCAAACAGCGATTGCAGCCCGCACGCCACCCACGCGTTCCTGCACGCCTGGAACAGGTCTTCAGAACTCACCGACGCATCAAACCGCCGGGCGTACCGCCCCAAATGGCCGCCCATCTGGGCGAATCCATTATCCAAGAGCAGGGCGATGTGGCAGTCGTCCAACCCCAGCGCCGGCTTCGCAAACTCCACAAACGCAGCCGCGATGCACTCCCGAACGGTCGCCCGCCCTGCCTTCGTTCGCAACCCCCGCAGCAGGCTTTCCACCGTTTGGAGACACACGTCCATGCGTCTCTCATTAGCGGATTGTTCAGCCGCGGTGTAGGTACGTCCGTCGAAGGGGAACGACGTCTCCGTTGCAGCCCACCGCTGGAGTGCGTTCGTGAGCAGCCCTACGCCGCTCGCGGCGCCTGAGTCGTCACCCTCCTCTACCGACAGAGATTTGCGGTCGCTCATGGGCTTCTTCGGACGTCTCCACCATATATACGCTATAGCCCGCCGAAAGTTCTGGTCACGGAGCGCTTGCCTGGAATCTGGGCGAAACTCCAGCACTTAACCGCACGCGTGAGTGTCTGTGTGAAAACTCCAGCACAGAACCGCGAGCGTTAGCGAGCGGACCCACGACGAGGCCGACCGGGACTGGCGCCTCTGTCCCAAGGCGATCACGAAATCCACTCTTGTCAACCCAAGCCTATTCGCCGCGTGGACTGAGCGAACCTGTCCCAAGATGCAGCACAGTCGACTCGTCACTCTGTCCCAGAGCTTTCAAACAGACTCGTCAGCAAACGGATTTCGGCCTTTTTCTCACCAGCGTCTTCACCCCGTAAGGGCTTCTGTTCTCAAACAACTTTCCTCGAGTTGAATGGAATAAAGTTGTACACATAGTTGTGACAAAAAACTGCGCAGCAAAGTCGTTGCGCTTTCTACTCGAGCGGCGCAGGCTGGCTAAGAGTGGCGAAAAGATCGAAATCCCAGAAGTATCGAGGAGTTGCGGGCCGCGCAGCCTATCAATCCTTTTCAAGAAGAAACGGCAATCGCATGCGAGAGTATGCAGCTGTGGTTCGATTCCTTAATTGAAGCAAGCAGCTTGACCTTTGAGTTTGAGTACTCAAGAGGCAGCAAGACGGACTTATGGGCAAGGCAGACTAGGTGGGCCAACTTCCGGTGGTGCAGGTCCGGATGAGATCTGCCCACAGGGTGCGACCGATCTGCATTGGATTCTGAATTGAGCAGTCCGGGACTTCTGCCTCAGTACTGCGATCTCGCGACCGCCATCTCGTCAATTTGCACCAGCGGCGTCGGGTAACGTCCGGTATAGCAGGCGTAGCAGAAGCGCTTGTTTGGGTGGGTGTCACTAACGGCCTCGCTCAGCAGATCGATCGGCAGGTAACCGAGTGAGTCGGCTTCCACGTACTCTCGGATCTCGTCGACGCTCTGGTTAGCCGCGATCAATTCACTTTGGATGGGTGTATCAACGCCGTAATAGCAAGGCGAAATGGTCGGTGGGCAGGAGATGCGAAGGTGAACCTCGGTCGCACCGGCATTTCGCACCATGCGCACAATTTTCTTACTGGTAGTGCCCCGCACGATGGAGTCGTCCACCAGAATCACGCGTTTTCCCTCCAGCAGAGATCGCACCGGATTCAGCTTCAACTTCACGCCGAAGTCGCGAATGGCCTGTGAGGGCTCAATGAACGTCCGTCCAACATAGTGGTTGCGAATCAGCGCCTGGCGGAACGGGATGCCGGATTCATCGGCATAGCCGATAGCGGCTGCCGTGCCGGAGTCGGGCACCGGTACCACCACATCCGCCTTGACCGGATGTTCGCGCGCCAGCAATCGCCCCATCAGCTCTCGTGAGGTTTGGACCGAACGCCCGAATATCAACGAGTCGGGGCGCGCGAAATAGACATGTTCGAAAACACATTGAGCCGGGGCTTTTGCAGGTGCATAGAATTGGCGTGTCACCCCGTTCGGCCCGACAATCACCATCTCGCCCGGCTCCACGTCGTTCATGTAAGTTGCGCCGATCAGATCAAACGCGCAGGTTTCGGACGCGAACACATAACTGGTTCGCCCGTCCGACAGCTCAACCCGCCCCATCGCCAGTGGCCGGAACCCGTGCGGATCCCGCGCCACGATGATGCGGTCTTCCGCCAAAAACACCAGTGAGAACGCCCCTTCAAGTTGCAGCAGCGCATCGCGTAGCGCGGCGGGCAGCGTGCGCTCCCGCGACTTGGCCACCAGGTGCAAAACCACCTCGGTGTCGCTGGTTGTCTGGAAGATCGACCCTTCCTGCTCCAGCTCCTGTCGTATCTCCGCCGCGTTCGTGATATTCCCGTTGTGGGCGATCGCGATCTGGCCCTTGCTGTACGCCACCGAAAGTGGTTGGGCATTCAGCAGCACCGTATCGCCTGTCGTCGAGTAGCGGGTATGGCCAATCGCCAGTTCACCCGGCAATTGGTTCAAGACATCCGGCGTGAAGATGTCGGCGACATGCCCCATCTTCCGCGTGCAATGAATTTTGCGGCCATCGCTGCTAGCGATGCCGGCGCTTTCCTGCCCCCGATGCTGCAAGGCATACAGGCCCAGGTAGGCGAGATTCGCCGCTTCGGGATTTCCGTAAATGGCAAAGACACCGCACTCTTCATGCAGCTTGTCGAAGGTGTCCACATGGAAGTCTTCGGCAATCAAGTCGTTGAGTTCAGGCATTATTCGACCGAAACAGTTGAATGGAGAGGTGTTCAAGGGCGGCATCCCAAAGACCGTACAGATCCCCGATCGGTACATTGATCAGAGTTTCAGTCCGGTTTCGAATCACCATCCTTGCTCTGAGTGTAACGCCAATTTCAATTGCGTTGACTGAATTCTTTTGGGCCGCTTCATAAACGGCCTCAGACTGCGCCGTAGATACCAAAATCCGGGATGGACCCTCGTGGAAAAGTAGCAGTACTGCCGCAAGGTCCGAGTCCAGGGTCACATCGGCCCCAACGCCCTTCGGGCCAAAGGACGCCTCAGCTAACGCCACTGCCAAGCCGCCGTCGGAAAGATCGTGCGCCGATTCCACCGCGCCCGCCCGTACCAGTTCGCGGATGGTCGTCTGCACTCGTTTTTCATAATCCATGTCCAACTTAGGAGGCGTTCCCCACAGTTGGTCCAGAATCACCTTCGCGTACTGAGAGGAGCCGAACTGCCGCGCATCGGGCGAGCCCATCCCACCTAACAAAATGATTTTCCGCCCTTCGTTCACAAACTGCATGGGCTTGGGAGCCGCTGTTGGCAGCGTTCCCACGATGCCGATAACCGGTGTCGGGAAGATCGGCGTTCCCAGCGTTTCGTTATACAGGCTCACGTTGCCACCCGTGATCGGAGTCTCAAAGAAACGGCAGGCTTCGGCGAGTCCTTCAATCGATTCCACCAACTGCGCCATGATCTCCGGCCGCTCCGGGTTGCCGAAGTTGAGGTTGTTGGTCGCCGCTACCGGTAGCGCGCCCACCGTCGAAAGGTTCCGGCAACACTCCGCCACAATCAGTTTCGTGCCCTCACGTGGGTCCAGTGAGCAATAGCGCCCGTTCCCGTCCAGCGACATTGCAATGGAGAGGTTATCTGTCTCTTTGATGCGCACGATGGCCGCTTCGGCTCCAGGACCCGCGAGCGTGTTGGTACGCACTTGGTAGTCGTACTGCTCCCAGATCCAGCGCTTGTTGGCGAGATCCCCGGAGGCCAGCAGTTGCTTCAGATCGCCGGTTAGGTCTTGGCTGTGAATCGCCGGGCCATCCAGCGGAGCAGTCCGCAAGGGCGTGGTATACGGCCGGTTGTAGACCGGAGCTTCGTCGGCGAGGGCGCGGTTCGAAATCTCCGCGACAACGACACCGTGGTCCTTGACGCGCAGCATGCCGTCGGCCTTCACTTCGCCGACAATCACCGCATCCAGCCCCCACTTGCGGAAGACGCTCAGCACTTCTTCTTCACGACCGCGTTCGGCCACCAGCAGCATCCGCTCCTGGCTTTCCGACAGCATGATCTCGTAGGGCGTCATGCCCGGTTCGCGCTGCGGCACATACATCAGGTCGATCTCGACGCCGGTGCCGGCGCGGCTGCCCATTTCGCAGGTGGAACACGTCAAGCCGGCCGCGCCCATATCTTGAATCCCGACAATGGCGCCGGTTTTCATGGCTTCGAGACAGGCTTCCAGCAGCAGCTTCTCCATGAACGGATCACCGACTTGCACATTGGGCCGCTTCTGCTTCGACTCCTCCGTAAACTCGGCCGAGGCCATCGAAGCCCCATGGATTCCGTCGCGGCCCGTCTTCGAGCCGACGTAGATCACTGGGTTGCCGATGCCAGTAGCTTTGCCGTAGAAGATTTCGTCGTGTTTGAAGACGCCCAGCGCGAACACGTTCACCAGCGGATTGCCGTCGTAGCATTTTTCGAACACGCACTCGCCGCCCACCGTTGGTACGCCGAAGCAGTTACCATAGTGCGAGATACCCGCGACCACGCCTTTCAGGATGCGCTGGTTGCGCGGTCCTGTCTGTGGATCGTCCAGCCGGCCGAAGCGAATCGCATCCATCACCGCGATGGGCCGCGCGCCCATGGTGAAGATGTCCCGCAAAATGCCGCCCACACCTGTCGCCGCGCCCTGAAAAGGCTCAATGAAGCTCGGGTGGTTATGCGATTCAATCTTGAAGGCGATCGCCACGCCATCGCCAATGTCGATGATGCCCGCGTTCTCGCCCGGCCCCTGCAAGACATGCTTGCTTTCGGTGGGCAGCTTCTTCAGATGGATGCGGGAGCTCTTGTAGGAGCAATGTTCGCTCCACATCACGCTGAAAATGCCGAGTTCAGTCAAAGACGGTTCGCGGCCCAGCAGGCTCAGGATCTTCTCGTACTCAGACGTCGTGAGCTGGTGGGCAGCGATCACTTCCGGGGTGATCGTGATCGTACTCATGATTGGGTTCGGATGGAAGAAGCGCCTGCGGCTGAAGCGCTCGAAACAGGGATTCCGGCCGCAAAGGCCGAAACCAGTGAAGCCAGAATGATGTGTCCGTCGGTTCCACCCATCAGCGGATCGCTGGCGCGCTCGGGATGCGGCATCATGCCCATCACGTTCCGCTCGGCGCTCAGAATGCCCGCGATGTCGCGCATGGATCCGTTCGGATTATCGGTGTAGTAAAACGCAATCCGGTCTTCCGCTTGCAATTCGTCCAGCACCCGGTCCTCGGCAATGTAGCAGCCTTCACCGTGGGCGATCGGCAGGTGCAGAACCTGCCCTTTCCGGGCCAAGTTGGTGTACGGAGAATTGGTTGTCGCGACCCGCAGCCCAATGGTGCGGCAGATGAATTCCATACCGCTATTACGCACCAGGGCGCCGGGCAGCAATCCCGATTCCACCAGAATCTGGAATCCGTTACAGATGCCAAGCACCGGGCCGCCTTCGCGGGCAAATGCTTTCACCGCGTTCATGACCGGTGAGAACTTCGCGATGGCGCCGCAGCGCAGATAGTCGCCGTAGGAAAAACCCCCGGGCAAAATCACCGCGTCGATGTCGCCTAAAGACGACGCATCATGCCAAATGAATTCGGCTTCCTGGCCCAAGTTGTGGGAAACGGCGTACCAGGCGTCGTGATCGCAATTGCTCCCCGGGAACACGACCACTCCGACCCTCATGCGCTGTCCTCCAACCCTCCCTCAAGAACTCGTTCGGTAACATTCATTGCGACGGCAATTTGGCCAGACGGTTTGAAAATCGAAACTTAGGAGGCTCCGCTTGCACCGGCCACGGCCGGAGCCGGAACGGCAGCTTTCTTCCGTGCCGCTCGTCGTTTCTCCACCGGAGGCTGGCGGTCACTTTTCTTCAGTGCAGGAAAAACGATGGACATGACGAATTTCTTCTCGCCATGCTCGTCGAATTTAATTACGATGTATTCGTCGTTGCAAGAAAGCACTGAACCGAGGCCGAACTTGCCATGCTCGACTTGGGCGCCTGTCGCAAATGCTGGTTTAATGGCCATGGCCAAATCCTCCTAGATCATTGTAGCAGCTTGACTTACCCCCTGTCGAGCCAGCCCCCCGGAAATCCAAGCATGCCAGCCTCCAAAACGAATTCCCACCGGTCGCCAAATGCTTCCATATAATGGAGAAAGCTAAAAATGGAAGAGCTGAAGAAAAAGCTGCAGCAGGAGATCGCAGCCCTCGAGTACGAACTCCGGAACGAACTGCCCAAGGAGATCCTCAAGGCCCGCGCTCACGGCGACCTCAGCGAGAACGCCGAATATCATGCTGCCAAGCAGCGTCAATCGTATGTCGACGCCCGGCTCGGCCAGCTCCAGGCCCGCCTGCGCGAGTTTTCCATGGCCGACCTCACCAAGATCCCTCGCGACCGTGTCGGCTTGGGCTCCTTGGTGGTGGTCTTCGATTCCTTGAAAAACGAAGAAATTTCCTACAAAATCGTCACCAGTGAGGAAGCCGACGTTAATAACGGCAGAATTTCGACCAGCTCTCCCATTGGGAAAGGTCTACTAGGCAAACAGGTGGGCGACTCGGTAAAGATCACCATTCCCGGCGGCTCACGGGAGATGGAGATTCTCAGCTTGTCAACAATCCATGATTTGGCGGGAACTTAGGGAATGTGCATTCCTGATAAGGAATCGGTGTGACATATACCCGTGCAATTGGTCTGGGTGCAGGCAAGGTCATCCGGCTGATTGTTCGTGCTCTCGCGATCTCCCGCGTGAACCCGAACGTCCTCACGTTTCTCGGCCTGGTCATTAATGTCGTCGCCGCTGTATTCCTTGCCGTCGGCCGGTTTCGTGTGGCTGGCTGCATCATCATCTTCGCCGGCTTGTTCGACATGGTCGATGGCCGCGTAGCGCGGGAAACCGATCGCGTCACCCGCTTCGGCGCATTCTTCGATTCCGTCCTCGACCGCTACTCCGACCTCGCGCTGCTCATCGGACTGCTGGTTTACTACGGCACCATCAATAGACCGTTCTACGTCGTCCTCACCGCCATCGTCATGATGGCCTCGGTCCTGATCAGCTACGCCCGCACCCGCGCCGAAAACATCATCCCCACTTGCAAGGTCGGCTTCCTCGAACGCCCGGAGCGCATTGTTCTAATCATCATCGGTGCATTGTTTGACAAGATGGCGCCGGTCCTTTGGGTCATTGCGGTGTTGGGGAACATCACCGTCGTGCACCGAATGATCTTCACGTATCAGGAATCCAAGCGCCTCGAAAGTGCCCAGCTCCGTACCAGCAGCGCCGTGGCGGCCCGAACGTAGCACAAATCGCCTCCACGACTAAACTAGTCCTTTGGATCTCTCCACACCGCTCCAGTTCGTGAAGGGCATCGGTCCGGCCCGGGCGGCAATGCTCCAGGCTAAGGGTCTCGCTACAGTAGCCGACCTCCTGTACTATTTGCCCTTCCGTTACGAAGACCGACGAAACGTCAAGGCCATCTCGGAGCTGCTGCCCGCCGAAAAGGCCGCCGTTATCGCGCGTGTGGAAACCGCCAAGCTAAACCGGTTGCGGCGCGGAATCGGTTTGCTCGAAATTGTGTTCAGCGACGGCAGCCCCGCGAGGCTGTTTGCGCGGTGGTTCCACGGCGACCGTTTGGCGAACACGCTCGTCCCCGGCGTGATGGTGGCCCTCTTCGGCAAAGTAGAGCTGGAACGCACCCGGCGCATGCTCACCATGGTGCAGCCCGAAATGGAGGTGCTGACCTCCGAAGAGGGCGACGACGCCCTCCATACCGGCCGCATCGTGGGCGTCTATGAAGCCGCAGGCAATATCAGCACGCGCATGTTCCGCGTGTTGCTCGACCGCCTGCTCAGCCAGGTCGAACTACCACCCGACCCGTTGCCTCCCAGCATTCGGGAACGCCGCTCGCTCCCCGCGCTGGCCGATGCTCTCCGCGAAGTGCATCTCCCACCGGCCAATGCCGAACTGCGCCTGCTCAACGAGTTTCGCTCTCCCGCTCAGGTGCGCCTGATCTTCGACGAGTTCTTCTGGCTGGAGTGTGGCTTGGCATTGAAACGCACCAAGGCTCGGGCCGCCGATGGCATTCCGTTTGAAGTGACCGAGCGTGTGCGTGAACAGATCAAGACCATGCTGCCATTCAAGCCAACGGGCGCGCAGCGCCGGGTCGCGCAGGAAATCGCCAACGACATGAAGCAGCCCTTTCCCATGAACCGGCTGCTGCAGGGCGATGTTGGCAGCGGCAAGACCATCGTGGCCGCGCAGGCCGCCGTCATTGCCATCGAAAACGGTCACCAGGTCGCCATCATGGCGCCGACCGAGATCCTCGCCGCGCAGCACTACTTCTATTTCAAGCGTTTGTTCTCAAAACTCGACTACACGCCGGTCCTGCTGGTTGGTTCCGCCAGCACTCGCGAAAAGCAGCAAATTAAGAAACTGGTCGCCGGCGGATACGCCCAGGTCGCGATCGGCACCCACGCCCTGATCCAGCAAGACGTTGAGTTCAAGAAGCTCGGCCTCGCCATTATCGATGAGCAGCACCGCTTTGGCGTGGTTCAGCGCCTCAAGATGTTTGAGAAGGGCGTCCGCCCCGACGTCCTCGTTATGACGGCGACCCCCATTCCACGCACCCTTGCGCTCACCGTCTACGGCGACTTGGATCTCTCCACGATCGACGAATTGCCGCCCGGCCGCCAGGCGATCGTCACCAAGAATGTCCAGGAACACGCGGTGGAAAAGGTCTACAGCTTCCTTGCTCAGGAGATTCAGAAAGGCCGCCAGGCCTACGTAGTCTATCCGGTGATTGAGGAATCGGAAACACTGGCCGTGAAAGCGGCGGAGAAGATGTATCAGCAGCTCTCGCAGCTGGTATTCCCCAGTATTCGAGTCGGCCTGCTGCACGGCAAAATGACTCCCGACGAAAAGGAATCCGCCATGCAGAGCTTCACCAGGAACGAAACCAAGATTCTCGTTTCGACCACAGTCATTGAAGTAGGCGTCGATGTCCCCAACGCCTCCGTCATTGTCATTGAGCAGGCGGAGCGTTTCGGCCTCTCGCAGCTTCATCAGTTGCGCGGGCGCGTCGGCCGCGGCGCTCACCAAAGTTACTGCATTCTCGTCACCGGCGGAATGAACGATCTAGCGCGCGAACGCATTCGCACGCTGGTGAAATCGAACGACGGCTTCTACATCGCCGAAATGGACATGCGCCTCCGCGGGCCCGGCGAATTCTTCGGCACCCGCCAATCCGGCATTCCCGGCCTGCGTGTGGCCAACCTGCTGCGCGACACGGACATTCTGGAAGAGGCCCGTCAGGATGCCAAGGTGCTCATCGAACGCGGCCGCGATGGCGAAGAACTGCGCCGCGTCGTTCGCTATATTCAGGAAAACTGGCAGCGGCAGTATGGCCTCAGCCAGGTGGGCTAAACCCGATGCGCGTGATCGGCGGAGAATTCCGCAGCCGTGTTCTGAAGTCCCTGCCCGGCCTTGCGGTTCGCCCCACGCCCGACCGTCTCCGTGAGACGCTCTTCAACGTGCTCGCGCCTCGTATCGAAGGCTCTGTGTTCCTCGATGCTTTTGCGGGCACTGGCGCAGTCGGCATCGAAGCCCTCAGCCGCGGCGCAGCGCGCGCGATTTTCATCGAGCACGATTCCCGCGCCCTCGATATTCTGCGTGAGAATCTGAACTCCCTCAAAATAGGCCCCCAGGCAACCGTGGTTCGAGGCAGTGCTCTACAATTCCTCAAAGACTACGAAGCCGATATCGTCTTCATCGATCCGCCCTACCACCAGACCGCCGACTACGAATCGGCGCTGCTCTTATCGAGCAGCCGCTGCCCTCTCGCTATCGCCCAGCACGATGCCAAGTTCCAACTTGCGGACCAGTATGGTAACTTCCAACGCACCCGTACCCTGCGCCAAGGCTCCAACCTACTGAGCTTTTATGAACCAGCGATGAGAGCTACTTGACGGGCATCGGAGCCTTGGACATTTCCCGCTGAAGGCCGAGATGACTCTCGGCCCGGCAGGCTAACAGAGCATGCGCCACGTTCTCTGCCCCATTCCCTTTCCCCGCCAAATGATAAGTTACCCGTGGGTGTTCTCTTATCCTGAAACATTGAACTGCCCTCGAACCAAGGAGCTCTTGTGAACCGACGAAACTTCGTAAAAACCGGTGCCGGCCTCGCGGCCATGCTCACTTCGATGCCCGCGTCATCGCCTGCTGCCGCGGCATCCGGCAAGCGAACCCTGCACAAAGCCATCATGTATGAAACGGTGGGCCTCAAGGGCTCCGTCATGGAGAAGTTCCAGGCTGTGAAAGCCGCGGGCTTCGAGGGAATTGAGCCTCTGAGCCACATGGACCAGCAGGAGGTGCTGGCCGCATTCAAGGCTTCCGGCCTCAAGCCCGCCAGCGTGTGCTGCGCCACCCACTGGAAAAGACCGCTCAGCGACCCCGATCCCGCCGTCCGCGCCGAAGGCATCAAGGGCATGCAGCAAGCTCTTCACGATGCCAAGGCGTACGGCGCCACTTCCGTTCTTCTCGTGCCGGCCGTTGTCAACGCCAAGGTTCCCTACAACGACGCCTACTCGCGTTCCCAGGAAGAGATTCGCAAGCTGATACCACTGGCGACGGAGCTGAATGTCCGGATCGCCGTCGAGAATGTTTGGAACCACTTCATCATGACCCCGCTCGAGGCCGCCCGCTACGTGGACGAGTTCCAGAGCCCTGCCGTCGGTTGGCATTTTGACGTGGGCAACATCATTGCTTTCGGCTGGCCCGAACAGTGGATTCGCATCTTGAATAAGCGCATCGCAAAGCTGCATATCAAGGAGTTCAGCCGCAAGAAAATGAATACAGAGGGCCTGCCAAAGGGCTTCGATGTCGATTTCCTCGACGGGGATGACGACTGGCCGGCCGTGATGAAGGCCCTCGACGACATCGGCTACAACGGTTGGGGCATTGCCGAACAGCCCGGCGGCGACACCCCCGAAGGTCTGCATCATCTCTCAACCAAAATGGATGTGATCTTCGCCAGCTAACGGCGCATTGGCGCGCCCGTCCGGCTAAGGAGCCACAAGACTGATCGAATGACCCAAACTGTTTCCCGCCGCCGTCCCGGCCTCGCCCTGATCAGTTCGCGCATCGTCGCCTTGTTGGCGGTGCTCGGGCCGGGCTTCGTCACAGCCAACGTCGACAACGATCCGGGCGGCATCCTCACGTACTCGCAGGCGGGAGCAAAGTTCGGTTACGCGCTGCTCTGGACCCTCATACCCACCACCGTCGCGTTAATCGTCGTTCAGGAGATGGCGGCGCGTATGGGCGCCATTACCGGCAAGGGCCTGTCCGACCTGATCCGCGAGGAGTTCGGTCTCCGCACCACGTTCTTCACGATGATGGTGTTGGGACTGGCCGACTTTGGCAACATCATCGCCGAATTTGCGGGTCTGGCGTCGGGAATGGGCATCTTCGGCGTCAGCAAGTATCTCGTCGTTCCGCTCGGCGCCGTTGCGGTTTGGGTGCTGGTCGTCCGCGGCCGGTATAAGCCGGTCGAACGCATTCTCATTCTCTTCTCACTGATCTACTTCACGTACCCCATCTCTGCGTTTCTGGCGAAGCCCGATTGGAATGTCGCCATCAAGAGCACCTTCATTCCTTCCTGGAACAGCGATCCCTCCTACCTGGTGATGGTCGTTGGCCTGATCGGCACCACCATCACGCCCTGGATGCAGTTTTATTTGCAGGCGGCCGTGGTGGAACGGGGCGTCGACAAGAAGCATTACTCGTTGTGCCGCCTCGATGTCATCATCGGTTGCATCGTCACCGACGTCATCGCGTTCTTCATCGTGGTGGCCTGCGCGGCGACGATTTACCATTCGAAGAACCCCAACATCACGGATGTCGGCCAGGCCGCCCTCGCCCTGGCGCCCTTTGCCGGTAAATTCGCGACTCTGCTGTTTGCGGTGGGCCTCATCAACGCCTCGCTGCTCTCAGCCGCCATCCTTCCGCTTGCCACCGCCTACAACATCTGCGAAGGCTTGGGCTTCGAATCGGGCGTTGATAAACACTTTAACGAAGCACCTATTTTCTATTGGCTCTACACACTTCTGATCGGCGGCGGCGCATTGGTCGTGCTCATCCCCAATCTGCCGCTGCTCAAGTTCATTCTCCTCTCGCAGGTAGCGAACGGCATCTTGCTGCCGTTTGTGCTGGTTTACATGCTGCTCTTGGTGAACCGGCCGCGGCTCATGGGCGAGTTCAAGAACTCGCTCCCCCAGAACGTCGTCGCCTGGACCACCGCCGTGGTCATGATTCTCCTAACCGGCGCCCTGATCGCGACTACTTTTACAGGAATGTAGGTCAAGAGACCACAGGCACGATTGGTGAGGGCTGATTCCGCTATCTAAAGCTGCTTCCAGAGCGTGTAGGCCTTTTGCAAGAGACCGAACACAACGGGAATAACGAACAGCATGGACCATTTCAAACGGGATGCCACGCCTTTGAGTGTCCAAACCCGAACCACGCAAGCAACCAAAAAAATCGCTTCGGCTAAACAGCAGGGAATGGCAATTTTGGGATTCTCCACCAATAAGGCAGCGAAGAAAAGGACAAGATTGCCTGCGGTCACCCCGTATAGTATGTAGTTCGTGAAACGCGGGGTTTGGGTCGTCTTGCGGATCGAATTAGCAGGAGCCCACTCCTCGATTCTTCGGGCAAGGTCGTCGAACGGATCCAGTTCTCGATTCAGCAAGATCCTATGCCTGAGATCTCGCCCCACCACCATAATTCCACCTGGAAGGTATCGCAGCTCCACAACGTCCTCTCGGCGAATCGTGGTCAACACGAGGGAGTTGCTCTGTTTTAGCTCGTAATCGTCGATCTCGATTGTTATGGATTCGACGACGCGTCTCGCTTGAGCCGCCGAACGCCTTTGGATCCAGAAAAATAATACTAGTAAGACTCCGAAAGTAGCTGCGAATACAGGTGATGTCACGACGGATGTACCCGATGAAGATACGGCGACGACAAGCACCCCGGCGAAAATCAGTCCGGTTGTCACCAGCGGGTGCCTGCGAGCTTTACCGACCATGCCGCTCATGCTGGGTTCGGATATCCGATACGTCGTCATTGAGCGACGACAATAGCACGTCCCCGGAACGTTTGCTTGTCAGCCAAAACGAACGACGGTGACCCTTATTACTTTACGGAATGGCGCTCTGAGAGATGTTCGTCCTCTCTTTGTTGCGCATGAGCCAAGTTGATCCGGCGGAGAACGACGAGATCGAGAAACTGGTTCCAACCCTAATGGCCCGAGCACTGAAGGAGCAAGAGGCTGAGAAGGCAGCGCGTCGGAAACGTCCCGCAAAAAAGAATCGACTAGCGCCCACGAAGTAATGCTTAGGCTGCAATTAGGTCGACGTCTTCGAAAGTAGTGGCGCAAGCCGCTCGCCACGATTACAGACGCCACGCCCACGCAGGCCCTATCTGCTTCTATGCCATGCTCGAGGCTCCGGGCTAGAATTCGTCGCGGTTCTCCGAAGGCCAACTCAGGACAATTCGGCTCGTAGTCCCTGGGATCGCAACCGAAGCTCTCCTCACCGCGAGGTTTCCGCCGCCTCCGCACTCATGTACGCCTTCAGTTGCTGTATCTCGGCCTCCACCTTATCCGCACCGTTGGCCTTCGGGTCCGTGCTGTGTGGGCTGGCCGGACTCGCATAGTAGGCCAACATCGCTTTCCCCAGCTCCGGCGACACTCCGGCAAACTGCTTCTTTGCCAGGCGGTCCAGCAGTTGGTCGTAGGTGGCATCGGCCAGATGATACTCGCCCAATTTCGTTAACGTGCCCACGTCGATGTTCTGATTGGGCAAATGCTTGTCTTGTTCGACGCGGACCAACGACGCCCTGTATTGATCCACGCAGGAATTGAAGCTGGCCATGAACATCTTCTCCACTTCCGGCGTCGGCATCTTAAAGGCAAGCGCCCGCAGCGGCCCTATCTTCGGGAGCAGCTGGAGCAAAAAGCCAATGAACCGCTCGCCCGCAGTTGGCCTTTGGTAACTTTTTCCCCATTCCTTCTCATAACTGGAGCGTTTCATGTTGTACAGAAACTTCCTTCGTGTTACGCCCGGCTCGCTTTGCTTGATTTCGTCCTCTCTTTGCGCCCAAGCGATTCGCGTCGCCTTGGGAATCGTGCCGCTCACCGCCGAACGGAAAGAGTTGATAGTGCGGTCGAAATCCGGGAGGACGACGTTGATGTTCAAGCCATATGTGTCCTGAAACGCCTGGGCGAGTAATTCCTTTGAGACCGAAAACCCGATGAAGTCGTGGTACGCGGCAGGAGCAAAGTTTCCCTTCGCCACTTCGATCACATCAAAGCCAAACTCGGTCTTCAGATGCGCAGCCGGGTCGTCTTCGTACGTCACTACGTCGCCGTACTTCTTCTTTAACTTCGGATAAAGCTGGGGCACCGACAGATTGGTTGCGAGCCGGTGGCCGTCGTTGTCCGAGACGTAGTGTGAAAGCGCGCCCAGCGCGAAGGCGTACTGGTTCAAGTCTTGCGAATCCAGCACAAGCGCACTGACGAAGTCGCCGCTTCGCACGTAGTGAGTCAGATCGCTGAAGAATTTGTTGCCGTGCGGATAATAACCCAGATCCTGGATAATCGACCCGCCATAAGCGAAGGCATGCGCAGCCTTCAGGTCGTCGGGAGTCGACTTAGGAAAGCGGGCCAGAAGCGCCGGCTTGATGGAAACATCCCACAACGCATCCACCAGTGCTTCGTGTGAAAGAACCGAGTAAGACTGGCAGGCAAACTGACCAACACCATCGCAATCAGCAGAAGCAGATATCGCCGCAAAATGACTCAGGCCTTTCGTGGCACTGCCTTGGCGGCCCGCGTCCAGCCTGGCTACTGCCGCTGGCCGACAGGTTCGGATTCCGGATAAAGCTCCAGCACTTCGGTTTCGTTGCTGGGCTTTTTGGAGCCGCTGAGCTTCCTCTGGAATCGCTCCAGATACAAATAGATTACCGGAGTGATGTAGAGCGTCAGTACCTGAGAAACTACCAGTCCGCCGACCACCGCGAGGCCCAGCGGGCGCCGGGCTTCTCCACCCGCGCCGGCGCCGATCGCGATCGGCAGCGTGCCCAGCAGCGCGGCCATCGTAGTCATCATGATCGGGCGGAAGCGCTTCAGGCAGCCTTCATAGATTGCCTGCTCCGGCGTAAGGTTGCCCTTGCGCTGAGCTTCAATGGCGAAATCGATCATCATGATCGCGTTCTTCTTGACGATGCCGATCAGCAGAATGATCCCGACAAACGAGTACAGGTTTAAGTCCTGCCTGAAGATGAGCAGTGTTAAGAGAGCGCCCATGCCGGCCGCCGGAAGACCCGACAAAATAGTGATGGGATGGATGAAGCTCTCATACAGAATCCCCAGCACCAGGTAGATCACCACCACCGCAATGATCAGCAGGATGGCTAAACCTCGCAATGAATTCTGGAACGCCTGCGTCGTGCCTTGATACAGTGAAAGTCATCGTGTCGGGCAAGCCAATCTCGCGCGCCGCATCGTCGATCTGCTTGGTGGCTTGGCTCAAGGCCACGCCCGGTTTCAGGTTGAACTGAAAGTTCACGGCCGGAAGCTGCCCGATATGGTTCACGCTCAGCGGCGCCACACTCTGTTTCATCTGCGTGACAGCGGCCAGCGGAATCAGCTTGTTCGCCGAGTTCTTCATGTAAAGCTTCGACAGCGCGGCCGGATCGCGTTGATCCTCGGGCAACACTTCCAGAATCACGTCATATTCATTGGTCGCCGCCGTGATTGTCGTAATGCGGCGGTCGCCATAGGCGCTGTAGAGCGTGTTCGCAATCGCTTCCGGCGCAACGCCCAGCGCCAGCGCGCGGTCGCGGTCAATCACCACGTCCAATCGCGGGCTGGCCAGCCGCAGATCACTATAAACATCCGTCAGATCGGGCAGCGTCCGAAGCTTCTGCTCCAGCACCGGCGCCCACTTGATCAGATTCGCAACCTCCGCGTCTTCCAGCGATACCGAATACTGGCTTCGCAATTCTTACTGTCCTAGCGTGATTAGCGGCGGCACTCGCAGGAAGACCATGAGCCCGGGAATGTTGGCGAATTTCTGTTGCAGCTGCGCCATAATGGCATCCGCATTCGGCCGCTTTCCCTCTTTCAAATGCATGAACATGAAGCCGGTATTCTGGGCGCCAAAGCCGCCGGTGCCGGCGCCATACGCTTCAAGCCAGGGATTGGCTTTCAGAACGTGTCGACCACCTGTTCCTGCAGCCGCACCATCTCGTCATAGGATGTGTCCTGCGCCGCTTCAGTGCCGCCAAACACCATGCCGGTATCCACCGTTGGCATGAAGCCCTTCGGCATATAGATGAACAACGCCACGGTGGCAACCGTGAGCACCAGGCTCGCGGCCAGGGTAATGCGGCGATGTCTCAAAACCACATCCAGCGTTCGCCGGTAGGAGTTATTCAGCCAATCGAAGAAACGCTCGCGCCCATTCGTAGAACCGACCGTGCGGTGAGCCCTGCGGGCGCTTGCGGTAGGAGCCACGCCATCTTGTTCGGTGCTCTCGAATCGCTTTGGTAACGTCATGCCAGGTAGGCCGCAGCCAGATGCTGCACAACATCGGCGTCAGCGTTAACGAAATGACGCCCGAAATCAGGATCGCCACCGCGATGGTAATCGAGAATTCCCGCAGCAGACGTCCAATGATTCCTTCCAGGAACAGTACCGGAATAAACACCGCCACCAGCGACGTAGTCATCGAAATGATCGTGAATCCAACTTCGCGCGCACCTTCATAAGCGGCCTGCAAACGGGGCTTGCCCATTTCCATATGCCGCACGATGTTCTCGAGCATCACGATCGCGTCGTCCACCACGAACCCGACCGAAAGCGTCATCGCCATCATCGATAGCGTGTCGATCGTGAAGCCCAGTAGCTTCATCGCGCCGAACGTTCCCAGTAACGAGAGCGGTACCGCGAGGCTGGGAATCAGGGTGGCCGAAACGTTGCGCAGGAAGACAGAAGATGACCAGCACAACCAGGCAAATCGTCAGCAGCAGGGTGAACTTCACGTCCGCGATGGAGTTCCGAATGTTCTGCGAGGCGTCAAATTCAATCCCGATGTCGATACCGGCTGGGATCGACTGCCTGAGCGACGGCAGTACGTCCTTGATGCCTTCCACCACCGCGATCGTGTTCGTCCCCGGCTGTTTTTGCACCGCCAGAATCATCGACTGGTCGCCGTTAATCCAGAAGGTCGACCGGTTCGTGGTTACGCTGTCAATCACCCTGCCCAGTTCATCCAGCCGCACCGGATTTCCGTTGCGATACGCGACAATTAGCGGCGCGAACTGCGAAGCCGTATTCAATTGACTGTTCGACTGCACGGTGTACGCTTTGGTCTGCCCGTACAGAGATCCGGCCGGCAAATTGATGCTGCCCGAGGTCACTGCGGCACGCAGCGTTTCCAGATCCACTTGACGCGACGCTAGCTTGTCGGGATCCGCCTGAATGCGAACCGCGTACTTCTTTGCTCCGTAGACAGTGATCCGCGCCACCCCACTCACCATGGAAAGACGGCGTGCAATCAGGTTCTCCGCATATTCATCCAAGCTGGGCCGGCGTCATGGTCTTCGATTTGCAGCTCATGTATAGGATGGGCTGGGCGGCCGGATTCACCTTCGAGTAGGAGGGCGGCGCCGGCATGTCGGTCGGCAGGGTGCCGCCGGCGCGCGAGATGGCGGCCTGCACGTCCTGCGCTGCTGCGTCGATGTTGCGGCTCAAATCGAACTGCAGCGTAATACTGGTCGTGCCCAGCGTGCTTGACGACGACATACTGTCGATTCCCGCGATGGTCGAGAATTCCTTTTCGAGCGGGGTCGCCACCGACGACGCCATCGTGTCCGGGTTAGCGCCGGGCAGCGATGCCTGCACCTGAATCGTCGGATACTCCACCGTCGGCAGGTCACTCACCGGCAGCCCTAAATAGGAGAGGACGCCGAACACCAGAATCGCCGTCATCAACAGCGTCGTGGTGACCTTGCGGCGAATAAAGAAGTCTGTGATGCTCATCTCTCGCTCCCTAGCTTCCTGTCACGGGCTCGCCACTCGCTGCCCCTTGGTCGCCTTCGGCCGAAGCGGTTGCGGCCGGCGCCTGGTTTTTCAGCACTCGCACCTTCGCTCCGGGCATCAGCAGCAGCTGTCCTTCCGAGATCACCGTCTCCCCGGCCTGCAGGCCGCTGCCGATTACGGCCTGGTCCGGCGCTCCACTCACCGTGTAATTCCGCAACACCTGTACCGGCCGCATGGCCACCGTGTCGCCGTTCACAACCCATACGTACTTACCCTGCGGTCCGCTTTGCACCGTGCGTGCCGGGACTACGACGCGCGCTTGTTCTACATCAAGCCTGGCTCGCACATTCACAAACTGGCCGGGCCAGAGCTTCCGCGCCTGGTTGTCAAATGCGGCCTTCATCTTGATGGTTCCAGTCGTCGTATCCACGGCGCTGTCTATGAACTGGAGCTTGCCGTCCACCGTGCTGTTGTCGGCCACAATCGCCTGGACCGTCAGGGGCTGGCGGGCATCGTACTTTCGCACTTCGGGCAGCAACTGCTCAGGTACCGAGAACGAGACATAGATCGGCGATGTTTGTAAGAGCGTCACCAGCGTGGTGTCGTTGTCCTTGACAAGATTCCCCTGCTTCACCGCGATCGCACCGGCGCGTCCTGACATCGGCGCCAGGATCCTGGTGTAGTCGAGTTGCAGTTTTGTCTCAGCCAGCTTGGCTTCGTCGGCCCGCTTCGCCGCCCGGGCGCTCTCCACCGCCGCGCGGTCGGCCTCCAGGTTCGCTGTCGTGGAATCGGCCGTCGAGACGAGCGTCTCCGTCTGTTCCTTGGAGAATATCCCTTCCTTCGCCAGTTTCAAGCCGCGATCGGCCTTGGCCTGATCCGATTTCAATTGCGCTTCGTCCTTTGTTACGTTCGCCAGCGCCTGCTTTTCCTGCGCCGCATCCCGGGCGACGTTCGCCTCCAACTCGGCAACCTGCCGCAGCCACGGCTCGCGATCAATCTCAAATAGCAGTTGTCCGGCTTTAACGTCCTGGCCTTCTTCGAAGCACACCCGCGCCACTTGCCCCGCGATCCGCGATTTAACATCCACCGTGGCGATGGCCTCGACATTGCCGATGCTGGATATGTCCAGCGGAATGTCTCTGGTGACGACCGGAACCACCCGGACGGCCACGGCAGGCATCCCCATCCTCGCCTGGGCATGAACGGCGTCGGGCCGGTTGCAGCCGCATAACAGCAACGTTGCCGCGACGGCGGCGAGAACCAAAACCTGAAAAAAACGATAATATGGCACGAAAGTGGATTCCTGATTCCCGAGAGGCGACCGGCGTGGGACTTGAGGCACGCCCCCTCCCCCGTGCACCCAACTCTGTGGGTGGTGAAACAGCCCGCAGTTAACCCTTTTTAGACGGCCTTCAGACCAGAGGGTCTTCCCCCATTGTCGCCCATTCCCTACAAGCTTCGGCCCGGATCAGGCGGTAGTTTTACTGGCCTCTTGATTGAGGCGGTTTCCGCGGCTGTAAGGTTACGCCATTGGCCTGGCGCAAGTCCCTTCAGATTCAATGGCCCCAAGGCAAATCGGATCAGCCGCAGCGTCGGAAAACCAACGCTGGCCGTCATTCGCCGGACCTGACGGTTGCGCCCCTCGGTCAGGGTCAGTTCCAGCCAGGACGTCGGAATATTCTTTCGAAAGCGGATAGGCGGGTCGCGGGGCGCAATGTCCGGTTCGTCCATGGCCCGCGCCTTCGCTGGC
Organism: uncultured Acidobacteriaceae bacterium; assembly: GCA_963771305.1. Taxonomy (GTDB): domain Bacteria; phylum Acidobacteriota; class Terriglobia; order Bryobacterales; family Bryobacteraceae; genus CAJCIT01. The sequence continues at coordinate 394,965 of CAVYTS010000034.1, forward strand.
AAGGTTCGGTAAACCTGTATCTCGACCCCGCTAACCAGCCTCTCGATTGCCTCGGGCGTGACCAAACCCTCGACCTGCACCCAGTAGGTTCGCGGATGCCCCCAGCGCGGATCCGTGAGCCGGTGCTGCAGTTGCCCGTCGTCGGTCAGCAGCAGCAGGCCCTCGCTATCGCGGTCCAGCCGCCCGGCCGCGTAGACACCCGGCACCGGAACGTACTTGGCCAGCGTAGCGACGCCCCCACCCTCCGGTTCGGAGAATTGGCACAACACATCAAACGGCTTGTTTAGCAGAATGTATCGCAAAGGTCTCCGGTCAACATGGCAAGGCTTTTTTCAGCCTGTGGGAGCCCTTTGCCCTAATAGAGCCGTCAGTCTTCGGATCACCAGGAAGAACAGTGTCCCCACGATGAGCGGCCCGCCGGTCTGATAGGCGAGCACCACCAAGTCGATGGGCCACATATTGCTATCTTCCCGGAGCCTCGGCGTGGCAACCCAGATTCCGACGACGGCCATCATTACTCCGGTCCAAAGGGCCAGCATCGCCCCAACCAGCCGCCGGCCCGGAAACCAAAGCGTAATGACCGATAGACAACTGAGAACGAATCGAGTGACTTGAGTGCTCCGAACCGATGCCGTCAGAAACGGGGCAACCGCACCGACCTGCATCGCGTGCGAATAGCCCGGGTAGGGGAAGTGGGAATCGTACACTCGCCAGAGCAGTATGAATTGTAACTGCAAGGCGAGAACCGTGACGGCTCCGGCACCGACAAGAAGGAAAATCCAGCCCACCGTTCTAACTCTTTCGGGAATATGCTGCTGCTCCGATAGCGCGATCCTATCATCCGCTTGTTGCCCATCATGAAGCCGTTTTAATTCCGAAACCGTAACTCAACAGCCGCGTTCTCGAAATACAGCAGTGTGACGCAATTGAGTACCTCACCGATACCAATACCAAATCAACTACAAGGAGAATCGATATGAAGAAACTAACCACCCTCGCCCTGCTTTCCGCCCTCGTTCTCGCGTCTACGGCCTTTGCCGACGACAGCAAAATGAACGATGGCAAGATGACTGACGGCAAGATGGACGGCACCACCTCAACCACCAAGAAAACGAAGAAGGCCAAGAAGACTACATCGACTGACAAGATGAACAGCACGACCGACAAGATGCAGAAGACCGACAAGATGTAATCGGCAGCCGTCGTTCGAGAACGACGCTCGCGATTTCGAATTTTCCTTGAGCCATGGCGCGATCGCGTAGGCGATCCGCCTTTTTTTCTTAGGACCGCACGAACTTCAGGCACACCGGTGCGCCGGTGAAAACGCTCAAGCCGGTGGGCTTCGGAATCCCAGTTTTTTTGTCGCGCGAGAAAACCACGATGTTGTCGGAATTCATGTTTGCGATCAGCATCCAGTTGCCCGACGGATCAATCGTAAAGTGGCGCGGGTGCTGGCCTCCTGTCGCCACATGTTCCACCAGCTTCAGCGCCCCCGTGTGCGCGTCCACCGCGAACACGGCCAGGCTGTCATGCCCCCGGTTGGTCGTGTAGAGGAACTTGTTTTCCTGATCGATCGCAATCTCGGCTGCGTCGTTCGGTCCCTTGTAACTCGCCGGTAGTGCGCTGAGTGTGGTGAGCCTTTCCAGCTTCGTAGTCTGCGCATCAAACTTGAAAGTTGTCACCGACGAACCCATTTCGCTCAGCACGTAAAGAAATCGCGAATCCCGGGAAAAAACGGAATGCCGCGGCCCAGCGCCATCCGGCGCTTTGACAAACGGCGGCGAGGCCGGCGTCGCCGTGCTCTTCTCCGCGGAGAAGTGGTACGCCAGCACCTTGTCCGTACCCAGGTCGGTAACAACCAGCGACTTGTTATCGCGCGAGACGTTCACCGAATGAGTGTGTGGCCCTTCCTGCCGCTCTTTGTTCGGACCCTTGCCGGTAATCTTCTCGACCTGCGATGCCTCGCCCAAGTCGCCCGTGGGTTTGATCGGAAACAGCGCGAAGCTGCCGCCCGAATAGTTGGCGACCGCGGCGGTATGTCCGGTGTAATCAATTCGTATGTCACACGGATCAGCTCCGCCCGACGCGACCCGGTTGATGAACGCCAACGCCCCCGTTTTCTGATCAATCGTGAACGCACTCACCGAACCGGTCGGCTTGCCCTGATAATTGCCGGTCTCGTTCACCGCGTACAGAAACCAAGCCTTCGGATGGATCGCAAGAAACGATGGATTCTCCGTCTCGGCGGCGAGGCCAAGCGGCGTCAACGTGCCGTCTAGCGAATTGAAGCGCCACGAATAAATGCCCTTGCTGTCCTTCTTCGTGTAGGTTCCGACAAACAGCAGATGATCGGAACCGGGCTCAATTAGCTGTCGTCCAGAGGACCACTTCGGCAACACAGCCATCCCCGTTAACACCAGGCTGCGGCGGCTCATGGTTGGAGTTTTCGTCATACCGCCTCTAGTGTATGCGCTCTCGCTATCGCCCGCCGTGGCGCCCGAAAATGCTCGCCACCGGCGGCGGCATTTCCGTCTTCTTGATGGCGCGCCACAGAATTGCATTCAGTTCATCGTCGTCTGCCAAATCGGCATCAGAAAAATCGAGCCGGGCCGACTCCTTGGCTCCCGCGCCGTTAGCCGGGTTGTGGTCGGTGAGCGATGTCTTCGGCTGCAGTACGCTCCACGGCCGCGAGTCAGGCTGCGCCGAGAACGAGCCGAACATCGGCATGGCCGCAGCATCGAATTGCGTCATCGGGTGAATGCCCAGCAATCCCTCGATGGTGTGCAGAACGCTCATCTGGTTGTACATCGTCGAATCCACCACGCCTCGCCGCGTGTAAGGCGAAACCACGTAGGCCGTCGATCGGTGGCTGTCCACGTGGTCCGGTCCGTTCTGTGCATCGTCCTCAATAATGAAAATCGCGGTCGAGCCCCACAGCTTGCTGTGCGACACGCCGTCCACTAGCATCCCTACCGCGTAGTCGTTGTCGGCAGCATATGAAAGCGGCGACAATTTGCCGGGTGCGGCGCCTTGCGTGTGATCGTTGCCCATCCGCAGTACCATCAGCTGTGGTGCATCGCCCTCCTGATCGAACGCCTTCCACTCGCTCAGGAATTCCTTCGAGCGCTCGACGTCCGGATAGTTCAGGTCGAACGCCCGGTAGTTCATGGATCCGTGATCGCCTTCAGCGCGGGGTCCCTCAGTGCGCCGATCTGCCGGCCATCCTTCACTTCGCTCAGCGGAATGTTAACCGCCCAATCGCCATAATTTCGAACCGTGACGCCTGCCGCCAGGGCGTTGTTCCAGATGTAGCCGGCCGGCGGGGAATTGGCAGGCTCGCCGCCTTCGTAGTCATACGTTTTGCGGCGTTGCGCGTAGCTGTTCGGCCACAGCTTCACGGTGTAGTCCGGAGCGATTCCCGCAGCCGCCCAGTTATGCCCTTCGGCGCTCACGTCCGCGTTCTCGTAGAAGTTGTCGTAGAGAATGAAGTCCCGCGCGATTTGGTGCAGGTTTGGCGTCACGTTCTCCCCAAACAAGGTCAACGACGGGTCGCTATTCCCTTTGCCGATGTCCCCCAACACCTGATCGTAGGTTCGGTTCTCTTTGATGATGTAAATCACATGCCGAATCGGCGACTGGTGTTCGCCCGATTTCACAAACAGCCCCGACTGCGGCCCCACCACTCGCTCCCGCTGCCGGTCGTCCTTGTACGCCGAATTCATGCGCACGGTTTCCGTGAACGCTGTCAACTGTTCATCGGTAGGCGCCGGCACAATGCCCACCGTGCCGGTCTGTATGCGGCCCACGTATTCGATCTCCGAGTTAGCCGCGTAAGCCGGTGCGGCTCGCTTGGTCGGATTCGGGCCGTGCGGATTGGGTTGGCTGCCCAGGCCTTTGCCGTTGACGATCACCAGCGAGTCGTCAGGCATGGTCGCAACGCTCGTCGGATACCAGGCCGTCGGAATGAAGCCCAGCACCCGGCTCTGTGGCGCGGTGATATCCGCCACGACCACCGTATTGCCATCGGAGCACGCGATAAACAATCGTTTTAGATCCTTGCTCAATGCCAGCGACGAAGGTGTCATCCCAAATGGCTGAAACGGAGTCAACGCCGTACTGATGGCTTCCAGCGGTTTAAACTCGCCATTGCTGGTCGCTCCGAACGTGTAGACGTTGTTCGTGTTCGCCGCCGCCACAAATAGTCGCGCACGGTAAGGGCTCTCCTTGTCCTCTTCCGTTGGCGCGGGCTTGCCGAGCCAAAGCATATCGGTCGGATGCTGCGCCACCCGAGTCACCGAAACCACACCGCCTGAGTTGGCATCATGCAGATAAACGGACGCATCGCCCCAGCCGCTGACCAGAAAGTTTTTCCCGCCCGGCAGCATCAGTATCCGGTACGGCCGCTTCCCGGTTTTCCAACGTTCAATCAGTGTCGCCGATTGCAGGTTGATCAGCGCAATCGAATCGGTGTAGAGGTCCGCCGCGTATAGCAAACGCCCATCCGGTGAGATCGCCACATCGCCGATAAACGACAGGCCCTTATTCGCTGGATCGGCCACGGCATTCATTGCGCGCCCAGGCGTCAGCTCCCCGGTTTCCGCGGCGAAGTGGAATTCGTAAACCTTCGCCCGCGAACCGCCTCCCGCATAGACCTCTTTGCCCGACGGCGAAAAAGTGAGACCTAGCCACGCATCGTCTATCGGCACCCGCCCCGTCTCTTTCTTCGTGGCTACTTCGATCACGCTGATACTCGGCTGCTTGTACCCCGCGTTCAGCACCAGCAAATAGCGCCCGTCCTTCGACAACGCCGACCGCATCGGCAGCGTGTCCACTGCGACCTGCTCGCCCGCCGGCCGCAGCACCCAGCCACTGTTCAGTAGGAAGCCCCCATCTTTCAGCGGCCCCACCTTCACCAGCGGCGTCTCCTGCGAAACCAGCAGACCCGCCGTCAGCACCGCTGCCAGCGCCGCGGCCGCTTGCGCGACATCAGGCCACTTCAAGAACTTCATTAGGGATTTCATTCAGTAAACCTATGTGCAATCGGGAAGCGCCGGCCCACGCCGAACGCCTTAGTGGTAATCCGCAGGCCCGGTGCGGCCTGCTGTCGCTTGTATTCGTTCTGGTCCACTTTACGGATAATGCTGCGCACCAGTTCCAGCGGCAAACACTCCTGCCGAGCAATCTCCTCAGCCGGTTCGTAGCGCTCCACGTAGCCTGCCAGTATGCGGTCCAGTACGTCGTATTCGGGCAGGCTATCGCTGTCTTTCTGATCGGGCCGCAGTTCGGCCGAGGGCGGTTTCGTAAACGTGTTCTCGGGAATGGCCCGCACTTTCCCGCAGACAACGCGACGGGCATTCGCGATTCGCGCCAACCGGTAAACCATCGTCTTCGGAACGTCGCTGATCACCGCGAGCCCGCCGCACATATCGCCATACAACGTGCAATACCCAACCGCCAGCTCGCTCTTGTTGCCGGTCGTCAGGACCAGCGCGCCCAGTTTGTTCGAAAGCGCCATCAACGTTACGCCCCGCAGCCGCGCTTGCAGATTCTCTTCCGCTGCACCCGCCTTGGTCCCTGCAAACAGCGGGGCTAACGTCGCCATCATCGCCTGATACCCCGCGTTGATCGGCACCACCTCAAATCGAGTCCCCAGGTTTTCTGCCAGCGATCGCGCGTCCGCCAAACTGTGCTCAGACGAATATGGCCCTGGCATCCCGACGCCGATTACGTTTTCGGCGCCGATCGCCGCGGCCGCCACCGCGGCCACTAATGCCGAATCAATACCGCCGCTGAGTCCCACCAGGACCTGCCGGAAACCGCATTTCCGGATGTAGTCCCGCGTCCCCAACACAATCGCCGAATACGAAGCTTCGTCCTCGCCCGTTCTGTCGGAACGTTGATCGCCCCTACCTGCGAATGGATCGAACAGAACGAGATCTTCCTCGAACGACTTCGCGCTCGCCACCACATCTCCGTTCGCCGTCATCCCGAAACTCGAGCCGTCGAAGATCAGTTGGTCATTGCCGCCAACCATATGCACGTAGGCCAACGGTATCCCAAAGCGCTGTGCGGTCGCGCGAAAAATCGAACGGCGCTGGGCGCGCTTCCCCAGGTTCCATGGTGAGGCGTTGATCGAAATCAGCAACTCGCCGCCCTGATGCACCAGCTCTTCCACCGGGTCGCGCCGGTAGCGCCGCCGCTCCCAATACATCTTGTCGTTCCAGGCGTCCTCGCAGATGGTCAGCGCGATCGTGCGGCCTCGCAGCGTGAACACACGCTGCGATTCGGCCGGCTCGAAGTACCGCGCCTCGTCGAAGACGTCGTAGGTTGGCAGCAGCATCTTCCGCTGATCGAAGATCAGACGCCCATGCTCCACGACAGCCGCGGCGTTCTGCGCACCCCGCGCCGCATGCTCCGGCGACCGCCCAACGTAGCCGACAATCAGCGCGACCTCGAGGTCGGCCGACGCCCGCACGATGCCATCCAGCGCCCGCTGCGTGCGGTCGAGGAACGAGCGTTTTTCAACCAGGTCGCGCGGCGGATATCCCGTCAGCGCCAGCTCCGGAAAGACTGCCACGTCCGCGCCCGCGGCTTCAGCGCGTTTCGCAAAAGCCAGGATCTTCTCGGAATTTGAATCCAGATCGCCAACCGTGTTGTTGATCTGCGCCAGAGCGATGCGCATGGAGTCTTTCCATTGTATCGGCGCAAGGTTACGACGTTGTTTTTGACCGCTTCCCTTCGGCCGCGGTTGGACATTGCATTGGGGGCTCTGAACTACTCCCACAAAGGTGGCTCAGACGGGACCTTTGTTCAGGAACTCTCCGCAGTGTTTGCATTTGATTGCTGCGGCTTTGAATTCTCTCTGCGCAGAACGGGCAGGCTTTTGTATCAGACTTCTGCTCGGCGGGAATCGCTGTTAGTGCGCCAAGTCCTTCGAACATTGCCGCCTACTAATCGAACCCGACGTTAAGGCGAACGATAGCACAAGCCAGAGCCTTCGGAACTTCGGGAGGCGAAGAGATATGGCACGAAGTGCTTAATATGAAGCCCGTTTATTCAGTCGGCGAATGGCACACCACCCCGGAGCTTCAGCTGGCAATCTCGCCGTAAGTTCCTGCCGTAAGTTCCTTGTGATTCCCTCGCTGCCCCGTTATACTCGGCAATCCGGACCGAGATATATGGAAGGTTAGTTTCCCAGGAGTCCGTACGGCCGGAATGAAGGTTTGAACGGAAAGGCGTGAGCAAGTGAGGGTTATCAATTGAAGGTTACCAGTTCAACGTCGGCCCCGGCCACACCAGCATCACCGCCAGTGTATCGTTGGCGAACGACGCCGGCGACATGGTTGGCGCGTGCCTCCTTAGCCCCGACGGCGATACCCTCGGATACGGGGTCTCTCATCGCAGGCTTCTGCGTGGCCAGGCCATCCAGCGAGTGATGAGAGAAAACGGGGACCTAAGCGCGCTTCATGGTGATGGCGCGGGTGGGACAGGAATCTACGGCTTCTTCGATCATCTCTGCCTCTGCATCAGTCGCTTCGAAGGTGTGTTCCGTTCCTCGTAAGATGCCGCTGGCATCTATCAGCTCCACGTGCGACTCCAGTCCGATCTGAAAGAGCTTCGGTTCCATGCCAACGCAATTTGCGGCCAGGATGCATGTGGAGGGTTCAACTGTTACGGTGACCTTCGGCATTAGTGTCCATGGTGCCACGATCACGTTCGATCATTGGTTTTGGCGCCCTCCGGATGTCGCCACGACAGACTAGGTCTTTGACCGCCTGAAAACATTCTACAAAACAATTCCAATTCGAAATGTTTTGGCGAATACTTGGGTATGGGACGTCCACCCCTTCGTATCGGAGTCAAACAGAAGGACCAAAACGAGCTGACGACGCTGTTGAGCGGTGGCGTACAGCAGGTCCGTGTCGTCCGGCGCGGCCTTGCGCTCCTCCAACGCCGCAAGCCATTCGAAAGGTCGGCCATCGGTACCAAAGGGGCGGCCTCGAGCCCGCGCTCTACGACAAGCAGCGCCCCGGCGCTGAGGCTGTTCTGGACGACAGCCAGAAGCAGCGGATCATCGCCATGGTGTGCAGCGACCCGCCCCAGGGTCGCGCCCGCTGGACCGTGCGACTGGTGGCGCAGGAGGCGGTGAAGCGGAGACTGGTTCCACGCGTGGGAAGGGAAACCATCCGGATTCTGCTCCTTGACCACGACCTCAAGCCGTGGCGGGAAAAAAATGGGGTGCGTGGCCGAACTCAATGACGAGTACATCGCCAAGATGGAAGACGTGCTGGAGGCGTACGAAAAACCCTACGATCCTCAGGAGCCGGTGGTATGTCTGGATGAGAAGCCAGTCACGCTGCACGCCGATGTCCGTCCCACTTCTCCCGCCCAGCCGGGGCGGGAAGCGCGGCGGGATAACGAGTACGAGCGGCGCGGCACGGCCAATGTTTTCTGCGCCGTAGAACCGAAGGCGGGCCGGCATTTTACCTTCCCTACGCCCGTTCGATCGGCATTCGAGTTCGCACAAGTCGCTTGCCATCTGGCGATGCAGTACCCAGAGGCGGACACCATCCATCTGGTCATGGAACCTCAAAGCTGGCTCAACCAGGCGGAAATAGAAATCAGCATCTTCGCGCGGCAGTGCCTCGGTACCAGAAGAATCCCTGATCTCAAGACACTGCGCCGGGAAAGCCGGGCCTGGAACCGCCGCATGAACCGCGACCGAATCAAGATCAACTGGAAATTCGACCGTCGAGCCGCCCGTCGTAGGCTCGGCTATAAAAGGAAATCTTTCAAGCGGTCAAAGACCTAGGTGCCCACTCTCTCTAATTCTAAAGCCAATCACAAACAATCGACATTTGTTTTTCCGATCTAACTTATTTCTTATCAGCGGCTTCCTAGAAACAAATGGATCGCATTTTGCAGTCGGAACCACGCCCAATGCTATTTCATGGTTCAGGCGAGAACATCCGCCAATTTTTCACGAACCGAGGGAGACTTTATGAATGATTTATTGAAAGACCGCCCGGACGTAAGGGCGATATCACTTCTGAACAAGATCCGGCTTTGCCGGAGTCGAAGCAACCGCAACCAGACACTGGGCAACCAGCTTCACCCGCTGACACCGGCGCTGAGAAAGGAAACGGCTCTGGTCCAAATGACGATCCGGAAGTGGATGCGAAAACTCGGGCAAATCGAGAGAATGCAGAGAAATCGACGGGGCCGCGTACCCCCGCCGGGCGCGAAGCCTCTTCGAAGAACGCCGTCAAGCATGGCCTCTTCGCCGAGGACCTGGCCCAGCATCTCAGCGAAGAGCAAATGGAACGCTATCAGGGCTTCGTCGAAGGCATCGTTAAGGACCTTCACCCCGCAGGCGACCTGGAGTTGCACCTTGCGCAGCGCATCGCCGACATCCAGTTCCGGCTTGAGATGCTTCGCACCGCTGAGTTCAAGATCTACATGGGCGCGGCCATCCCTTCCCCGACCATGGAAGGTTGCCTCCTGAAGACCAAGAGCCCGATGGGATTGGCTTCGCTGTACGATCAGCGCTTTCAGCGCTCCTTCTCGAAGACTCTGGAGGAATTCCGGCACGCGCAACAACTTCGATTGGATCAGGAGAAACAGGCGATTGAGGAGCTTCAGGCGATTGCTGCCGCGCACATGCAGCAGAACGCCCCGTTCGATCCAGCCCGGTTTGGCTTCGTTATTTCGAGCGAACTACTCTTCAAGAAAGTACGCCTCGGCAATGCCAAAAAAATGGCTCAATTCTGCACGGTTGACGGTATCGTCGAGAAGAAAGTCGTCGCTACCCTCGCCGGCGGGCCCAAAAAGGCCGCCTAGTCCGTTCCAAACGATGCGGAAACACCTCGAATAAATCAGGGCATTGGACAGCTCCACGCGTCGTGTCTCCATCCGAACCGCGCTCAAACCAAACGGAGCCGCGACGGTAACAGAGAGAACGCAAAGCTCTGAGGAGGTTCAAGAGTCCATGTGAAAACGTCAGCACAGAACCGCGCGCGTCAAGAGTCTGTGTGAAAACTCCAGCACTGAACCGGGCGCGCAGCTTTCCGCTTCGGTGCAAAGCAAGCGAATGCACGCACCACAGGGGAAACGGCTTCTCGACGGGCCGACTAAATCGTGTTACACATTGACAATGGCTCACTTCTCAAGACGTGATTTCCTGAAGACCGGTCTCGCCGCGGGTGCGCTCGCGGCCACCGGAAGAATGCCCATTCGGGCGGCGGGCGGAACAGCCACCGATTGGGTGACGTTGGGAAGGTCAAACGTCAAGGTAACGCGGCTGGCGTTCGGCACGGGGACCATGAGCGGGAAAGTACAACGCGACCTGGGCCAGGACCAGTTCACGGCGTTGGTGCGTTACGCCTACGACCACGGCATTCGTTTCTTTGAGACCGCCGAGTCATACGGAGAGATGCACAAGATGCTCGGCATCGCGCTGAAAGGCGTCCCGCGTGATAGCTACAGGCTGATGTCCAAGGTGACCACGCGGCCCAACGCCGATCCCCAACAGAAGATCGACGAGTTGCGCAAGCTCGCCAACACCGATTACTTCGATGTGGTCTTGCTGCACTGGCAGCATACGGCCACATGGCCCGTCGACAGTATGAAGTGGCAGGATGGACTTCTGGAAGCCAAGCATAAGCAGGCTTTGGTTGCGCCAGGAGCGTCGGTGCATGGACTACCAGCGCTGCGGCAGGTTCCAGGGAATACCTTTCTCGACGTTGCCATGATCCGGATGAATCACAAGGGCACCAGAATGGACGCCGAGGACTACAACACCGCTGGGCTTGGCAACGTGAGCGAGGTAACCTCGGTTGTTCAGAAGGTCCACGCGGAACGCATGGGCGTGATCAGCATGAAGTTGGTGGGTGAAGGCGCGTTCACGAGCCGAGAGGATCGCCAGGCGGCCATGCGGTACGCGTTCAGAAACGCGGGTGTCGATGCCGTGACCGTGGGATACAAGAACACGGCTGAGATCGACGAGGCGATTGAGAACCTGAATCTGGCGCTGGCGTAGACGCCTAAAGCAAAAGGCAGGCGCGGGGAAAGCGCGCCTCCGTCGTAGTCATTCTTACTTATCAGACGCTGAAGTCGATGCTAAAGGCCCGACTGCGTTGGTGCGGCGCCTTCAAAGATGATCTTGGTGTGCGTACCCGCCACATCAACCTCTTTCAAGCTTTTACCGTCGCCCTGGTAGATTAACTCGGTGCGGGAAAATTTGTTGGTTTCAGTTTCCTCGCGTGCAGGAACCTCGATCGATTGTTTGCCCTGTTTGATGACGGCGTTTCCGTTCTCCATTGAGATTCTGTAGTCGCCGGCCTTCAGTGTCTTGCCGTCAACGGTTGAGTCCTGAAATATGTTTACCTTGAGAACATTGCTGCTTGCAGCGAAGGCCGTTGCGCCAAGCGCGACAAAGCCTAAGAACAGCGTCGCTTTCATTCGATAATTTCTCCCTTCTTAAGTAGGGACGGATGCTCACCTCCCCGCGTAACGGCTGGGAGATGAAGTTGTGTTAAAGCGGCTGCTGGAACTGAGTTCCTGCAAACAACCCAACTCCATTTGATGTTCGGCCGCGATAGTAAGGCGCAGCGGCGGCTCAGTGCTTAAGTTCTCATGCCCGGCACCACTGCCTCAAATGCTGTGCCACGGTGATGAAGTTTTCACACAGACTCATCAGGGCCTGTCCTACACTGGTCTGAAAGTCAAATCGGCTCGTCGTCGAAAGGCAGATTCACATTGAACCATCGATTCTGGCGCTGCAGCGTCCTTACCCTCGCTCTCATTCCGCATGCCGTCAGCGCGCAAACTCCGGCCAACGAAACGTTTCAGCGCAATCCCGAGCAGGCCATCGACGAATCCTACACGGAGCACATCAAGAAGTACACGACGTTGCCGGCGCTGAACTCGCGGCTGACCGATTACCTTCCGGCCTCCAGTTCTGTCCCGACGCCGGCGAAGGTTCTGGGGGATGTGGCCGGCGCGCCGGACATGCTGCCGTACGCGGAAGATGTGTACAAATACTTTCGAATGCTGGAAGCCGCCAGCCCTCGGGTGAAGGTTTTCACGATCGGCCACACGGAAGAGGGGCGCGAGATGATTGCCGCCGCGGTCGCGGACGAGTTGCTGCTCAAGCAGGTCAAAGAAAATGGTGCACGGCTGGCACAGCTTGCCGATCCGCGAACTCTACAACTCGACGACGCTAAGGCAGAGGCGCTGATCACCCAATCGTATCCGGTTTACTACATCACCGGCACCATCCATTCACCGGAGACCGGTGCGCCCACCGCGCTGATGGAAATGGCTTACCGGCTGGCGGTCGACGATTCTCCGTACATACAGTACATTCGTTCGCACATGATCACGCTCATTACGCCGGTGGTGGAGGTGGATGGGCGCGACCGGATGGTGGACATCTACAAATGGCATAAGGCGCACCCTGGCGAGAACTGGCCGCGGCTGCTGTACTGGGGCCACTACGTGGCGCATGACAACAATCGCGATGCGATGGGCATGACGCTCGACTTGACGAAAAACGTGCTGAACACTTATGTGGAATGGCATGCGCAGGTGCTTCACGACCTGCACGAGTCGGTTCCGTTTCTTTACGACAATACCGTGGGCGATGGACCTTATAACTCGTGGATTGATCCGATCCTAACGGGCGAGTGGCAGATGATCGCTTCCGAGAATATGGCTCGTATGCAAAGTTTCGGTATGCCGGGCGCATTCACGCATGGAAACTTTGATACTTGGAGCCCGGGTTATCTGATGTTCCTGGCGGCCATGCATAACGGGATCAGCCGTCTGTACGAAACGTTCGGCAACGGCGGCGCGGACACCGAGAAGCGGATGTTATCGCCCGATCAGTATTCACGAACGTGGTACCGGCCCAATCCGCCTTATCCAACCGTTCTGTGGTCGCAGCGTGACAACAATAACTACGAGGAAACCGCGCTGCTTACCAGCCTTTCTTACTTCGCCCATAATGGAAAATTCTTTCTGAACAACTTCTACTTGAAGAGTAAGCGGTCGGTGGAGAAGCCCCAGAATTCGGGGCCAGCCGCGTATGTGCTGGCGCTGGATGAACGGTATGCGAACCGCCAGGTGCAGCTGTTGAAGGTGCTGGCATTGCAGCACGTCGAGATACAACGCCTGACGCAGGCGGCGACGGTAACGCTGCCGACGCCTGCGAAGAAGGAGGGCGCTGAGGATAAGCCTGGCACGCCGCCTCCGCCGACCTCGCAGACATTCCCCGCCGGGAGTTTCGTTATTCGGATGGACCAGCCGTTCTCGAGAGCCGCCGACGCGCTGCTCGACCGCCAATTCTGGTCGCCGGAAGATCCACAGAAGCAACCTTACGACGACACAGGCTGGTCTTTCGGAGACCTGTTTAACGCCAAGGTGTCGCGCGTCACCGACCGCAGCATCCTTTCCACGCCGATGTCTCCCGTTAACGACCTCAGCCAGGTTGAGGCGCCCGACTCCGGCGCGGGACCGATCTACGTGGTGAATAACTCGGCTGAGGTAAGCCTGGCTTCGCTGGTCTATGCGCTGTCGGGCTCCGCGGACATGTCCGTCAGCGAAGAAGGATTCGAAAGCGGGGGACAGAAGTTTGGACCCGGCTCGCTCATCATCGCCCGTGCGGATGCTTCCAAATTAAAACCTTTGCTGCGCCAGTTCGACCTGGCGGCGGTGAGCATGGCCAGCCAGCCATCGGTGAAGATTCATCCGGCCGCAGTTCCCCGCGTTGCGTTCATGCACACCTGGCTCTTCACACAAACCGAAGGCTGGTGGCGGCTAGCCTTCGATAAGCTGCACGTGCCATTTACGTACATCAGCACACAAACGGTGGCGAAAGACGGGGATCTGCGCTCGAAGTTCGACGTGATTGTCTTCGCACCGGTGGGCCGCTCTTCCACCCAGCAGATTGTAGGCGGACTGCCGATGTGGGGGAATGCGTTGCCCTGGCAGAACACTGCGCTGACTCCGAACATTGGCAAGCTGGACTCGACGGAAGACATGCGCCCCGGCTTGGGCGAAGCGGGAGTGGCTCACCTCAAAGACTTTGTGCAGCAGGGCGGCTTGCTGATTACAGCGGAAGATACCGCGCAGTTCGCGATCGACGAAGGAATGGCTCCGGGTGTCTTCGTGGCACCGCGAAGAACACTGAAGGTGGTTGGTAGTGTGCTGAATTCGGCTGTGTTGGACAACAAGGTTCCCGTCGCGTATGGCTACGATGGCACCGTGCCGCTGTACAGCGCCGATGGTATGGCATTCACCGTGAGTAATCTCACCGTGAACCGCAATTTTCCCACGGCAAAGGACTATAAGCGCCCGACCGGGCGCGGCGGTCCGGATGATGAAGACACGCCTGAAGGACGGCCAGCGGAAAAAGCTCCGCCGCTGCCCTCGCCGAAAGCGTGGCAAGCCACTCCTCTTAATGAAGAACAGGAACGGAACAACCCGTACCTCATTCCAGCGGAGTATCGTCCCCAGGTGATACTGCGCTATGCGGCGATGAAGGAATTGCTGCTATCGGGCCTGATAGAAAACGGCGATCCTGTGGCCGAACACGCGGCGGTTGTTAAGGCGCATTTCGGCAAGGGAAACGTGCTGCTATTCGCTAACAACCCAGTGTACCGGGGCGAGACGATCGGCTCCTATGCGCTGGTCTTCAACGCGATCATCAACTTCGGTCACTTGAAGTAGGGCTGACGCGTGTTCTGCCTGATCGCTCCGTGGCTCTTGTTGGCGGCCGCCGGCCAATATCCGGCTAGCTGGTGGACGCCGGTTGTCGACGCTCATAAGCCAGACTGGGAGATTCTTCCGCAAGCGGCCAAGCCCGGCGAAGTGATTCTTTCGAAGCGCAACGAATTGGGGATCCTTTCTAACTTCGCCGCCACGCCGTTCACATTCCACGGCGCTCGTTACGCCAGCGTGGAGGGCTTCTGGCAAATGATGCTGTATCCGGAGGGCCCCGACGATCCCCGCGCCCAGGCCACACTAACGTGGCTACACACGCGAGCGGAAGTGGCGCAGATGACGGCCTTTGAAGCTAAGACCGCGGGCGACATCGGTGAAGACAATATGCGCAAGATGGGCATCGACTGGGTGACGTTTGAAGGCCGGCGCATCCCGTACCGGACCATGATCAAAGGCGAGCACTATCGTTTGATCGTCGAAGCCATGCGGGCTAAACTCGCACAGAACCCTAGAGTCAGCCGGGTTCTGCTCTCGACAGGAAACCTGATTCTGCTGCCTGACCACACTCAGGAAGCCAATGCACCCCCGGAATGGGCGTATTACAAGCTCTGGATGGACATTCGCACTGAACTTCGGCACGGCGCGGCGAAGCTGGCGCCGGAGCTGCACTGAGATTCCGAGGAACAGATCAGCTGGAGCCGTTGAGCATCATGTAGACCGCGAAGACGCCGATCAGCGCAACGTAGAACAAATGTCCCCGGGCAATTGCAAGATGAGAGGGAGCCGCGAGAAGTAGTGTCTCCTCCTTCTTCGCCGGCACGGGAAGCCAACGAACCCCCAGTTGCCATACTCCGAAAACGAGGATTAACAGATACAAGCCCAAGATGAAGAGCAGATAGCGCGAATCGCCCATTCCCGGGATACCTACATCGAAATAGCCCTGAACGGCGAAGCGGTGAACGAGCAACCGAGGCACGCCCACCCAAACAGTGAGCGTTAGATTGAGTACCAACTGGGCGAGAAAGGGCCAGAAAGTGACAGTACGGCAGTCGATAAGATGCACCATGGCGAACTGCCAGATGCCAAGCAGGACTGCCCAGGGAAGAAGAGGGTAGCCGGTGCGCGTCAGCCCGGGCGAAACCAGCCCAACGAGTCCCGAAGCCACGGTCATGGCCGCGATGCCGCGCAGAACAAAGACGAGTTGCGAGACGCCCATTGGCAGCACGAGCGCGCTGGAGCGGGCCGGCGTGAAGTTAGCCGCGTAGTGCGCCCGGGAGGCTTGCCAGCCTCGAAGAAAGGTATTCAAGAAGCCGATCTGAGCACCCGAGGCGTCTCGGAATTCGACCCACTGCACTCGGCCCAACGCTCTCCTCATCCCATCCGACAGCCGGACAGGCGCGGCCAACAGGGCGATCAGGTGGCCGTGCTGCGATGCAAGTAACTCGTTCACTCGTCGCTCCTCCAGCCGGCTGGTCAATAAAAGAAAATCAAGATCCACCCGAGCGGGGAAGGTTCCCGGAGCAGGAATGGGAGGGAACTCCGACGGCGATCGCTCGGACATGGAACCGTTTTTCAACGCGACGCGAACGATTCGGGCCAATGGCTCATCGGCGGCGGCGTGGTGCAGGCAGAAAAAATACGGGCGAGGATCGGAGGGCCACTGTGCCCGCTGCTGGAGCGCGCGAACCAGGTTCGACACTCGGATGACCTGCCGTTTACGAGCTAAATTGTAAAGGCCGCGGTCGGTGGCGGGTAGCCAGCGCAGGACGTCCAAAGACGCAATGAGACGATAAGCGGCCAAGCAACTGGCGCAGGCGCCGGCCAATACCAGGGCGTAGCCGCTCCAAGCGGGAACCGTCCAGACCGGCCTCAGCAGCGGGTTATTAGGAAGATAACGTCCTTGCCAAAAGACGAAATAAATAGCGAGGACATTTGGCATGGCCAGTGTATTGAGGAGCGGGTTCATGGACAGCTTGCGGCGCAGCAAAAAATAAACGCACCCGAAACACCAGAGGATGCAGACGGCGATTTGCGCCAGGTTGAAGAGGCTGATCTGGGCCAGGGGGTCCGAATCGCGCAGAGCTTCCCAATTCAAGCCCCCGGACAGCCAGTATGAGCCGATCCCTGCCAGCACCAAACACGGGGCCAAGAGGCCGCTGATCACTTCCTTGATGTGTCGTGGCATGCGGCCTGATATCTGAAACGCATTCGGCGCCGGCAGCGGGTCACGGCAGGAAACGCCGGTGCGTATTGCGGTGAAAAGCCTTTCGAAGGCAGGACCAAAGTCGCCGCGCATATCAATTGTGGTGTGCGCCAGTTCGGCCAGGTTCAACTCCCGCGCATGCTTCAACCGCGGCTCAACCGTTTCGGTCAAAACAAGAAACAGGCGTTTGCCGGCCTTGATGGCCGCGCCAACTTCGGCGGCTACGTACGGCGAAACCAGCGAGTCGCGAGAGACCAGGAATACTAAGCCGCCAGCATTCTCCAGGCCGGCGCGAATTCCGGCGTCCCAGTTCATTCCCGGCCATAAGGCGAGCTGATCGAACCAAACGCTCAAGCCGTATTCAATCGCAGTCAGAGTCAACGACTCAGCGAGCGCTAACTGGGTTCGCGAATAGCTCAGGAAAACGTAAGAAGTGGGCGCGACTGTCACGGCTTTTAGGGTCACTAGCTGGCGTGGGCAGTCACCACTGTAGCGAAGAACGGGAAGCTGAATTCACATTAGGGCTAACCGGCAGCGGCGCGGGTCGAATCGAAGAAGGGGCTGCGAAGCCCCTTCCGCGATCGACAGGAAAGATCTGCCTAGAACGTAAAGTGTGCGACGAGTTGGATCGCTCGAGAGTTACTGCTATAGAACTGGTCGAATCGGCCAAACAAGGGATCCCCCGGCACCAGGTCATTCCGCGCGCCGGTGAAGCTGTTCAGGTTCACATCGCTCAGATAACCACCTGTGTACTGCGCGTGGTTGAAGAGGTTGAAGAACTGAGCGCCGATATCGAAGGACATGCTTTCTGTGATATTGAAACGCTTCTTGATGCCAAGGTCTATGTTGTCGGTGGGCTTCAGTGGGAACGTGTTCCGGCCTCCGTTGGCGAGCGCGCCAAGGCCAGCGACTATGTACCGGGCGTTGGCGCTGTTGGCAACGTAAGCAACCGTCGTTGGGTCGCCCATGGGGACGACATTTCCAGCGGCATCGTAGGCAGTGACACCGGTGCCCGCGCTAGCTGCACCGGCAGGATTGATTACGGCTCGGTCACCTGCGCTGTCGTTGTTCAAATTGGAGTCAAGGCCGCTCTGAACTGTGGCGTATTCAGGAGTTTCGTACGTGTACGTGCCGGAGATGTTCCAGTTGCCGAGAATGTTTTTCACGAACCAGGTGCCGTTCTTGAAAGGCTGGAATTCATAGATTGGCGTGAAGGTAAACCGTTGCCGGTGGTCGAGCGCAGAATTGGACCACTCCGCATGAAGGTCCTGGTAATCCTGAGCGCGGCGTGGCGTGAGGTACGTCGAGAAATTGGTGGCAGTGGCATCGTCCTCGAGATGGCTCCACGTGTAGGCAGCAATAAACGAGAAGTTATTCGAAAAATGCTTGTTCAACTGGAGAGCCAGGCCGCTGTATAAGGAATTCGCCTGGGGCGCGTAAGAGGTGATGTTTGCCTGACTACCGAGGGTCGCGAGCGAATTGTAAGGGTATTCCACTGTGCCGCCGGGCACGATGTAGGAGGATACGTCCTTCAGGGTCTTGGTAAGTGACGCCAGTGTTGATGCGGAGGGCATCGTGAAGAATGTGGGGATGTAATTGGTCGGGCTCACCTGGGGGTAGATATTCAGGCGGGATTGATTCCAGAGGTGAACTCCGCGGGTTCCGACATAGCGAGCCTCAAAGGTGTAGTTCTTGCGGAACACGTGCTGCACGCCCATCGTCCAGGTGAGGCCATAAGGCCGCTGGCCACCGAAGGTGTAGGCACCCACGACACCCAAGGCGGCCGCAGGTGTTGTCGGCAGAGGCGCCAGCGCCCCAGACAGCCCCCCGCCCGCCAAGAAGTCGGGAGCATTGGACGCAAGGTTCACATCGTTGGTCTGCTGGAAATAGGCTGGCGCCGCATTCGAAGTGAGGTTGGCATAGGACAAATCATATGACTTGCTGAAGCCTCCACGGATGGCCCAGGCGCCGTCTTTGCCGGGCGAATAGGCGAACCCGACACGTGGAGCAAAATCAGTTGGGCTGGGCAGCGGATTGGCAAATGTGATTCCGCCGTAGACATTGGCCGGAGCGCTATATATCTGGTAGCGCGAAGCCACAGGGGTGGTGACGTACTCGTAGCGGAGGCCAAGATTCAGCGTCAGGTTCGGCAGAATCCGGTAGTCGTCATTGAAGAAAGCAACGTTCTCCAGGAAACCCGTCGGGTAGCTTGTGGGGCCGGCGCTGCGTTCACCGAAGACGTCGGGCGTGAGGTCTTCCAGATACTGCTGCAACGTGGAGTATTCGTAATTTCCGTTCACGCGCTGGATGAAGTAATTGCTGAGGATCACGTCGGTGAAGTGATAGCCGAACTTGAGCGTGTGCTTACCCAGCACTTTGGTCATGTTGTCCTGCACCTGGAACAGATTCTGGATGGAGCCGCTGGGCCCATCGGGACCGATGGTAAGGCTGTTCAGCTGATCAATGGTGAGGGTGGGGAACATGTCGAGCCCTGGGAAGGTCAAGTTTGGAAAGCCGAGTTGATTCACGTTGCGGCTGAAGGACGCCCGGAATTCGTTCTGAAGTGTTGGATCGAAACTGTGGAATTCCGAAATAGAGAACAGATAGTTGTTATTCGGATAGAGCAGGGCGAAGGCGGGAATCTGGGGGCCGGGGACTTCCGTACCTTCGCTCTTGTTGTAGATCCAGCGGCCGCGGAGCTGATCCTTGTCACTAACGTTGTAGTCGAGGGAGACAATCGCGTTGTAGTTGTTCGCGTATTGCCGCGGAAAGAACGAGACGGACCCAACCGGGATTGCGACTCCCGCGACAGTAATATTTCCTTCGTTGTTCGTGGCAGCGGCCGGAACGTATTTCTGAAACTGCTGCAGGTTCGTCGCGCTAAGACCGGGGATGTTCGCCAAGGCTGAGTAGCCGGCAGCGGTGGGAGCAAAGAGGGGCGCACCGGCCGTTCCGACCTGCCCGATGGGATTGTATTCAAAATTGCCGAAGTAGAACAGCTTGTTTTTGATAATTGGACCGCCGATGGTTGCTCCCAGCCGATTGTTATCGTAGCGCGGGTTTGACGTGAGACCCTGCGTCCAATCGAGCGCATCGACTGCGTTCAAATGACGGTTCTGAAAGTATTCATAGATGGACCCGTGAGTGGTATTTGTGCCGCTCTTGACGACAGCGTTGAAGACGCCGCCTGATGCGCCACCGAACTCGGGACTGAACTGGTTTTGGAGAAGGGAGACCTCCGCGACCGATTCGTTGGAGACATAGACCAGTGGGCCGGTCGTGTAGTGGTTGTTGTTGCTGACGCCGTCGAGGTTAAAGGAGTTGTTCTCCGGACGCTGGCCGGAGATGGCCGGGCCTGTCCCTTGCCCGACGCCCCCTTGTGAAGCGACGCCGGCGCCGAGCAAGCTGAGATTCCAGATTCCGGCGCCATTGATTACCTTCGAAAGACCCGCCGAAGGAAGATCAATTGATTGCTTGGAATCAAAGGTGGTCTGCAGTTGAGCGGTGGTTGTATCGACCGCGACGGTACCACCACTTACCTCAACAGTGGTGGCCGTGGCTCCGACTGCCAGTGACAAGTTGGCCGTAACTACCGTCGTGAGCGTGACCTCCAGGTTCTTCAGAGAGTTGGACGCGAAGCCGGAAGCTGAACCGGTAATGGTGTATTTGCCTATGGGCAGATTATTGAAGCGATACACGCCTTCGGCGTTGGTCACGGCGGACGTTTTGATGCCTGTCGCTCCGTTCACGGCCACAACGGTTGCGTCTGGGATGGCGGCGCCGCTGGCGTCTGAAACGGTGCCCGTCACGTCGCCGCTGATCGCCTGGCCGCGAACGGATGCCGTGCCAGCGTATAACAAGAGCACGAGAAAGCCAAACCTGATGGTGCGAAGATACCCACGCATGACTACCCTCCAAATGTGGAATTGATGAGGAATCTACCTGGTCCCACCGGACGATCACCAAAGCGGGCATTTACGTCAACGCACGCGAGAGAGAAGTCCGCTTGGGAAGACTGTAAACCTAACGGCGGCCGAACTGGTTCTAACTTGTCGCTAAACCCAGCCATGACAGGCACCCGATGGATTCATAGGCGCCAGATATGCGGTTCCGAGTTAAGTAGATAGCGCGTTAGGAGACGTCTTGGCAGGCAGCCAGTTAGGTGGACGAAACATGGCGTTAGCTAGAGATGGGTTGGCGGCGGGGTACGCACGAACACGTGTCACTACCAGTAATCGAACCAGCTGGGCGCAGGCCGCTCCAATGGCGGCGGATAAACGTGCTCACTACACTCGAAGAATGAGAATCCGGGCCGCCCAGATTACTGACCTCGAACTGATCTTGCACCACCGGCGCGAAATGTTTCGCGAAATGGGGGGCGACTACGAGCGCGGATTACAAGCATTCGAGAACGCGTCGCGCAGCTATCTTGTCAAAGCTCTTGAAGACGGTTCTTACTACGGCCAGTTGGGAGAAATGAACGGCGAAGTGGTTGCGGGCGGCGGCGTTCTCCTGGCAGCTTGGCCCGGCAGCCCGCTGAATCTCGACCCACGCCGGGCATGGATCCTCAACATCTACGTTCAGCCCGAATTCCGGCGCCGGGGGTTTGCACGCGCGATTACCAACTCCTTGATTGAGTGGTGCCGGCAGAGTGGGTTTCAGTCAGTAGCGCTGCATGCGAGCGAATACGCGCGTTCTCTTTACGAAGGCTTGGGCTTCAAAAGCACGAATGAGATGAGGCTGCGGCTATAGCAGTTGAGAGATGCGCCCTTCACAGCTGCGATCGCCAACCAGCAGCCAGACCGGCCCTTTCAGCCAATTCCATTAACGGGCTTTTTTCGGCCAAGCCGCTTGCTACCACTAAATCGGATTCGACGCTGCGCTTGGAAAATACCAGAGTGTTCCAGTCCCGAGACGAGAAAATCGGCACCATACCCTGCGGCGTATCGGGGTCAGAGAGATGGCGGTATGGCGTCATTCCTCCAGTAGACGTATTCAGCAAGAAAAGAGAAACATAGCCACGATCGCGTACTCGGATGAGAACTTTGCGTTCGTTAGCGACGGCAACCGGCGTTACTTGTTGATTGATTTTGATCAAGCGCTTGGCGCCCGACGCGAGGTTGAGCACCACTAGGCTAGGACCAGGGGCTCGAGCGATCGCAAGCTGCCCTCCGGGATCGATGACTGGCTGCTCCATCAAAATGTCCTCGAAGACCAAACTTGACGTTCCATCGTGCAGTTTCTGCCGGTAGAGGTTTGAAGGCTGTCCTGGAGGGCTACCGTAGAACAGAATCTCGTCGCTGGTGGGAAGGAACTTCGCCCAGACGTATTGAATGCTTTGCCGGGACAAGGTGAAGCGGTGAACACCGTCGGCAGAGACGAGGTCGAGGCGAGCGGTCGTATCGGCCGGCTGCGTAATGGCCCAGCGCCCATCGGGAGAAAGGTCCATAGCGCGACCGTCTCCGATACGGTCGAAGGCACGCGTCCGCACGTGGAAAAGATACACGCTGTATCCCTTGCCGCCTCCTTCTCCTGACTCGTCAAACAGAACAGAGTCACCGTCAGCGCTGATGGCGGCAGCGCGCGACCAGTCGAAACGTGCGACGGATTGAATCGAACCTTGCTTCATGTTGACGAGCGACATGCTCATCCGCTCGCTGGATCGAGCGAGCAACACTTTTCCTGACTTCGAGATGTCCTCCAGATCGAGACTCCCCGGCGTACGCATCACCTGTCGCGTGCGTCCGGCGAGATCGACGCTCATCAGTTGCCGCTCGAGCCCCGAACGCGCCGCCGTGAACCAAACTTCATTGCCAGAAGCGGACCAGGCGAGCCCCTCGGCGGAGGCCCAGCCCGAGCTGAGTACCCGCGAGCGGCCGGTGGTATCTACCAGCGTGACATCACCGGCGTCGTCGGCTGGGATAGGGTGTTCGAGGAATGCAACGGCATCGCCGTGAGGAGAGACGCGGGCATGGCTGATCCAATGATTTGTTGTATAAAGCCTCCTGCCAGGGGGGAACTCGAGCGAGTACTCGCGACCGTGGATCTCAGTTAGGCACAGAGCTCGATCCGGTCCAAAGTCAGCCGCCAATACACCCTTTGAAATGATGTGAGGCTTGCCTCCGACTAATGGCGCTTGCGCGAGCAGCATCGGATAATCGTCGCCGGACTTCTGAAACATCGCAAGATCGGCGTCGGGCGAGACGGCCGCTAGCCACGCATCGCGGTAACCCAAGTCGTGAGCGTCGGGATTCGCCAAGTCGGCTTGGTACAAACGGTTGCCATCGTCGCCCCACTCGGCGCTATAGACGATGCTGTTGCCGTCGGGAGTAAACCTTGCTTGGCCGACAGCACCCGACTTGAAGGTGACTTGACGAAAGGTTAGCGGGGGTGAGGAGCGTTTGTGGGCGAGCCAATAGACACCGGCCACCACCGCCAAGGTCAGGGCAAGAACGCCTGCAATCCGCAAGCCAGATGGAAAGGCCCACCGGGCGACGGGTGGATTAGGTGACTCGAAGAACGGCGGGACGCCGTTTGGAATGGCGGTCGGCTGCTCAAGCTGAAGCGCTTTAGAAGTGTCGTTCACCTGGGGATTGCTTGCGGCCTTCCGAACGATGACGGGCGCTAAGAACCGATAACCGACGCGTGGAAGCGTTTCAATGTAGATGGGATTGTCAGCTGAGTCGCCTAACGCGCTTCTCAACCGGTTCGCGGCGGTGTTCAGGCCGCTTTCGAAATCCACGAACGTATCGGCGGGCCAGAGGCGCATACGCAATTCTTCGCGGCTGACGACGTGGCCCGGGTTCTCTACCAGGGCCCTGAGTATCTGGAATGACTTGCCTTGGAGCTTGACTCGAACGCCATGCTTCTTGAGTTGGCCGGTTTCAATGGATAGCTCAAAGCTACCGAAACTCACTATCTGGTCTTCTGGAACAGGACGGATTTCGGACATGAGTTCATCCATACATCTCCTGCGCTTCCGGGTTTGACGATCGAGACATCGTTTCGTTAGGAGCGATCATCAACAATCAGCAATCGACCTTCCACGATTTATGTGGGTACTGCGTTCGCCTGCACGAGTGCTTAGAACGTAAGGGGAAAGTTAGATCCGATCCATTGAGATCGTCTTCCAATGAGCGAATACTGCTGCTCAGACGCAAGGTGCGAAGGAGCAGTCATGAACCTCAAGATCGCGAGGCAGGGGTGCCTCGTAGCGCTATTCAGTTCGGCGCTGTGCGTTAGCGCCTCCGCCGCACCGGTTCTGCCGGAGACGACCGAGCAGTCGCCGAGTTCGTTCGCGGGAGGCTTTGAACTTCGACTGAAAGCGATTGACGCTTACCGTGTGGGTGCTTATGTCGAATCGGCGACTCTATTCAAACAGGCGCTCGGCGCGCTTAGTGATCCAGAGGGCTTAGGCGCGATTGTGTTGTGGAACGAGCTAGGGGCGGCAGCCATGGCGGATGGAAAGGCCAGCGATGCCGAGGAGGACTGCCTGACGTCAGCGCGCCTGAACGAAAAACGGAGCGCAGCAAACCTGCGCGAGCTGGCCATCTCCTATAGAAGTTTAGCGGTGATCGCCGAAAAACGCGGTCAACTAAAACGAGCCGAGGAGCTTTACACGCAGGCTGAAAAAGTGGCCGACAAGGGTGGCTTACTGGGTAGCGCGGAAGGCGCCGCCATACTGCGAGGCGAGGCGATCTGCCTACTCAAGCAGGAGCGTTACGACGAGGCCCAACCACTCTTGATAAGAGCGTTGGATATTCTTCGTCGCAAGGACGGGCAGAGTCCGGATTATGGAAAGTCGCTTTCGAGCTATTCGCTGCTCGAACTTCAGACGGGCCACTACCAAGAAGCAGTGACGGCCGCGCGCGAAGCATTGGCCATGCTGTTGGGATCAAGCGGCGAAGAATCAACCACGATGGCAACATTGAACAATCTGGGCGTGGCGCTAACCAATAAGGGCTGGGCGGCCGAGGCGGAGGTGGAGTTTCTACGGGCCGTGGATATCGGCCGAAAAAACCCGCAGGCACTGGCCGTCCCGCTCGCAGAAGCACTGAACAACCTGGCAGCGACGGAGAAGTTGAACGGGCAATTGGCGGTCGCGCGGGATCATGACCTGGAGGCCCTAGGACTTACCGAGCGGGGCTTTGAAGATACAGCTGCGTTGCAAGGGACCATTCTTAATAACCTTGGGCTGATTGCATTGGCGCAAAAGGATTTGGCGAAAGCCGAAGCCTATTGCAGCAAAGCCGGCGAGGAATGGGCCAAGTGGGGTGGAAGGAACAATTCCAAGTACGCGGCCGCGCTCTCGAATCTCGCTGCAATCGAACGAGCCCGGCGGCAATACCGGAAGGCATATGAAATGGAGTTGAAGGCACTGAGCATCAACGAGACGATTCTTGGGCCAGATCATCCGGCAGTTGCCTTGAACCTTGCGAATCTGGGCGTAGATCTATTCTGCTTGAAGAGGTTTGACGATGCGATGGCAACGCTGGAGCATGCTGAACGCATTCAGGAGAAGCGTTTAGGGGAGGAGAGTGTTGCGACCGCCTACACGCTCCATAACATGGCGGCGATGCTGGCCCAACTCAAACGCTATGGCGATGCATCCAAAACCTACGACAGGGCCATTCGCGCACGAATAGCGGCCGTCCCGGACCCGTACGACGCCACGCTAGGCCAGTGGGTGCGGGAGGACGCAGCGGTGCTTCGCAAGGCGGGCCGATTCGGTGAAGCGGAAATGGCTGAGGTGCGCGCGATGAAGATCGAAGTTAAGAATGCTATCGGGGCGACCGCTTCGGAGACGACTGCAGAGCGCAAGCCTGCCATTTCGCCGCCGCCTGGAAACGGGTTTCAAGAAAGGACAGCCGACGCTCCGCCGCTATGACGGTGTCATGTTTCCGGGACTCGGTTGTGCGGATTTGGGACGTCTGGCCTGCTGTTCCATCTCGAGTTTCATTTCCATCACAACGGGACTGTCGGTGGGTTTACCAGCTGTTAGCCGGCCATCGTCGCTCATGCGATGCCATCCGCTGTTGCCGATAAAGTAGAACGAGTTCCCGACGATCACACCGTGTGTCGGATCACCAAAGGAGGGCGACGCCTGCTCGAGTACAGAGAAGCGTTCGGCACGGGCGAGATCGGGCGTGAGCGACACCTGAATGATCCGAGAAGGTGTAACTCCATTTTGTACGGCGACCAGAGAATGACCACTCAGATAAAGGCCATCGGAGCCCTCGAGAGCAATCTCTTTCGCGTGCAGCAGCCAGGAGAGGCTCTTACTCTGAAGATCGATCACACCGATACCCAGTGAGTAGTCGGCAACAAACAACCGCTTACCGTCTGGCGTGAGGGCCGGGGTTTGTGGAGAGCGAAACTGCCCGGGTTTGCTGAGCGCTTCGAGCGCAGAAGCTCCCAATTGAAGCGAGTAGACAAGGCCGTAGCCATCAGAGACGTAGACATCGCCCGAGGGGCTGAGGGTCATGTCGCCTAAAGCGTGAGGCGAGCCATCAGAAAGCAGATCGTAACGCTTCAACAGCTTTCGAGTGGAGATATCGTAACAAAGCAGCGCCGTTTTGCCGGTGTCCGCTTTGTTGAAGCCAAGGCCCTCCGGCACGGCGGCTGTAGTGGCCCAAAGCAAGTGACGATGAGAGTCGACGGCCAGAGCAAAAACGGCCCAGACCCCATCCGCGCCGGATGAAACGAAGTCGGCTACGGAGCCATCGGCGCGGATCGCGACGATCTTTCGCTTATGGACGCTGCTGACGAAGAAGGTCCGCGAAGCGGGATCGTAAGCAATGTCTTCGGCAATCAGGTCCGGATCGGAAAGCGTGTAAACGACGCGCCCGTTAGAAACAGGCTTGCCGTTCGCCTGCAGGCGGCGCGCGACATCAGAAAACGAGGGCAGGTTCTGCAGTGAAGAAAAGCGTGGGTCATGGGTCGGGTCGCGGACCAGGCCGGTCGCGGCGAACAGGTTTAGCTCGTCGATTGCCAACGTTGGTTGGCCGAGCAGTGCATCCGCGGCGGCGAGCGCATAGGTAACCTCCGCCTGATGATTCAGGAGATCGCCAAGAACCAGTAGGTGCTCCCGATAGGATTGGTAATCGTTCGCCGCAAGGGCTTCGTGCGCCGCGGTGCGTTGCTCGGCGACGATATCGTCGGCTGACTTTTGTTCCGCGACGGCGATCAGTGCAGAGACGAGGACTATCGTGACAAAGCGGAAGTGGGGTACCGCGGTCGAGGCTCGATAATGCACAGTGGTTTAGCGGTGCAAGCAACGGGCCATCCCAAGTGCAGGCGAACGATGCAGCCTAGGCCGCACGGAAGTGTAATTCCTTAAGCGCCGAACAAGCTGGTCGGATCTAATGCGGTTGTGTTGGTCGTCATCGACGCAGGCAGCCTGGATTGTGCCAGGTTTCCCGACTGGCTCAACATCGCAGAAAGTGCGTATGAGGGTGATGCTGAACTGACGCCGCCCGCGACTGAGCCGTGATGACGCCCATGATGGTGGTGAACTGGCGTCTGGACCGGCGTGCCCGACGTGGGCGCTGTTGATGTCGGGGCTGTTGTGCTGCCTGACATGGAATCCAGTTCGTTCATCAACTGGTTGAATTGGGCCGCTTGGTTGGTGTCGTTCGCTGGAGTTTGCGGGTTTGTGGAGTTCTGCTCGAATAGATTCAAGAGCTGGGACGATTGTGCGGCCGTGGGGGCGGAGACGGGCGTGAGTTGCATGATGTCCTTTCAGGGTGGTGCGACCGGGCTCGATGACAGGGAACGCCCTGCCGCAAGGCAACAGTGCACGACGACTTCCGTGGAGGTGCCGACTCTGCCCGGCGGACATAACCCGCAGGCAGCAAAGAAGATGGTGAAACTGAGGTTGTACGCTGCCGGGCGGCGATGACGGAATTCCGTCCCCTGCGTCGCGATCCTGCCGCGGCAAACGTGAAAAACAGACAACAATCCCATTAAGGTCCCGACGGCATAGTGCCGATAGGTGTAGCGAGAATCCGCGATGTCGACAACCCCAAGCGCACTTTCCGCCGGGCTGCAGGCTCTTTACAACAACGGCTTACTGCCCTCTAATCTGACCCCGGCCGAACCGCCGAACGCCTCCCCCGCCCAGCTCACGCAACTGTCGATCTCCAATGCCGACGCGGATGCCTCGGCAGCATTGTTTGGGGACTCTGGCTCGGCCTCAAGCGATAGTGTCGCTCTAAGCGCGAATGTCCTTAGAAGCGCTTGCGGCGAGTCAACTAAGCGCAAGAACGCTGCTTTGTCTGGCTCGGTCTCGGTGAGTGAGGCAGAGGGCCGGTCAACAACGGCGCTGTTCAGCTATCTCGGCTAAGGCTGTTATCACTGCAGGTGCTCGGGAGGCTTCGCTGTAATCATTCTTTACAAAGATGCGATCAAGGTTCTTTGCCAGAAACCCGATAGCTGAAGTGAGGGTGTCCGAGAAGAAACTATGTCAATTTCAAGCGTTACGTCGTCACTTGCAACCGGCTTGTCGCAAGCCAATCCACCTAACCTTTTCAAGCAGCTTCAGTAGGATTTTAAGCAGCTCAATGAGTCGCTTCAATCCGGCGATCTGTCAGGCGCTCAGCAGGCCTATACATCTATTCAGAAGCTGATGGGAAACGACGTTACAGGCTCGCAGACGCAGGCATCTGGATCCACCGCCAATCCGGTTCAAAATGACTTCGCGGCCCTGGGCCAAGCGCTACAATCCGGCGATCTGAGCACAGCGCAGTCCGCGTTTACGCAGCTGCAACAAAATTTGCAGGCTCAAGTCCCAAGTGCGACGCAATCTGCATCATCTCAATCGACACAGGGCAGACACCATCACCATCATCATCACCACGGGGGTAAGTCAAGCCCGGAGACGTCGGACTCCAGCACTGGTTCCACCACGACAATCGGCGGGACCAGTTCGAGGAACAGCACGATCAGCCTCATCGGTTGAGAGTGCCCCCGAAGCCCGCACCTTCCGATGGGCGCTAGCGTTGTATTCAGCAGAAATGCAAAGCGGGTCCATCGAGGATCTACTGTGGCGGCTCGAAACAGACTTGCTGCAGCCTGCAATTCGGCGCGACCCGGAGGCAATCGTGGACCTCTTAGGCCTCGTGCATAAATAAGTGCTCCAGTTGTGATATCGTGGACTGGTGGCTGCCTCCCTGGGTCCAGAGCGGAGTATTGAGCAGCGTTATAAGGGCCTTTCCCCGGTCCTGAACGAACAGGCGCTGCGGCGGTTTGCGGCTACGGAAGCGCAGGCGTTTGGTCGAGGTGGAGTGAGCGCGGTTTCGCGAATTACCGGAATCGCTCGGAGCACGATCAGTCGCGGGATGAAGGAGATCACTGAATCGCGGCAAGTGGAAGCCGGGCGAATCCGCAAGCCGGGCGGTGGAGGCAAGGCAAAACTCACCGAGGACTCAACGTTACTCGCCGATCTTGGACAACTGGTGGAACCGGCGACGCGCGGCGATCCAATGCGACCGCTGAGATGGACCTCTAAAAGTCTGCGACACTTGTCCGAGGCACTGCGAAGTCTGGGGCATTCGGTTTGCCCTCACGTGATTGCCGACGGCTTGCGCAAACTGGGATTCAGTCTGCAGGCCAACAGCAAGACGCGGGAAGGGAGCAGCCACGTGGATCGGAACGCGCAGTTTCAGTACATCAGCGATCAGGCCAAGGCGTTTCTGGCGGCTGGTGAGCCCGTAATTTCTGTCGACACCAAGAAGAAAGAGTTGGTAGGCAATTTCAAAAACCACGGTCGCGAATGGCATCCCAAAGGAAAACCAGATGCGGTCAATGTACATGACTTTATCGATCCGAAACTGGGGCGGGCGATCCCGTACGGGATCTACGACATCGGCGACAACAAGGGCTGGGTCAGCGTTGGCACCGATCACGATACCGCCAGTTTCGCCGTTCACGCGATTGGCCGCTGGTGGTTGAGCATGGGACAAAGCCGCTATCCCGATGCCACACGACTGCTGGTGACTGCCGATGGCGGTGGTAGCAACGGACATCGTGTCCGCCTCTGGAAAGTAGAACTACAGGCGCTAGCCAACACCCTTCGCGTTCCCATCACGGCCTGCCATCTGCCCCCGGCACCAGCAAATGGAACAAGATCGAACATCGCCTCTTCTCGTTTCTCACCATTAACTGGCGTGGAAAAACCCCTGCGGAGTTTTCAGACCATCGTTCAACTCATCGCAGCAACGACGACCACCACTGGGCTGACCGTCCGCGCCGAACTGGACGAAAACAAATATCCCAAAGGCGTCAAAACTTCCGATGCCAAATTCGCCGCCATCAATATCGCGCGCCACCCGTTCCACGGGGACTGGAACTGATACCATTTCCCCACAGACATAATGAAGCTGTTATTTATGCACAATGCCTTAGCCGAGGACTTCTGCGAGTTCGGGAGCTCCGGCCGCATCTACTTGCGGGACGAGATTGTGAACGTACTTCAGGCGGAACCGCCCTCGCAGTTCTCGATTACTGGTTTCTCAGTCAAGCTCTTGAGCCACGGTGTTGCCCTGGCGAGGTACCAGGCTCATTGGTCAGAACCTGGAAAAGAACCCTCGACGTCCTTGCGGAATTCGCTTTGGGTGCTGCGAGACTCTAGATGGAAAATGTTGTTTCACCAAGGAACAGGGTCGAGCCCTAGCTCATTCCCGGTCCAGAATCTAATTGACATACGTTGTTAGCGGGTCGGCTTTCAAGGTCAACTGAATTCTTACCGTCGCAGCCTGCGCTACCTTGGATCTGCTCGCGTGGGGGCGCATGGCGGGGTATGATGCAAAAAAACTTCATAAATGCCGGGCGTTGCCGTGCACGAAAACCGGCCATCTTTATCCGACTCTGCAATCCGGACGTAGAACGCTCTTCTCGCCAGGCGGATGTTCCCAATGCTGAATTACTACAATCGCGTTCGGGAGGATCGCACCCGCGGCAGCTAAGACTCTTCCCGTAATCCGCGACTGGTCAAGAGGGTCCGCCTGAGCCAGGGTGACCGCCGCCGTCAAACTCAACGTCACGATGATTGCCAGCCGAGTCGCCGCCGAACTCCTGCCGAATGCGGCCGTAAGCGGACGACGGTCTGTGCGCATTGCTATTCCTCAGGCGCATGGGCGCTTGCTGCGGCATTCGGAGACCACACCGTTTCCGGCGCGCCGACGACCTTATTGACCCAGCGGCTCCAGACGAACAGCGCATCGCTCAATCGATTGAGATAGCCGATGGCTTCAGTCGGTACGGACTCTTCGCGGGCGAGCGCAACCAGCAGCCGTTCGGCGCGGCGGCAGACGGTCCGGCACACGTGCAACTCAGCATCCAGACGGCTGCCTCCGGGTAGAACAAACGATCGGAGCGGCTCCAGCTCATCGTTCGCCAAATCCAGTTCCGTTTCGAGCTGAGTGATATCGGCTGCTGTAATGCGCGGCTGTTTGGGATGTACGTCCGCCGGCGGCGTGGCGAGGATGGAACCGAGGTTGAACAACTCGTGCTGAATGCGCTTAAGGATGACCGCGAAGGTTGCGAGGCGAGGATGCTGGGCGCCGAGTTGCTCGGCCGTGGTCCGCGCAAGGCCAATAAAAGCATTGAGCTCATCGACGGTGCCGTAGCTGTCGATGCGGAGGTGGTTTTTCGGAACGCGCTGACCGCCGACCAGGCTGGTCTCGCCCTCATCGCCGCGGCGGGTATAGATGCGGTTCAACGCCAAGCGTGGCTCATTGAATGTTTCGCTCACAAGAGGTCCTCTTATGTGAGTGTATGTTGCCCGGCCTCAATTCGGACCTTGGTCCGCGACGGCGAGGAAGCGCCATCTGTTTGCCTGTCTGATTATTCTCCGATGTGGTCTGAAACGTTTCGGCGTCCAATCCTTGACGGTCACGGCTCCGTTAGGTCCGCTTGCTGAGTTCAAGACGGAAGGCGCTGGGGAGGGAAGGCGAGGCCCTGACAACCCGCTTTACTATTCATGATAAAGTAAAGCGATGGCTGTATCGACTCTATCCACGAAGAATCAGATTGTGATTCCGAAAGCGGCGCGCGAGGCCCTCGGCGTCAAGGCTGGGGACAAGTTGCTCTTCGTTGTGCGGGGAGCCAGGGTGATTGTGCTGCAAAAACCTGACTCGCCGAACCGGGCCATTCTGGGATTGGGCCGGCGCTCGGCAAAGCCTGTCTACGGCAAGCAATATTTGGAAAAGGAACGCCGCAGTTGGGAGTGACGCGGCTGCAGGATTTCTTGCGGCGCCACAAGCGAGTTGCCCTCGACACAAGCGTTTTCATCTACCAGCTGGAGGCGAATCCGCGGTATGCGGCTTTTACCGATTATGTATTCGCGTGGCTTGAACAGACTTATCACTCGGCGGTGACCTCCACAGTCACGATGGCGGAATTGCAGGTGGCGCCCTACAGCGCGAAGGATGAGCAGCAAGTGGATGAGTTTTACGCTCTGCTGTCCACTTACCCGCATCTGGAATGGGTCGCGCCTAACCTGGAGATAGCGGACACAGCGGCCAGAATTCGGGCTGCGCATCGACTCAGGACTCCGGACGCACTACAGGCCGCAACCGCAGTTCGGTCGGAAGCGACCGGCATGGTCACGAATGATGCCGTCTTCGAACGAGTGACGGAGTTCGAGACCTTGGTGCTGGAACGGTTGCTTTAGACACTGTGTGAAGACCCCAGAAGCAGCGGGGAAAGTCGGACAGGTTTGAAATGAATATCGGCCCTTTGAGTGCGCTCTCTCGCAGGTGCTGGGCAACCGCTCCGTCAACCGTCGCGGCTCGCACTTGCTCAAGCGCGCGGTTCTGGGCTGGGCGCTTCACACAGACTCTCTAGTGCGCGATCGTCTCGTTGTTCCGGTTACATCGGCCGGCGCCGATGGGCGCAAGAATTTCTTCGGGTCCTATGTGAGCGCCAGGAGGATGGGGCGTAGAGCAGGTCTCTCTAGCGAGTCCACACTCGCCAGAAGGTCCTGGACTAAGTGACCAGTCCCGCGAACCACATACAATGAAGGCGGACAGAGCGTGGCCGATACCAAGACCGTCCAACCCGGGAAGACTTTTGCGACCCTCAGCGGTTTACCCCTGAAGCCTGCCTATGGCCCGGAGGATGTCCTGCAGGCGGCGGCGGCGCCGGGCGACTTCCCTTATACCCGCGCCATACATCCACAAATGTACCGGCAAAAGCGGTGGACCATGCGGCAGTTCTCCGGCTTCGCCACGCCCGAGCAGACCAATGAGCGCTACCGCTATTTGCTTGCGCAGGGACAGACCGGACTCTCCATAGCGTTCGATCTGCCCACACTGATGGGCTACGACGCCGATCAGCCGGAAGCGCAAGGCGAGGTGGGCAAGTGCGGCGTGGCGATTAGCTCACTCGAAGACATGCAGACTCTCTTCCGGGGCATCCCGCTGGGCAAAGTCTCGGTATCGATGACCATCAATTCTCCGGCCGCGCTGATTTGGGCCATGTATCTGGCGGTCGCGCGAAGAGCAGGGCGTGGCCGCCGCAGAGCTTTCCGGCACGTTGCAAAACGACATCCTGAAGGAATACATCGCGCAAAAGGAGTACATCTTTCCGCCCCGCCCGTCGATGCGGTTGGTGACGGATGTGGTTGAGTACGCAACCAACCGCACGCCGCGCTACAATCCCATCTCGATTAGCGGTTATCACATTCGCGAGGCAGGCTCGACCGCGATACAGGAACTGGCATTCACTCTGCGAGACGGCATCGAGTATGTGGAGTGGGCGCTGCGCCGCGGGCTGGCCGTCGACGCGTTCGCGCCCCGGTTGAGTTTCTTCTTCAATGCCCACAATGATTTCTTCGAAGAGATCTCGAAGTATCGCGCGGCCCGGAGCATGTGGGCGCAGATCATGCGCGACCGGTTTGGTGCCCGCGACGAAAAGAGTCTGAAGCTGCGTTTCCACTCGCAAACGGCCGGCTGCTCGCTGACTTGGCAACAGCCGATGAACAACGTGGTGCGAACGGCGGTCCAGGCACTCGCAGCCGTGATGGGTGGAACGCAGTCACTGCATACGAACTCGCTGGACGAGGCGTACGCGCTGCCAAGCGAGAATGCCGTCACGCTGGCCCTGCGCACTCAGCAGATTCTGGCTCATGAAACCGGCGTGGCCGACGTGGCGGATCCCTTGGGTGGCAGTTATTATGTTGAGGCGCTGACCGCGCAGATTGCCGAGGCCGCCCAGGGCTACATCCGGCAGATCGATGAGATGGGCGGAATGTTGCCCGCCATCGAACGGGGCTTCCCGCAAAGTGAGATCGCCAAGGCCAGTTATCGGTATCAAAAAGAGATCGACACCGGCCAACGAGTGGTGGTCGGCGTGAACGAGTTCCAGCAGCCGGACGAAGAACCGATTGACCTGCTGGCGATCGACGATTCCTCGCAGAGCCTGCAGGAAGAGAAGCTGGCAGCATTGCGGCGAAGGCGCAGCCAGACCCATGTTGCGCAGTCTCTGGACGCCTTGAAGCGCACGGCTGAGAGTGATGAAAACATGATGCCGGCACTGCTGGCAGCCGTGAAAAGGTATGCGACCACGGGCGAAATCATGGGCGCGTTAAAGCAGGTTTTTGGGGTTCACACGGAACGTTCCGAATGGTAACGCCGCGCAGAGGCTGAAGGACCGCTCCCAGGCCGTTCTTGACCCGTAGTTCCCGGTTAGTCAACCGGGCGGCCTCACTTTCGGTTTCGCGACGTTCTATACTCGGGTTAGCGTTAGTATGAGCTTTCCAATCCGTGTCCTGGTCGCCAAACCGGGCCTCGATGGACACGACCGCGGCGCGAAGGTGATCGCAAGAGCCCTTCGTGATGCGGGGATGGAAGTCATCTACACTGGTCTTCGGCAAACGCCGGAGATGATTGTGAACGCGGCTCTCCAGGAGGATGTGCAGGTCATTGGACTCTCCATTCTGTCTGGCGCTCACAAAGCGATTGTGCCGCGGATTATGGAACTGTTGCGCGAAAAAGATATGACGGATGTGCTGGTCGTCGTCGGTGGGACTATCCCCGACGAGGACGCGCTCGAACTGAAGAAGCTCGGCGTGGCGGGAGTCTTCCAGCCAGGCGCTTCGCTCGAGAAGATCGTCGATTTTATTCGTGCCTCCGTGAAACAAGTTGCCTAGGACTCGCGGGCTCGGCTCAATAGACCCTTTGGGGTTTGAGTGCGAAGCGGAGTCGGGTCTCCCGGCGACACAACGATTTTAGACATGTGGAGACGCTGGCCTGATAACAACTCACTTTGATAGAAACTCCGGCCACCGGAAAAGGAACTTCATGCAAGAAAGACTGAACATTGCCGTGTTCGTCGATTACGACAACATTGAGATTGGCGTGAAATCGACACTACGGCGGGAGTTCGACGTATCGCTCGCCCTGGACGCTTTGAAAGAGCGGGGCGACGTGGTCGCGAAATTCGCATATGCCAACTGGGGCCGCCAGGAAGGCGCCACCCGGCAGATGGCCGAAAACGCGGTGCAGATGGTGCAGCGCATCCCGTCGCCGCGCGGCGACAAGAATGGCGCCGACATCAACCTGGCGCTGGATGCGCTGGAGATGGCCTTCACGCATGCGCATGTGAATGCGTTCGCCATTGTCAGCGGCGATAGCGACTTCATTCCGCTGGTGAACAAGCTGAAGGAATATGGCAAGACGGTATTTGTGTTGGGCGGCAAGGCCTTCACCAGCACCATCCTTCAGCAGAACTGCCACGAATTCGTCAGCTATGAATCGCTGCTGGAAGATGGCGACCGTATTGTGGCGCAGCCCATGCCAGACCGGCGCGAACAGCGTAAGGAAGGCGGCGATAACAAGATTAAGGATGGCCGTGAGCGCGACAAGCGTGAGCGCGGCCAACGGCCTGCTCCGCTGGATCTGGCGCAAGCAATGCCGCTGGTTGAGCGTGCTTTGCAAGTGCTGGAACGGCGTGCGGTTCAGCCGCAGCTGGGTCTGTTGAAATCGACCATGCTGCAACTCGATCCGGCATTCAGCGAGCGCGCCTATGGCGCGGGCAGCTTCTCGGATTTTGTCGAGAAGCTCAAGAAGTCCGATTTCATTAATGTGAGTGGCTCAGGTGGCCGCTACATCATTGAGCGCCGGGGAGGCCACGGTGGTCCCGACCGCGTTGCGCCGAAGCCCGAAGAGGCCTTGCCTGGCCTGCGGGACGTGCTCGAAACCCATCGCATGGAACTCGAGAACGGCGTGCCCGCCGCCGATCTGGAGCAGTGGGTTACTGCCGAGCTGCCGAACTTCAGCCTACCGAAGTACGGTTTCCAACGCTTCGCCGAATTCCTCAACTATGCGCAGGATAAGACGGTAGTCCGGACGGAGCCGCACGAAGAGTACGGGCTTGGTCGTCTACATGGGTGCGGAGTTCTATCCGCCGGCATTGCCGCCGGCGCCGGCGGAGTCGTCGATGCCGAGGAAGAAGAGGACGAGCCGCAACCCATCGTGGAGGGCCAGCCGACCATCTTCGAACCGAATCCGCCGCCCGCCAAGCCAAAGAAAGTTGCCTCCCGTCCGCGCAAGGCGGCAGGGTCTGGCGGCGGCAATCGAGCCCGGCCGCCGAGAAAACGGAAACCAGAGTAAGAAACTAAGAGAGGGCCTGCTAAAGAGCTGGCTCTTCCTGTTCATAAGCGGCCGAACTAACCACGCAAACCGGGGATGCCCTTGATGGTGGGCGCCATTTTCACGGCCCGGACAATGGCTTGGGCCACAACGTCCGCTGCGGCTACGCCCACGACATCCAAGTGCGCTTTCCGTTCGCCTAGCGAAATCGAAATGACGATGTCGCCGTCGCTCATTGTGAACACGGGCGATATGGACCGGGCCATGCCAATGGTGGCGAGCTGGGCGATCTTCGACATCTGAACCCGATCGAAGGCGGCGTTGGTGGCCACACAGACCAGTGTGGTGTTCTCTTTCTTGAGGCCGCCACTCAGGCCACCAAGCATGGCCTGCGCTGTGTTAGAGAATTCTCGACTGTCTTTAGAGACCCGCGCACCCGCGATGATTTGTCCGGTCTGAGGATCGATGACGTCGCCCAGAGCATTGACGACCGCCAGGGCGGCCACCTTGACTCCGCCTTGGATTTCCATGGAAGCTGATCCAACGCCGCTCTTCATCATCCGGCCGGGCCCGAAGAGCTTGCCGACGGTGGCGCCCGTTCCGGCTCCCACGGCGCCTTCGGTAACCTGAGCACTGGAAGCGGCAGCCGCAGCCGACTCTCCCATCTCGCG
This sequence comes from uncultured Acidobacteriaceae bacterium, assembly GCA_963771305.1. Taxonomy (GTDB): domain Bacteria; phylum Acidobacteriota; class Terriglobia; order Bryobacterales; family Bryobacteraceae; genus CAJCIT01. Next base: position 432,155 of record CAVYTS010000034.1, read on the forward strand.
AGTAGGTCGGAATCCACGTTTCGCCACACCCAGATCGAATAGGATGGCGCCTGCGACCAGCGGCACGGGCCCTGCGGGAGTGGGAAACCCGACGCCTTTGTGCTCCAGGAAACGACGGACGCCAGAGGCCGCTTCCAGGCCGAACGCGCTTCCGCCTGCGAAGCAAATACCCTGGATACGGTCGGTCACGTGACCGGACTTTAACAGCTCGACTTCCTCGGTGCCGGTGGCTGACCCGGGAATCGAAACACCGGGTACGGCCCCTCGTTCGCAGAGGATCACGGTGCAACCAGTGAGGGCATCCAGATTGGTCGCATGCCCCACCAAAACGCCCTCAATATCGGTCAGTCCACCCATTTTTGCGTATCATCCCCAACGCCATCCTATCGCTTCGGAGCAAAGGTCGTATGGTAGCATCGCTCAATATGAGTGTCAGGCGATTCAGGGGAGCCGCAGCTTGCTCAATTTCCTGAAGCGGCCTGTTTCGTCATTCCAAGAATTCGTCCTTCTTTCCGGCAGATCCTTCGGCAACCTTTTTCGATCACCCCACTATTATTCCGACGTTTTCATCCAAATGGATGCCATTGGTATCGGAAGTCTACCCATTGTTATTCTGACCGGCGCTTTCAGTGGCGCCATTATCGCCCTGCAGATGGCGCGCGCCCTCAATACCTACGGCGCCGGGAGCGAGGTGGGCGCAATCGTCTCAATCACCCTGGTGCGAGAGCTTGGTCCCGTGCTGACAGCGCTATTGGTGGCAGGACGCAACGCGTCGGGGATGGCGAGTGAACTCGGTTCGATGAAGGTTTCCGAGCAGATCGATGCGATGCGCGCGCTGGGCACGGATCCAACGCAAAAACTGGTGACGCCGCGCTTGACTGCTACCGCATTAATGCTGCCCTGCCTTGTCGTGGTGGCAGACGTGATTGGGTTAGCCGGCGCCTACCTGGTCTCGGTACCAATGCTCAAGATAATTACCGCCGACCAGTTTTGGTCAACGTCCTGGCGCGCGCTGGAGTACAACGACCTGGCACAAGGATTATTGAAGCCATTTCTCTTTGGGATGATCATTGCCCTGGTGGGTTGTTTTTACGGCTTGCGGACAACCGGCGGAACACAGGGTGTCGGACGTGCCACAACGCAAGCTGTGGTTGTGGCGTCAATCTGGATATTCGTGGCAACCTACATCATTGACCAGATCTTCGTGAACTTGTAACCGGCCATGACTGCGCAAGAGAATATCGTCGAGTTTGAAAGCGTTAATACCCGCTTTGACGAGACATGGGCGTTACGCGACGTCTCGCTCGCACTAAAGCCGGGCGAAACCCGTATCATCTTCGGGGCAGCCGGCAGCGGCAAGACTACATTGCTGAAGTCGGTTATCGGATTGGTTCCCATCGATTCGGGAAAGGTCAAGTTGTTTGACCAGGGAATCGAATCTTTGAACGAACGTGGTATGTTTCCGCTGCGCGCAAGGGCCGGTTTCCTGTTCCAGGAAGGGGGACTTTTTGATTCGCTGACGATTGGCGAAAACGTTGCGTACCCTCTCCTCAATCAAAAGGGCCGCTCCGCCGTTTCACCCGAAGAGGCAGACCGGCGCGCTCACGAGGCCCTGCGGTTCGTGGAGTTGGAACATACCGTCAACAAATTCCCAAACGAAGTTTCAGGCGGCATGAGGCGCCGCGTCGGCATTGCGCGAGCGATTGTCACGGAGCCACCGCTGGTGCTGTATGATTCGCCCACAGCAGGCTTGGATCCCATCACGGCGAACACGATTATGGCGGTTATCGCCAAGGAGCGCGATGTGCGGAACAGCGCCTCGCTCATCGTGACGCACCGCTATCAGGATGGGCAACTCATGGCGGACTTCCGTTATGATGCGGCGCGTGAAGAATTGCTTCCTATAGGCCACGATACGCGCGACGCTGCAAAGCGCACCCGCACGAAGTTCATCGTGATGAAGGAAGGAAGCATCGTATTCGTCGGTAGCAGGGAAGAGCTGGAAAGCTCAACGGATCCCTATATTCACAGGTTTGGCAGACATTGAGGTGTCCCTATGGCCGCGCAAGATAAAGTGAGCTGGGCGCAATTAAAGGTTGGCATTCTGGCCATGGTGGCCCTGTTCTTTATTGCCGTGTTGGTGATTCTGCTGACCGGCAATACAAACCTCTTCGCCAGCAGAGTCCACCTTTTCACCTACGTTGACGACGCCGCCGGCCTGGTGGAGAGCGCGCCGGTCCGCATCAATGGTATCCAGGCGGGTAAGGTGACGTCCGTCAAGCTTTCGGGAAAGAATGAACCACGCCATCAGATCATCATTGATTTCGAAGTGGACCAACCGATGCTGAAAGAGATTCCAGACGATTCGCTGGCCACGATTGCTTCCGACAATCTATTGGGCAGCACGAAGTTCATCAGCATCATGAAGGGTAAGAGCCCTGATCATGTGCAGGCGAACTCGGAGATCCACAGCCTGGACACGCGCGAGTTTGACGATCTTGTGCAACAGGGATACGCGGTGCTCAATTCCTTGCAGGCGATCCTGACCAAGGTCGATGGTATCGTCGCGCAGGTGGAAGTCGGAAAGGGAACCATCGGCAAGCTGCTAGTTGACGAGTCGCTGTACAACAGTGTGCAGTCCATCGTGGGCCAGGTGCAGACCTTGGCCACGACACTCAATTCGGACAAGGGCACCCTCGGCAAACTTGTTAATAGTGATGAGTTTTACAAAGAGGTGCAGTCCACCATCGCTCGGATCAATCTGCTAGTCGATGACCTGAACGCAGGCAAAGGCACGGCCGGCAAGTTCCTGAAGGACCCGGCGGTCTACGACGAGTTGCACAAGACTGTGGCTCAGTTGAATACAATTCTGGATGATCTCAACGCCGGTAAAGGAACCGCAGGCATGCTGCTGAAGGATCCCAAGATCGCCAACCAAGTCTCTGGCACACTGTCGAAGGTCGACGTCACCATCGACAAGGTGAACTCGGGTGAGGGCACCATCGGCCAGCTGCTGGTGAATCCTCAGCTCTACGACTCTGCCAATGGGGCGACGCGAGAATTGCAGGGACTGCTCAAGGACTTCCGTGCCAATCCGAAGAAGTTCTTGCGCATCAAGCTGGCAGTATTCTAGGAGAGCTTGATCGAGCCGTCACTTGATCCGCCAACTGATCGTTAACGCCGATGACTTCGGCTTCACGCGCGATGTCAATGCGGGCATTGTGTACAGCCACACACACGGCATACTCAGCGCAACCACATTGATGGCGAACGGTGAAGCGTTTGGGGATGCCGTCGGGCTAGCGCGAGAGACGCCAACTCTGGACATTGGCTGCCATCTTGTTTTGATACAAGGCGCATCCGTGTTGACGGGCGATGCCCTTCCCGCGAGCTGGAAAGCCGTACTGAAAGCCATTGCGATGGGCCAGCTCAATATCGAATCAGAGTTGCGGGCGCAGATTCAGAAGATCGTTGCGGCCGGTATTCGGCCCACTCATCTGGATACACACAAACACTCCCATGTGCACCCGGCTGTGTTCAGGGCTGTTCTTCGACTGGCCGGCGAATTCCAGATACCTTTTGTACGCTTGCCCTTTGATACGGGATGGCTGCCGGTACGGCCGCTCAATCTTCTATATCGAAGGAAACTGCGCCAATCGGGCTTGCAGGCGACGGATCATTTCACCGGCTTCCTGCTCACGGATACGCTGAGTGTCGAAACTCTAAGCGAAGCTCTGGGTCGCTTGCCAGGCGGTTCCATCGAGTTCATGTGCCACCCGGGCTATCTGGGTGACGAGCTTCGCCGCGCGCCAAGCCGATTGAAAGAAGCCAGAGTGCGCCAGTTGGAGGCGCTGACGTCTCCCACGATTCGGGCACGGCTGGCGGAGCTCGAAATCAAACTCACCAATTATCGCGAGTTAATCGCTGCGAATAAGCTGAGCGAGTTAGGCTAGTCAGCGAATGCGCCGCCGCCTGACTCGCGTACTGCTTGTTTTTGTCTTCTCGGCGATGCCCATCGCCTGGGCGCTGGCATCGCAAAGGGAGATAGCGCGGCGCGAGGCAGCGGCTCATCCGGAAAAGGGATGGCCCAGGAGTGTTGGACACGTTGTCTACGCATGGCCTGGCACGGCCGAAGACCAAAAGAGCTACGTCGAACCCGGCGGCAGCTTCAGTCCTGTACCCGGGAGTTTCGGCCTCTCGATCGATGACGGCGACCGCATCCCCTTATCGCAGATCAAGCAACGATTCGCATGGGTCAGTGGCGAACCGATGCCGGTACTCGTGACAGAGACGCCTCACTACGGAGCGAATCTGCTCGCAGACCGTCCGGGCCATTGGACGATCCTGATCACTAGCACTAACTCGCGAGCGGTCCCCATCGCCGTGCGGAGTGTTGGGCCCGCGGGCGGGCCGATCTTCTCGTTGAAGAACGTGAAGGGTCGCCTGCTAATAAGCGATCGCTGGGTGATCCGCTTCGATCCAGCGCCCGTAAGCATTCGGATATCGGAGGAAGGTCCCCACCCGGAAGGCTGGTATCGCGCCGACATTCAGTTGGCAAAGAAGACAACTGCTGAAATCAACGATCTCAAGTTTGGCAAGGTTCCGGCACTGCCGTTCGCGACCACCCGGGCCATAACCAAGTTGACTGCAACCGATCCTCAATTCCTAGAATGCCTGGACGACCAGGTTGCGCACCTGATGATGTCGCTAGTGGCCGATCAGACACGTCCCGGAGATCCGCTAAACTATCCGCTCGCGGGGCTGCGCGACGGGGCTTATGTTGTCGTGGCGCTTGCCCGGGCTGGTCAAGTGGACACCGCCAAACAATTAGCGCTCTATTTTGCCGATCACGACTTCTTTGGCGGATTTGGCGCGGAGGCCGATGCTCCCGGCTTGTCGCTATGGGCCATTGGGGAGACAGCTGCCTTCGCGCACTCCGTCAAATTCGACCAGCGGGTTTGGGAAGCCGTTCAGCGCAAGGCAGAATTGATCCACCGGATGCACCACGCCAGCGCACCGATTCGGCATCCGTTCGATGGGCCGATTGTTCCAGGCCAGCGCTCACGGACAGATCTGGATCTGGTCTGCGACGCCGCCCAGAATGGGCTGATCATTGGGCGCATGGACTGGCAGCGGCCGGTGCTGTTCGTCAACGCAGTGAGCTTCCTTGGACTCAATGACGCAGCGCGCGTCGCGGAGCGTCGCGGCCGGGGCGACCTGGCGATACAGTGGCGTCAGGAGGCGGTCGAGATTCGGACCGCTTGGCAGCGAGCACTGAATACGAAGGAAGCGCTGAACGACCGCACCTACATCAGCGCGCTGTGGCCGACGCACGTTGGCGATCAAGACAAAGTGAAACTACAGGCTCTCTTCGAAGCACGTTGGGCGAGCCGGCGCACGCCCGACGGCGGCTTCACGAAACGTCCCGAGTGGACGTATTTCGACATCGCCGAAGCGCACAACTGGCTGGAGCTTGGCGACCGCAGCCGCGCCGAACAAACGATGCACTGGTTCTGGAGTCACCAAGCATCGCCGGGCCTCTACACCTGGTGGGAAGGCAATGGCGAAGAGAACAGCTTTCATCGATGGAACGATGTTCGAGGGTGGCTGCATCCTGCGCATGTCACGCCGCATTACTGGACGGCCGCCGAGATGCTTCTCTTGCAGCTGGATCTGGCCGAGGCGCGTTAACCTGGCGTAGCTGGAACCAAGTAGACTCTGGATTCCGGGCCGCCGCACAAACGGAAACGGGTGGAACCACGGCTTTCGAAAGTCGTGGACGTCCGCTCCGTTAAGCGAGGGGATGCAAACGGAGCCGCGACGGTAACGGAGCGAACGCAAAGCTTCGGAAGCGCGACATCGCCGGAGCGAAAAATAACAAGGATCCTTGTCCGCACAGTCACGGCATGGGTGAAGACTTCAGCACAGAGCCGTCCGCTCCCCGGCAGGTCGTGCCGCGACCGCACTTCGAATTAATCCGCGTTCATTGCGGCCATATTCTTAATTCTTCACAGCTTCTTACCGTCGCGGCTCGGTAGACTTTGCGAAGGTTCGGAGCTTTCCGCAATCCCTTCGGAGAAGCGAGCCAGAAACAGCAAGAACCTAACGGTAGGTACTGACGATTCATCAGACGAGTTGCCCTTTGCTCACTTCCGCTCGTAGATCACCTTGCCGTCAAAAACCGTCATCTGCACTTTGGTCTTGGCAATGGCGACCGGATCGATCGACAGGATATCGTCCGAGAGCACCACCAGGTCCGCCAGCTTCCCAGGCTCGATGGAGCCCTTGATTGTTTCCTCGAAGCTCGCGTAGGCCGAGCCGATGGTGTAAGCACGAATTGCTTCAGCCACGGTGATCTTCTGCTCGGGCACCCAGCCGTCCGGATGCTTGCCGTCCAGAGTCCGGCGCGTCGCGGCGGCGTAGATACCCATCAGCGGAACCATCGGCGCGACCGGCCAATCGGATCCGAAAGCCAATGTGGCGCCCGTGTCTAGGAGCATTCGAAACGCATACGTACCCTTGGCGCGCTCGGGGCCAATGCGCTTCTCGGCCCAACGGCCATCATCGATGCAGTGATAAGGCTGCATCGAAGGGATCACATGCAACTGGCCGAAGCGCGGAATATCGGAGGTTTGCAAGTGCTGAGCATGTTCGATGCGCGAACGCCGGTCGCGCTCGCCGTGTTCCTTTCCCAGCCGCTCGTAGAAGTTCAAGATCGTGTTGTTGGCCTTGTCGCCGATGGCATGAATGGCAATCTGCAAGCCGGCTGCATCGCCCTCCTCGATGCTCTTCCACATCTTATTCGGGTTCACCAGTTCGTCGCTGGCAATGCCCGACGTACTTGGTGAATCCAGATAGGGCGCGAAGAACAGCGCCGTGGTGGACCCAAGCGAACCGTCCGCAAACCCCTTCAGCCCGCCGATGTGGAGATGATCGTTGCCGAAGTCGGCGAGGATGCCGACGGAGGCCTGGTTGCTCCAGGTCGCAAGCGGTTGATGACCCGAAACGCGAACATGTAGCTGCCCCTGCTTCAGTAACATTTGGTACGCCCGCAGCGCATCACGCCCAGCGGACATATCCTGAATGCTGGTGACGCCCTGCTCCGTGGCATACTTCTGTGCAGCCATCATCGCCTCCTCGATTTGATGGACCGAAGGCGGAGGCATCGCCTTATAGACAAGGTCTTGCGCGGCGTCTTTCAAAATTCCGGTCGGATTGCTCGAGGCATCTCGAACAATCACGCCGCCCGGGACGTCTTTCGTGTTCTCATCGATGCCCGCGAGTTTCAAAGCTGCCGAATTCGCCAGTGCCATGTGGCCGTCCAAGCGGTTGACGAACACTGGTGTGTCCGGCGTCACTGCGTCGATCAACTGCCGCGTTGGCAAGTCAGCCGGCGTCCAGTTCTCGTGGTCCCAATCGCCGCCAGTGATCCATTGGCCTTTCGGCGTGTGCCCGGCAAACTCACCGATGCGATCGCGAAACTCGGCCTGGCTCTTGGCGTCCCGCAGCTGAACGCTCGATAGATTTGACCCGCCATCGAAGAAATGAACGTGGGCGTCGTTGAAGCCCGGCACCACTCGTTTGCCGGCCAGATCGATCACCTGCGTATTGCTTTGCTTGAGGGCTGTAATCTCGGCCGTGCTGGCCACCGCAGCGATGTGGTTCCCGCTGATCGCGACGGCCTCCACTTCCGGCTGCTTTGGATTAATGGTCCAGATCTTCCCGTTGACCAGAATCAAATCGATGGAAGGTTGTGCGATGAGTGAAACCAGGAACAGGGCGAGAAGACCGAATACCCCAACAAGCGTGCGACGCATAAGTTTCCATGGTACTCGGCGGAAGTCGCTCAGGACGTCAGCCAAAGTTCCAAATGGACATTGGCTCGTGCGAAGGGTGAAGGCTTCAGGCGATCGGCCGGCACGGGGCGAAATCCGCACGAGGCATACAGGGTCACCGCGGGCGTCAACACTTCGTTGGTCTCAATGTAGAGCCGTCGGGCTCCGAGCCGGCGCCCTTCCTCGATGGTTGCCTGCAGCAGCTGCTTTCCGATGCCGCGGCCCTGAAACGCGGGGCTGACCGCCATCTTCGAGACTTCGTAGACCTGCTCGCTCATGAATTGCAGCGCGCAACACCCCGCAGCCACCCCATCGGTCATCGCCATGAGAATGGCGCCGCCGGGTTTCAGGATGTAAGTCTCGGGATCGCCCAGGACCTGGTGGTCCTTTGGCTCAAGGTGGAAATAGCGCAGGATCCACTCTTCGTTGAGCGTTCGAAATGCTTCGGCATCGCCGTGTTGAAAACGGCGAATCTCGGTGGCGTCTGGCTTGGTTCCGGCTGCTGCCATTCGCCTATTGTGACTCAGCGAGCACGGCGGCCCGTTCAAAGCCGATGTATTGAACCTCTTCTTCCAGATAGAAGCCGAAGCGATCGTGTACCATGTGCTTCAGTTGGCGGATGACGGTCACGAGATCTTCCGCCGTGCCCGCGCCGTCGTTATAAATCAGATTCGCATGATAGGTGGCCACCTGAATGTCGCCTCGGCGGATGCCCTTCGCTCCCACCTGCTCCAGGAACCACGCTGACGGAACCTTGCCTTCACGTACCAGCTTCGGAGGAATCTGCGCCTGAACCGGCGTCGGGAGTTGCGAAAAGAAACAATTCTTGAAAATGCTTCCGGCACACTTCATCGATGGCGGATACTTCTCATCGCGAATGGCGCGAATGTCGTCGGCGGTCTTCTTCAGCGTGGCCGGATCATCCTCGTCGAAGCTCAACTGCACTGAAAGAATCACCCAGTCCTTGTGCCGCTTGAAGAGGCTCTCGCGGTATTCGAACTCGCATTCGCGATTGTTCAGACTGCGGAACGTCTCGCCGTCCGTGAAATGAACCCGCTCGACGCGTTCCTGAATGGAATGCCCATAGGCTCCGGCATTTCCGTAGACCGCGGCGCCGAGATAGCCGGGTATGCCCGTCATGGTTTCCATGCCCTTCAGTCCGCGCGCCACGCCGGCATCGACCACATCCTGCAAAACGGCGCCCGCTTCGACTTTCAACGAATGGTCGGAGAACTCCATGCAAGCACCGCGAAAGCGCAGTACAACGCCATCGAAGCCGGCATCGGCGACCACCAGATTCGTTCCGCCGCCGATCACTACATGGGGAACCGTTGCGAGCCGTACAACTTTGAGCGCACTCGCGAACGCGCTGGCATCCGTTGTGTCTACCAGGGCGGCGGCCGGACCACCTATGCCAAACCGCGTGAATTGGGAAAGGGAAACTTGCTCCTGGAGGCTGAGCTTCGGAATGCGGTCCAGCTGCTTCCGGACGCCGGGATCAACGTTCATCTTTTCCGATTATAGGGAGGCGAGGGCCGTGCGCCCGTTGCTAACAGCTGCAAGCGGCGTAATAATCGGAGCAATGTTGCCCAGGATCGCCGCTGCGACCTCGTTGATCAGCGCCCTCATGCTTCCCTGCGTCTGGATGCACACCAAGCTCCCGTGCCATAAGAACCGACGCTCCGATACCGCGCTCTTTCGGTTCGAGGAGAAGGGCAAGGCCGGCTTTATCATCCTAGACGGCGAGGTCGTGATACCTCCCAAGTTCGACGTCGGCTGGTCTTCGGAAGAGGATTTTGTGGAAGGGCTATCGCCTGTCCCGCGCCAGCGATAAGTGGGGCTTCATAAATGCGGCTGGGAACTGGGTGATCCCGCCGAAATACTTGTCGGCTGAGCACTTCTCGGAGAGACTTGCAAAAGTCTTTCTTGATTCGAAGCGCGGCGCTCTCTTCGCTTTTATTGATCAATCCAGGAAGATCATCATCGAACTCGCAAAGGGTGTTTCCTCAGACCTTTCAGCGAAGGCTTGGCTGCTGTGCGCCTCACTGGCGATTTCAGCGTCGGGAAAGTAGGCTACATCGATCGGTCGGGAAAGGTCGTGATTCCCTATCACTTCGCCGACGGTCGGCCTTTTCGTGAAGGGCTCGCCTCCGTCGTTTTTGATGGCCACTGCTATATCGAAGCGCGCGACGGTTCAGGCAGAGGCACACCACCGTCGGTCCGCCCGGAGTCCGACTGCGGCGGGGTTCCCTTTGCTGTGAAGAAACAATGCGGTGAGGGATTCATCGACAAGGCCGGTAAAGTCGTGTTGCGATTCCAAGGTGTGCGCGACTTTTCCGAGGGTCTAGCCTTCGTACAGGGCCTCCCTCATGTGTCTTTGGGTGATGGCGAGTTTGGCTACATCAACCACCGAGGCGCGGTCGTCTTTCGCTATCGTCCCGAAGCGGCTATCGGGAGGACGAACCCCTATTCCGTCAACTGACAGAACTTTAGGTTGCTTATCCAGACGGCGAATGAGAGGAAGGGGGACCCGCGTGGCATTTTGTTGGGGGGGAAGGAGCCACGCGGGCGTATGGTTGCGTTGTCTATAGGACGACAGAAGGGGACGTTTCGTTCTTAAAATCTGGAAAAGTTTTCTTAAATCTCCCACTTTTAATAGATTCTTAAGAAGTCAGCCCCAGCACGGCATTCGCCGCTAGGCCGGCCAGACCCAATGGAATCAGATACTTCCATCCGAATTTCATGAGCTGGTCATAGCGAACCCTGGGAAACGTGCCACGCAGCCAGATTACGGAATATACGAAAATGCTCAGCTTCGAGAAGAACCAGAACAGGCCAGCCAGCTGCGGACGCACGGCCGGCACAAGAAACGTCATGCCTACTAGTAAAAATACAGATGCGATGGCGACCAGAATGACGCTTTCGTAGCGGTAGTAGCAATGTCCCGCCAGCTTGACGCAGTAAATCGCGATCCCTACGAAAACAATCAACGGGACGCCCACATTCAGCGGCAGCTCGAGCGCCGCTACGCTCGCGAAGGGCCTGAGCCAGCCGCCCAGAAAGAGTGTCACCGCAACCGCACTGAGCACCATAATGTTTCCCCATTCGGCGAGCATATAGAGACCCCAGCGAAATCCGCTGAACTCGGTGTGATAGCCGGCCACCAACTCGGATTCCGCCTCGGGAAGATCGAAAGGCACGCGGTTGGTCTCGGCAACGCCCGCCAGAAAGAAGACCGCAAACGGCACCAGCATCGCGCCGAAGTTTGAGAAGGCAAACCAGACGTGCCGATCGCGTTGTGCCTCAACAATCGCGGACAAGCTCAGCGTTCCGGCGACCATGACCCCGGCGAGAAGGCCGAGGCCGAGGCCGATCTCGTAGCTCACCAACTGTGCCGCGCTACGCAGCGCGCCCAGAAGTGAGTAGTGGCTGTTGGAGGACCAGCCGCCGAGAATGATTCCCAGTACGCCAAGCGAAGAGAACGCCAGGATCGCCAGCAAGCCGACGTTCACGTCACTCATCAGAATTCGGCTGCTAAACGGCAAAACAGTGAAGCCCAGCATCGCGGCCACGACCGAAACAATGGGCGCAATGACAAATAGTGTTTTGTCAGCTTTGGCTGGGATGATGTCTTCCTTCAGCAGAAGCTTAACCGCGTCAGCCAGTGGCTGCAGTAGGCCGTGCGGCCCCACGCGCATCGGTCCGAGTCGTCCTTGGAAATCCGCCAGCAACTTGCGCTCAAGCAGCGAAAGGTAGCCTACGCCCAGCGGGAACACCACCGCCAGCGCCAGTGCCGTCAGCACAGGAATGAGCCAGCGGCTGTCCAGCAGAGCTTGCAAGGTTCTCACTGGCCACCGCCCGTGAGCCGGATGCTGGCGCGCAACAGCGGCTCCGGAAACAAGCCGATCAGCAGCGTGAACGCGGTTGTGGCAGCGAGCGAGATGCGAATGCCAAGGCTTGCCTCGATAGGCTCGGCTACCTCTCCGTCCGACAGGTACATCTCGCGGACCAGCCGGAAGTAGAAGTACAGGCTCACTGCCGTGTAGGCAGCCGCAATCACGGCCAGCGTAATGTGCCCTGTTTCAATCAGCGCGACAAAGATGAAGTACTTCGCCAGGAAGCCGGCCGTAGGCGGCATGCCCGCGAGCGAAAGCAGCAGAACCACAAACAAGGCGGCATGCACCGGATGATTCTTCGACAACCCCCGCAGATCGCTGATCCATTCGCCTGTGATGCCGTGGCGCCGCAACGAGATCAGCAGCGTGAATGCGCCCAGATTCATCACGGCGTAGACGAGAAGATAAACGTAAACGCCCTTGAGGCCCGCTGGAGTGGCGGCGACAAAGCCCAGCAGTATGTAGCCGGCATGCGCAATGGAGCTATAGGCAAAGAATCGTTTGAGGCGGCTCTGGTTGAGTGTGGCGATGCTGCCGATGGTGAGGCTCGCTACCGATGCAACCGCGATCATGGGCCCCCATATTGGTCGTGCCAGCGACAGCGTCATGAGTAGCAATCGGATCAACACGGCGAACGACGCCACCTTCGAAGCAACGGAGAGATGGGCCGTCACCGGCGTCGGAGCTCCGTCATACGCGTCAGGCGCCCATGTATGGAACGGAACCGCAGAGATCTTGAACAGCAGGCCGACCGAGATGGTCACGGTGGCGAGAATCACGAACGGATCGCGCGGCCCGCGCTCCAGGACAGCGGCAGCAATCTCCGTAAGCCGGGTTGATCCGCTCATGCCGTAAAGAAGCGAAAACCCATACACCACAAAGCCGGAAGCCAGCGCGCCCAGCAGCAGATACTTGAGTGCCGCTTCATTGGAGTGGCGGTCCGTGCGTGTGAAGCCGACCAAAATGTAGAGACTGACCGCAGCGGTCTCCAGGCCCACGAACAGCACAATCAGATCCACGGCCGAGGCCATGAAGTACATGCCGCACAGGGCGAATAACGCCAGGCAATAGAACTCCGGCCGATGCTCGTCGGAGATTTCGAGATACCGGTAGGCACTGAGAAACAGAATGGCCGTTGCTACCAACACAACCCCATTGGTGAACAGCGACAGCGCATCGATCGTCACGGAATTCTGCAGCGCTGTGATAAACGGCTGCCCCGCATTGTCGAGCGCGCGCCATTGGAGGAACAGGGCGTAGCCTGTGAGCGCCAGACCAACCAAGCCGAAACCCATGACGCCGCGTTTCGCCTGATCCGCGTATCGCGCGGCCACGTCCAGTAACATCGTCGCGCACGCGAAAATGGCCAGCAGCAGCGGTGGCAGCAAAGCCAGGTGATCGACGCTGGTGTAACTGAAGGCGGTCATGGTTGCTTCTGCAGCGGCGCGAAGCGCAGAACACGTCCGCTGCCTTCACCTGGCCGGCGCCGTTCAATCGTTGTACGATCTCGCGCACAGGTCCGTTGACGATTGAAAACATAGGCTTCGGATACAGCCCGATAGCAAACGAAAGCAATACCAGCGGAAGCACAATCAGGCGCTCGCGCCAGCTCAGGTCAGTCAATGCCCGATTCGCTTCGTACTTCAACGGACCGAGCATCGTTCGCTGGTATAGCCAAAGCAAATAGGCCGCGCCCAAAATCAGACCAATTGCGCCGACCAGCGCCCAGATCCAATTCACCGCGAACGCTCCGGAGAGAATGGAGAACTCGCCAATAAAGCCATTCAGCAAAGGCAGGCCGGCTGATGCAAAAACAGTGATCGCAAACACGGTGGCAAAGGCCGGCATCACTTGCGCCAAGCCGCCGAAATCCGCGATTTCGCGCGAGTGCCGGCGTTCGTAGATGAACCCCACCAGCAGGAATAACAGCCCGGTGGTGATACCGTGGTTCACCTGTTGGATGATGCTGCCGGACGAGGCCGCTTTCATTCAGCGCGAAGATCCCCAGCGTGCAGAAACCGAGATGGCTCACGGATGAGTAGGCGACCAGCCTCTTCCAGTCACGCTGCGTTAGGCAGATCAAAGCGCCGTAAATGATGGCAATGAGTGAGAGCGCCACCATCGTATTCACAATCCACGGCTCCATCGATGCCCTGGGCAGCAACGGCAAGGAGAAGCGCATGAACCCATACGTGCCCATCTTCAGCAGCAGACTAGCGAGCAGAACCGATCCGGCCGTGGGCGCCTCGACGTGTGCATCCGGCAGCCAGGTGTGGAACGGAAACATCGGAATCTTAACCGCGAAACCCAGAAACAGCGCAAAGAAGATCCACTGCTCGGTGCCGGAGTCCAGGCTCAACTGCATCAACTTGGTCAGGTCGAATGTGTAAACGCCAAACTTCTGCGCGTACTGGAAATACAGTGCCAGAAAGCCAAGCAGCATGAAGACGCTGCCCAGCAACGTGTACAGAAAGAACTTGATGGCTGCATAGGAACGTCTCGGTCCACCGTAGATGCCGATGATGAAGTACATCGGAATTAGCACCACGTCCCAGAACAGGTAGAACAAGAAGAGATCGAGCGAAAGAAAAACGCCGAGCACTCCCGTCTCCAACAACAGCAGCATCGCGTAGTAGAGCTTCGGGCGATCCAGGGCCGAATTCCAGGAACACCACACAGCCAGGAACGAGATCAGGGTGGTCAGCAGCACCAGCAGCAGACTGATGCCGTCGATCCCCAGCAGGAACTCGGCGCCAATTGTCGGAATCCAGTCGTGCCGCTCCACCATCTGAAAACCGCTCATGTCAGTTCGGAAGCTGGCCAGTAGGAAGAGGGAAGCAGCCAAAGTAGCCGCCGCCACGATGTTGGCCCACCAGCGCAGCAAATTAATTCGTCCGGACGGAATGGCGAGCAGCGCCAGCCCTCCGGCAAGCGGCAGGAACAGCAGGGCGGAAAGTAAGTGGCGGGATATCAAGTTAGTGAGCCAGGTAATAGCCAAGCGCGGCCAGCAGCCCCGCTATAAAAACAAGTGCGTAGGTTTGAACGAATCCGGTCTGGAGAGCACGGGCCGGCGATGATAAAAACTGCAACGTGCCGGACGTGCCGCGCACGAGCCCGTCAATCAAGTAACGGTCCACCCATCGCGAGGCCTTCGAGACTTGCCTCGTGGCCCACGCCGAGCCATTCACAAAACCGTCCAGCAGATGCCGGTCTGCTCGGGCCGCGCCGCGCGCCGTGCGCAACACGAGGCCATCCAGGATTCGTTCCTCATACACGGCATCCACATACCAGCGGTTCCGCAACATTCTTGCCAGCGGAGCGAAGCGATCGTCCAAGGCCGTCGCGAGCTTCCGGTTTTGAAACGTAGAAGTGATGGGCGAGCCAGAGGCCCCCGAGAGAGAGCATCCCGGTCAAAACCATCAACGGCCACTCCGTCCAGCGGATCGGTCCCAGCAAACCGGCGAACACACAGCCACCTGCCAGCAGCGTCATCGGCATCAACATCAGCGCGGGCGATTCGTGCGCCATCTGATGGCTACCGTGCCGCTGCGGCGGGCAGAAGAAGATCAGAAAGATCAAGCGCCCCGCATAGCATGCGGTCAAGAGCGAAGTTCCTAGCCCGACCACAAATAACAGCCACCCATTCGGAGCGCCCAGCGTCGCGCCCAAAACGGCGTCCTTCGAAAAGAATCCGGCTAAACCGGGGACTCCTGCCAGCGCGAGCGCGGCCACTGTCATCGTCAAGAAGGTAACCGGCATCTTCCCTCGCAGGCCACCCATCTGCCTCAGATTCTGGTTTCCATGCAAGGCGTGTATTACAGAACCGGCGCCGAGGAACAGCAGCGACTTAAAGAACGCGTGCGTCACCAGGTGGAAAATGGCTACACCAAATGCGCCCGCTCCGAGCGCCATAAACATGAAACCAATCTGGCTGATGGTCGAATAGGCCAGCACGCGCTTGATGTCGTTTTCAACCAGCGCCACCGTTGCCGCGAAGAGAGCAGTCAACGCCCCCAGGATGGCGACGCCCTGGCTCACTTCGGGCGCAGCGCTGAACAGGAAGCCCGATCGCGCCACCAAATAGACACCGGCGCAAACCATGGTCGCGGAGTGGATTAGCGCCGAAACGGGAGTCGGGCCTTCCATCGCATCGGGCAGCCAGACGTGCAGCGGAATCTGTGCGGACTTGCCCAGCGCGCCAATCAGAAGCGTGGTCGTAATCGCCACCAGCGCCGCGTGTGGAATCTCGCCGGCCCGCTGGGCGACGGTCTCAAACTGCAGCGATCCGCAAGCCTGGAACAGGCCCAAGATGCCCAACAGGAAGCCAGCGTCGCCGATGCGATTGACGATGAAAGCCTTGGTCGCCGCGTGTCCCGCTTTGTAGCGTTCGTAATGGTAAGCGATCAGCAAATAGCTGGCCAGGCCAACGCCTTCCCATCCGGCAAACAACAGCAGGTAGTTGTCGGCCAGCACCAGCAGCTTCATCATGGCCAGGAAGAGCAGCAGTGAACCGTAGTAACGCCGCTGGTCTTTTTCCTCGCGCATGTAAGCCAACGAGTACACGAACACCATCAAGCCGATGCCATCGACCAGCAGCAGCAGCGCTGCGCTCAGGCCATCCATTTGCAAGCCCAGCGTGGCCCCAAAACCGGGGATCCATTGCCCCAACGATAGGTGCAGCCCGGCGCCGCTTAACCTGAACTCGTAGAAGCAGGCCAGTGAAACCGACAATGAAGCCAGCACCGCCAGTGTTGCCACCATGCCGGGCCAGCGCAGTGGTTTCACGCGCTGCACTCCCGGCCGGCTGGCCAGCAACAGCAGCAGCGTCGCCATCAAGGGCAGCAACAGCGTGAGCAGGAGCTGCTGTGCCGTCACCATTTCAAAAGATCCAGTTCGTCGGCCAGCACGGTGCCGCGATTTCGAAACAGCGCAATCAGCACGCCCAAACCCACCGCTGCTTCGGCCACCGCCACCGCGATCACGAAGAGCGCGAAAGCCTGGCCCTGGGTTTGGTTGTGCATCCGCGAGAAAGCCACGAGGTTAATGTTCACTGCGTTGAGAATCAGCTCAATCGACATGAGGATCACAACGATGTTGCGGCGCAGTAGAACGCCGAGAGTGCCGATGACCAACAGCAACGCACTGACCACCAGATAGTGCAGGGCGGGAATGGCGTGTGTCATTCGTCCGCTCCTGGTCTGTGATCAGGCCCGCCAGCTTCGCGCTCCGGCCGCCGTTGTCCCATCCATACCGAACCCACGATCGCAACCAGCAGCAGCACGGACACAAGCTCAAATGCCACGAAGTCATGCGAGAACAGCGTGTCGGCGAGTTGCTCAGTATTTCCGGCTGACGCGGGGTTCTCGATGCGAACCGGCAGCCGCCCGCGCACCAACAGCGCCAACAGTTCGGCAGCCAGAGCGATACCTGCCAGCACGATCGCCGGCCAGGTGCGCCGGAACTGCCGCACCTTTGCCGCGGCATCCAGATTCACCAGCATGATGACGAAAAGAAACAGCAGGGTGATGCCGCCGATGTAGACGATGATCTGCGCCACAAACAGGAACTCGGCGCCTTCCAGTAAGAACAGTCCCGCCACGCCCAACAGCGACACTACCAGCCAGACTGCGCTGAGGACCGCGTTGCGGCGGGTAATGCAAAGAACAGCGCCCGCCAGCACTAGCAAGCTGAACAAGTAAAACAGGACCGTGTCGAGCATCTCGGGGGCGGTAGTCATCAGTGAACGTCAGCGCTTGAAGTCGAGCGGCCGCGGCCCTTCCTCAAGCATCTGCCGGTCCCAGATCTGCCCTTGCCGCGTGAAGGTAGCCAGCTCAAAATCCTGTGTCAGTTCCAACGCGTCCACCGGGCAGGCGTCTTCGCAGAGCCCGCAGAACATGCAGCGCGAAAGATCGTAGGTGAAATACGTCAGCACCTTGTGCTTGGTCTTGGGGTCACGTTCCGCGCCCACCGCAATCAGGTTCTCCGGACACGCTTTCGCGCACAGGTCGCAGGCAATGCACAGCGTCTCGTTCGTCTCGGGATTGTTGTTCAGCCGGGGTGCGCCCCGGTACCGCTCGGCCACTTGCGGCCGGTCGAGGGGATATTGCTCGGTGGTGATCTCGCGGGGCTTCTGGTGCCGGAAGGTGACACCCAGGCCTTTCAGCAGGTCAACCAGCAGAAATTTGTTTAGCCAATGGCGCATTCAGAATCGACACGCAGCACGTAGGCAGGATTACCTCTAGCGCGCGGCCTCGCTTCGGGACATCGGGAGGGGCAGCCTCGGTGGATCGCGGCAATCGCTATGTCCCGAGTACCGTTCCCTCAATGATAACTGGCGCGCCCCGCGCTTCGCGAAGGGAACGTAGCGGATGGTCAATATCCTGCGTCGATTGGAAAACTGAAGAATTACAAGGAGTTAGGATACCCTATCGATCTACTTCCCCTAGCACGATGTCGATGGTGCCGATAATCGCCACGACGTCGGCCACCAAGGCTCCTTTCGCCATTTGTTCGAGCGACTGCAGATTGAGAAAGGACGGTGGCCTCACGCGTATTCGGTATGGCTGATCGGAGCCGTCGCTCACGATAAAATAGCCCAGCTCACCCTTGGGCGCTTCGGTCGCCACGTAGACCTCGCCGGGCGGCGGCTTCAGCACCTTCGGGACTCTGGCCATGATCGGGCCAGACGGGATCCGGCTCACAGCCTGCTCGATGATCCGCACCGACTGCCTCATCTCCAGCATGCGCACCAAGTAGCGGTCGAAGCTATCGCCGTCTCGCCCGGTGGGAATGGCGAACTCGTACCGCTCATAGCCCGAATACGGCTGCGCCTTGCGCAGATCCCACTCGACGCCGGTCGCCCGCAGCAGCGGTCCCGTCACGCCGTAGCGCTTGCAGTCGGCCGCGTTCAGGATGCCCACGCCCTTCAGCCGGTCCACCCAGATCCGGTTACCGGTCAGCAGCGTCTCATACTCGTCCAGTCGCCGTGGGAACATCGAGCAGAAGGCCAGCACCTGCTCTTCGAAACCATCGTAGAGTTCGTATTGCAGGCCGCCGATGCGGAAGGCATGCGTTGTCAGCCGCGCGCCGCAGTAGTTTTCAAAGATCTTCAGGATTTCTTCCCGCTCGCGAAACGTGTAGAAGACCGGGGTCATTGCACCCAGGTCGAGCGCGTGCGTTCCCAGCCACAGCAGGTGGCTGGCAATGCGGTTCAATTCCGTGAGGATGACCCGCGCAGCCTGAGCCCGCGGCGGGGCTTCCACGCTGATGAGCCGTTCCACGGCCAGGCAGTAGCCAAGGCCATTGGAGACCGCCGCGACGTAATCCATGCGGTCCACGTACGGCGCGAACATCTGGTAGGTGCGATTCTCGGCAATCTTCTCCACGCCCCGATGTAGATAGCCGATCATGCACTCCACATCCCGGACGCGTTCACCGTTGAGCTTGAGTACCACTCGCAGAACTCCGTGCGTGGAAGGGTGCTGCGGGCCCAGATTGAGCACCATCTCACTACCTTCGAGATACCGGCCCTCGCTCTCAAGCAACGGGTCCACGCGAGTCGGTGTGTCGCTCACTGGCCGCTCTCGATGTGCAAGTGATCGCGAACCCAGTCTTGATCCATTGCCAGAATTGATTTGTCTTTGCGTAACGGAAACCCTTGCCACTCCTCCGGCAGCAGAATGCGCTTCAATCCAGGGTGGCCGGCGAATCGCACGCCAAACATGTCGTAGACTTCGCGCTCCAACCAATTCGCGCCGGAAAAAATCGACGTGATGGACGGAGCATCCTGATGCTCAGCGATCCGCGTTTTCAAGCGAATCCGCTGATTCCGCGCGAACGAGTACAGGAAGTAGACAATCTCAAACCGCGCGGCATCTTTGGGGTGATCCACGGCTGTCAAATCCGTTAGCATGTCGTACCGCTCGCTATCTCGAAGGTATTGGATCAACGGCGCCACGGCGTCGAAGGGCGCTTCTACGAAGTCCTGCCCCAGATAGGAGACGCATTGCAAGCCGGCATCGGGGAAAGCGCTGGCTATCCGCCCTGGCAGTTCTCCCACCCAGGCAACCGTCTGCATGGGCGTCGCCGCCGCTGCTCGATGTGGCAAGTTTTCAGACATGAATCAAATGCGTCGCCGACACAACCGCGACGTCTCCCATAAAGAACAAGAGCGGCTCCCCCGGGGACCGCTCTCTTCAAACTAACAAACAAATTGACTGCTTCTCGCTAGCCTGGCGTCTCTTTCTGTGCCGCGTCAATCCGTGCTTGCGCCTGTTTCACTCCCTCAACCAACGCCTCATAGTTAGCATCGTCGCCCGGGTGATCCATGGCGTTCTGCGCGTCAGCCAGCTCTTTTCGCGCCGCGTCCAAGGAAATCGTCTTTGCGAAATCCGCTCGCTCCGCCAACACGCGCACACAGTTGTCCAGCACTTCGATAAACCCGCTATCGACAGCCAGGTAGTTCTTCTTCTCTTTGTGCGTGTACGTCAAAACACCCGCGCCCAGCAGTCCCAGTAAGGGCGCGTGGTCCGGCAGAATTCCCAGATACCCATTGCTACCCGGTATTTCGGCGCTGGTTACGTCCTCCTCCAGCACCAATTTGGTCGGCGTAGCGATTTCGAGTTTAAACGTTTCGGCCATCGGCGAGCCTCTCCCTTAGGCCTTCTTGAGCTTCTCGGCGTTCTCCAGCACTTCGTCGATGGTGCCCTGCATGTAGAACGCCTGCTCCGGCAGTGCGTCGTGCTTGCCTTCCACAATCTCTTTGAAACTGCGCACGGTGTCAGCCAGCTTCACGTATTTCCCGGCGCGGCCTGTGAACTGCTCTGCCACGTGGAATGGCTGCGACAGGAACTTCTGCAAGCGGCGGGCCCGGGCAACCGTCTGTTTGTCTTCATCGCTCAACTCGTCAATACCCAGAATCGCGATGATGTCCTGCAAATCTTTGTAACGCTGCAGCGTCTGCTTCACCTTCTGAGCGACGTTGTAGTGTTCTTCACCGAGAATGCGTGGATCCAGAATGCGCGAGGTCGAAGCCAGTGGGTCGACCGCCGGGTAAATGCCCAACTCGGAAATGGCGCGCGACAACTGGGTGGTGGCGTCCAAGTGCGCGAACGTCGTGGCCGGCGCCGGATCCGTATAGTCGTCGGCAGGTACGTAAATCGCCTGCACCGAGGTAATGGAGCCCTTGTTCGTCGATGTGATGCGTTCCTGCAGATCGCCCATTTCCGTAGCCAGGTTCGGTTGATAACCGACAGCGGAAGGCATGCGACCCAACAGCGCGGACACTTCTGAACCGGCCTGCGTAAACCGGAAAATGTTGTCGATAAACAGCAACACGTCCTGGCCTTCTTCATCGCGGAAGTATTCCGCAACCGTGAGGCCGGTCAAGCCCACGCGCAGACGCGCCCCGGGCGGCTCGGTCATCTGGCCATACACCAGCGCAACCTTCGACTTCTTCCAATCGTGCGGATCCAGAATGCCCGACTCCTGCATTTCGAGCCACAGGTCATTGCCTTCGCGAGTGCGTTCGCCGACGCCCGCAAACACCGACACACCGCCATGCTTCATGGCAATGTTGTTGATGAGTTCCTGGATGATGACGGTCTTGCCGACGCCCGCTCCGCCGAACAGGCCGATCTTTCCGCCGCGCAAATACGGCTCCAGCAGATCGATAACTTTGATGCCCGTTTCGAACATCTGCAACTCGGTGGATTGTTCTTCGAAGGACGGCGCGGCGCGGTGAATCGGGAAATGCTGCTCGGTGGTCACCGGACCCATGTTGTCGACCGGCTCACCCAGCACGTTCATCACACGGCCCAGGGTTTGTTTGCCCACCGGAATCGTGATCGGACCGCCCGTGTCAATGGCCTTCATTCCCCGCACCAGGCCGTCCGTCGGCTCCATGGCAACGGTTCGCACCCGGCTTTCGCCAATGTGCTGCGCCACTTCACACGTGATCTTGATGGGCGTCGGTACGTCGAAGCCTTCGCTGGTCACATGGATCGCGTTAAAGATTAGAGGGATGTGCCCCTCGGGAAACTGAATGTCGATAGTGGGTCCGGAGATCTGAATCACCTTTCCCTCAACCCCTGCCGTTGTGGCTGTTGCCATACCGTTCTCCAATGCCGCTGTTATTACTGAGCCGCGGCTGCCCCACTCACAATCTCGATAATTTCGCGTGTAATGGCCGCCTGGCGGACGCGGTTCATATTCAGCGTCAGTGTGTCGATCACTTCCGCTGCGTTCGAACTGGCCGCATCCATGGCCGTCATGCGCGCCGCCTGCTCGGCCGAATTCGATTCCAGCATCGCCCGGTACACTTGCAGTTCCACGTAGCGCGGAAGCAGTTTTGAAAGTATCTCTCTGGGCGATTCCTCGAAAATGTAGTCGTGATCTTGTTTCGTTTCAGGAAGCTCAATCGGCAAAATGCGCCGCGTCACGATATTGGGCGCCATCACGCTCTTGAACTCGTTCAGAGTCAAATACAGTGCGTCGATTTCGCCCTTCGAGTAGCGCTCGATCATGCGCCGGGCGATCCCCGCCGCTTCGTCGTAGCTGGGCTTGTCGATAACGCCGATATGCTCGCCAGTCATTTTGGCGCCGGTCCGGCGGAAGTAGTCGCGCCCCTTGCGGCCAATTGCCTCAATTTCAATCGACGCACCGGAACGCTCGCTGAGAAAGCGCTGTGCCTGCTTCAACAAGTTCGAGTTGAAGGCGCCGGCCAAACCCCGGTCCGACGTCACGACGATTAGCTCTACGTTCTTCTCTTCTCGCACCGCCAGCAAAGGCAGGTCGGAAATGTCCAGCTGGGCGGCCGCAGCCGCGACATTCGACAACACGTGATTCAGCATCTTCGCGTAAGGCCGCGACGCAATCGCGCGATCCTGCGCGCGGCGAAGTTTCGCCGCCGAGACCATCTTCATGGCCTTGGTAATCTGCTGCGTGTTCTTGACGCTTCGGATGCGGCGTCGTATGTCTATCAGGCTCGGCATTGCTTATGCCTTCGCTGCGGCCAGTGTCGCGGTGAACTTCTGCTTGAACTCTGTCAGCAGGTCCTTCACTTGGCCCTTGATCTCGTCGTTCAGCTCCTTCTTCTCGCGAATCGAGGTAAGGACGCCCGGACGAGCGGTCTCCGCAAACTTATAGAGTTCAGCTTCAAACCTTCTTGAGGTCTTCCACTTGCAGGTCGTCCAGATATCCGTTAACGCCCGCAAAAATGATCAGCACCTGTTTCTCTACCGGCACCGGCGAGAATTGGCCCTGTTTCAGGATTTCGGTCAATCGCCGGCCTCGGTTGAGCTGCGCCTGAGAGGATTTGTCCAAGTCGGAGCCGAACTGAGCGAAGGCCGCCAGTTCCCGATACTGCGCCAGGTCAAGACGGAGACTGCCTGCGACTGAGCGCATGGCCTTGATCTGCGCGCTGCCACCGACGCGGCTCACGGAAAGACCCACGTTGATGGCTGGACGGATGTTGGAGTTAAACAGATCGCTCTCGAGATAGATCTGGCCGTCAGTGATCGAAATCACGTTGGTCGGAATGTAGGCCGAAACGTCGCCTGCTTGCGTTTCAATGAACGGCAACGCGGTCAGCGACCCGCCGCCCTTCTCGTCGGAAAGCTTTGCGGCGCGCTCCAGCAGTCGGCTGTGCAGATAGAACACATCGCCCGGAAACGCTTCGCGCCCCGGCGGCCGTCGCAGCAGTAGCGAGATTTCGCGATAGGCTGCGGCGTGCTTGGAGAGATCGTCGTAGACGCACAGCGCATGGCGTCCGTTATCTCGGAAGTACTCGCCGATCGCGCATCCGGCATAGGGGGCGATGTATTGCATCGGGGCCGGATCGGAAGCTGTTGCTGCAACCACCACCGAATACTCCATCGCGCCGAATTCTTCCAGGGTCTTCACCACCTGCGCAACGGTCGACCGCTTCTGCCCAATCGCGACGTAGATGCAAATCAGGTCGCCGCCTTTTTGGTTGATGATCGTGTCCAGCGCGACAGTCGTCTTGCCGGTCTGGCGGTCGCCAATGATCAGTTCGCGCTGGCCGCGACCAATGGGAATCATCGCATCGATCGCTTTGATGCCCGTCTGCACCGGCTGCTTCACCGGCTGCCGGTCGATCACGCCTGGCGCGATGCGTTCCAGTGCATTAAACTCAGTTGTCGCAATGGGGCCCTTACCGTCGATGGGATGGCCCAGCGCGTTCACCACGCGGCCGATCATTGCGTCACCCACCGGAATCGACATGATGCGGCCCGTGCGCCGCACTGGATCGCCTTCCTTGATCGTCGCAGCGTCCCCTAACAACACCACGCCGACCTGATCTTCTTCCAAGTTCAGCGCCAGCCCAACCACATCGTTACCGAAATCCACCAACTCGCCGGCCATCGCGTTCTCGAGGCCGTAAACGCGGGCAATACCATCGCCCACGCTGATAACGGAGCCGGTCTCGGAGACATTCACCGCCGCGTCATAGTTCTCGATCTCGGCGCGGAGTACGCGGGAGATTTCATCTGCTCTGATCTGAGCCATACGATTCCTTCCAACTAGCCCTATTTAAGAGGCCGTCTTCAATTTCTGCCGCAATGACTCAAGGCGTCCTTTGAGCGAGCCATCGTATTCCTTCGAAATCAGCCGCGCGATCACGCCACCCAGAATCGAAGGATCTGTTTTGAAAAAAGGTCTGATCTGCTTCCCACTCGCGCGCTCCAGCACGCTGACAATTTCCTGCTTCTGGCTGTCCGCCAGGTTCACTGCCGAAACAATATCGGCTCGCTGGAAACCGGTCCGCTCGTCAATAATCTTTTCGAATTCCCCTTGAACCCCCGGCAGATCGAGAACGCGCCGGTGATGAACCACCAACCGCAAGAAGTTCTGAATCAGCCGGTGCGCGCCTAGCTGGCTGGCCACGGTCGAAACCACCGCCTCTTTCTTGGCACGCGGAACGGAGGGCGAGAGCAAACATCGTTCTAAGTCAGGCGACGACTTCAGCGTGTCGGTCACCATCCGCAATTGGACCATGGCCTGCACCGGCGTGAGATCCGATTGGGGTCCCGTCACAGCATCCGCCAAGGCTCGTGCGTAGTGAGTTGCGAGCGCGGTAACCATCTAGTTGTTCCCCCGCTGCACAGCATCCGCGAAGAAGCCGATGAGCCGGCTCTGATCGTCCCCTGTCAATTGATCGCGAAGGCGTGAAGCCGCCATCGAAACGGCCAATTCCGAGGTGTGCCGGTGCAATTCCGTTCGCGCGTTCTGCTGCAAGCTGGCTACTTCCATCGCAAAATGCTGTTGAAGGCGTTTTACTGCGGCCTCCGTTTCGCGCAGGATGCGCTCGTGCTCCAGTTCCATCTCGTGCTTCGACTCGTCGCGAAGCCTCTGCACTGCGGCCCCGAGGGTCGCCATCTTGCGGTCAATCTCGGATGACCGGAAGTCGGCTTCCATCTTTAGGCCGGTGGCGTCCTTGATGGCCTTCTGAATGTCGGCAGTGCGAGCGTTGAAGAACGCCGGACCTTTCTTGACGATGAAATAGCCCAAGCCACCGGCAAAAATACCGAAGTTGATCCACTTAAAAAGAAGGTCGCGGCCGACGCCGGTCTCAGGATTGTCTTGGGCTTCTTTTTCAGGGCTTTGGGCTTTCTGTTCGGCCGCCGGCGATTCCTGCGAATACGCGCCGAGCGGAGTTAGCAAGGCCGTAAATAGCACCAGCCGCAAAGCACGTTTGTTCATCATGCCGTTTTCCGCCCAACCAACTGCTGCACGATTTGTTCACTGAGCGAAGCCGCGCTCGATGCTAGCTCTTCCTTGGCCCGCTCGACATCCTGGGAAATGTCCACGCGGGCTTCCCGGATCTTGGCGTCCGCTTCGGCGCGAGCGCTGGCAAGCGTCTCGGCCTGCTCGGCTAGCCAGCGTTGCCGCATTACCTCTTGGTCCTTATAAATCTCCGCCCGCGCTGCCTGTAACGCTCGCTCAAATTCCGCCGTCTTCTGGTCTGCGGTTGCAAAAGCTTCCTCGGCGAGTTTCCGTACGCCTTCAGTTTGCAGTTTCCGCTCGCGCATCACCCCCAGGAGGGGCTTGAAGAACACGATCTGCAGGTAAACCATCAAAGCAATAAAGAAAAACACGGTCGGAATCGCTTTGATCAGAAGTCCGGTGAGTTGTTGTGCGGTAGAGTCCATTCACTTCGTCCGACGGGGGCTTTTTTTGAGGAACCCGCTTTGAGGCACACCCCACCTCGACCCGAGGTATGTCCCGAAATAACAACGCTATCATAGGCGCTCGTGAGCGATCATCGAATCGACCCTCTAACGCATCAACACACTCTCCGCGTAGCCCGTCAACCCGGCCGCAGCGGCCACGGGGAAACCCGAAAACGCGTCTGTTTTTCAAAGATTTGAGCTTGAATCGACGACTACAATCGGCCAGTATTCTCCAAGGAGATCTAATGACTCTTACTCGCCGCGAACTGAGCGCCCTTTTGCCATCTTTCTCTGCTGTGTCGGGGGCCTTCGCTGAGAACCCAGTGCTTCCTTCAAAGTGTTATCCATATGACAACCTACAGGCCGAGGGGTTGTGCATGCTGTCCGCCTGGGGGACATGTCCATCCCTGGTCATCGCGCCGGTACTGACCGCCAAAACTAACACGGAAACGCACAACCAAGCGCGCGCCGTGCTCGATGGTCAAACCCACGCGGGAGTGCCGATAGAGCTTCATATCACAACTCTTGCTCCGGGCCAGATGCCGCATCCGGCCCATCAACACCTCCACGAAGAGATGATCATGCTTCAGGAAGGCATGCTCGAAGTCACCATCCTGGGCGAAAGCACTCGAATCGGGCCGGGATCTGTCGCCTACGTTCGCTCCAACGATCTGCACGGCTGGAAAAATGTTGGCGCCGGCCCAGCTCAGTACTTCGTCCTGGCAATCGGCAAGGACACCGCTTAGGCTCCAGATTCGCCGATCCAAGGCTTCGAGCCGCCACCGTGGGGGAGTGGCGCGGTACACACCCTCCCGCGCCGCCCTCTTTCTGTGTACACTAGAGTTTAGGTATTGCGTTTGAATTCACACAGCACTCCCACCTCCGCGCTCTTAAGCGCCGTCCTCTAGTCCGGCATGTATCCACCAAGAGGTTTTGCCCCACGCCGGCCCAAGATCCGAGAAAACGTCAACGAGGCTATTAGAGTTCGGGAAGTTCGAGCTGTCTTCCCTGACGGATCCGTTGAAATCATGGCAACGCCTGCGGCCGTGCGCCGCGCACAGGAGTTGGGCCTCGATCTGATCCTTATCGCCCCCACAGCTGAGCCGCCAGTCGCCAAGGCGATGGACTATGGCCAGTGGCAATACGAGCAGAAGAAGAAACAGCACGAAGCCAAAAAAAAGCAACACGTCATCCAGGTGAAGGAATTGAAGTTCCGGCCCAATACGGATGACCACGATTACGACTTCAAGAAGAACCATGCCATTCGCTTCCTGAAGGAAGGGAATCGCGTCAAGGCCGTTGTGCAATTTCGTGGACGCGAAATCGCGCACGTCGATCTTGGCAAGAAACTCTTGCTGCGCTTTGCTCAGGATCTGGCAGGCGTCGGTTCCATTGAAGGCCAGCCGCGGCTGGAAGGCCGTAATGCCCACGTGATCATCAGCCCGGTGAAGGCCGCCACGCCGCCGCCCAAGGAAAAGAAAGAAGCCGCGCTCGCCGCGCCACCCCCACCACCTGCTCCAGAGTCGCGCGGCTAGTGTATTTGCAGCGTGGCACGCGGTCGAACGCGGTGACGCGATACACTAACCAAGAATCCGGAAGCTCACTCTTGTGGGCCCATTCAATTCGGGAATGCAATTGAATTCTTCATTGCGGGTTGCGCTCTTCACTGACTCGCTGTTCGAAACCAACGGCGTGGCTACGCTGAGCCAGCAGTTAACCCGGTTTGCGCAACACTCGGAGCGCCCCTTTTTCTGTGCCCACGGCGGCGAGCGGACAAACGTTACCGATAACGGCTCCCTGCGCACCTTGGAACTCCAACGCAGTCTCGGCGGCTTTCCCCGTGGATAAGGGTCTGTATTGCGATCCGCTGCGTGTCTTCCGCTACCGGAAGCTGGTCGTTGAGAAGCTCAGCTCGTTCAAGCCTGATCTGGTTCACATCACCGGGCCCGGCGATCTCAGTTGGTTAGGACTCTGGGCCGCTCATACGCTGGACGTCCCGGTGGTGGCGTCGTGGCACACCAATCTGCATGAATACTTGTCGCGGCGGCTCCTGAAGTTCTGCCGGTTTGCGCCCACTTCGTGGCGCGAGAAAGTCGCCGGCAGCGCCGAGCACCAAAGCCTGCGTGGGCTGATGCGCTTTTATCGCATGGCTCGCTTTTACCTTGCCCCCAACGCGGGAACGGTCGAACTATTGAAGCAGCGACTCGCTCCCCGCCCGGCCTACATCATGGCCCACGGTGTCGATCTGGACAACTTTTCCCCTGCCTTGCGCCCACCCGGCAAGCGCCCATTCCGCATCGGCTACGTCGGCCGCATGACAGCAGAGAAGAACGTCCGCGCATTTGCCGATCTGGAACGCCGGCTGCTTGTTACTGGGAAGGATTTTGAAATCCTGATGGTCGGCGATGGGGGTGAGAGTCACTGGCTGAAAAAGAATCTGCGGCGCGTACAACTTCCCGGCACTCTGCGTGGACCGGAGTTAGCGGCTGCCTTCGCCAGTATGGATGTCTTCGTATTTCCGTCGCAGACCGACACGTTCGGATTGGTTGTGCTGGAGGCGATGGCGTCCGGCGTCCCCGTCGCGGTGAGCCCCGAAACGGGCGCTCGCATTGGCTTCCGCGAGGGGGTGCACGGCTTCAGCGACGGCGACTACGCGAACAACGTACTCGCGCTCATGAACAACGAGAAACTGCGTCGCAATATGGGCGCTGAGGCTCGATTCTTCGCGTGTTCGCATAGCTGGCGATCGGTCTTTGAGCAGCTCTACGAGACCTACGCAGAGGGTTTGAGCACTTCCAATCGCCGCCGCGCGGAGCAACAAAGCACCGAGCGTCGAACTCCCGCGGAAGCCCTCAAGTAGCTCGCAACCAAGGCAGCGTCGAAAACGTCTCGCCAGTGATGCCTCTCGCTCGCCGTATGATCGGGTTGACGTTGCTGGGGCTGATCGCCCCGTCTCACGACCTGAAGGCAGGCCTGAGCATTCAGCGCATTTGGAGCCTCAGCGAAATTGCAGACGCTCCCGTTCTGTTGGTGGGGCGCGTCGTATCGCTTGACCGGCAGCTCGGCCCGCACTTCACCGGCGATCCAAAAATCCTCAGCGCCTGAACAGACGATGACGGCCGAAGTGGAGGTACTCCGTTTTTCACAGCGCGCAACGCCTGGAGACGCTGTGCCGCCGCAACGGCTGAAGATTCGCTTTACTGGCGTCGATGGGCCAGTCTTCAGTTTCACGCCGCGGGATCTCCCATCGCTAGAACCTGGGCAGGTACTTCTGCTACCCCTTCGTAGTAAACCGAGAGAATCCTCAGAGCCTTGGCGTCTCATTGGCGACGAGGGCTACGGGATGACAACGCGAGTGGCCGCTTCAATGGAAGAGCCAGCGCTCGTGACCAACGATCCCCGCGCCTTCATCGTCCGCGAAGTTGTGAATGCACTGAGTCACGGCGACCCGATCGCCATCTTCACTGCAGCCTCACTGGTGGCCCGCCAGGCCGGTTATCTGGAACCCGAACTTACTACCCAACTTCAAAGCTCCATCGGAAGCGATAGCGCCCAGCGATAGCGCCCGCTGGGCTCAAGTTCTCGGCAACTTGCTGCTAAACTCTCGAAACGTAAGCCTGACGGTCGCCGACATCCGAGCTGGTAAGACTGAGCCGGATGAGAAGGCGGCGGAACTTGCCCCGCTTACGGAAAAGGCGGCGAAAAGGGGCAAGGTTGCAGGCAGAGGTGCGGGCGGTTGGACCGAAGTTCAAAGGCCTTCGGTTGGCCCAACTTGCCCTGAGCAACCTCCCCGATGCAGCCCACGCTGAGATCGAGGTCTGGCAAGCGCTTCTTTCGGACGTTCCTGATTTCGCAGACGAACCCTATTACCCGCTGTTCTCCTGTAACTCCAGCGAGGCTCTTGGCTATACACTGAATTACCTTGCTCGCTACCGCGACGACCCCGTCTTCATAGACGCGATCAGGACAGCGTTGCGCGAAGATCGTTCAGGCTCTTTGGCAATTGCCGGCAACATTATTGGCGGGAGGACAGAAGGCGTGCCTGCCTGATGCATTGGCCCGAGCGATCAAGGTGATTAGCCGTCCAACGGCTAGCGATGTTTTCTCCGCCATCATGCTCGTACTGACTGAAGGCTCGGTTGAGCAGCGTCGTCAATACGTGGCTGTTGCCCAGAAGTTCAAAAACACGAATCCGGATTACGCGGCTTTCCTGTTGATGAGACTGAACCAAACGCCCGCGCGCTAATCCGCGAAGAACAGGTATTTCCGCCACTGGTCATCACTGCGTCCCAGCAACCGCATCAGGTGCCGGCTGGTGTGCAGGCTGAACGGCCGCGGCGGTCGAAGCAATCGAATGCCGGCCTCGTCTGGCGTCCGGTTTCCCTTCCGGTTATTGCAGGGGTGGCAGCAGGCCACCAGGTTCTCCCAAGTTGTCTCGCCTGCTCTCGAACGCGGAACCACGTGATCCAGCGTCATCTCGCCCGAGGGCAGCGTCTTGTGGCAGTACTGGCACGTATACCGATCGCGCATCAGGATGTTCTTGCGCGACAGCGCCCGCGTCTGGTGCGGGATTCTTCGATACTCAAGCAACCGGATCACGGACGGTACCGGAATCGCCCGCTTTGCGGAATGCAGATGCGACGGCGCCAATTCTTCCGCTGACGCAACACCCTTCAAAATCAGCACCACGGCGCGGCGAGCCGCACAGATGTTGATCGGCTCGTAACTGGCATTCAAGACGAGAACTGGTTTATGAAGTCGGTCCAGGCTTGGCATAATACTCACTCCGTGTCGGCGGATTTAAGAAATCGGAACCAAAGCTTGTCGCCGCGTGTGCCCGCTTGGTTTTGGGGCCGCCACGCGCATCTTCTCGCCGGCGAATCGACGCGCGCTAACGTCAGTACGGACACCCGGCGCGCTCCCGCTTCTTTCAAAGCCGCCGCAGCCGCCCTGAGTGTTGCACCGGTCGTGTAAACGTCGTCAACCAGCAAAATGCGCTTGCCCGCGATCTGCTGGGGCCGCGCGATGCGAAAAGCGTTCTTTAAATTCTCCAGGCGTTCGGAGTAATCCAAACCTTCCTGCGACTTCCCTCTCTTCACGCGCAGGAGGCTGTGGCTCAATCCGACGCCATACCGGCGGGCCACTGGTTTCGCCAGCAACTCGGCTTGATTGAACCCGCGCTCCCATCGCTTCATCCAGTGTATTGGCATCGGCTGGACGATATCGAACTGCTCGTCCCGTGGAATGGCGTTCACCATCAGCCTCCCCAGTGGGGTGGCCAACGTCTCAATGCGCGCGTATTTGAAGAGGTGGATTAAATCGCGTAGGGTGTCATCGTAACTGCCGTAAGAGTAGGTGGCCTCGAAGCTCCCCATCCCCTCACGGCAGATGGTACAGAGATCATGCTCGTCCAGTGGATAGGAATCCACAAAAGGCGTGCGGCACAGCTTACAGAAGAATGCCGCTTCTAACGGGTGGACATGGGACAGGCAGGAGGGACAGACGGGAATTCGAGAGGCATTCCGCAGCGGCTCTTTGCACAGACGGCATTCATCCGGAAACAGCAGGTTGAAGAAACCAGCCGTTACCGTCTTAAGGCCGCGTCGAGCCTGGTCGGGCAATACTGTGCGGGTTGAGATGCTAGGGAAGATCCACCCCCGTCAAACCACGAGTATACATCATGGTTATGGTCAAGTGGCTGATAGCATGCCGAAACCTGGGGCTTCCATCGCACACGGGGCAGGGCAATCGGACTTTTGTGTGTTGCAAATCAGATCAAATGGTGTAACGCTACGCTTGAAAGAGGTCTCGGCGGCCTGCTGCGGTGATAGAACATCCACCATCGCCTGTTTTCCGTACGAGAGTTGTGGTCAAAACGAAAATCCTACTGGTCGCAGAAGATACCATTAATGCCACAAGTATCCGCGCACGTCTCGAGCAGCATGACCATGATGTATTCCATGCTCAAAGTCCCGCCGAAGCATCGGAGGCGCTCGGGATCCAGCGGTTTCAGTTCGTGCTTTGGGACTTGTCAAAGGGAACAGAACTGAACCCGCAGACACTGAATGCCTTTCGCGGCACGGTTCAAAACCGCGAGAAGCCCTTGCTCGTCGTCATACGCCGGGATGTAACCGCTACTGAACCACTTCACTTGGCCAAAGGGGAACCCGGCGTGGATGCAGTAATCGAGGGTCGGTTCTCGTCCGCGAGGCTGGCGGAGATCGTCGATGAATTGGTGCGCAGCCGCGCCTTGCCTGCTGCTCAATCTGGCATCGACGCGGTTTTACCGGTTTTCGAGCGTGAGCAGTTTGAACGTCAGATGAATTATGATCGCCGGCTGATGTCCGAGATCATCCAGCTCTTCGTCACCGAGACGAGCCTCCAGATTGCCGCATTGCAGAGCGCTCTAGACGCCGGCCTTGACGCCCAAGCGAAACGCCTGGCTCATACGCTGAAGGGCTCATTCGGAGCCGCCTACGCCCACAAGGCTGGAGCCATCGCCCGCGAGATGGAGGCCGCCGCGACGGGCGATCTTTCGTCTGCCAGGAAGATCATGCCGCGTTTAAAGCACGCAACCGCGGAAATCCAGGGCAAGCTTGAGCAATTGCTCGCCGACTAACATCGAAGCGTCACCCCAGATCCATCGGACCGCAGTGTGCCCTCTGGTACACTTGGTCTTCTGTTCTTTATGTCGCCGCCGCTATGAGCACTTCCCCCACTGAAATTGTTTGCGCCCATAGCCCGGATTCAGACGATGCCTTCATGTTCTACGGACTCGCCACCAAGAAGGTCAGGTCTCGACTTGTCAGCTTCCGCCACGTGTTGGAAGACATCGAAACCCTGAACCGTAAGGCCATGGAAGGCATTTACGAACTTACCGCTATTTCGTACCATGCCTATCCGTACGTGGCCGACAAGTATGTCCTGATGGCCAGTGGATCCAGCGTCGGCGATGGCTACGGCCCAATGGTAGTCAGCCAGCGGCCCATGGCGCCTGAAGACCTGAAGGGTAAGCGCATCGGCATCCCCGGAAAGATGACAACCGCCTACCTAACCCTCAAGCTCCTCGAGCCTGATTTTGAGCCGGTTGTTCTCCCGTTCGACCAAATCCTGGAAGCCGTCACCGAGCACGAGGTTGATGGCGGCCTAGTCATTCACGAGGGCCAACTGACTTTCGGTCGCGGCGGTCTCCACAACGTGATCGACCTGGGCAAGTGGTTCAAGCAGAAATACGACCTGCCGCTGCCGCTCGGGGGCAATGCCCTGCGGCGCGATCTGAACGCCGACGTACAGGCGGAATGCTCGCGCGTTATGCGCGAGAGCATCCAATACGCGCTCGACAATCACGACGAGGCTCTGAACTACGCCATGCAGTTTGCCCGGGACCTGGAGCCGCATCTGGCTGAACAGTTTGTCGGGATGTACGTGAATCACCACACCCTGGATGGTGGAGAGATTGTTCCGCGGGCGGCCCAGAAGTTGCTTGACCTCGGTTTCGAGGCGGGCCTGATTCCCCACAAGACAGTAGTCGAAGTGATTCGTTAAACGCGTCAATTGCAAACCTCTCTGCGCATCGTTCTTTTCTCTTCCCTCTGCCTCCTGGGTATTCCGGCATTCGGCCAAGCTCCCGACGCCCAAGCCCCTGCGGCCACAACTCCAATGGCCCAACCTCCCGCAACCATGGACGACAAGGCCAAACTTCGCGAGATCAAGGATCTCTCCAAGCGCGATTCTCAAGCCATCCCCAGCCTGGCGAAGTTCCTCGACGATCCGTCCTTCGAGGTCCGAAGCGACGCCGTTAAGGCGATCGTCAATATCGGCACCCAGCACAGCCTAGAACCACTGATCATCGCTACCCGCGACCGCGACCCTGCCATCCAGGTGCGCGCCACGGACGGCCTGGTCGACTTCTATGTGCCGGGTTACGTTGCCAAAGGCATGACCAGCACCTTCACCCGAACCGGACGCCTCGTGGAAGGCGCTTTCACGACCCGCAACGATCAGGAGGTCGACGCGTTCATCGTCGTGCGGGAGGACGTACTCAAGGCCTTCGGCCCCGTGATTGCCAATAGCGCCAGTCTCAAGGCTCGTGCGAACGCCGCCTTGGCTGCCGGCATCCTACGTGACAAACTGGCCGTCCCCGAACTGATCGCGGCGCTGAGTTCCAGAAACACCAACCTGGTTTACCAGAGCCTCATCGCGCTCCAGAAGATCCGCGATCCTTCCGCCGGTCCGGGCGTCGCGCGTCTGGCCCAGGATCCCGAAGAAAAGGTGCAACTGGTTGCACTAGAAACCATCGGCCTTCTCAACTACCGCGATGCGGAGCCTACTGTTCGACAGGTTCTCGACCGGTCACGCAGCGTCAAGGTGCAACGCGCCGCTCTTCAAGCGCTCGCCATGTTGTCTGTGCCGACCGACCGACCGCTGTTCATCCAATACGCCACCGACAAAGACTCCCAGCTTCGCGCCTCCGCCCTGGAAGGCCTGGCACGTCTTCGGGAACCGGAGGATGTTCCGCTGCTCGATCGCGCCTTCAATGAACAAGGTGTCGAGGCACGCGTCCGCCTGGCTGCCGCCTTTGGCCTGGTCAGCGAAGGTAAGCTGGAAACATCGGAATTCAGCGCTCTGCTCTATCTCGTCAACGGCCTCAATCTGAAAGCGCAAAGCTCAACTTCGGACGCCTATCTCACGGAGCTGCTACTCCAGCCGGCCGTTCGCCAAGCCGTACTCCCGCTCGTGCCCCAGGCCACGCGGGACGAGAAGATTCTGCTGTGCCAGGCGCTTGCCCAAACCGGTGGTCCGGATGTCATCCCCACTCTCGAGGCGCTCACCAAGGACCCGGATTCCGATGTCTCCGCCAGCGCCACCAAGAGCCTGCGCATCCTGCGCGCTCGGCTGCCATCCGAGTAGGCAACTCCCAGAAACACAAAGAGCCCGGATACCGACGAGCGGCACCCGGGCTCCCAAGGAGAGAAATCGGTTTACTTGGCCTTCTTCTGCTTCTGCTGGCCGACGCGGATCTTGCTCATCGCCTGCTTCGCTTCGGTGAATGCCTTATGGTCGTGACGCGCTACCGCTTCTTTCAGGTAGGTCTCCGGATCCATACCAACTGGCAGGACAGCCATCAAAGTATAAGTATCATTGCAAGTCGGGCAGAACGCCCGAAAACGCTTTACATTCGGAATTGCCATAACAAACTCAAGCCTAACACAATTAGGCGGCCTTACGCAGTACGGCTCGCAGTGCCGGTTCTAACTCGCTGTACTCAAACGAGAAGCCGGCTTTCCGAGGAGCTGCCGGAACGGCCCGGATGCTATCGAAGAGGACGTCGCCCATCTCACCGAAGGCCAGCCGGATGGCAAACTTCGGCGCCGGAAACAGCGCCGGTCTGCCCAGCACGCGCGGCCATGGTCTTGGTAAAGACCGCATTCGTCACCGGCTCAGGAGCAGTGCCGTTCCAGGCCCCGGAAACCGTCTCCGTTCTCCGCCGCAAACTGGAACATCCGCGCCAGATCGTCGCGGTGAATCCAGGGCATCCACTGCCGGCCGTTGCCCAGCGTACCCCCCAGGCCGAATTGAAAAGGCTTGAGCATTTTGCCGAGAGCGCCTCCGCCCGGGCCCAGTACGATTCCGATCCGTACGTGCACCACCCGCAGGCCAACCACCTTGGCCAGATCGGCCTCGCGCTCCCACTCGACACAGACATCGGCCAGGAATCCGCTACCCGGCCCGCTTGCCTCAGTGACCACGTCATCACCCCGATTCCCGTAGTAACCCACCGCCGAGGCGCTCACCAGCACTTTCGGCTTGTGTTTCAACTTGCCGATAGCCGCCACCAAGTTCCGCGTTCCGGCGACGCGGCTCGACCGGATGCGCTGCTTCGCCTCGGCCGTCCAGCGCTGCATCACGGGCTCCCCCGCCAGGTGTATCACCGCATCAATCCTGGGCACGGTCTCCAAAGGCGGCAGCGTCTTCTCCGGTTTCTCCCAGAGGAAGAACGCAGCGCGCGAATCAAGGCTAGGGCTGCGTTTCCTCCCTAAATAACAGACGTTATGGCCGCCCGCCAACAGTAGCGCGGCCAGCCGCCGTCCTATGAATCCCGTTGCTCCCGTTAAGAGGTAGGTCATATCAATCGTTCAAGAAATCACGTCTCATCGCTCTCGCACCGCTTCGTCCTTTGCTTCCCAGCCGACCGTAGGGCGTGTCCACGGCGATTGCTGTCCAAAATAGCGGGCGACCGGGGTGTCGCCGAATTGTAGCCATTGGGGGTAGCTCTGCCACTGAGGCTCCTGGCGAACCAAGTTGGGTTTCGAATTCCGTAAGTCCTTTACTCAATTTTGGCAAAGTCTGCTGTCGAGGTTGTTTTTACTAATGATGCCGCTCCGCGAGGAATCCGTGCCTATGGGCCCTCCCTGGCTCGTTTCTGCTGTCCCATAATGAGCGCCGTCTGCTATTTTTTCGCGGAAACCGAAACGCTTCTCAGGAGGCGAGCTTCGATTGTTCGACTGGTGGCGCGACCGGGCCGCCGGGAACCATCCGAGCTCGCACCTCGACCTCGCGCCCGAAAACGACTCGCTCGTCATCTTCCCGAGCTGGGCGCCGCATGAGGTGATGCCGGTAGTCTTCCCCTCGGGGGAATTTGCGGATTCGCGCTTCTCGGTGAACTGCTGGGTATGGAGAACCCTGCCTTCCGAGATCTAGTCAACTTCCTGCTGTGAGTCCGCCGCCGATTCGGTGAGGAAACCACCTTGCACAAGTTCGTCGAGCAACGCTCGACTGAGCGCTCCACCGCGTGCGCCTCCATCGCCGGTAACGCTTCTTTCACCAGTTCGACGACCTCGGCACGCGTATCCACGCCGTCCAGCCCTTGCCACAGAGCCAAGCCTGCAGGGTTAAGCAGGATAATCCGCCGGGGATGCAGCTTCATGAGCACCAACTCGCCGTTCAACTCATCGGTGTCCGGATTGCCCGCTTTCACCAGACGCAGTTCGCTGCCCGGCAATCAAGGCCTCTTTCCGAGCGGGTGGCGCCGTTACTCGGTTTTCTTAAGCAACGCTGCACCCACAACCCCGGCCAGACCCAAACCGGTCAAGAGCATCGCTCCAGGTTCCGGCACGGCGCGTGGCGGCGGCGGTGGCGCGCCTAACTCTCCAGCGGCGGAGCCGGCAATCAACGCAATGACAGTGGGTACCGCGCCCGCCATGGCAATGCGTTTAATCAGTTCGCGCCGTTTCAAAAGCTTCTCGTCGTGAGGCATTGTGCGTCTCCTCTCCGGGATGGCGTGAAGCGGCAGGCGTCACGACCAGCCGACCACAGATGAGGAGTTCCCTCACGACCGCCGCATGCCGGTCAACGTCATTCTGAATGGGCCGAATGTGTGGCAGAACAATAACGTATGCGTCGGAATGCCAACAAATGGCCTTCCATTGCACCGGCGAAGGGATCGCCATCCGGATCGCGCACACGGGGAGCCGCCGTCACACTCGAGCACCGAACCTCGACAATGCCGACGAGGGCTTTCCGGAACTCTGGCTACGTTATGCTGCTGGCATGTTCTGTTCGAACTTCGACCGGGCTGAGCGCTCGGTTTTGCGCCGGCTCAACGCGCCGGCCCGAATCGCGCAGTTCCTGGACCGCGAGATCGACTTCAGTCATGAGTCAACCTGCCGCTCACCACGGCGACTACTGCGCGACCGGAAGGGTCATTGCATGGAAGGCGCGCTTTTTGCCGCGGCGGCACTGCGCGAGTTGGGCTACCCGCCGCTGTTGATCGATCTCGAGTCGCTGCATGACGATGACCACGTGTTGGCAGTCTATCGGGAGAACGGGCACTGGGGCTCGATCGCCAAGTCGAACTACTCCGGCTTGCGCCATCGTGAACCAGTCTTCCGGACGGTCCGCGAACTTGTGATGAGCTATTTCGAGCACTACTTCAATCTGCGCCGGGAGAAGACGCTGCGGGCGTATTCGCGGCCGGTGAATCTCCAGCGTTTCGACGCGATGGATTGGACGACTAGCGAGGAGGACGTGTGGGCGGTGCCGCAGTACCTCTGCGAGATTGCGCACACGCCAATACTCACCGGCACACAGCTAAAGGGACTCGCTCGCGTCGACGCCCGGCTGTTTGCGGCGGGACTCGTCGGCCGGATCTAGCTATAGCTAGCGGCTGGTCTAGTCTATAAGTGCGCGGGCTATGGCATCTTCGAGGGCTTGCTTTTCCATGGCCGTGCTGACGAACAACTCTTGACGCGCACCGGCACTGAGCGCAATTGCTTTCCAGCCGTTCGAGGTGGGCACAGTAACGCGGATGGTTGGTGGTCCTTTTGCGTCGCGCACGTGGCGGATGACGCCCGGAATCACGGAGCGGATTTCCGGGTTGTCCCGCAGCAGGCGCTCCAGAACTCTGCGCAGTCCGTCAATGATGCTATGTTCCACCTTAAGCCGGTTCTGTGCGGCCCTGAGTCGCATGCG
This sequence comes from uncultured Acidobacteriaceae bacterium, assembly GCA_963771305.1. Lineage (GTDB taxonomy): Bacteria > Acidobacteriota > Terriglobia > Bryobacterales > Bryobacteraceae > CAJCIT01. The sequence goes on from CAVYTS010000034.1 coordinate 470,549, forward strand.
CTATTTGAACCGCTTCTTGTACTGAAGATTGACGGACAACACGCCATTTTCGTTATACAAACCAACCAGCGAGTACTGCTTGCTGAGGGTCCACTCGAAGCGAAAAACCTGCTCCGTGGTGTGAGCGAGATTCGTGATGTAGGTGATGGTTATCTCCTTGGAGATCTGTTGCTCGAGGGTGAGCCGGGCCTGCGTGCTGTTGTCGAGCCCCTGCGAAAAGGGATCGATCTTGATGTGCGTCACGCCAAACAGTTTCTGCAGCCGGTTCGAAACGGGCGACAGCGCTTGGCCGAGCACGGTGTTCGCACCGGAAGCAAATGCATTCGAGCCGGTGGTGATCTGCGAGCTTGCCAGACTGGAGACAGCCGTTTCGGGCGTTCGACCCACGGCCAGCAAAGCGATGATGTCGCTGGGCGCCAGCGCAGGGTCGGAACGATAATTGACATTCAGCTTGTTGGCAGTTCCGGAGATCGTAATTGTTACCGTGATTCCGCGGGCCTGGGTTTCCAGGTCGACGTCGAGCACGGGCTCGATCTTCGCGGGATTGAAAAACGAAATTTCGCCACGATTGATGGTGTACTTATTGCCGAAGACCTGTATCTGCCCTTCGTTTACCGAAATCCTTCCCAGCACTGAGGGCCGGCTAGGCGATCCTCTCAAACGCAGGTCAATCTCCGCCTGCACGTCCTGGCTCAAAGAAGTACTGAGCTGAAGGCTGGGGGCGCTTTCGAGATGAACATCCAACTGCAGGCCGTGGAGCAGATCGGAATCCGAAGACGGAGAGGCCGCAGGCGCGGTGGTGGCGGCGAACAATCCGCCAATATCCGCGGACGCATCAAATGAAGCACGGGTGACCGAAATGCTGCCCGATAAGAGACTGCTCTCGCTGGTTCCGGTGAATCGAACGTCGGCATCCGATGTAATACTGACGGCTGAGGTAGCGTACCCGCACATTGGTCGCCTTGCCTTCCAGCCGGTACACGAGCGGGCCTCCTCCACCGAACGTAACGAAGCCTGCCAGCGACAGAGATCCACCGCCGGTCTGAGCCGTGAGGGTTTGAATTGTGGCTCGGTTCCGATCGAAACGGATCACGCCATTGGCGCGTTCTAAACCGTTCGAGAAGTCCTCCAAGTGAAACGCGGCGTTCTTCAGTTCAAGTGCTCCCGTAACAGAGGGATCGGCGAGGCGGCCTGTGACGTTGACTTTGAGCGTAGAAAGGCCAGACGACACCACGTTGGGGTCAAATAGCTGGAAGACCTGGAGATTGACCGACCCTTCGACACTGACATCCAACGGATCCTTGACGAGTAGCGGGACCTTACCGGCGATGGACAGACTCGTGTCGCGAGCCGTGAAATGAGCACTGCGAACGCGTGCTTCGCCATTCTCATAATCGACGACGATTGGTTCGCTATTCTTCAACACCAGGTCTTCCGGCTTGAGGCCGCCCCGGGTGCGCGCCGGGATTCGGGGATCCACTTCCATGGAATCGACCGTTGCCCGCCCCCGAAGTTGATCGAGTTTCCGCAGTGAGCCGCTAAAAGCCACGTTGCCTTGCAGAAATCCTTCGAACGGCAAGGGCTTAGGGTCGGGCTGCGTCAGCGCATTCAGTGTCGCGAAGGTAATTTTCTGCACTTGGATCGAACCAGTGACGGGGTAGTCACTCGACAGCCCCAAGCGAAGATTGCCCTGCACTTGAGAATCCCGCAAATCCGCCAGGATTGAGCTCTCTGTCTGGCCGTTCGACGTTCTTGTGTCGACTGTAATGCTCCCGTAGTCCACTTTGGCAAGGGAAACGTTCCGGAGCGCAGCTTTGCCCTCTACGTTCTGAATCAGCAACTGGCCATTCTTGATGCTTGCATCGACCATGTGCATTGAACTCCAAATGGCCGCGCAGATCGGGATTTTGTTTCCGAATTGCACCGACCTCGCCCAGGGCGAAGCCTGCGGTACTTGACCTCAGGTGTAGCCTGCCGCTTGTCCAGACGCCCGGGGAGTGGTCGTAGTCCCCTGAAAATGCGACGATCGCTCCGCCTTCTCGAAGTTGACCTTTGGTAACCTGCAGGCGATTACTGCCTAAGGCTACATCCAACGTCACCCGGTTGATGTGTTCATCATACGCGGCTAATTCAGACGCTTCGATCTGGGCACTGCCTTGCGGCGTGCCAACACTCCCTCTTAACTGGAATGTGGCGTCAGCTTTGCCGGCCAAATTGGGAACTTGTTGGCCCGCTGTTTTTGCGACGACGGCCAGGTCCAGGTTCTTAACTTGCCCGTTCGCGTGCAGCGCGCTTGACTTCTCGGGGGACCAGTTCACGAGCCCTACTGACCCGCTCGCCGAGACATGCAGCGGCCCTTGATCCGCCGTCAGCGACGCAACGCTGAGTTCGTCTTCGTTTGCTTTGAGATGCGACCGCAAGCGGTCGACCGTCTCACCTTCGGCACGAAAGTGATCGAGTTCCAGATCGCCATCCACGATCGGGTGATTGAGCTGCCCAACTACTTTACCGGCAAAACGTGCGCGCCCATCTTGCAAAAGTTGCAAGGGTAGCTCTGCCGGCTTCCCCTCGCTGCTCGCGAGCGCCAGTGCGGGCAGCAAATCGTCCAACGAGGTGGTGTCCAGCGTGACTTGTAGTTGATCGCCGACCGTTCCCGAAACTTCCAATTGGGAGTGCGGGAACTGCAAAACTGTTTGCTTGAGCTGCAGTGACCCAGAACGAGACTCAAATGCGAGACCCAAGTGCCCCCCGACGGGGATGCCTTCTGCACCGGGCTCGATCGTTAGTTCGCTCTGCACAGCAACAGAGGACCGTTTGCCGAGGCTTGCTTGCAGGTGGACAGGGCCCGAGGCGGCACCGTGCCACGGGATGGGCCGACTGAGCAAAAGCGGCCCGACCTGTGCAATGTCGAGTCGAGACACGGCGCCGTCCAGTTCGAGCGACTTATAGTCACGCACTTCCGCGCGACCGGAGAAACTAGCTCCCAATGCCGAAATCGAGAGCCCTTGCAACGTAACCAAGCTGGTGGTCAACGTCATGGCGGACTTTAGCGAGACGGGAGAAAGGGCCAGGTTCCGATCTCGGTAGCTTAAGCGAGTGCCCTGCACGTTGCCTGAGAGCACGAAGCCTGGCGCAGCCATAGCGAGCCTCGCCCTGGAAAGTCAGTAGTCCGGTTCGCAACTCCGGAAGGTCGACGAATTTTAGCCGCCTCCGCGACATCAATTTCAGCGTTCGCCTGAAGCGAAACGGCCGGGTTTGCGAGGTGAACCAGCGTGCCGTGCGCTTCGAGTTTCGACTTTTGCAGCCGGTAAGTCACTTGGGAGAAAACAATCTGGTCGCGCTCAAGGGAGGCATCCAGTGCCAGATCGCCGGCGATGGTTTCTATGTTCGTGGTTTTGAGCTGCAGTTGCTGCGACGAGGCCTTGACCAGGTAATGGGGCGCCGTTCCATCTTCGTAGGACAGCTGGGCCTGGAGATTGTCGCCGCGAATATCCAGTGGCGCGTGTTTTAGATTGACTTCAACAACGCCTTGCTTGACTTCAAAATGCTTCACCTTCAGATCAAGGAATTGCTCAAGAACCGGTTTTTCGCCCGCCGGCCGCTTGGTCTTGGGTTCAGGAATATTAGTTGAGCCGTCTTCACGAACAAGCAGATATACCTGCGGTCGATTCACGACCAGCGAGCTGATATCGACGTCGCGACGAAACGCCGACAAGATCTTCACTTGAATCTGAACGGAGTCAGCGCTAACCAGCGGTGGTCCGCCGGCCGGTTCCGTACCGCGAAGAACGAAGCCCCCGGCTTCGGCAGTTAAGCGATGCCAGTCATATTGGAATGACTTCAACTCGACCCGGCCGCCAGTGGCATACTCGACTGTCGTGATAAGCTTCTCGCGAATCTGTTCCTTAAACCAGTTGCTCTGAATAACGTATAAGGCCGCGCCAGCGAAGACGAACAACGCTGCCAGGCCGGTTAAGATCAGCCAGAGTATCAGCTTTTTCGGACGGCTCATCGGGTATTCATCCTGGCGACTCTATTCATTGCAACTGCGGGTCCAAGTAGGCGATTTGCACCTGCTTGCGGCTCTCTTCGAGCCAGGTAGAAAACGCCGTGTCCGAGCGTTCATCGATAATGTTCTTCTTAATTGTCTCGCGGCTTTCCTCAAGCGACGGGGGAACTCCGGTGTGCTTATGTTTCCACTCGACAATCTTTTTTTGATACGCTTCGGCGATCTCTTTATCCGAAACATCAATCTCGGGCTGGAAACGATAGGCGAGAAATCGCAGCGTCATCAATTGAAAACGGAGATGTTCGAGCAAAACCTCCTTCCGCAAGGAGTAGCGAACCAGCGCCTGCTCCAGTGCCGCGGGACCGCCGTATTGCTTAGCAACTTCTTCGTAGTAGGCCGCGACATCCTGCGCACTGGGCAACGGATATCGGCTTAACTCCATCTCCTTGCCCACAAGTGACTGCTCGATGAGCCGGTCGGCGGCGGCTCTGCGCTTTTCACGATTACGCTCAACGGGCTCGTGGTTGAGCAACGCCGTGACGCGAAGCTCCTCATCCAACTGTCCTTCGGTGATGACCCGCCGGTCGACCGTGACTACGATGCGGTCAATAATCTCCCCCCGCAAACAAGCAACGGCAATGGCCAGGAGCACCAACTTTTTCATCAGAATGCCTGCCCCAAGGAGAAATGAAATTGGAAAGAGTTGATTTTTTGAGTGGTGGCGACGCATGGCGTCGGCGATTGCGGGGAGCTACAGGTGATCAGTTCCTCCTCCGTACCCTTGAAACCATTGAAACGCGGCGCATTCGGGCTAAACGAAAAGTCGAGACGCACGGGACCAATAGGTGTGCGGTAGCGGAACCCGATACCGATGTCCTGAACCATATAGTTAAAGCTCTGTATATTTGGCTGACGGAACTGGAATCCAATCGTGGAGAAAGACTGGTAGACGTTCCCTGCATCTTCGAATAGGACGCCGCGCAGGTTGTCTCCGAATAACGGGAATCGAAGCTCAAGATTGTTTATCAAAAGCGCATTGCCGCCCAGCGGAAATCCCGTTACTAAGTCGCGTGGACCGGCCTGGTTCTCCGGGAAGGAACGGAGGGTTGTCGAGCCCCCGGAAAAAAAACGCTCCGGCAAAGGAATGTCGACGGCGCTGGCATTGACCGGAATAATCACTCCAAACTGGGTGCTGCGAGCAAAGACAAGATCCCGCCCAATCCTGGTGAAGGATGAGTTGCGAATCAACCCCTTAGCAAATTCGGTTTGCGATCCGAGACCTCTTGGAGCATAAGAGAGGTCGATAGTGGTGTAAATTCCTTGCGTTGGATCAACCGGATTGTCTCGCTTGTCCTGAATTAGTGAGATGCCGAACAGGCCTGTTTGATCGGGCTGAGCAAGGACAGGCACCAGACCAGGGGAAATCTTCAGATTGGACTGCGTGACGTACCGATAGACGACGCGGTACTGAATGGTATAAGCCCGCGACAACTTTTGCCCTAACTGCGCGGAGATCTGACGTCGTCTTGCTGTATAGGTGTTGATGTCATTCGAATTATCGTAAAGAGCGTTAAACGTCAGGCTTAGCTTTTCATGGCCGACGATTTGCGGAACAAAATACGTAAGCCCAATCAGCTGTTCGAGGGTTGAGACGGACGTATTAAGACTGAGTGTCTGTCCAAGACCGAGAAAGTTGATTCGGCTGACACCTAAACTGACGCTGGGAGCAAATCCGGTTGCGCCAGCCGGGTCATTCAAAGATTCCGTAGCGGTGCCGAAGCGACCCAACTGAGCTCCAACGCCAACCGTAACAGTGTATCGGCTGGCCTCTTCCAGTTGAAAGAGCACGTACTTGTTGGCTTCATCCCCATCGGGGTTCTGAATCGCCGTATTGACCCGCGCGAAAATTCCAAGGTCGTAGAGCTTCCTCTGGGTGTCGGTGATCTTGGTCAGAGAGAGCGGATCTCCTTCTTTTAGCTTGATCCTGTCGTTCACCAGCCGCGGTTTGGTCCTGTTCAGGCCACTCACCAGAACCTGCCGCACATATTCGCGCTTACCAAGGTTCAACTTGAAGCGGAGTTTCACACGGTTCGGAATGCTGACGGAATCCAAGTAGTAGTCAAAGGTGGCATTCGGATATCCGGCGTTGTAGAAATAGTTCAGGATGTAGTCGCGATCAGCGGCCACGTTCGCTTCGCTGTAGGGCTGGCCCTTTGTGGACGTAAGCCGGGACGAGATATACTCCCGTTCGGTTTCCGGAACGCCTTCAATATTCACTTCCGAAACAAGGGACTGTGGGCCCTCGTCGATCGAAATGGTTAAGGACAAAGCATTAATTTTTCCGCGATAGTTGTCCTTCACCGAGTAATCCACCTTGACGTTACTGAAGCCGTTCGTTCGGTAGAGATCCCGAATTGCCTGCAGATCGCCATTCAAGGTCGCAGAACTGTAGCGTCCATAGGGGAATCGAGGGAACCTAACTGGCTGCGTCTCCATCCGTTCTGTAATAGTCGCCAGCGTGAAGTATTTATAACCCACGATGGTAAGACTGACCAGCCTGTGCCGGGGTCCTTTATCGACGTTGTAGGTAATGATGCGGCTGCCATTCTGCCGCTCAGATATGTAGCTGACGTCGGCTTCGAAATAGCCTTCCGATTGCAAGTATTGCTGAATTCGGTGCTGACCTTCGACCAGCAAATCCGCATCGACCGTACGTTCCTGATAAACCGGAACCAGTTGCCTCAGCTTGCCGCCGCGAATTTTGGCGCCTTCGACACGGATCATAACCTCAGGACCGGCGGTCACCTGCAGGGTTGCCTGCACAGTACCCGTCTGGTCGTGATATTCCAACCCTCGCAGGACGACTCGGGAGAGCAAGAGGTCTTTCTTCTGGTAGTAAGACCGCACGTTGTCGACGCCCTGCTGCGTGCGAGTGTCGGTCACGGTATGCCAGCCAAGAAGGCCATATAGTCTTTCCCAACGCGTCGACCGAACGATGGAATCGATCGACCGATTAGGTGACCCGGTGATAACGGGCCGCTCGTAATGAGCCCGCTTGCCGGTGTCGACGAGGAACGTCAGCTTCGCCTGTTCGGTCGCGTCCAGGTACTCAGTTTCGGCAGTGACTGTGGGGTGATAAAAGCCATTGCGGCGCAGCAAACTTTCTATTGATCCAATCGCGTTGAGTCTGTCGTCGTCGTTGTAGGGAAGGCCCAATTGCAGTTTCGTCGCGCTGACCAACTGCCCTTCATTGGGAGGATCTTTGACGCCGTCCACGGTGACGCGTCCCACAAAATAGGCCCTCTTGGTAATGAACTTGAGCACCACGCCGGTGTCGGACTCGGCTTCTGAAGCATCCACTGCGATGTCGGCAAAGCGGCCCGTTGAGTACAAGGCCTGGATGGTCTGACGCAAGGCTGAGTCCGTAAATGTGTCACCCTGCTTCAAGAGCAGAATGCCCAGCATCTGGTCTCTCGGGTAGGGCTGATCCGGCGGGTCAAAGAGGATGCTGGTAATTGTACGACCCTCATACTTGGATGCCAGTGCTGCGTCTTGCGCCTTCAGAGGAGTGGCCTGGCCTAGAAACAAAGTGGCGAGGAAGACAACCAGGCAAGCGCAGTGCGCCCGCTGGCTGGGAGCGATGGGGCCCCCCCTGAGTGCTAACTGACCCACTATGAGTTGGCGGCTCACTGGACTCTGTCTGACTCCGAGGAAAGCAGGGTTGCGATTGCTACCATCTGGTTGTATGGACCCGCGTCAGCTGGCACGTTACTCCCGGCAGGTCCTTTTCTCCGCCATCGGCGAAGACGGGCAAGAGAAGATCAGGCGCGCAACGGTAGCTATTGTTGGCTGCGGCGCACTGGGCAGTTTCCAGGCCGAGATACTCACGAGGGGCGGCGTTGGGTGTATCAAACTCATTGACCGGGACTGCGTCGATTTCTCAAACTTACAGCGCCAAACACTGTATGACGAAGCGGACGCAGAAAATGAAACGCCCAAAGCGATTGCTGCTTTGCAACGCCTTCAGCGATTGAACCGGGATGTACGGATCGATTCATTCGTAACGGATCTCACCCCCACCAATGGGGAAGAACTGTTGATCGATTGCGATCTCGTGCTGGACGGAACGGACAACTTCGAGACGCGCTATCTCCTCAACGATATCAGCGTGAAAGAGAGCATTCCCTGGATTTACGGCGCCGCCATCGGTAGCTACGGAATTGTCATGCCGATCGCGCCGGGGCGAGGTCCTTGTTTCGCCTGTATGTTTCCCGAGCCACCCAAGGGCGCACAGCCCACCTGTGACGTGGACGGCGTGCTAGGGGCCGTCACCGCGACCGTTGCCGCCCGACAGACGGCCCTGGCCTTTCGCCTTTTGGTGGGCTGGGCTGACTTCGAATGTCGCGTCGAAACGACGGACGTCTGGACCGGCAAAACAGCGGCAGTGACCGCTCAGCTTGATCCACATTGCAACGTCTGCCAAAAGAGGAACTTCGAGTACCTGGACGGCTTGCGGCGCAAACCCGTCAGCCTATGCGGCCGGAACGCAGTGCAACTCCATGAAAACGCCCGACCGCTTGACCTCGCGGATCTAGCGGTGCGGCTACGGCCGATGGGTGAGGTTCGTTTCAATCAGTTTGCGCTGCGCATGACACTCCCTAAATACGAACTCACTTTTTTCGCTGATGGGCGGGCCATCGTCAAGGGCACGACCGACGCGGCGGTCGCCCGGAGCCTTTACGCAAGACTCATCGGCGCGTAGGTTCTGTGGCCTGTTCCCGAATCGTTGTTTCGACTTCGGCATCTACTAGAAAAGGAAGAGCCCGCTTGAACATTGAAACAAAGAACCATGATCTCAACTTGCTGCCGATTCTCGAGACGGACCACATCCGTGGCCGGAGCGACGCGCTGCTCACGATGGTGGAATTCGGAGACTACGAGTGCCCGGATTGCGGCAGAGCGTATTGGGACATCCTGAAAATCGAGGAGATCTTCGGCAATAGCTTCCGCTTTGTCTTTCGCCACTACGCCTACGCGAAGATTCACCCCTACGCTGAGTTGGCTGCTCAGGCTGCCGAGGCGGCAGCGGCTCAGGGCAAATTCTGGGAAATGCATGATTTGCTGTTCCGCAATCAGACTGCCTTTAAAATGGCCGACTTGAAGGCTCGAGCAGGGGCGCTGTGCTTGGATATGCCGCTGTTTGAACGGGACTTGAAATCGGAGAAGTACCTTGACGTGGTGCGCGCCGATTTCAAGTCAGGCGTTCAAAACGGCGTATTTGGAACGCCCGGCATCTTCATTAACGGCATTCGGGTCAATGGATCGACGGACTTTGACACTCTTCGATCGGCCTTGGAACGGGCGGCTGAGGTGGCGGCTTAGATCACGCAATTCGATCCTCGTTTCGCGTTTGACCCTGCTCGCTTGCTATGGGCTGATCGACGGCGCTGTCGACTGTATGCTCAATGATGGTGACGGGGCGCTTCTTGGTTTGCTTATAGGTGCGCCCCAGGTACTCGCCCAGGATTCCCATAAACAGCGAGTTCAGACCGAGCGAGAAGAGTAGGCCGATGGTCACCGTAGCCCAGCCGGAGGGCCAACTCCGCCGACCGTAGATGACCGCCGAGGCGAAAAAATAAGCCGCCCCGAGCATGGCGACAGCAGAGACCGCTAAGCCGATAAAGGTGGCGACCCGGAGGGGAATGATCGAAGTGCTCAGAATGCCGTCCACTCCAAGCGCCGCCAGCTTGCGGAAGTTGAACTTGCTCTCTCCTTGTTTGCGCTCTTCGCGGTCGTAGGGGATGCCGGTTTGATTGAAGCCCAAGCCCGCAATCACACCGCGGATATAAAGATCCGGCTCTTCCAAAAGCACCAGCTGATCAACGATGGCGCGGCCGATCAGCCTGAAATCCCCTGCTTGCTTTGGTAGTGGGTACTCGCTGAGGGCGTCGACAATCGCATAGAACAGACTGCGGCATCGAGTAATCAGAAAGCCTTCCTTTCGCTTTCTGCGAATCCCGTAGACCACCTGATAACCTTCCTCCCACTTCTTCACAAATTCCAGGATCAGGGAGGGCGGGTCCTGCAAATCGCAGTCGATCTGGATCACGGCATCGCCACGCGCTTTCCGATAGCCGGTGAGAATCGATTGTTGAAATCCGAAGTTTCGGGAAAAACGAAAGACTCGTACGCGCCGATCCCGCGTCGCTAACTCCGCTGCCAGTTCAAAGGTTCGATCGCCGCTGTGATTGTCTGTGAAAATGAGCTCACAATCGTAGCGAACCGACAGCACCTTGAAGATCGGGAGAAGTGCTGCATAACAGCTCTCAATATTCTTCTCTTCGTTGAGAACCGGAACCACCACCGAGATCAACTGCTTAGGGAAGGAATCCATCGCCATTTGATCTAAGACGCTTCTATGGCCTCGCTCTTAGCGCCTCGCAGGGCATACTGAGCGCCAGCCGGACACCATCCCATCATTGGCTCCAGCGGCCGCAACGCCGCGAGCGGCTTCGGGAAAAACACGATGTAATCGTTGCTTACAAATACCAGCCCAGCGGCTCGGAAGTATCGCTTCACTTCCCGCGGAGGCAGCAACACTGCATTCTCGTCAAACACGCAACGCGAGACGACCAGCCTTGTGACTGGATTAATTGGATTGTGTTCGAAAACCAGGATCTCGCCGGAAGGCGCCAAGCAGCCAGCCAGGCGGTTGATCGTTCCCTGCCGCTCAGCAACCGGGATATGGTGCATCACGTTCGAGATAACGATCAGGGAGTAGCCGCTTTCGAGAGCCGCCAGATCGGAAGTAAACAACCCTCGTCGACGGAGTTCCGGGTCGATCTGGGCCAAACTGTCTTCCGACACATCGTAACCGTGGATGCGAGCTTCAGGCAGCCGGCGCGCAAAAGCCGAGGACAAAGTACCAATGCCGCAGCCAAAATCGAGTATTCTCGCGGATCGATCAGCCAACAATCGCTCCACGAAGGCCGCCTTATAGTCCGTGAAATACTCCGACGACTCGCCTGCGATTGCAGTTGATTGATCGAGAATCCGCTTGTATTCGTTTGCGAACTGATCGAATTCGGCCATAAGCGTCTACTCGGGTAACTGTTCAACCCTGGCGCGAACCACATGCGTAAGTCCTTCTTCAAGACTAAACGCAGGAGACCAGGTTGTATCGCGTAAGAATCTACGATTATCCCCTACGATCCACATCTCTTCATCAAGACGGTACGGGAGGGCGCCGAATTCCAGGAAGTCAGTGGACTTCCCCAGCACGCTCGCCGCGGTATCGGCCAGCCCGCGAACCGAGACGGGACGGCTGGAACAGACGTTATATAAAGTCTCCGCGAGAGTTGGCGCAGCGCCCGCCGCCAGCATTGCGGAGACGGCATCATCAAGATAGAGCACGTCGCGGTACTGTTCACCCTTCGTTAACTTGGCGCGCACGTCGTGACGGAGGCAATCCACCAAATATGGCACCAATCTTGACGACGCCTCACCGGGACCATAAATATGGAAGAGCCGCAGGGTCACCAGCGAGATCCCCAGTTTCTGCGCAAGTGCGGTGGCCCAGATCGTGGCTGCCGCCTTGGCCGCTCCGTAAACACTCCGCGGCAAGGTCGGATGCTCTTCTGGAATCAGTTGCGGCGGTTCGGCCCGGCTGTACTCGGTGCAACTGCCCGTGTAGACGAAGCGCCTGGGAGGAGAGTGTGCCATTGCGAGCAGCACATTCGAGATCAACCCCAGGTTCCCATCGAGGAGTGACTGCGGGTCGCGCTCGCCTGGCGAGACACCCGCCGCAGCCACGTGATACACGCAGTCGAATTTAGCGCCATAGAGGGCGGCCCGGATGTCCGTGGCGACCGATGACCGGCTCTCAATCACGTGGCCGGCGGGCAGAGGCCTGCGTGGCCGGTCATGGAATAAAAGAATGTAGGTAGGTATGCCGTCGCGATGCAGGCGGCCGACTAACGCCCGGCCGAGGAACCCCGTGGCTCCGACGATTAGCGCCTTAGGCCCATTTACCATGTAAGGCGCTCGATGTATTGTTCGATCTGTGAATTGGTCACCTTCCGCATCATTTTCGGCGCACGTTCGAACGCACGGTACCAATCCACGGTCCACGAGATCGCTTCGCCCAGCGAGAGGGCGGGCCGCCACTTCAACAGTTTGCGCGCCTTGCTTGAATCGAGTCGAAGCAGGTGCGCCTCGTGCGGGGCGAGCGGATCCGGCTGGACCGCGAGGCTACCCTTGCCCCAGAGTTGCAGAACAGTTTCAGCGAGTTCCCCGACTGTCAGATCGGCGCCGGGATCCGGTCCGAAATTCCATGCGTCGGCCCACATCGAGTCGCCCGAAAGGAGCTTCTGGCCCAGCAACAGATAACCGCCGAGTGGCTCCAGGACGTGCTGCCAGGGACGGACAGCCGTCGGGTTGCGAATAATCACGGGCTGCCCTTTCATGACCGCCTTCGCGATGTCCGGAATCAGGCGGTCGTCAGACCAGTCTCCTCCGCCGAAAACATTGCCGGCCCGTGCTGAAGCAATAGACTGGCCGGCCTGGGGTCCAGCGAACGATCTACGGTATGCTGCCGTCACCAATTCTGCGCAGCCTTTGCTGCAGCTGTAGGGGTCCGCACCTCCCATCGCTTCGTTCTCGCGATACCCCCACACCCACTCTTTGTTGTCGTAACACTTGTCGCTTGTCACTACCACCACACCGCGGACCGAAGGAACGTTCCGCACCGCGTCCAGTAGATGGACTGTCCCCATCACGTTTGTGGCAAATGTGCCAACGGGATCGGAGTACGACAATCGCACCAGGGGCTGAGCCGCCAAGTGGAATACAATCGACGGCTGTGCCTGTTCCATGACGCTGCGAAGCCGGCCCGGGTCACGAATATCGCCGATCTGTGATTGAAGCTCTTCCTCTAACTGAGTCAACTCGAACAGGTTCGGAGTTCCAGCGGGAGCCAGGGAAAAACCGCTAACCGACGCGCCGAGATGCTTTAACCAAAGGCACAGCCATCCGCCCTTGAAGCCGGTATGTCCCGTGACTAGAACACGCTGGCCGGCGTAGAAGTCCTTTATCCGCTGGGGTTGGCGAACCTCCATCGCTACCAGGTCTTCCAAGGCGCTTTCCCACTTTCCCAGAGCGACTCGAGGGTTTGCTTCTCGCGAAGTGTATCGACGGGGTGCCAGAAACCTTCGTGCCGGAACGCCCGCAACTGGCGATCGGCTGCCAGTTTGGTCAGTGTGACCGCTTCCAGCGATTCATCGTCTCCCTGGATGTAATCGAGCACCGCCGGTTCGAAGATCATGAAGCCGCCGTTTATCCAACCTTCGCGGGTCGGGGCTTTTTCTGAGAAGTCCGATACCACGTCGTTCTCGAGCAACACACTCCCGAAGCGAGCCGGAGGGCGCACCACGGTTAGCGTGGCAAGCGAGCCGTGCGCGCGATGAAACGCGATCAAGCTCGACACATCCACGTTGCCCACACCATCCCCGTAGGTGACCATAAATGTCTCACGGCCGAGATGTTGTTGGAGTCTCCGCACGCGGCCGCCGGTTAAGGTGCGAGCACCAGTGTCATATACGCCGACTCGCCAGTTCGGGCTGTTGGTGCTGACGATGTCGGTCCGGCCGGTCGCCAAATCGATATTGAGGTCGCTGTTGTGAAAGAAGTAGTTCCGAAAATACTCCTTAATAATCTCGCTCTTGTATCCGGCCGCCACGAGAAAATCGAGGCATCCGTTAGCAGCGTAGATGTTCATGATGTGCCATAGCAAGGGCTTGCCGCCAATCTCGACCATGGGCTTGGGGCGCAAGGAGGTCTCCTCCGCTAGCCGGGTACCAAGTCCGCCGGCCAGAATGACTGTCTTCATCGCCACGAATGTAACACGCCCCGCCACCCAAGCCTGGGCAGCGCACGAGGCCCGTAGGACTCTTTATCGGCACTGCGTTCTAGACTGGAATCTGAATATCGCTTATCTCCCTCCGAGACAATCTGTTCCCGAGCCATGTCAATTAAAGACATCCTGAAGCATCCTTCGGTCTACCTGCTCTTCCAGGGCCTGGTCGGCGCAAAACGAGCCCGCCGGCTGTGCATTGAAGAATGGGTCCGCCCGGCACCTGGCCTCCGCGTGCTCGACATAGGATGCGGTCCCGGCTATGTTGTTGAATATTTCAAGGACCCACTGTATGTGGGATTCGACATAGAGCCAAGCTATATCGAGTACGCAAAGCGTCGCTACGGGAGTAAATACGAATTCTATTGCCAGTGGTTCGATGATGAGGTCCGGCGGAAATTTGAGCCCTTTGATGTGGTGTTGATGACGGGTGTCATCCATCACTTGAGCGATGATGACGCAGCCCGAATGCTCAGCCTTGCCAGAGCGTGCCTGAAGTCCGATGGCCATTTTGTTGCGCTGGAATCCTGCTATCAGGCGGGCCAATCCCCGATCGCTAAGTTTCTTTTGGACAATGATCGCGGGGAATATATCCGGACCCAGCCCGGTTACGAGAAACTCGCCTCGAGCGTCTTTGGACGCGTCCGCACGACCGTCCGGCACGACCTGATGTACTTCCCTTACACACTGGCGCTCCTTGACTGCCAACCCTAAGGCCCTCGCGGCGAGAAATCCGAGGACTTGGTTGGCAATCTATACTGAAGTATCTCCATGAGCGATCCTCCCTCCTTGAGCTACGATCAGGACTTGGCGGGAGCCATCTTCGATGATCGTAATTCGGGGATTCGGGGATTTGCCAACAACCACTTACTAGCACTTGCGATCCTGGTTGCGGCGGTTTGTTTGTTCCGCTGGCCACTGATTTCCGGACTGTATACGTTTCTTGATACCGGCCCCGATTTGGCGCGCATGACGATTCCAGATCTGGAGTTCAGAGCCCATGCCTTGAGAGATGGGTCCATTCCTATCTGGAGTAACTACCACCACGGAGGACAGGCATTCCTGGGTGAACTGCTCCCTAATGTCTTGAACCCGTTTAGCTACGTGCTGCTCGCGCTGCCGCTCAAGAACGGCCACGTCAACCCGTCCATCTATTTCGGCTACTTCGTGTTTCTGCAGTGTCTGGCCGCAATTACAGCCTATCTCCTTTTGAGAGACCTGCATTGCTGCCGCTGGGCCGCCGTCGTGGCGGCGCTCTTCTATGCGATTGGAGGGCCGCCTGGTAACTCTATTTGGATTGAGTTTGTAACCGAAGTGATTTATACACCTCTGGTTCTGCTGTTTCTGTTTCGTAGCCTGCGTGGGCTGCGACCTCTGGCAAATTCTGCAATCGCGGGGGACATCGCTGGGACCTCCTGGTTCAGTGGCACGCATCACTTCGCGCTGATTACTTCCATTGCCTGTCTCGCCACGCTGCTGGCTTTTTCACTGCGCAGACAGTGGAAGCTCAGCTTGTTGCGAGCGGCCGTATTCTCCGTTACGCTGGCTTTCTGTGCCGCCCCCCAGCTGTTGCCTGCCATTGAGTTTAGTAAGCTCTCGATGCGGTGGGTGGGACTTCCCAATCCGGTAGTCGGTTCGGAGAGCGTGCCATACGCGGCGCATCTGATCGAGTACCTCCGCCCCTCCCACATACTTGATATCCCGTTTGGGCTTGATCTATCGTACTGGGGCGCGGGAATGGTTTTTGCGGGGATTGTCGCACTCTCCTTCGTGCCGTTTGCGGTGCGCTCTCTGGCCTCGACACGTTTCTTGCGCCTGCTCGCATCCTTCGCCGTGGCTGGAGTTTTGCTCTCGATGTCTGCCTGGAACACGCTTTACGGCATTGCATATCTGTTGATCCCGGCTTTCGATAAGCTTCGCGAGTGCCTCTTGTGGATCTTCCTCACCCATCTCGCCTGGACGTGCTTGTTCGGCATTGGCCTCACGGTCTTCTTAAACAACGGCGCCGTCGATTTGCGGCGCCAATTGAGGAGCATCTACTTCACAACTGGTCCCGCTCTTCTGGCAGTTGCATACGGGCTCAGCGTGATCGGCACGCCCGATTTGAAGGATGTATCCGACCGATTGGGGATTGCCGGACTGGTAGCACTTCTGGTTTCAGGAGTGATGGCTGTGTTTGATCGAGGCCAAGCGAAGCCGGCCGTCTGCGCGCTGTTATTGGGCGGCATCGTGATGATTGAGCATGGTAACGTCTCGGGCCGGAGTACGCTACGGTTCCTTCCGCGCAGCGCTGAGTCAGCGAAGCGGTACACCGGTCCTGTGGCCGCTAACGACGAAATCGCCCGGTTTCTGAAGACTCGCTCTGACATGGTCAGAATCGACGTGAGTGGGTCCGACGTTCCCGAGAACTTCGGAGAAATGCATGGCATCGAGGAGATGAGCGGTCACGGAGCCACCATGCTCACTTCGCTTCTGCAGCTCCCTTACTGGGACGCCAAGGCGCGGCAGTTATATGGCGTGAACTATTTCGTGGCTAAGGAGCGAGGCGACAGCAGCCAGCAGCTGCTGTACACAGCCGCATCCGGCATCAAGGTTTTCTCCAATCCGGGAGCCCGGCCGCGTGTATGGTCGGTTCATAAGGCCATCCCCGTTAGAAACTGGAGCGAAGCGCGCAGTCTTCTCAAGGATCCCGCCTTCGATCTCTCCGAGGCGACCTACCTCGAGAGCAGAGTTGCCGTTCCCGCCTTGGAGAACTGCCCGGCTTCTAGTGATCAGGTTCGGCTGCTCGAACGAACTGGCTCGTACGTAAAAATCCGAAGCATACTCAGGTGCAAGGGAATCGTGGTCCTGAACGACAATTTCTATCCGGGCTGGCGCGCATACATCGATGGTGGGAGTGCGCCGATCTTGCCGGCTTACAGGAGCGTACGAGGGGTGGTTGTCAACGCCGGCGAACACGTCATTGAGATGCGTTATGTTCCCTACAGTCTTTATCTCGGAATTCTTCTGTGCCTGGTCGGAGTGGCCGGCACGCTTGCTCTGTGGCGGCGCAATGAGGCACCGGCCGAGGATCTTCTTACCTAGGTCTGCAGGCCACCTGGCGGCCGATTCTGGCCTCCTAGCGCTGCCTAAGCCCGGATGAAAGCGCTTTCGGCAAAAACCGCTTTACATGAATACCCCCACCGGTATATCCTTAGGTTTGAAAGAGCTAGCGGCAACGTGACGGCGCTCCCAAAGCGTCCTAATCATACGCACGGATTTCGACGAAAGGAGGTTATAAGACGATGATCATCCGCAAAGTTTCACAGGCAGCTCTGAGCGTCGTGCGCTTCATCGAAGCGTTCTTCGAAGTTGAACCGCTCTATCGCTCCCACTAGCGGCAATCCCGCTTCCTGTGGAGCAGAGCTTTGACTTCGATCAAACTATGCCCTCCAATTCACATAGCGACCGACCAAATCTCGCTCGGGCGGACCGCTAGAGTCTGTCAGGCATCTAGGTAGCCTCCTGCCTCCGCCTAGCCGGGAAGCTTCGAATTCCTCTTCCTAAGGGCCTGCCCTTTACTCAAATCTGCAGGTAGTCCCACGAGCTTCCGAGGAATACCTGGGCACGACGCGAGAATTTGGTCTATTTCCCGGCAATTCTCCGCGTTCTGGGTAACGCTGGACCACTCAGGGGAGCCTTTACATTAACGCGACGGATCCGTCCCGTTTCCACCAAGTCGTTTCGAGCTATCGTTAATAGACGTGTCGTCGGCGATCGGCGCGGAATCGGGCGTGGAACCGTGTCAGTTCCGCCGTCGCCCCATGGGCTGGTCCCGCAGGACCGAAAACTGATTTTGAGCCGTCTTACACAACTCGTCCTTTTGTTCGGCCCACTCTGCCTGTCTCTGTGGTGCGCTTCCGCCGACGCGCCGAAATCTGTTCCGGCAAAACCGTCCTCCGGCTTCCAATCTACAGTTGAGCCCTTTCTCGCGAAGAACTGCTATGGCTGCCATAATGCCAAGGCGAAAGTTGCCGGCCTAAACTTGCAGGCCTATGCGGGCACGACCTCCCTAGCTGAGAACCGCGAGATGTGGGAGGTGGTGCTGCGGCGCTTGAAGGCGGGCGAAATGCCACCCAAACCTCTGCCTCGCCCGAACCCGGAAGAACTGCACGCCGTCACCAGCTGGATGGAGTCGGCATTCGATTCCATCGACCAACACGCCAAGCCTGAACCAGGTCGCGTCACGGCCCGCCGGCTGAACAAAGCGGAGTACGACAACACCATTCGCGATCTACTGGCGCTGAACGTCGACCCGGCTGCGGATTTTCCGCAGGACGATTCCGGTTACGGGTTCGACAACATCGGTGATGTGCTCTCCTTATCGCCAGTTCTGATGGAGAAGTACTTGAACGCGGCCGAAAGAATCTCCCGGATGGCAGTCTTTGGCGCCGAGCCGATGAAGCCGAGCCTGGTGAGGCTGCAAAGTGTTCGCGCCAAGACCCGTCCAGTTACTGAGATCCAGGCCCCATACGACGAAACGGGCGTTAGCCTCCCGAACGCCTTCCATACCAGCTTCCAGTTCCCCGTGAACGCGGAATACGGGTTTCGGATTAGCCTTTCTGGATTCCGCCCCGCGGGATCGGAGCCCTTTTCGGTGACCCTCTGGGTGGATGGAAAGCCAGTCAAGACCGAGAGCGTCAATGTCAGCGGCAGCCTGCCTGAGTCGCTTCCCTGGCAGCAGGATCTCAGTGGGAAGATGGTCGAAGCTAGGGTCCGCGTCACGACGGGTGAACACTGGCTGGCCGTCTCGATACCCCGTCTCTATGAAGGCTTGCCCGCCGGCGTTCATGGACCGAACCCGTCGAAACTTCCCGAGCCGCCGCCAGCCGATTTTGACGCAGTCATCAAGCCTCCGAAGAATCCGACGCCGGAGCGCTTGGCTTTCTACAAAAAGCGGCTATCCGATGCGATAAAAAGCAGCCATCAGTTGAACGGCGCTCGAATCGGTAACGTGGAGCTAATAGGGCCTTTTCATCCGGAGCTGGCGCCGTCGCTTGAAACGCAAAAGAAGATCTATGTTTGCGGGCACCTGGATGGCCATCACGAACCATCCTGCGCCCGCAAGATTGTCGCTAATCTGGCCCGCAATGCGTTTCGCCGGCCCGTCAGCGCGCCCGAGGTGGATCGCTACCTGAAGCTGGTGACCCAGGCCCAGAAGGACGGTGACTCCTTCGACGGTGGAATCAGCCTGGCACTGCAGGCACTCCTGGTATCGCCGGATTTCCTTTTCCGTATTGAGAATAGCCCGGCGCCGGCTATTATCAACGCAAGCACTTCGACCCCTGACGCGCGGCGCATTAGCCAGTACGAATTGGCATCGCGGCTCTCTTATTTCATATGGAGCAGCACGCCTGATAACGAGCTTATGCATTGTGCTGACCTCGGCACGCTCCGCAAACCGGAAGTGCTCAAAGCGCAGGTGCAGCGGATGTTGAAGGACCCCCGTTCCTTTGCCCTCGCGGAGAATTTCGGCGGGCAGTGGCTGGAGTTTCGCGCCCTTGAGTCAGTGAAGCCAGACCACGACCGCTTCCCGGATTACGACACGTATCTGCGGATTTCGATGCAGCGCGAGACAGAGCTGTTTGTCGACAGCGTCATCCGCGAAGACCACAGCATATTCGACCTGATCAGTGGAAAGTACACGTTCCTTAACGAGCGGCTTGGTGAGTTCTATAAGATTCCCGGCGTGTCGGGTCCTGAGTTCCGCCGCGTGGATCTGACGGACGTTCCAGGGCGCGGCGGTGTCATTACTCAGGCCAGCGTACTCACGGTCTCCTCCTATGCCACCCGTACGTCGCCGGTTCTTCGCGGCAAGTGGGTTTTGGAGAACATTCTTAATGATCCGCCGCCACCGCCGCCTCCGGGCGTGCCGAATCTGGACGTTGCGGCCGTCGGGACGACCATCTCCCTGCGCCAGCAGATGGAAAAGCACCGGGCCAACCCAGTCTGTGCATCGTGCCACCAGCGCATGGATCCGCTTGGTTTCGGCCTGGAGAACTACAACGCCATTGGTGCCTGGCGTACGCGTGATGGGAAGTTCCCGGTCGACTCAGCCGGCACTTTGCCAAGTGGAAAGTCATTCGATGGACCCGACGAGCTCAAGGCAATCCTGGCTAGTGACCGCGAGGTGTTCACACGCTGCCTCACGGAGAAGTTGATGACATACGCCTTAGGGCGCGGGCTGGAACGTTATGACCGGCCCACCGTGAAGGCGATTGTTCAGGAAGTGGCCGCCGGCGACTACCGCTTTTCCAGTCTGGTGTTGGCCATCGTGAACAGCTTGCCATTTCAGATGCAGGGCGATCCACCGAAGAAGGACGATCCGCGGCCCGCCAACACGCCAACCAAGGCCATTGCAGGTAACGTACCGGCGACCGGTCCAGTTGTCTCGGCCACTTCAAATGAGAGACGATAGGAGAGGTTTGATTCAATCATGACCGTTCTCACACGTAAGCATCTTCCCCGGCGGGCGTTCCTGCGCGGCATCGGCGCAGCGATCGCGCTGCCTGCGCTGGATGCCATGGTGCCGGCGTTTGCCTCCGCGGCCGCGACCAAAGCGCCGACGCGCCTCGCTTTCGCCTACGTGCCGAACGGCATCATCATGAAAGACTGGACTCCTTCGGCCGAAGGCAGTACGTTCGACTTCACCAACACGTTGAAGCCGCTCGAACCACTGCGCGCCAAGTTGATGGTCCTCAGCGGTCTATCGCACCACAATGCGGAAGCGCTGGGAGACGGAGCCGGCGACCACGCGCGAGCCGGCGCCTGCTTTCTTACCGGAGTGCATCCGAAGAAGACATCGGGCGCGGACATCCAATCCGGCGTCTCAGCCGATCAAATTGTGGCTAAGGAACTCGGCGACGCCACACGTTTCCGCTCCCTTGAGTTTGGCTGTGAGGATTCACGCACCGTCGGCGACTGCGACTCAGGTTATAGTTGCGCGTACACCAACAGCATCTCCTGGCGCACGCCGACTTCGCCGATGCCGCCCGAGACCAATCCACGCGCAGTATTTGAGCGCCTCTTTGGTGCCGATGCCAACCTCGACCCGGAGACGCGCGCGCGCCGCCTCCGCTCGCGCATGAGCATTCTCGATTTGGTCAGTGAACGCACCCAGTCGCTGTCGGGCAACCTGGGCGCTTCCGACCGCCGCAAGCTGGATGAATATCTGTATGCTGTTCGCGAGATCGAGAAGCGCATCCAGATGGCCGAGAACGACCCTCAGCAGATCAAGCCCAATATGGAAGAGCCTGGTGGCATTCCTGTCACCTTCACCGAATACGTGAAGCTGATGTACGACCTGCAGGTGCTGGCGTTCCAAACCGATATGACGCGCGTCTCCACCATGGTCGTAGCGCGCGAAGGCAGCGTCAGAACCTATGGCGAGATTGGCATTCCTGACCCCCACCACCCGCTGTCGCACCATCGGGGCAATGCCGAGTGGATTGAGAAGCTCGTCAAGATCAATCGCTACCACGTTGAGTTGTTCGGTTACTTCCTCCAGAAGATGGACTCGATCCATGATGGAGATGGAACCCTGCTCGATCATTCGATGATTGTGTACGGTAGTGCCATCAGCGATGGCAATCAGCATAGCCACAACAATCTGCCAGCCTTACTCGCGGGCGGAGGCAACGGCTGCCTCAAACCCGGGCGCCACATTGTCTACAAGCCCGAAACGCCGATGGCCAATCTCTACCTCACGCTGCTCGACCGGGTGGGGGTTAAGCCGGAAGCGATTGGCGACAGCACCGGCAAACTGGAACATCTCACCGACCTTTCGTAGCACCGGAGCGGCATGCCGACCGCCGTACAATAAGGGCCCCAGCATGTCGACGCTTCGTCACGCTCATTTCCACCTACTCATCCTGCTTTCAGGCGTCCGTTTGGCTTTTCCTCAGCCAGCCCAGCACGTGGTTAACATCAACGTCGACGCGGCCGCTCAACGTGGGCCGTTCAAGCCGATCTGGCGATACTTCGGCTATGACGAGCCGAACTATACCTACTCGCAAAACGGTCGGAAGCTGATTGCCGAGTTGTCCGCGCTGAGTCCGGTGCCGGTCTTCATTCGTACGCACAATCTGCTCACAACCGGTGATGGTACGCCGGCGCTCAAATGGGGCTCAACCAACGTCTACACCGAAGATGCAGCGGGCCGGCCTGTTTACGACTGGACGATTGTCGATCGCATCATCGATACCTACGTCCACAATCAGGCGAAGCCGTTCATGGAAATCGGCTTCATGCCGGAAGCTCTCTCCGTTCATCCGGAGCCCTATCGTCATACTTGGCCCAAGGGCGGCATCGATACCGGCTGGGCCTATCCTCCGAAGGATTACGGCAAATGGCGCGACCTGGTTTTCAAATGGGTCAAACACACCGTTGAACGGTACGGTCGTCGGGAAGTGGAGTCCTGGTATTGGGAGGTTTGGAACGAACCCAACATCTCGTACTGGCACGGCACGCCGGAAGAGTTTGACAAGCTCTATGACTATGCGGCGGACGGTGTCAAGAAAGCGCTGCCTTCTGCGCGTGTGGGCGGCCCGGCCACCACTGGGCCGCTCGATCCCAAAGCGGCCGATTTTCTCCGCCAGTTTCTCGGTCACTGTGTGAATGGAAACAACGAAGCCACGGGCAAGACGGGCGCCCCGCTCGACTTCATCACCTTTCACGCCAAAGGACGGCCGGAGGTCAGCGACGGCAATGTTCGCATGGGAATATCAACGAATCTGCGAGACGTCGCCAGTGGATTCGATATTGTCCTTCGGTTTCCGCAGTTTCGGCAGCTGCCCGTCATCCTGAGCGAATCCGACCCGGAAGGCTGCGCCGCTTGCTCGGCCCGCGACCATCCACAGAACGCCTATCGCAACGGCCCGCTCTACGCCGCCTACACTGCCGTTGTCTTCAACAGCATCCTGAAGCTGGCCGCTCGTCAGCAAGTAAACATCGAGGGCATGCTGACTTGGGCCTTCGAGTTTGAAGGCCAGCCCTACTTCGATGGTTTTCGCACGCTCGCAACCAACGGTATCGACAAGGCTATCTTGAACTTATTCCGCATGGACGGACTGCTGACCGAAGCAGATTCTCAAGCGCAGCAAGTCCAAGTGGTATCTGACGCTGCATTGGCGTTGCAAGACGTTGTGAGTCGCGGCGTCCGCGATCAACCCGACGTCGACGCTCTCGCGGTTCGATCCTCACACGCACTCTCGATTCTGGTTTGGAACTATCACGACATTGACATCGACCGCCCGGACTCAAACGTCGTGCTTCACATTGCCGGCCTCCCTCCTGAAACAAAACGCGTTCTGCTTCAGCACTACCGCATTGATCGCGACCACAGTAATTCCTTCGCAGTCTGGAAGCGCCTTGGTTCACCCCGGGCGCCCTCACCGGCGCAGTATCAAGAACTCGAGTCCGCCGGCCAGGTGCAACTACTCGAATCTCCGCGTTTCCTGAACAACGACGTCGGCAAAATAGACTTAGCCTGCTCGCTTCCCAGCCCAGCCGTTTCGCTGATCCGAATGACGTGGTGAGCCCCCGGGTCGCTTCTGTTGTTATGATCGAGATGTCGGACGAAAGGGGCGGTTAGCTCAGCCGGTTAGAGCGCCTGCCTTACAAGCAGGAGGTCCACAGTTCGATCCTGTGACCGCCCACCATGTTTTCAATAATTTACCTGCGCTCATAACAGATTACCCAATCAGAACCCAATCATTATACCTTGCGCTTGCGTCTCTCGTCGGATCGGTTTTCGCGCGCTGGGGGCTTCTTTGGGCACAGCTCGGCGTCCCAATTCGCGACGCCCCGCACTAAGCTTTCCTCAATGGTCTTCTGGTAGTGCTTCAGTGTGGTAGCCGCATCATCGTGCCGCAATAATGCCTGCACGTCCTTTACTTTCCCGTGGCGCTGAAAGTGTGTGGCTGTTGTACGCCGCAAAACCTGAAAATTCAACTTTGAATCCGGCTGACCGCTCTCGCTGACAAAGACGTCAATGCCAGCCTTCACACCCAAGGGTTTCAAAACACGGTCGAGGTAGTTGTCGTGGCTCATCGGCGTACCCGTCGCGCTTGGAAACAGTAAATCGCTTAGTTCCTCGTCCTGAATCCGGGTGCGGATCTCGGCTTCGAGGGCCGGGGGCAGTGGCACGCGCCCAGTCGAACCTTCCGTCTTCGTCCGGTCCACCAAGCCTTCAGAAGGAAGAGCGGCTTGGTCAATGCGTAATCCACCCCCCGGCAACAAATCGTCGACGCGGAGCGCAAACAGTTCGGACGGCCGCAAGCCGCACACGAGGAATAATCGCAGAATCAGGCCATCCCGCCGGCCAGCTGCCTCCAGGAGCCGCCGACACTCAGCGAGTTCGAGAAACCGCTCGCTGGCCTTGCGAAGGCGCGGCAAGGAAGCCTTGCGCGCCGGGTTCTTCTCGATCCGGTCTTCCTCAAGCGCCAATTCAAACACGGCACGAATCTGCGTCAAGCACTTAGCTACAAGAGAGCCAGACAACTGTGCGGCTGCGATTTCGTTGATGGTCTGTTGAACGTCACCGAGCTTGATCTCTCCGGCAGACCGGTGGCCGAGACGCGGCAGAAGGTGGTGTTCAAAGATGCCTCGGACCGTGCCAGCCCATTTCTTCGAAAGCTGGCCGTCCTTGGTGCGCAAATACCACTGCGATAGATCTGCGAATGTTGCGGCGCGCTCGGGTGGCCGTGCACCACGTGCTAATTCGCGGGCTGCGTCCTCGGCCTCGCGCTTGGTTAAATCGGACTTCTTGCCAACGATTTTCGTGCGTTGACGGCGGCGTTCGCGGCCATCGACGAAGAGGTACTCATACCAAACCGCTTCCCATTGTTTGACCTTGCCTTCGGCAACACGAACGAAGCCGTTAGCAAACCCGCGCTTTCGAGACATATGACGGCACATTTTAGCAAGGTCGAGGCCTGGCGGGAGAGCGGTGTGCGGGGCAGGTGATTCGATGCCATCTTTCATGCTGCTCGTCTATGCGCGAGGCTGGCCAACCAAATCCGGATGTCGCCGACGCGAAAGCGCCATTCTCTGCCGATTTTGAGGGCTGGAAGTTCTAGCTTGTGACGCCGGCGTTGGTTGGCAGTTTCAATCACCCAACTGCGCTTCTTGCCGAGCCACTTCGCTAAAGCATCGGCGTCGATCACCGCGTCGTCCGGCAATTGGTAAGGCTCGCAGCCTGGGAGAGGGGGCCGCGAGTTTCCGTTTGACTGGTGACTTTGGGGTATTGGGTGTATCAAGCGCCTCCTGTTGGCGAGTTCCGCCGTGCTTCGCGAGGAAAATTCTCGCGGAGCCAGGAGCAGCGACCCTTTAACCACGCGCTCCGAATTAAGGCCTTTAACTCTTTCAGAGTTAGCTGCACCAGGCGGTGGTGGTTTGGTGAATCTGTTGTTGATCTTGCCATTGCCGATTTCCCATATATTGCAAATGTCTAAGGGCTATCAAAGCCGGTCTCGTTGCGCATCGAACACGAATCTGAGACGCATCCAAGCGAGAGATATGCAAGAGTGCTGCTGGAGCTTGATGCCCGGTGGGACGGTAATTCCTTTCTGACATTGAACCGTTTCCATTGGGAGAGCAGTCATTCAAGATCGGTTCCGCGAGATTTTTCGCCAGATCGTTCCCCGCATCTGACGCCATCCGTTCCAGTAGCTCATCTGCCAATAAGAGGGACGCTTCCCACGAAAACGGCCACACTGTCCCTTGGTTCGCCTGGTCACACGCTTCTGGCTCATGCCGCCGTCTCCTGGGCGATCTGCTCTCTGTGGCTGTCGATCCATTCATCAAGGTCCGCAATGTCGAAACGCCAGCATTTATCGAGGCGCACCCTACGGAGGCGATGGCGCACGACCCTCTTCTTGAAGCGATCGAGCGTAAGGCCGCAGTACTCGGCGGCTTCATCGAGTTAAGCAGGCGCCTATCGGTAGCGCGACCACCAAGAGAGTCCTTCAATGTGTTCAGCCACGGCCTTGGCGAATGCTGTTAGGTTAATGAATTCTGACGTATTCGTTTGCATGATCACCTCAACTCACCGCTCGTCGGATCGAACGCCAGCAAGTGTCGTAACAGGATTCTTACCTAAGTCTTTCCTTGCTCGGTCTGATGTATGCAAGGTCACGGAAACGCAACGGAGAGAGCACCTTGGTGCTCCATCGCATCTCCTTCGTCTCGCAGTTACAATTTTTTGGGCCCCTATATATTAAGAGGCCTTCCGGGAAGCAAAAACCATAAGGACACCCCAAGAAATGTTGGCCGGCAAAACTACCAGAGCGTGCAACTCGTCGACGCCGGGATAAAATTGGTGTGCTGGATCCGTTCCGCGAGACGTCGACTGAGCGAGGAGGAAGCTGGCTTGCCAGAGGATGTACCTGCCTGGAATTTGCGAGACCTGGGATCGGATAGCGGACGTTCCGTCAGCGACGAAGACCAAGCCACGATTTGGGAGGTCGCAAGCAAGGCACTTGAAGATGGCCGGCGCGATCCGGAACGTGTCCTTCAGGCAGCGAGAAGGGTTGGCCGGCGTGCCCACCTCGTCGAGAATTTGGAGGCCTATGCCAAGCGCGCCATCTTTCGGGTGGAGAAGAGTGTTGGAAAGGCCCCGGCAGAGGAAGATCCGTTCCCTGAAAGCGGGCTTGCGGTGGAGCCGGCCGACTACTCGCAAGTCGAGCAGATCGAAAATCGGATTCTCATTCGAGAACTGCTAGAGATTCTCGCGCCCCTCGATCGCGAGATCTTTCTCCGAAGTATGGATGGCAAAACCTGCCCCGAGATTGATTCGGCGATGCACCTAAAACCGCGCACCGCTGAAATTCGAATCGCTTTCTGCAAGAGTGCTTTACGGAAAGCCTTGCAAGAGAAGCTCGATAGAAGAACGTGAGCGCGTGGCTCCTGACCCCATCGGTAAAGACAATCCAATCGAAGAGATTCTGCTCACCGGGTTCCCGAACCCGGAGCGAAAGGGGTGTCCGCCGTCGGAGGTAATCGAGGCCCTTGGCAATCAGAAGCTCGGCCGGGATGATCCCGCATGGCATCACATCTGGAGTTGTTCCCCGTGCTTCAGAGATTTTAAGACAATCCGAGATGCGCGAGTGGAGCGGGTTGAGCGTGCCTACAGGCAGAAAAAGACAAGACGGATGTTCCTGGTTGCCGCCGCGGCTGACTGTTTTGTTTCTGACCGCCGGCTACTTTCTTCTGACCAGTACCCGTTCCGGGGTGTCTCGCGGCTTTGCGGTCGTTTCCATCGATCTGACGAATGCTGGGGTTGTTCGTGGCGCTGAGCCGCATGGAGATGCGCCGGTTGCTCAGCTTCCCAGGAAATTGGATGAGATTCATCTGAAGCTGCCCACCTTCAGCCGGCATGGCCGATATGTTGTGGCCATCCTGAAATCTAGAACGGAGAACGGTGCTGTGGCTCTTGGTTCGGCGGTGACAAGAGGAACAGAGGCACAACCAATCATTGTCGTTAGTCTGGATCTCTCTGCAGCCACGCCGGGTCGGTATTTCTTGGAGACTCGTTTGGAAGAAGCGAGTCAGCGAGGACGTTCTGACCTATTACCCGGTGGTGGTTTCGGACTGACGGCGTTCCGCCATTGAGACTCTGAAGCATTTGTGCCTCAATCGTTCTCGCGGTTGCTCTGTCGTTTCGCAGCCGCTTCGGCGCGCGCTTACATCTAACGACCTCCGGGTAACCATGGCGGTGGAAGACTGTCCCTACCAAATACTTCGCCTCACGAAGAATCAAGGACTTGGCCGGCGTTCTCGTGACATTGTTACTGGCGTGATCGAACGTGCTTGGGAATACGCTTCGGGTTTTCGGACACTACGGGGACTCCGGGGACCGACAGTTGCTGACCAGACTAAATAGCCCTTAGCAAATCCACATAAAGGCGGATCTTGTCACCGGCTTCGACGGATAGCGGTACCGTAACCTCTACGCCGTTCTCAAGTAAAGCTCGCTTAAACCTCGACTGATTGTGCTCGGGCGTGAACGCAACTGCGACCCACGCGTCAACGACCTTCTGAAAGGCAACCGAGCGAGGCTGACCGTCGATAGAGTCCACCAACACCGTACCCCCCTCCTCGAGAAAGGGCTTCCGCTTTCCCAGGAGATCCTTCGGGAGGCCAACCTTTCCGAAGTGCTGACTCTCCATGAACCAGAATTGCTCCGCGTCCTCGTACAGATAGCACAAGGACTTCGTTTCTACTGAAACTTCTTCAAGGTTGAGCGCTGGATCGAGCCTTTTAGCGTCTTTGACTCGCGGGTTATGACATTCCTCAACCGCGCGAGTACTATGCCATCGCCCTTGCCTTGTCCCGGCAAATGCCGCGCGTGGAATACCCAGCAAGGGGCACCTTCAAATCGGATGACCATTCCCGGGCGCATCTGGTACGCGGTCACCATTGAGGGCCAATATATCAATAGCCGCATGGCCCCGGCGCTTGCTTTGCTGGTAGAGTCGAGGATGGGCGCGAGCACTGACGCTTAAGCGCCGCCCCGTTTCCCATCCCCGCTCATCAAACCGGACGTGCCCAATTAAGGCATCCGGCTTTCCGACTGGCTTCATCGCAGACTCACGAACGACTGTTCACCTTGGCTCGGCTGAGCCGCAATACGCCCAACTCGCCAAAAACCGCTACGATGCTGAAACGGTTAGTGCCACGCGAGTGCACCTGGTGACGTCTCCGCAGGAAATGCCGTACGCTCTCATAAACGTAGCGGTCAACCGCATCGTACGCCGCTACCCGGGTTCCGTAGTTGAAGTATGCCGACCAGCCTCTCAGAATCTGATTCAACCGGTTGCGCGCCTCCTCCCAGCTCCCCGTGTTGCTGGGTACCAGAAGTTGTCCCACCTTTTCCTTGATGCGTGCCACCGCCTTCTTCGACGGGCTTGCTCCCAAATACCAGTGGCCATCCTTCTTGTAACGCTGCGGCCCGAACGTGTAACCCAGAAAGCTGAAGCTCTCCTGTCGTGCTTCCTTGATGCTGGTCTTCGCCTCATTCAGGGTAACCCCCATCCGTGTTACCACCTGCCGCGTCCAACTCAGTGCCTCTGCCGCTTTACCGCGGCTGAGAATCACGAAGTCATCCGCGTAGTTCACAATATGGGCGTCAAACTGCTCTCCCCGTCTGGTGTTCTGCCAACCCTTCAACAGTCGGTTCATGTACACGTTGGCGAGCATGGGACTGGCTACGCCTCCCTGCGGCGTTCCGCAGTGGCGGCCCTTCCCTCCCGACAACCGACGCTTCCCGTTCTCGTCCCTCTCCTCGGCCGGGGCCTGTAGCCACATCTTGATCAGACGCAGCACCTCCCGATCCACGATCCGGCGAGCCACACACTGTAGAAGTTCGCAGTGTGGAATGGTGTCAAAGTATTTGGACAGATCGGCATCCACTACATCGGTGTAGCCTGCGCAGATTAGCTTATGCACTTTCCGAATGGCGTCCTGAGCGCTTCGCTTCGGTCGGTAACCATAGGCACTCGGTTCCAAATCCGCCTCGAATATCGGTTCCAGCACGATCTTGGCTGCGGTCTGCACCACCCGGTCCCGAATACTCGGGACGGTCACTGCGAACTGCACTTGAGCCCAGTACGCATTTGGGATGGGCGGAGATCCGCCATCCCTTCCATCCGCTGCGCGGCCAGCGCTTCGAAGTACTCAAGCAGCGAAAGGTAGCAGGCGTTGACACTCTTTTGCTTCGCGAGTTGGAGCGCGGCAGCTTCAGCGTCGCGCGCGAGTGGACTGACTGGGCCGATCCGTCCGCCTCTGAGTTGCTCGGCGTACCGCCGCCGCGACTCGATGCCCACTCTCTTTTCGAATTGATCACCTTGATAGAGCAGCTAGATATCAACCAGTCAGTCAACAAAAAGAGTTGAAATATGTATTTATATCGATTACAATCGGACCAGTTGCATACGTGGTCTGATGGAAACGCCAAAACAATCGACCATCGCCTTGCGCAAACGCCGTCTGGCGCTACTGCGTCAACTGCCTCCCCTCGATGCCATCCTGCGTGGCTCTCTCATCGAGCGCTACAAACGCTGTGGCAAGCCGGGATGCAAGTGTGCCGATGGCCGCGGTCATGGCCCCAAGTATTATCTTTCGGTGAGCTACCCGGGCCTGCGGCCGCAAATGGATTACGTGCCGCAGGAGTGGTTCGACCAGACCAGGGAGTTCCTGGCCAATTACCACCGCGCCCGCCAGCTCCTCGAACAAATCTGCGAGATCAACCGCGAACTCCTCCGTCGCCGCGAGACGCTCTGAAGGGTCTGTATGAGCACTTCACTCTCCGCTCTTCCCGCCCCGCTGGATGCCGGGTTGGGCGGCGTGCTCCTCGCCAACATGCTCGAGGCGTGGCTCGCCAGCGACCCCCACTTCTGCACCACGGTGGAGGTAGTCGATGAACTCCAAGATTGCAGAACACCACCGCAGCAAGCCCGCCTATATTTATCTGCGGCAGTCGACGCCGGGTCAAGTGCGCCACCATCAGGAGAGCACCGAGCGGCAATATGCTCTCCGCGAGATGGCGCTGCAATTGGGTTGGAGCGAAGCCGCGATTCGCATCCTGGACCGGGACCTCGGCAAAACCGGCACGGAGATGACCAAGCGGGAGGACTTCAAGACTTTGGTGGCGGATGTCTCGATGGGCCAGGTGGGTGCAGTGTTTGCTTTGGAAGTCTCACGTTTGGCCCGCTCGAATCTCGACTGGCACCGACTGCTGGAGTTGTGCGCCCTCACTCACACGCTGGTCATCGACGAAGATGGCTGCTACGATCCAGCCGATTTCAACGACAGCTTATTGCTCGGGCTAAAGGGCACCATGGCTCACGCGGAACTTCATTTCTTGCGCGCGCGCCTCCAGGGCGGTAAGCTCAACAAAGCCAAGAAAGGGGAGCTGCGCTTCCCACTGCCCGTCGGTTATAGCTACGACGAACAAGGTCGCATCGCTCTGGATCCGGATGCAGAAGTGCAGGGAGCGGTGGCCCTCGTATTTCGCCTCTTTCGCGAAACCGGCAGCGCCTATGCCGTGATGAAGCGATTTGTAGCAGGCGCTCTCCGCTTTCCCAAACGGGCTTATGGTGGCGCCTGGGATGGCAAGATTATATGGGGCCGGCTGAGTCACGGCCGCGTGCTGGCCCTGCTCAAAAATCCATCCTATGCTGGGATGTACGTTTTTGGCCGTTATCGATATGGCCGCGAGATCAGCCCGCAGGGCGACGTCCGGAATCGGATGCACGCGGTCGCGATGCCGGAGTGGCGCGTTAGCTTGCAACAGCATCACCAGGGATATATCAGTTTGGAAGAGTTTCTTGAAAATCAACAGCGCTTAGAGAAGAACCGCACCAATGGAGAGGAGATGCTGCTGAGCGGCGCGGCGCGCGAAGGCTTGGCTTTACTACAAGGGCTGCTGTTGTGCGGCCACTGCGGGCGTGCCCTGACGGTTCGCTATACCGGCAACGGTGGCATTTATCCAACTTATCTATGCAACTGGTTACGCCGTGAAGGCTTGGCGACCAAAGATTGCGTGAGCTTTCGCTGTGACCTGCTGGACGCCGCGATCGCCGAACAAGTGTTGCAGGCACTCCAACCCGCCGAGTTACAACTCGCCCTGGCGGCCTTGCGCGAGCTGGAATCACGTGATCAGACGATCTTACGCCAATGGCAGATGCGCCTAGAGCGCGCCCAGTATGAAGCCGCCCTGGCCGAGCGGCGCTACAAGGAAGTCGATCCCGCCAATCGTCTGGTAGCAGGCACACTAGAACGTCACTGGAATGAGGCGTTGCTTCACTGGGAAGATGTTAAAAAGCAAGCCGCCGAGGTGCAGCGGCAAGACGCCCGTGTCGCTACCCCCGAGCAAAAAGCGAAAGTTCTGGCGCTAGCCCGAGACTTACCGCGTTTGTGGCATGCCCCCTCCACTCAGGCTAAGGATCGCAAGCGCATGCTGCGGCTGCTCATCAAGGATGTTACGGTTGCCAGACCACCCAATGAAAAGAGGCTTTCGGTTCACATCCGTTGGCAGGGCGGCGCCTGCAGCGATCTCTCGGTCCCGCTGCCGCCCAGCGTTGCCGACCAAGTCAGATATCCAACTGCGGTTGTCGATCGGGTCCGCGATCTGGCTCGCACATTGCCCGATGCGCAGATCGCGGAACACTTCAATCGAAACAAATTTGTGAGTGCCACGGGTAAGCCATATACGGCGAAAATGATCCAGTGGATTCGGCGGCGTCATAAGATAGCGCCGGCCGTGCTTCGCAAGCCCGAGGAGTTAACCGTTCAACAAGTGGCCACCGACTTCGCCGTTAGTGATCACGTCGTCTACTACTGGATCGCGCATGGCTTGATCCAGGCGCGCCGAACGAGCTCAGGAAGTCCTTATTGGATTACACTCAGCCCGACAGACGAACAACGCCTTCGCGATTGGGTGCGCAACTCAAGCAGAATCCAGAATGGCACCGTATCCTTAGACGCGCCTGGCGGAGGTGCATTATGAAACCACCGTCGGAATCCCAAGTGGCCGCTCCCCGCCTCCGGGCTTCGGGATCATTACCCTCCGCACCGGTTGTGGTCGATACGTCTTGTTGCGTAGCTCCTGTCGGATGCCGGTCAGCCATTCCTCCAACCCTGCCGACTCAATCTGTTCGAAAGTCTGTCCATCTACTCCTGGAGCGCCCTGATTGGCTCGCGCCCGTGCGTAAGCATGGGCCAGAATGTCCTCGCGATAGATCTTGTCGTAGAGCATGTAGAAGCGGTATCCCGGCTCGTTCTTCGCCTTTCGATACAGCTTGATCTGAAGTTCCCGTACCTGACTCGGTGTTGTTAGACTCATCGTCAATCACCGCTCCTTCCCTCCTTCACAAGCACACCAGAAGTAAGGGCCCTTTCCTCCGCCGCCATTACCCGGCCTCATCGGTCGTATGGCCCTCTCCGACTCCCAGACTGGCCGCCGCCCTTTCTGGCGACGTTCGGGGTCGCGACCCCCAGCCAATCCCGAGCCTCCCTCACTAACCCAGATCACCTTCTCTGCATGCCGTGCTCACTACCCCGGTGGACCGGATCAGGTGCTCGTTGGTTGGCGAGTTGCGCGTTCCCGCGCGGGCTTCTTCCCTGTCCGTGCAGCCTTCCCCGTTATCGTGGCGGGTCGGCGTCCACATCACTACTTTCGAGGCCTGCTCAAGCTTCACACGCGTTACGGCCTGCAGAGTTGCTCACCCACCATCCGTGGGCTTTATCGCGAGGCTTCGCCCTGGCCGGTTTCCCGGCTCGGTCGCTCGCAAGCTACCAAGTTCAACCAACAACCTCCTTGGGTGGGTCCTTCCCCCACTGGTGATCTACGCCGTTGAGGCGCACACGATAACGCCGTATATCGTTCCTAATCAGGCGCGCTGGAAGGGTGGGGGCGATATGCCTTCCACGTCCGTTCTTTATGTACCCGCACAGGGTTCTACTTTCTCGTCGCAGCCGCTTTGCGACGATGCTGTAGCCCAGCCAGCCCACCCCCTGTGTCGATTCGCGAACATAACTAATCGATAAGAGTAAGCCCTCGTACACACCGGTCCCCCCAGGAGAATCTGTCTCATCATTTGTCAACTTTCGCTTGACTCTGACCCACCGGGCCACTAACCTCTCAAGGTATCGAGGGAAGGGGAACGGGCGGCGTGACTGTTCAAGAGTTCCTGGCGTCCACAGACGCGCATCGGAGACTAACGCTCGTTACCCTGAGAACGCTGCCCTTGGGGGTCCTCCTCGCCGTTGCTTCCCTGCTGCCCGTCAGCGTCCTCCGATCTCAGAGTCGTGCCGAAATAGGGCGCGAAGTCGCTATTCCGCGCCATATGGCCGACGGCGAT
This sequence comes from uncultured Acidobacteriaceae bacterium, assembly GCA_963771305.1. Classification (GTDB taxonomy): domain Bacteria; phylum Acidobacteriota; class Terriglobia; order Bryobacterales; family Bryobacteraceae; genus CAJCIT01. Next base: position 504,369 of record CAVYTS010000034.1, read on the forward strand.
GAATTCGATAAATCCATCCCAGACCTCGTCGCCTACGGAAGGAAGATATTTCAAGCTCACTTCACTGTGCAGGAGGGCGCCGGGCGGCCGTTAACCAAAGGAACAGGCGCTCCGCTCTCTGACAAAGCCCAGCCGTTGGTCTTCCCGAGGAATGTAAATCGCGTTTCCGGCCCTGATTCCAACTCATGCGCAGGTTGCCATAACCAGCCCGTGATCGGCGGCGCAGGAGACTTATCGAACAACGTGTTCGTGCTCGGCCAGCGTTTCGATTTCGCGGAATTCAATTCGAACGATCGCACACCAACCAAGGCGAACGTGGACGAACGTAGCCAGCCAGTGACATTGCAGTCCATCGCCAACAGTCGCACGACACCTGGTTTGTTTGGGGCAGGATATTACGAGATGCTGGCGCGTCAGATGACGGCGGATCTCCAGGGCATCCGCGACGGCATTAAGCCCGGCGAACATGCGGAACTCAAATCCAAGACGGTTTCGTTCGGCGTCCTGTCACGAATGGTGGACGGTTCCTGGGATACCTCCTCGGTGGAAGGCTTGCCGTCCGAATCCATCGCATCGTCAGACGCCCGCCATCCTCCCACCCTGGTCATATTCCCCTTTCATCAGGTGGGTGCGGTTGTCTCTTTGAGACAGTTCACGGTCAATTCATTCAACCAGCACGAAGGAATGCAGGCGACAGAGCGTTTTGGCATTGGCACCGATCCCGACGGCGATGGAGTGGTGAACGAATTGACCAGCGCGGATATAACTGCCTGCGCCATCTTCCAGGCAACGCTTCCGGTTCCAGGGCGGGTCACCAGCCAGAATCCCGAGATACAGAGCGCGGCGAGAGAGGGCGAGCGATTGTTCCAACGCATCGGCTGTGCATCATGTCACGTGCCGGCGCTTCCATTGGACCGGCAGGGCTGGATCTATTCCGAACCCAATCCATACAACCCAGCAGGAAATCTCCAGGTAGGACAAGCCCGAAGTCTGTCAGTCGACCTGTCCAGCGACTATCTGCCTCAGCCGCGTTTGAGGCCAACGAACGGGGTCATCCTCGTTCCGCTCTATACCGATTTCAAACTTCATGACATCTGCAGTGGGCCAAACGATCCGAACCGCGAGTCTCTGAATCAGCACCAGCCGCCGGGATCGAAGCGGTTCTTTGATGGCAACGCACGGTTTCTGACGACTAGGCTGTGGAGCGTCGGCAGCAAGCCGAATTACTTCCATCACGGTCAGTTCACCACCATCCGCGAGGCAATACTGAACCATTTTGGCGAAGCCTCTGCGAGCCGCAAGGCTTTCGAGGCGCTGTACCCGTGGGGACAAGGTTCAATCATTGAGTTCTTGAAGTGTCTGCAAGTTCTTCCGCCCGGAACGAAGTCGCTAGAGATTGCGGAGGAGATGCAAGGCCGTTAACGAAAGGCGAGACGCCGGGAGTACGCGCCCATTGTGGACGTTAAGCGAGAAAAGCTAGGGAGGAAAGCCAGATGTTTCAAGTTGACCGGAAACTAATCAGTTGCTTTACGCTGCTTATATCGTTAATGGCTGCAGGCTTGGTGGATGGCGCCGCGCAGGCACCGGCGCCATCGCCGCAAGCAGCGCCTATCCCAACAGAACCACCTCCCAGCAAGCAGTTGCCTCTTGCCGCGCAACAGGCGGTGGGGGGCTTCTGGAGAACGGATTACTCGTTCAAGGCGTCTATCCGAATAACAAATAGTCTGGCCATTGCACCGCTGTCGGTGACCCCGGTTTTGTTTATGGCTGATGGCACCGAATACCCTCTTGCAACCGTGCAAGTGCCGCCGACGTCGGTGGTCACAGTGGTGATTAATGATGCTCTAGCATCCGCCCCGGCCGCAGTGCTGCCGCACCTGTCAACTTATGGAAGTGCCATATTGAAATACACTTGGCGATGGCAGTCCGCAGTCAGCGCCTCAATTGTGAGCTTGGATGTTCCCCGCAGTCTCACTTTCACGTCCCGGTTTGTGGCGCCGTCGAAAAGCAGCGAAGCCACGCAGAACCACACGGTCGAGGGCCTCTGGTGGGCGCCATTCGCTGGCAGCGGAGGCTTCGTCAGTCTCGTGAACACGGGCGGTTCCCCAATCGAGGCGTCACTTCAGACTTACGATCCTTCGGGACAGCCGTTGAATATTGCGAGTACGGTCGTTGCAGCGCGGGCAACCGCCTTTCTGGACGTGCGCGAGTTACTGGGCAAATCGCCTGGCGTCCAGCACGGCGGCGTTCGCGTCTCGTTCGCCGGCCTCAGCCAGGCTTTAGTTGTCAATGGCGGCATCGAGGACGATAACAAGGGATTCTCGGCCGCACTTCCATTCGAACCCTCGATGGCTGGAATGGCCATGGGCCCTCCCTTGGCACTGGCGCACGCGGGACTCATGCTGGGCCAACAGGACCCCATGATGGGATACCCGAAGAACATCGTATTCAAGCCCTACGCGTTTGCCCGGAACGTCGGCAGCAGCGCTGTTACAGTTACGCCGGCGCTCAACTACCCATCAGGCGCTCAGGTCCAGAGTTTGCAACTTCCCGCCCTTGTGATTCAGCCAAATCAGACCGTACCGCTTATCCCTCCGGCTGGCTTGGTCGTCTCGAACGCGGATCACGGTTACGTCAATCTGGTGCTAAAAACGGATGCGCCGCCCGGGTCACTCTTGACGGTTGCGGGCAGCGTCGATCAGACCGGCAGCTATGTGTTCGAGATCGAACCGCAAGCCGTTTCACCGAGCGAAATCAAGCAACTCCCGTATTGGAACACCGCAGGAGCCAACGACACAATGATCAACCTTTGGAACCCGTTGCCGACTCCCCAGGACTTGGTCGTCTCGTTCTTTGCTGGGACGACGCGATATCGCTATCCCGTGCATCTGGAAGGCAATGGGTCGGCGATGTTAAGCGTAAAAGAAATCCAGCAGACGGCCCGTCCCGACATGAGCGGACACCTGCTTCCGGCCAGTGCTGTCGAGGGATCAGCATGGCTCGCAGGGGCCGCTGGTGACGATCAGTCCATCACCGTTGTGGTGAGCGCAGGCACGTTCAACATCCTGTCCGCAACCTGCGGCACGACATGCCCAAACTGCACTGGGTATACAGCGTACTGGATCGCTCCCGATCCGTGGGCCATTGGCTCCGGCTTTGACTACCAGGGCTGGGCCTACGCGCAACTGGAGAACGGAACGGTGATGAATAAGACTTCGGTGAGCACCTGGAGCAGCAGCCCAACCTCCATCGCGAGCGTCGCCGGGCCCGGTCTCTATGCCGGCGTGGCCGCCGGATACTTCACCGGATCCGCCTCGGCCACTCTCTTGAGCTCGGATCATCAGGATTGTATGCACGGAACCCCATGTCCAACGGCTCCTTACGGAGACGGATCGGCGGGAACCGTTATTGGGTTAAGCGACAGTGGCGTCAACGAAGTAAAGTCATTCGCGACTATTCTCACACCGACGCAGATTCAGACGAACGTGGCCAACTGGGACGCCGCTATCTTCGCCGCCCTCAGCACGAACCTGAACCAGAAAGCGTCGGTGCCAACCTACGATTTTCCATTGTATCTTCAAGTTACATCGGAATGTTACACAAATGGTGGAACCCAACCGGCTATTACCAATAATGTAGTTCGAAATCGAACTTACTCCCTGCTCGATTACCAAAAGAACGTGTGGCCGTCAAGCACTTCGGTAACGATCTATGAAAACGTCTTCCAGACCAGTGGTACCCATACGATTGTTGGCGACGGATCTTGGAAGCTCGACAATAAGTCGCACATCACAGACTATCTATCGGTCGGCGGAATCAATTACGTTTCCCCAGTTGGAGCCATCCAGCAGTTCTACGCAGTGGGATCTTTTGCGACATCCACGATCCCACTCATCATCTTGGACAACGTATCGACAAAGCCTGGAACCTACGGCACCCTAGGAGACTACTATCAAACCACGGGAGTAAGCATAAATGGCGATCACCAGGCTGGCGTCCCCCTCTGCACTCCATAGTCGGTTTCTGGGCTGCTGTTTCGCTCTAGTGTTAGAGACCGGATGTGGGTGGAACGGAATTCGCCCCGTCCATGAGCGGATCAGCCTAGCCCAACAGGCCAGCCAGGCGATAGCCGTTGTTTTCGCTGAGCCGGTCGAATCTCGCTTTCTACATCACCGGGATAAGGTACCCGCTTCCGCTGCCAAGGGATCCGGAAAGGAGTACGTCCCGTGTGAAGCAGTCGAGAAAATCCTTAGGGTTCGCCAGGTACTGAGAGGGCCGGTCGAAACGGGCTCAATACTCAAGATGGCCACCTATGAGATAGAAGGCGTCCCCGGTATTGCCAATCAGCCCGCGGTCTTTTTCCTTACACGCGAGAAAGATACTTGGAGACCGTTCACCGACTTCGGTACAAACGCGATCTCGTTGCCAGGATTCCCTGACCGGCCTTTGGTGTTGTCGAAGTTCGAAGCTAGTTCCTTGTCGAAGGACGAACTAAATCTCGTCTTGATCAATGCGTTGCTCGACCCACATAATGCCACTGACTGGCCGATGTTCAAAGACGTGCTGGATCGATTAGTGTCGGTTGCTTTGGACCTGGCTACGCAGTCTGGCATCCTGGCAAAGGATCCAGGGTTTATCACGGATAAACTGGCGGTCCTGGTACAGGACGCAAATCCCGCCGTTGCCGCCGCAGCACGGAAGGAACTCCTTGAATTGACATCGTTGTGTAATGAGTCGGGGCCAATCGCCACCGAATGGGGCCCAAAGCTCGCCCGGAACGACTTCATGGAGGGCAGACTTTACGCGCAGCCGGGGAACACACCGGAAGAGCGCGAACGAACGTTCTGGAGGCTTAAAGCGTACTCATGCAGCAACCTGCCGCAAGTACGTTCGAAGGCCGAGGCTCTTCTGCATCGCTATTTTCCTAGCCGTAAGACAATAGGCTGTGAGATCTGTCAAAAGCAATCGCAAAAGTAGATATCGCGCGGCGCATGGCTGCCAACGGCAAAAGTTCTGCGCAGCGTGATTCTGCGCAGCGTGATAATGTTCCCGGCGAAATCGACGGAAAAATGGGAACCTCGCGGGCACTCCGCTATGGAGCGAAGTCCAATGCCCACGCGCTGAGCCCTCTGTGTACACGATTGCCAACGCTCATCGGCCGTGATCCGACAAAAGCTTATTTGAACTGATAAGCGTGATAAATGGGGTCAAAGAGTGCGCCGGGATTTTCCTAGTCCTGTCTACCCTGCTGGCACCTGAACGTGACAACATAGAGCCATCAACAAAGCGAAACAAACTGTGGAACATCCGCTGCAACCGATTGTAGGTGAGTCTCTAAGTGCAGTCACCTTCGTCATGGACTACGTTCAGATGGCCTTCAATGGCGCCTGTTTGACCGCGCTGACGCTTCCAACTGTTTGCTTTGAAGATCGTGTCTGGGCTCCCAATGAACCCGGCTGGCGCGATACCCTCTGCGGGCGCTTAGGTGTTGTTGTTCGGCCGCAGACATCCTGGACGCAGAGCTTGTCATCGAATTTGAAGACAGTGCGCGCATCTGTGTTTCATTGAAGGCGTCCGACTATAACGGTCCGGAAGCCATTAACTTCTCCATCCCTGGGAAGCCGTCCATTGTCATATAGAGGCCAACGCGTTGATGTGAGGTCAGGTCCGCAGGGTGAGCACAAGGGAAACCGACGCGAAGGTATACAGGTTCTCTCCAGTTTTCTCCAGGGGTCCTCAGTTATCACTTTGGCCTCTAAACCTAGCCGCTACAATGCTTTGGAAGGATCGGTCCTGAAAAGTCCGGTTATCGTCGCTAATCCGCTTCGCTTGGCCACCCAGAGGATGGGGCCAAGTTGGCTGGGGCGCTCAGAGTACTTCACGAAGCGGGAAAATAGATCAAACCGCCTCGACGATGCCTCGGTGAATGAGTTCATCGCCTTGCATGGCCCGAACATATTGCTAAATAGCGTCAGCGAACGCGCGGAACTCTCGGGTTGGATAGCTCCGTCCCCTTCGAGCGCCAGCGAGAAGTCTCGGTGCCGCTCGACACCTGCGTGTGCTAGCCGGTCCTTTTCCGACTCAGCCATTCCCGTCCGGCTTCTCGCGCCGGCCCCAACGCGCATTCGCGCTTTTCTGGGCTCGAGCGCGTTTTTGTTCGGGCGTGAGAGTTGCCCAGTACTTGCGCGAGACCTCGCCCATGGTTTTGCGGAAGGACTCTCTTTGTCCTTCGCTCTTGATCTTCTTGGTGAGAGGCGACTGCTGTTTGCTCGTCTCGCGCAAGAGAGCATCCAGACCTCGTGTAAGCGTGTCGTAACGCGAGAGGCCACATTCCGCGGCCACGCGATTTAACTTCAAGTAGAAAGATCTAGTCGCCTGCAGCCAGACCGGCATTGATAGGTCATCTTTCACGATCGCCGGCGTTTTCTTCTTTGTTGGCTTCTTCACAGAACTTGGCTCCTTTTTGATGATCCGCTAAGCAGAGAAGCACTTTTTGAAAGATTTCTTTGCAAGCTTCGTTGCTTTCTTCCCAAACAGTTACAGGCGAAAATGTTGCAGGACATGCATAGCTGCTGCATTGAACTATTGTAAAGCACTGAGTGCATCGTCTACATTCATGATGTTCCAGTTCGCAAGGAGGAACTGGCGAAAGTTTTCGTGTTAGTACACAAGATCTATGACCCACCCGGCGTTGGAAGTGTTGGTCAAAGCAGTGGCAGAAGAAGTTGCCACGATGCTCAAACCGGAGTTAGCCCGTCTATCGGAGCACCAGGTGCAGCCCGTTCTGTTAACAGTAAAGCAAGCTGCGGTGTATCTAGGAAGGAGTGAACAGTCGGTGCAGCATTTGATCTTTCAAAAGGAAGTGCCGGTGGTCCGGATTGGCCGCCGCGTACATCTCGATCGGCGCGACCTGGAGTCTTGGATCGAGAAATATAAGTACTGACGACGCACGAATCTTTGTTGTTTACAACTGACTATGCCGAAGAGAACGGACGGCTCCGGGACGATCTACCTTCGGGGCGGTATCTGGTGGGTGAAGATCAGCGTCGATGGTCGCCCTGTTTACCAATCCAGCAAATCGACCAAAAAAACAGACGCTATCAGGCTGCGCGACAAGCTTCTTGCCAAAAAGCATCGGGGTGAGATTTCCGGAGGTGCGCCTGATCGAATTCTGATTGGTGAACTTCTGGACGATCTTATCGAGTCGGATTTAAAGCAGTCAACGCGATATATCTACGAGAAGGTTATCGAGAAAAACATTCGCCCATGTTTTGGCAGTATCAAGGTGACACGGCTCACAACCGACATGATGGACTCGTACCGGCGTCAGCGCAAGCGAGAGGGAGCACAGGACTCGACCGTAAACCGGGAACTGTCAGTGATGAGAAGCGCACTTTACAAAGGAAAAAGGCGAACGCCGCCCAAGGTCAACGTTATCCCATACTTCCCCTTGATCAAAGAGACGAATATTCGCAAAGGGTTTCTTACAGACGACCAATATGCTTCGCTGCTCGACTCTCTACCTGACGAATTGAGAGCCTTATTTGTGACTGGCTTCGTTACCGGCCTGCGGCTCGGGGAGATCTTGGCCATTCGCTGGGATCAGGTGGATTTTGAGTCAGGCTTCATTACGCTTCGGACGGGGGAGACGAAGAATGGCCAGGGCCGGTCCGTGCCGCTTCTTGAAGGGGATATGCAGCGTTTACTGCTCGACGCGAAGCGAGAAAGAGACGCAAAATGGCCCCGCTGCTCTCATGTGTTCAGTAGGTTCGGCCAACCGATTAAGGACTTCCGCGCAAGTTGGCGAAAGGCGTGTCTCGCCGCAGGGACGCCAGACCTCAACTTCCACGACCTGCGCCGGACTGCGGTTCGTAACATGCGTCGGGCTGGTATCCCCCAAGTGGTTCGCATGAAGATCAGCGGGCACAAAACGGATAGCATGGAGCGCCGGTACAACATTGTTGACGATGAGGATTTGACGGTCGCGAAGGCATTGCTTGAAAAGCGGATGGCTGTAACCAAAAATGTAACCACGAGACAGAAAACCGACGAAAAAGCGGATAGCTAATATCCCGTAGAATCAATTCTTTAGCTCTACATGAAACCGGCTGATACCCCGTGTTTTGGATTCAGGTTCTAGTAGTCGAAAGACTGTGGAGGTTCAAGTCCTCTCATCCGCACCAGAATCAATCACTTACAATTCCTCTTGGGACTGCTAAGCAACTAGTATTGAAGTCGAAAGTGCGTCTATCCGCAAGTTAGGGTGCACCAGTTATCAATAAGATAGAGGGCGATCCTCACTAGTATTTTGCGTGTATGCCACTAAATGTGCCACAGGCTGGACATAGCTGTCGGGACTTGTACATACTTTCCGACATTTTGTAAAATTGGTCCATGCCAACCGGGTTCGCTGCCGATAATGCTTAGGACCGTATCGGAAGCGCCGCGGCCACGTAAAGGGATCGGCTGGAGCGCAACGCAAAGGCGTGGCCGCGGTGGTTTCGATACGGTGCGATGAAGGAAGCCTCTCCGGATTGGCAGGAAGCTGCTATGCATTTTGATTCGACGGCGGCCGTGCGTGGGGCTGTGGGAGGGGACATCGGAAGGCAGCACGTTGGGATAGAAGTGGGCTCACGGGTGTAGATCGTGGTTGTAATGAGGCAAAGGATCGGTGGGAGGATGCCAGAGAGGCGGGCAGAAAGCGGGCCCACTGGAGAACTGCGATGTTGCAAGCGCAGCAGTAGCGACCTCTTGCCGAAGTGTTGGACGCTCGGCGATGAATACGCTTCGGCATCTCAGGCGACCTGGGCTTCCGGCGGAGAACGGAGCTTGATCTGGACGGCGGTAAGTCGCTCGATCACAACCATAGGACCACCGCACAGCGGACAGGTCCAGAACGGCGCCGACTGGCCTGGGGAATCAGAGTGAGTTGATGCGGGCGGCGTCACGGGTGAACCGGCCGGAAGCAGGTGCTTACAAAGAGGAACCAGTACCCCACGACGACGGCTGGCGAGGAAACCGAAGTGGCGGATTCGGACGAAGCCACGCGGCAGCACATGCAGTAAAAAGCGACGCAAGAATTCGTCGACAGGCAGAGTCAGGAATCGCTTCTTGTTTTTGTGAGCGGAGTCGCGCCAGCGGAACGTCACCTGGTCCTCAACGAAGGAAACGAGACGGTGGTTGGAAATCGCAACGCGATGAGTGTAGGCGCCGAGGTAACGAAGTACCTGCTCGGGTCCACCGAAAGGCGGTTTGCAGTAGACCACCCAGCGCGGCGCGTAAAGCTGACGGATCAAACTCCGGAACAGCCTGGGCTGAGCCAGGCCGCGAAGCAGGCCGTGAAACTGGAGTTGTCCGGAAGCGTGAGCCTGCTGGAGCGCTTCGAGAAACTTGCCGCGGAAGACTTCGCTGAGAACCCCTACCGGTAGAAAGAAGCGGTCATTTCGGGGGCGCACCCAGTGCGCGTGATCGCGAGACAAGCCGCCAGCGGCCACGACACAGTGAACGTGGGGATGATGCTGCAGCTTCTGATTCCAGGTGTGGAGGACGCTGAAGAAGCCGATCTCGGCGCCGAGATGCTTCGGGTCCGCGGCAATTTCGATCAAGGTCTGGGCGCTGCAGCGGAAAAGCAGCCCGTAGATCACTTCTTTATTTTGCAAGGCCAGAGGCGCCAATTGGTGGGGCAGCGTAAACACGACATGAGCGTAGGGCGTAGCGAGCAGTTCGGCGCGCCGGGCGGTCAGCCAGCGGTCGCGCGTCTGGCTTTGGCACTTCGGGCAGTGCCGGTTGCGACAAGAGTTATAGGAGATGGCGCGATGACCACAGCCGGAGCACTGATCCAGATGACCGCCCATCGCGGCGGTGCGGCACTGCTCGATGGCTACCAGGACTTTAAGATGCATCCAGGTGAACCACGCGGGAGGCCGGTCTATGAATCGGTGGCCGGCGGCGGTTATGATATCGGCCAACTCCAGGAGTGGCCCCTTCATTCACTTCTTTCGGGAACCGTTTTCAGGTTCGGGGCCGCCGCCAGGGTAAGCGAGTCGAGCGGGCTTCGAGTGGCTTTGAGATGCCGCTCCGACAGGTGCAGGTAACGGCTAGTCGTCCTCAGATCGGCGTGGCCCAGCAGGAGTTGAATGGTACGTAAGTCGGCGCCGGATTCGAGCAGATGGGTTGCAAAGCAGTGCCTCAGGGTATGCGGGTGGACGCTCTTATCCAGTCCCGCGCGCACGCCTGCTTGCTGCACGGCATCCCATACGCTTTTGGATGTTATGGGGACATCGCCGTTGGGATGAGTGCCTTTACTGGGGAACAGGTAAGTTTCCGGCTTGGGGTTCGCCGCGCGCCAGTAGTTGCGAAGTTCCTGTAGTAGCCTCGGGCTGAGCATGACGTTGCGATCCTTCTTCCCCTTGCCCTGACGAATGCGGATCAACATGCGCTCGCTGTCAATGTCGCTGACCTTCAACTGAACTAATTCTTCGCGACGGATGCCGGTGGCATAGAGGACGAGCAGCCAGATTCGATGCAGGGGGCTGGCGGCGGATTGGATTAGACGTTCGACTTCTTTCCGCGAGAGGACTTCGGGCAGGCGAATCGGCCGTTTGGGAACCGGCATGTCGTCAGCCTGCCACGGGCGCTTGAGAATCTTGAGAAAAAAGAACCGTAGGGCGGATAGTTGCTGAGCGACGCTGACGGCCTCCAGTTTGCGATCGGTGAACAGATGGGCTTGGTACTGTCGGATGTGCTCCAGGCCTAACCTGTCGGGAGGAGTCTTGAAGTATTGAGCGAACTCCTCAACGGAATGGAGGTAAATACGAGTGGTAATCGCAGACAAATTCCGACGCTGGAGTTCCTCCAGCATCGCTTTTCGTAGATGGGTCACGGGGACTCTCCTCGTGACCTACGATAGTCCAGCCAGCCAGCTGCTGCTTTATTACGAACCGCCCCCCCGTTCTTAGCAACGCGAAGCGTCTGCCGCGCTCGCGGCTTCGTTCAATACAAATTAACGTCCCAGTTGACCGGACCTTAGTCTGCTGGCGTCCTGCGACCGCGAGACCTGGAGGCGCACTATTACGCCCGGCTGCATGTCCTGCGCTTCTCAAAACAAACACTTGAGTACGGCCAGGAAACCCACGAGATCGAGGGTGTGCCGGTTCGCATCTTTTCGGTGGCGAAGACGGTTGCGGACTGCTTTAAGTATCGAAATAAAATCGGCCTCGAGGTCGGGCTAGAAGCTCTTCGCGAATGTCTTCGGACTAGAAGGGCAACCACGGCAGACCTTTGGGAGGCGGCGAAGATCTGCCGTGTGGCAAACGTGATGAGGCCTTACATGGAGGCTCTCACTTGAAACCGGTCCATCTCCGGAATGTCGCCGCGTCCGTCCGACAAAAACTCCTGAATGTTGCCAACCGCGAACAGGCAGACTTTAATTTAATCTGGTACTGACGCACTACGCTTTGGAGCGTCTTCTCTTCCGCCTCAGTGAATCAAAATACCGCGATCAATTCATCCTGAAGGGGGCGATGCTATTTCAGGTTTGGACTCAAACGTCGCATCGACCCACGAGAGACCTCGATCTGCTCAGTCAAGGCGACCTATCACCTTAACATTGTCGGGTGGTCTTTCGGGAGCTATGCGCCATTCGAGTCATCGATGACGGTGATAGTCGTTCTGGGCCTTCGGAACTTCAGACGACTCTCCTGCGACGAGATGCCTTCGAAGTCTCGTTAATGGGCAATGAACGAAGCCGCGAGCGCGGCAGACGCTTCGCGTTGCTAAGAACGGGGGGGCGGTTCGTAATAAAGCAGCAGCTGGCTGGCTGGACTATCGTAGGTCACGAGGAGAGTCCCCGTGACCCATCTACGAAAAGCGATGCTGGAGGAACTCCAGCGTCGGAATTTGTCTGCGATTACCACTCGTATTTACCTCCATTCCGTTGAGGAGTTCGCTCAATACTTCAAGACTCCTCCCGACAGGTTAGGCCTGGAGCACATCCGACAGTACCAAGCCCATCTGTTCACCGATCGCAAACTGGAGGCCGTCAGCGTCGCTCAGCAACTATCCGCCCTACGGTTCTTTTTTCTCAAGATTCTCAAGCGCCCGTGGCAGGCTGACGACATGCCGGTTCCCAAACGGCCGATTCGCCTGCCCGAAGTCCTCTCGCGGAAAGAAGTCGAACGTCTAATCCAATCCGCCGCCAGCCCCCTGCATCGAATCTGGCTGCTCGTCCTCTATGCCACCGGCATCCGTCGCGAAGAATTAGTTCAGTTGAAGGTCAGCGACATTGACAGCGAGCGCATGTTGATCCGCATTCGTCAGGGCAAGGGGAAGAAGGATCGCAACGTCATGCTCAGCCCGAGGCTACTACAGGAACTTCGCAACTACTGGCGCGCGGCGAACCCCAAGCCGGAAACTTACCTGTTCCCCAGTAAAGGCACTCATCCCAACGGCGATGTCCCCATAACATCCAAAAGCGTATGGGATGCCGTGCAGCAAGCAGGCGTGCGCGCGGGACTGGATAAGAGCGTCCACCCGCATACCCTGAGGCACTGCTTTGCAACCCATCTGCTCGAATCCGGCGCCGACTTACGTACCATTCAACTCCTGCTGGGCCACGCCGATCTGAGGACGACTAGCCGTTACCTGCACCTGTCGGAGCGGCATCTCAAAGCCACTCGAAGCCCGCTCGACTCGCTTACCCTGGCGGCGGCCCCGAACCTGAAAAACGGTTCCCGAAAGAAGTGAATGAAGGGGCCACTCCTGGAGTTGGCCGATATCATAACCGCCGCCGGCCACCGATTCATAGACCGGCCTCCCGCGTGGTTCACCTGGATGCATCTTAAAGTCCTGGTAGCCATCGAGCAGTGCCGCACCGCCGCGATGGGCGGTCATCTGGATCAGTGCTCCGGCTGTGGTCATCGCGCCATCTCCTATAACTCTTGTCGCAACCGGCACTGCCCGAAGTGCCAAAGCCAGACGCGCGACCGCTGGCTGACCGCCCGGCGCGCCGAACTGCTCGCTACGCCCTACGCTCATGTCGTGTTTACGCTGCCCCACCAATTGGCGCCTCTGGCCTTGCAAAATAAAGAAGTGATCTACGGGCTGCTTTTCCGCTGCAGCGCCCAGACCTTGATCGAAATTGCCGCGGACCCGAAGCATCTCGGCGCCGAGATCGGCTTCTTCAGCGTCCTCCACACCTGGAATCAGAAGCTGCAGCAGAACCCTCACTCATAGTGCCTGGCATTATCATCTGATTGATTTTCAACGAACAAGTCAGATTGAGTTTCCGTGCGACCCCCTCGCAGAACGAGCTTGCCTGTCCGTTGAAGCTGATCGAGGATGCTGCGAACCGGCTCGGCATCCAGATCTGAGCGCCGAATCTCCCAGGGCGCACGGGCAGTGACTTGCTCGCGGTTCAACAGGCCTGCTTCCACCAGGCGTTCGATGGAACGATGACTCACTCCGCACAGCCGCGCGGCTTCATTCAAGCTCACTGTCTCAGGATCAGGCTGCGCACGCCTCTGACCCGCTATGGAGTGGTTCTTGCGCGCGGTGGCTACACGGTTCTGATCCCATCGCTTCCCTTTTCCAGTGCAATATCCAAGTCGATTTAATACCGAGGCAATTTGGTCATCGCCGTAGCGAACGGCCATCCGACGAATGATCTCCAAGGCCTCCATGGGGGTCGCTGTCTCGGTCGCTGAACGAGGCCGATCCATCTCCAGTTGAGTGTGCACACCGCCCTTCCAATGAATGGTGAAGTGCAGAGTTTTCTTCGCGGGATCTGAACGCGCGATGATCTCTTCGATAACTGTGCGGAAGACCATCTTCTTTAGTGTTGGTGGGCAGTGGTCGCCATGCCAGACTTCGGCGAAGCGCTCGCCCATCGAAACAATGCTGGTTTCCTCTTCCGGAGAGAGTGAAGAACGCATTTCTGCAAGACAGCCAAGCTGCTGCCGAACTATGTCAATCTCTTCCAGCTTCTCGTTCCATCGGCGTTCCAATTCAGCAGCCGCCAAACGGTTTCTAGCATCCACCACGTCATATTGTTCAAAGGCTCGCTTCGCCTCGTACTCCAGTTGCTCAAGTTTGCTCGACAGAGCAGCGCCTTGTGCTGCTTCCCCGGAGCGGAGCTCCTCTATGGCCTTCAGACTGGCTTCTACGCCAAGCGGAGAGATCACCGTTAATAGCTCTTCACTCAATCGGCGATCGACCATTGCGCCACCAAAACCGATGCAGTACTGGCCGCCGTCATCATAGTCTCCTTTGCATAGATAACGCGCGTTAGTTCCTGTGCCGCCCCAATACCGCACATGAAGTTTGCGGCCACAATGGCCGCAGCGCAATAGCCCGACGAGCAAGCCCTGACCAGCGCGGATCGCCGACATCGATTCATCAGCCTCCCCAGTAACGGAGTTGCGGCGCGTCATACGTTGGTTTTCTTCGTACGTAGCCCAGTCAATATATCCCACATGGTGGCCGGGAATGAAGACCCGACAGTCCTGCGGCCGTCGGTTCGCCGCCTGACGCTTCTTGAGCAGGCCGTTAATCAGCAGTGTCTCCGTAGGGCGCCTTCCCCAAACATAGGCCCCAGCGTAAAAAGGATTGCGCAGAATGTCCGCGACTAGGCTCTGCGAGGGAATCTTCCAGACGAGCTGCGTTCCCCGGATTGGGTTCGCGGGTAACTCCACATCGTGATCGCGGAACCAATGGAATGTTTGCCGCACGCTCCATACTTCACGAAACTTTGTGAATACCAGTCCTATGGCTTCGCGAACTCGCCGATCCGGATGCAATACAACCTTACCGGTGCCATCTCTCGCGTATCCAACCGGAAGCCTCTTGAACAGCTCACCACGGCGCGCTTTGGACTCTTGCCCAGCTTGTAAACGTTGTCGCAGAACTTTCAACTCCACCACGCTCAGCGTTCCCTTGATACCCAGCACGAGCTGATCGTCCAGATAACTCAAATCATAAACCTGTTGCTCATCTCCGATCAGCGTTCCGAAAATCTGACAGACTTCAACCAGCCGGCACCAATCCTTGTCGGTGCGTGACAATCGCGAAACTTCACGACTGACAACAATACCCACTTCGCCCAAGGCCACCGAGCTGAGCACGCGCTCAAATCCTTCCCGGGACGCGGAGCCCATCGCTGCACTGCAACCGAGATCGCTATTGATGACCTCGATCTCCTGCCAACCTAGGCCTCGTATCCGCTCAGCCATCTCATACTGAAGACGCTGGCTTTCGATGTTCTGCCGGACCTGCCTATCACTGGATTGCCGCAGATACACGATTGCCTTACGAGCCAAGTGTTCTGGCTTGATCTTGGGACTGTATAGAAGCTCGCTCATCTGTCCTCCTTCCTTCCACTTGAAAAACTGTCACCAGAATGCGCGCCATGAGATCGACCAGTTCGGCTCTTCCCGTGACCTCGATGGGCACGAGTTCCTCTTCTGTTCGGGCCAGGCGTAACAGTTGCAGTTGCACCATGAGGGTCTCCCTTGCATCCATCGTCAGACGTTTGCAGAAGGGCAACGTCATTTTCTTCGGCAGTCCGTTGCCTCAACAACGAGGCGAGACCTAGAAGCGATTCCCTGCTTAGGTAGGCTTGCGTGCTGATCTTGGAGTGGGCGGCTTCCGGCGAAAGCATCCATACTGGAATCTTCAGTCGTTTGCCGACTGCATCGATAACCGACACGGCGCCGTCTCCCCGTTTGGGTCTACGGAGAACTCGCAAGCTATATCCATGAAGCGGATGAAACGGATAGAAAACCCGAACGTGCGTCGCGTCCGCACTCGGGGTATTGTGCGTGACGATGGCATCATCCCCACGTTCACTGTGTCGTGGCCGCTGGCGGCTTGTCTCGCGATCACGCGCACTGGGTGCGCCCCCGAAATGACCGCTTCTTTCTACCGGTAGGGGTTCTCAGCGAAGTCTTCCGCGGCAAGTTTCTCGAAGCGCTCCAGCAGGCTCACGCTTCCGGACAACTCCAGTTTCACGGCCTGCTTCGCGGCCTGGCTCAGCCCAGGCTGTTCCGGAGTTTGATCCGTCAGCTTTACGCGCCGCGCTGGGTGGTCTACTGCAAACCGCCTTTCGGTGGACCCGAGCAGGTACTTCGTTACCTCGGCGCCTACACTCATCGCGTTGCGATTTCCAACCACCGTCTCGTTTCCTTCGTTGAGGACCAGGTGACGTTCCGCTGGCGCGACTCCGCTCACAAAAACAAGAAGCGATTCCTGACTCTGCCTGTCGACGAATTCTTGCGTCGCTTTTTACTGCATGTGCTGCCGCGTGGCTTCGTCCGAATCCGCCACTTCGGTTTCCTCGCCAGCCGTCGTCGTGGGGTACTGGTTCCTCTTTGTAAGCACCTGCTTCCGGCCGGTTCACCCGTGACGCCGCCCGCATCAACTCACTCTGATTCCCCAGGCCAGTCGGCGCCGTTCTGGACCTGTCCGCTGTGCGGTGGTCCTATGGTTGTGATCGAGCGACTTACCGCCGTCCAGATCAAGCTCCGTTCTCCGCCGGAAGCCCAGGTCGCCTGAGATGCCGAAGCGTATTCATCGCCGAGCGTCCAACACTTCGGCAAGAGGTCGCTACTGCTGCGCTTGCAACATCGCAGTTCTCCAGTGGGCCCGCTTTCTGCCCGCCTCTCTGGCATCCTCCCACCGATCCTTTGCCTCATTACAACCACGATCTACACCCGTGAGCCCACTTCTATCCCAACGTGCTGCCTTCCGATGTCCCCTCCCACAGCCCCACGCACGGCCGCCGTCGAATCAAAATGCATAGCAGCTTCCTGCCAATCCGGAGAGGCTTCCTTCATCGCACCGTATCGAAACCACCGCGGCCACGCCTTTGCGTTGCGCTCCAGCCGATCCCTTTACGTGGCCGCGGCGCTTCCGATACGGTCCTAAGCATTATCGCTAGCCAACTGTTGCACTCAGACGGCCCAAGTGCTTTCAACGCCAGCGACTGACAGTTCTCATGAGAGAGGCCATTCGAGAGGACAGACGCTAACCGGATTTGCGGGGACTGATCCTATCGAATGACGATACACCATGAGATTCTTTTGCAAAGTCGATACCGCTGTTGGGCGGTCGCCAGGTTGCTCAGGTATTCACCGAAGCGAGAGGGCTCGGAACATGAATCCTCCCTTTGATGAGAAATGCTTGGAAGCTTTGGGTGAACATGATCCTTCGGCGGAGGAGCGCCTGGTTTGCGCCTTTGCGGAGCCCGTCAATTGCGCTTTGAGGAGTCGGTTGCGGCGCTCGCAAACGGTGGAGGACGCGACCCAAGAGACGCTTTATCGCGTTTTAAAGTACTTTCGGCAGGGTAAGACACTAAAATCTCCGCAAAGCCTCTTTGCATTCGTCAGCTCTGTCTCAACTAACGTCTCGCTTGAGTTGATACGGCTCGATAGTCGCTGCAAGCAATTAGACGAAAATACGGTTGATCCGGCTGATCATCGAGCAAATCCTGAACGCGTCATGTTAGAGAATGGTACAAAGAGGATAATTCATAGCATTTTAGGTAAGCTGCCGAAAAACGATCAGCGAGTGCTGCGGAGCGTGTTCCTCGAGGAAGCGGATAAGGACGAACTATGTCGCGAGCTACACACGAACCGCAACCATCTGCGCGTGGTACTCCATCGAGCGCGGAGGCGCTTCAAGGTCATCGCACGGAACGCCTGGTAATGCCGGATTCTCGCGTGCCATCCGGACGAAGTGCGAGTGTGGCACCGCTGTTGCGGAGCGACGGGCAACGCGGCCGGCAGCCTTCGTGGGGTGGAAATCGTCGACCTGCGAAATTGGGAATTTTCAAACGGCCTTCACAATATTGCGGTCGGGTTCGATGGTTGAGGGCGATCGGACTTGGAAGGTGTTCCCGACGTTGGCTATCGATCCGGGGCTGACGGCGGTCTCACGCGGAATTCAATTACTCCACGGCGCAACCGTGCCAGCCCCTGGCCGAGGTAAGGTCCGGAGCAGTGAAGGAGTACTCCCACTACTCCCGATTTCAACCTATTATGAACACGCAGCCGGCGTTGCAGCACACGCGGAGGTAATGAGCGACTGGATGTTGCCGCTGGTGAACGGGGCTGCCCCTTGCTCCTTGGGCGCGTTCGATGTGTAGCCCCAACTGGTCACTCCGATCACAACATTGCTTTGGGGAAAACTGCCGTTGGTTTCACCGGTCAACGCGGCAGGTAATCCAAAGTTGGCGACCCACGGACCGCCGCTGGACCCCCCATTCATGTTCGAACCAATGACGGTGTTATTAGAGTTACTTGAACTGATATACCCATACGAGTCATTACGCTCCATAAGGGCCGCACTATTCAGGCCGGCAGGGTAGCCGAGTTGCGTGATCTGAGTAATGCCGCCCGAAGTGAAACCTCCGCCATACCAGTACCCGAACCATCCCGTAGAGGTCCCCGCGTAGGCGCCCGACTGTTGTTTTAGTATCAGAACCGCAACGTCATCAGGACAAACAACGCCATATACGGCGCAACCGTCCGTTCCGTTGTAGTAGGCGGTTAGCACCCACGCTTGTTTCACCGTCCATGTGCCGTACGGGGCGTTGCCGTTCTTGTAGGCTGGCACGAACTGCCATCCGCTGTAGAACTGGCTTTGTCCATAATTTGCGACGCAGTGTGCCGCGGTAACCACGATGCCCCGCGCGATGAGAGATGCTGAGCATATAAAGCTGGAGCCGTTGATGTTAAAGAACAGCTTTCCCGCTGCGCGATAAGGGTAATTCTGGTTGGTGCCTAGTGAGAACAGGTCGGCTCTTACGGTGGTGAAAGGGTGATTGTTGGTCCCCCAATCCTCTGACGATACTCCGCTGTCAGCGGCTGCAGGCGTGCCCAGGAAGACTGGGCTCTCGATTCCGGTACCCACGGCGCCAGGCGAATGTCCAGAAGGGCCTTGCGCTGGTGGGGTTAACAAAGACTGTATCAGCGCCTGCGTGGGGTCCATTGCCGAGGGGTTGATGGGCATTGGCATCGGTTTGGCGTTCACAAAATCCGTGGCGCCCCCCTGGTCTTGTACGTTGAGGACGGTCAGGCCATTCGCATGGGTTACTTGGGCAATAGCCAGTCCCCCGCTTAAGCATCCGAAGACCGCGAAAGCCAGCATTGCCCTCAATGGCCTGCTGTGCGTTGTAAATAGAACGAGAGTTGATTTCAACATTAGGGTTCTTCTCCTTTCCGTTCCTAAAAGCTCTCTTCAGCCAGGGCTTTTTCACCTTGACTGCGACAGTGCTTCAGTTGATGTTCCACCCCCGATCGACCTCTTGGGATGGGTGCATCCGGAACGGTTGAATGAGAGTGACTTAATTCGGCCTAGCGTTGCGGGAGTAAACTAAGTACGAGTACTGGTACTTTAGTTCTACTTTTAACGCTGACCGGGCTCAGCTCTTCCGGCGGTTCCCAATCGTAGTCCGCCGAGTCACTTCCGATCAAGACTAAAGGCTCAGCGTCTGTTATCCGATTCATGGTCGGCATCGACGCACCGGAAGCCAGAGCTTGCAGTTTAGTTTAGGAGACAGCCCGATATCTGGTGATGAACGAAGCCGCGAGCGCGGCAGACGCTTCGCGTTGCTAAGAACGGGGGGGCGGTTCGTAATAAAGCAGCAGCTGGCTGGCTGGACTATCGTAGGTCACGAGGAGAGTCCCCGTGACCCATCTACGAAAAGCGATGCTGGAGGAACTCCAGCGTCGGAATTTGTCTGCGATTACCACTCGTATTTACCTCCATTCCGTTGAGGAGTTCGCTCAATACTTCAAGACTCCTCCCGACAGGTTAGGCCTGGAGCACATCCGACAGTACCAAGCCCATCTGTTCACCGATCGCAAACTGGAGGCCGTCAGCGTCGCTCAGCAACTATCCGCCCTACGGTTCTTTTTTCTCAAGATTCTCAAGCGCCCGTGGCAGGCTGACGACATGCCGGTTCCCAAACGGCCGATTCGCCTGCCCGAAGTCCTCTCGCGGAAAGAAGTCGAACGTCTAATCCAATCCGCCGCCAGCCCCCTGCATCGAATCTGGCTGCTCGTCCTCTATGCCACCGGCATCCGTCGCGAAGAATTAGTTCAGTTGAAGGTCAGCGACATTGACAGCGAGCGCATGTTGATCCGCATTCGTCAGGGCAAGGGGAAGAAGGATCGCAACGTCATGCTCAGCCCGAGGCTACTACAGGAACTTCGCAACTACTGGCGCGCGGCGAACCCCAAGCCGGAAACTTACCTGTTCCCCAGTAAAGGCACTCATCCCAACGGCGATGTCCCCATAACATCCAAAAGCGTATGGGATGCCGTGCAGCAAGCAGGCGTGCGCGCGGGACTGGATAAGAGCGTCCACCCGCATACCCTGAGGCACTGCTTTGCAACCCATCTGCTCGAATCCGGCGCCGACTTACGTACCATTCAACTCCTGCTGGGCCACGCCGATCTGAGGACGACTAGCCGTTACCTGCACCTGTCGGAGCGGCATCTCAAAGCCACTCGAAGCCCGCTCGACTCGCTTACCCTGGCGGCGGCCCCGAACCTGAAAAACGGTTCCCGAAAGAAGTGAATGAAGGGGCCACTCCTGGAGTTGGCCGATATCATAACCGCCGCCGGCCACCGATTCATAGACCGGCCTCCCGCGTGGTTCACCTGGATGCATCTTAAAGTCCTGGTAGCCATCGAGCAGTGCCGCACCGCCGCGATGGGCGGTCATCTGGATCAGTGCTCCGGCTGTGGTCATCGCGCCATCTCCTATAACTCTTGTCGCAACCGGCACTGCCCGAAGTGCCAAAGCCAGACGCGCGACCGCTGGCTGACCGCCCGGCGCGCCGAACTGCTCGCTACGCCCTACGCTCATGTCGTGTTTACGCTGCCCCACCAATTGGCGCCTCTGGCCTTGCAAAATAAAGAAGTGATCTACGGGCTGCTTTTCCGCTGCAGCGCCCAGACCTTGATCGAAATTGCCGCGGACCCGAAGCATCTCGGCGCCGAGATCGGCTTCTTCAGCGTCCTCCACACCTGGAATCAGAAGCTGCAGCATCATCCCCACGTTCACTGTGTCGTGGCCGCTGGCGGCTTGTCTCGCGATCACGCGCACTGGGTGCGCCCCCGAAATGACCGCTTCTTTCTACCGGTAGGGGTTCTCAGCGAAGTCTTCCGCGGCAAGTTTCTCGAAGCGCTCCAGCAGGCTCACGCTTCCGGACAACTCCAGTTTCACGGCCTGCTTCGCGGCCTGGCTCAGCCCAGGCTGTTCCGGAGTTTGATCCGTCAGCTTTACGCGCCGCGCTGGGTGGTCTACTGCAAACCGCCTTTCGGTGGACCCGAGCAGGTACTTCGTTACCTCGGCGCCTACACTCATCGCGTTGCGATTTCCAACCACCGTCTCGTTTCCTTCGTTGAGGACCAGGTGACGTTCCGCTGGCGCGACTCCGCTCACAAAAACAAGAAGCGATTCCTGACTCTGCCTGTCGACGAATTCTTGCGTCGCTTTTTACTGCATGTGCTGCCGCGTGGCTTCGTCCGAATCCGCCACTTCGGTTTCCTCGCCAGCCGTCGTCGTGGGGTACTGGTTCCTCTTTGTAAGCACCTGCTTCCGGCCGGTTCACCCGTGACGCCGCCCGCATCAACTCACTCTGATTCCCCAGGCCAGTCGGCGCCGTTCTGGACCTGTCCGCTGTGCGGTGGTCCTATGGTTGTGATCGAGCGACTTACCGCCGTCCAGATCAAGCTCCGTTCTTCGCCGGAAGCCCAGGTCGCCTGAGATGCCGAAGCGTATTCATCGCCGAGCGTCCAACACTTCGGCAAGAGGTCGCTACTGCTGCGCTTGCAACATCGCAGTTCTCCAGTGGGCCCGCTTTCTGCCCGCCTCTCTGGCATCCTCCCACCGATCCTTTGCCTCATTACAACCACGATCTACACCCGTGAGCCCACTTCTATCCCAACGTGCTGCCTTCCGATGTCCCCTCCCACAGCCCCACGCACGGCCGCCGTCGAATCAAAATGCATAGCAGCTTCCTGCCAATCCGGAGAGGCTTCCTTCATCGCACCGTATCGAAACCACCGCGGCCACGCCTTTGCGTTGCGCTCCAGCCGATCCCTTTACGTGGCCGCGGCGCTTCCGATACGGTCCTAAGCATTATCGGTAGCTTGGGCCGCCCGGCACTGGGTTCACCCGGCTAAACTGAACGCAGTCATCCCACGATCGGACACCCTTTTCGCGCCGAGTCGCCCGCTCCTCGTTTGCCGTCAATGATCTAGGCGCGGAGATCAGACTGCAACCTACCTTCGGTTGCCAGCGATCCACGTTTTCGCCAGTCCCGTCTGAAAAACGAATGCAGCTACTCCAAGACGTCCGCTTCGCAGTTCGGACCTTAGCAAGAAGCCCCTCATTTACGCTCGTGGCCGTCTTCACCCTCGCCCTCGGCGTTGGCCTGAATACCGCGCTCTTCAGCGTCATCGACTCCGTCTTGCTGAAGCCGCTGGGCTATAAGAACCCCCAGGCCCTTGTCACGGTTTGGGAGAAAAGCCCCAAGCTCGGAAAGGAAAATGTGGTGGCGCCGGCCGACTTTCTCGACTGGCGAGCCCGCAATGACGTCCTCGCCGAAATGAGCCCCGTGCTGAATGAAATCAGCAACGTTACTAGAGCAGGAGAACCTGAGCAAATTTCCACTCAGCTTGTCGGCGCGAACTATCTGAACATTCTGGGAGTTCAACCAGCATTGGGCCGGGGCTTCATGCTCTCCGAGGATCGCGCCGGCGCCCCGGACGTCGTCCTGCTGAGCCACCGCTTCTGGAGCCGCAAGTTTTCCGGCGATCGCGCCGTTCTGGGCAAACCAATCTATTTGGACGGGAAGGCCGCCACCATCATCGGCGTGATGGCTCCCGGCTTCCGCTCCAGGGGTCACAATCCCGACGTCATCGCTCTTTGGCGCTTCCAGCCTGGTCTCGACTACCGCGTCAGGATGGGTCGCTTTATGCAAGTGGTCGCACGGCTGAAAGACGGCGTTACTGCACCTGCCGCTGAAACCGAACTCGCCCTGATCGCCCGCAGCCTTGAAATCGAGCATCCTGAGTTCAACAAAGGCTGGGGTGTCATCGTCAAACCGCTCCAGGAAGACCTCACAGGCAAAGCGAAACCGGCTCTGTTCATACTTATGGGCGCCGTTAGCTTCGTCTTGTTGATTGCCTGCGTCAATGTTGCAAACCTGCTCCTGACCCGGGCTTTGGGCCGCACCCAGGAAATCGCCATCCGGCTCTCGCTGGGCGCGAGTCGCGCCCACATCATTCAACAACTCATCAGCGAAAGCACGCTCCTCTCGGCGTCGGGCACTGTACTGGGCGGAGTCCTGGCGATTCTGCTTGTCGGATGGCTTCGGAGATTAGCGCCTCCATCAATCCCTCGCGTCGACGAACTAGGTATCCATGGCTCCGCGTTCTTGTTCGCTGCCGGCCTGGTTTTCTTTACTAGCGTGCTGTGCGGCCTCGCCCCGGCTTTGATTGCCCTGCAGGCTGACTTCGTCCAGGGCTTGAAGGCGGGCCGTTGGTCCTCCCGCTCACGCGGCGAGCGCCGTGCCGGTGAGTTCTTCATTGCCGTTGAAGTCGCTCTCTGTATGGTTCTCCTGATCGGCGCCGGCCTCATGACCCGCTCGCTCCTAAACCTCGAAAACGTTGACCCGGGCTTCCACGCTGACGGAGTTCTCACCTTACAGGTCAGCCTGCCGTACTCCAAATACACGAAAGGTCCGCAAAGGGTCGCCTTCTTTTCAAGGGCACTCGAGCAGGTACGTGCGATGCCTGGCGTTTCTTCCGCCAGCAGCATCACGTTCCTTCCTTTCACCGGTTTGGCTGCTGCCACAGACTTCCAGGTTGTCGGCAGGCCCGCGCCCGCACCCGGAGAAGCCCCGGTGGCCGAAGTCCGTATCGTTCAGCCAGGCTACTTCGAGACCATGGGCATTCCCCTTTTGAGTGGCAGAGTCTTCGCGGAACGCGATCTGGCCGAGGGCGCTCCGCGCGGCTTTGTTATCAGCGAGTCTCTGGCGCGCAGCATCTTCCCCAACGAGAGTCCACTCGATCACAGCTTGACTGTCGAGATGGGCGATTCCATTCCGGGTCGTATTGTCGGCGTAGTCGGCGACATCAAGCACTACGGCCTCGACGAGCCCGCCAAGCCGATGGTCTACTACGCGCAATCGCAGTTGCCTCTCGGCTTCATGAGTTTCGTTATTCGCTCCCGGTCCAGCCATCCCATGAGTCTCGCTCCCGCCATCGTCAAGACAATCCAGAAACTCGATCCGGAGCTTCCGGTCACCGATGTCAAGCCAATGTCTGATTGGCTCGATCGTTCTGTCGCAAAGACACGTTATGTCATGTTGTTGCTTGGCTTGTTTTCGCTTGTTGCCTCGGCGCTTGCGGCCGTTGGCATTTATGGCGTCGTGGCCTACGCTGCCACTCGGAGCACGAAGGAAGTAGGAATACGCATCGCGTTGGGAGAACAAAGTCGGAGACTTCTCGCCCGGATGACAGGGCGCGGATTGCGGCCTGTGATGATTGGCCTTACTGTCGGCTTCGCCGCCAGCCTTGCCTTAGCCCGCTTATTGGCCAGCCTGCTATTTCAGGTGGAAACCCATGACGCCGCCACGTTCGGCACTGTCGTTCTTTTCCTTTGTTTGGTCGCAGTCGGCGCCTGCCTTATCCCAGCTCACCGCGCTACACGAATTGATCCGATCGCAGCTCTGCGGGAGGAGTGATCGTCTCTACGCTTGCTCATCGGTCTGCCATTGTGTCCCGCAGGCGGCCGTTTCTCCGCGGTCGTTCACCATGGGTTCAGCCTGCTCTTCGAGCCGCCGAAGACGCCTCCCGATTGCTTTCACCGCCACCAGCGCCTATTTCTCTTAATCGGTCACCGATCTGTCGACGGTTTGAACTCTTTGGTTCCCACAACCTCGCCGTCCGCCGAGATGAGGTTCAGTATAAGAAGCCGCTCCTCGGTTGCTGGCAGCAGTTGCGCTTCCAGCCGTTCCAAGCGTCGCGCGAGGTTTTTGTTCATCATTGTGTAAAGCCTGGCCATGGTTGCAGAGGTTCGATGGGAAATCCTCTAATCCACGTGTCCAGCTCCGCATCGGTTGGCTGCGCGCCGCCCTGGCTCATCTTGTCGAGTCGCACGACCTCCCAGAGCGTGCCATCCGGGCAGAGCGACCGGGTGCACGTCGCCTCCTCGAAGCTTGGCTCGCGGTCCAGCCTGCGCACCAACTGCGCATCCGGGTCTCCCATGCGAACCACGACACGAAACCACGTCCGCGGTTTGGGAGGCGGCGGGTTTAGTTGATTCTCAATCCGGTTGAGCCGCCTGGTGAGTGCTTTCATTTCGTCATCGCCGAAAGTCGGGCTGATATGCGTAAATATCGGTAGCTACTTTCTCTGTTCGGACGCCAGTTCCAGGGCGGTCACGCGCGCCTCGATGTCTTCGATCTCAATTGCTTTGGCCGCGTGAGTGAAGATTGCTTCTGCCGCTCGTAACCGCACCGACGCCGGCACGTTTGGGTCAATCATCATCTTCAGAAAAGTGGTGGCTGCTGCGGACGTTCCCTGCTGAAGCCGGGCTACCGCTTGCCCGAAGGCGTGGCGGCGGGCTTCGCGGAAAGCCTTATTGAACTCTGGAACCTGGAGCCAGCGGAGCAGAGTCTTTGGAGTGACGTCAATGGATCGCGCGGCCTCTTCGATGTTCCGCTGAGTCAACAACGCGGCTATTGCTTCTTCTTTCTTCCGTCCGAATTTTGCGCCGTGGCCGGTCATCTGGGAACACCTACGGTCACCTGCAGAGGGAGCCGCTCGTCATCGCCGTTCCATCGCCTCGGTCGATTCCTTTGAGAATTCGCTTGATTGTGTCTCGCCACCCGAGTGATGGATGTCACTGCGGCAGAGCCGCATAAAGGACAATCACCATGAAACTCTTCACGATTGAAAACGAGACGAACAACATCACTGTTCACGCTACGACCCAGGAGGCCGAGGCCGTGGCGAGCGCGGAGCGCTTCCGCAACGAAGCCGGACTGAACAAGCTGGCGGCAGACTGGCCTGCGGCACGCTTGGTTGAGATTTGGAACAGCCTGCCTGGCGAAAGCCCGGTCAAGAAGTTCAAGGATCGCCAGACGGCTGTCAGCCGCATCTGGAAGGCGCTTCAAAGCCTGGGGCAAGCTGCCCCTGAGGCCGCTCCAGCAGACGAACCCGCGACGGCTACGCCCGTTGCGCCACAAACGCCAGACGTTGCGCCGGACGAGGTGCCGCGAAGAAGAAGACCACCTCCCGCAAGAACGCGCCCAAGTCCCCGAAAGCCGCCAAGGCACCGCGCGAGAGCAGCAAGACCGCCCAGGTCGTCGCGATGCTTCAGCGCCCTGAGGGTGCCACTCTTTCCGAGATCATGACGTCCATGGGATGGCAAAAGCACACGGTCCGCGGGTTCATGGCCGGCGCGATGAAGAAGGCTGGCCACCATGTCGAGTCCTTCAAGCCCGAGGGAGGGGAACGCACCTACCGCATCAGCCAATAGCTTCAGGACTCTCCCAGGCCCGCGCGGCTCCGGCCGCGGCGGGCTTTTCTGCGTTTAGGAGCAGCCGTAGTTCCTGCGACCAGTCCGCCAGTGCAACGCACAATCCTTGCAGGTCGGGGTGGCCCTTCCACAGGAGTGTTTCGATCTCCGCGATCTCCCGGCGGCACCGCGCAATTCATGCGGCACCCTTCAGGCGCTCAGCGGCCAGCATTTCAAATGTGCGGCCATCTCCGTCGAGCGTGGCTTTCTTGCCGGACAGCGTCTGCCAGCGTTGGACAATGACGTCTACATACTTCGGGTCCAACTCGATGCCTACGCAAACGCGCTCCGTCATTTCGGCGGCTGCCAGCGTCGTTCCACTGCCAAGGAACGGCTCATAAACCAACTCGCCTCGCTTCGTGTGGTTCAGGATCGGCTTGCGCATCAGATCGACAGGCTTCTGAGTCGGGTGATCGAACTTTTCTTCGTCCGGACCGCCCATGATGAACTTCGGCGAGGCAGAGTCCCAAATCGTGGAGTTCTCGCCGGCTTTCCCATACCAGGGAGCGTTTTTCTTACGGACAAACCAACAAGGCTCGTGGGCGAACCAATACAACGTCCTGGTGAGGACTGTCCTGCCCTTGTTCCAGATGATTTGCTGGTGATGCAGGAAGCCGATTCGCAGTAAGCCATCCAGAACTTCGCGGGTGAATTTCGATGCATGCCAGACATAAGCTGCCTCTAGGCTGGGAACGAGCTCGTAGGCCTCCGACCAATCGGCCCGGGTGTCGCCGGAGATAGTTGTTTCCGTGTGGCCCTCCGTCCGATGCTTCATGTAGCTGGCTTCCGCAGGGCCGCAGCCATTGAGCCCGGCTCGATCGCGCCATTCGCTGTCAAGCTCAATTCCGTAGGGGGGTGCGCGACCAGCAGGGAACAATTCAGCAGTTTCCTTTTTTTGCGACTAGTATCCGAACGGAGTGATACGTTAGGTACAGGAGGTGTCCTTTGTCTGACTCCCTGGCCGGTCTCGAACAGCAGCGCTCAGAGGTTCTGGCGCAGATCGTGGAACTGGGGGATTTTCGCAGCGGTTCGATCACCGCGATCAGCGGGCGCTGCGGAAAACCAAACTGTCGTTGTCATCTGCCAAACCAGCCGGCCCATGGCCCCAATATTCGCTTGACTCGCAAGGTCGATGGAAAGACAGTGAGCGAGACCTTCTCCACCCCGGCACAACTGCGCAAAGCCCAGCGTGAGGTGGAGGCTTATCATCGCTTTCGGCAACTCAGTCAAGAACTGTTGGAGGTGAACGAAAGGATCTGCCGTGTCCGTCCGGCGGAGGATGCTGTGCCGCCACAGGAAAAAAAACGGCCGAAGCGATCCGTCAGGAAGTCACGCGCGAAGTAGACCAACTGCTGTGTGTCATCTTCAACGCTGGTCGCAAGACCGGCGGTCTGGATCTGGAAGCCATCGAGATGGCGGTGCGTTCCGCCATGCATCGGGCAGGTGCCGCTGCGCTGACCGAACTCCTGCAATTCCGTACCAGAGGCCGACCGGCGGAAAATTCCCTGTGCTTGCGGCCACCAGGCTCATTACCAGGAGTTGCGCTCCAAACCGGTGCTCACGGCAGTGGGGCTGGTGAAAGTGTCACGCCCCTACTATCTGTGCGCACACTGCCATGCCGGCCGATTCCCTGTCGATTGCGAACTGGACATCGAACATAGGGAAGTCTCTCCCGGTGTGCGCCGCATGCAGGCCATGGTAGGCCAGGAGGGCTCCTTCGATCACGGACGCCAGCAGATGCAACTATTGGCGGGTCTGGAGGTGACCACCAAGGCGGTGGAGCGGAATGCGGAAGCGATTGGAGAGGATATCGTCAAGCGCGAGCAGGAGGAGATCCAGCAGGCCATGCAGTTAGATCTACCGATGGTCGTCGGCGAGCCGATCCCCATGCTGTATGTGCAGATGGATGGGACCGGTGTACCTGTGGTTAACACCGAAACGGAGGGCCGGACGGGCAAAGTCGATGGCCAACCGGCCCGCACGCGCGAGGTCAAGTTGGGATGTTCGTTCACCCAGCGGAACTGGGATAAGGAAGGCTATCCCATCCGCGACCCGGATTCGACCACCTACACAGGCGCCATTGAGACCGCGGAAGAGTTTGGAAAACGCATCTATCTGGAAGCCTGGAAGCAGGGCTGGAGTCGGGCGGAAAAGAAAGTCGTGATGGGCGATGGAGCCGAATGGATCTGGAACATCGCCGACCAACACTTTCCCGGTGCCATTCAAATCATCGATCTCTATCATGCGCGCCAGCACTTGTGGGATCTGGCTCGCAAACTCTACCCCCATGACGAGATCCGGCAGAAACGCTGGATGATGCGCCAGCAGGCGCGACTCGATGCAGGTAAGATCGAAACACTCGTCGCCTCCCTTCGCTCCCTCGATGCGCCCCCTGGTGAACTGGTTGAAACCCTCCACTCCGAGGCCGACTACTTTGAGAAGAATGCCGACCGCATGCGCTATCCCGAGTTCCGCCGTCAACACCTGTTTGTCGGTACGGGGGTAATGGAGGCTGGCTGCAAGACTGTGATCGGCAGCCGCCTCAAACAGTCTGGAATGTTCTGGAGCGTGCGTGGCGCCAACGCCATCATCGCTTTGCGTTGCTGCTGTCTCAGTGGCCGCTTCGAAGATTATTGGGAGGCCCGCCGCGCTTAACATCGACTTCTACGTCGCGCACCCTCCGTAGGGGGGGTCGGTAACCATGAGAGCCGGCTTGCGCTCGCCCAGCAGCGTCGCTACGTC
This sequence comes from uncultured Acidobacteriaceae bacterium, assembly GCA_963771305.1. Lineage (GTDB taxonomy): Bacteria > Acidobacteriota > Terriglobia > Bryobacterales > Bryobacteraceae > CAJCIT01. Next base: position 533,706 of record CAVYTS010000034.1, read on the forward strand.
TTCCGGGCTGGTTGCGTCCCCGCACAGCACCCGGTGTGGTCCGCAGAGCCACAGGTCGCCAAGCCGCGACACCGGGTTCTCGGGCAGCGGCGGCGCCGCGTTCGCTTGATCGTCGTCGCCCGGATCGAGCAACAGGTCGTCGATCTCTTTCGGGTCGAAGCCCGTGAGGCTCAGGTCGAAGTCCGCCTCGTTGAGTTCCTGAAGCTCCAGAGCCAATAGCTCGTCGTCCCAAGAAGCCCACGTTACCGACCGGTTCACCATCAACCGAAATGCCTTCACTTGCGCTGCAGACCACTCGTCGCAGAGAATGACCGGCACCTCGGTAATCCGCAGTTTCTGCGCTGCTTTGAGGCGCAAATGGCCATCGACCACTTCGCCATCGCTGCGGGCTAGCACCGGAATCTTGAACCCGAACTCGCGGATGCTGCTGCACATGCGATCCGCGACCGCATCGTTCTTCCGCGGGTTGCGTGCGTAGAAGACTAGCCGCTCGATTGGCCAGCGCTCGACTTGAATGTCGCTTTCGATCGGTGCGCTGACATCCGCGTTCCTTCGCATATACCCTCATTAGCAATCGTGATGTTCAGTCGTCAACAGTCGAACGAGGTTGAGGTGTGTGGTGACGCCCGATCGGTAATTCTGAGGATTGTGAGTATTTTGAGTAGCGCGTCGCCCGTCGTGACGTGGTCGTGCCCAAGGATCACGCTCACCTCTGCGGGCACTGTGGCGGTGTGCGCCGGGAGTTTTGAGGATTGTGAGTATTTTGAGTAACGAGTAGCGAGCGGTCCCACGAGTCCAAGGAATCAAGAAACTAGATTTTTGAGGATTGAGAGGATTGTTGAGTAGCGGGTGGTTTTCGAAGCCTAGCGTGGGAGATGAGCCTTCTGAGAATTGAGAGGATCGTGAGCAGCCGGGCGCAAACGGAAAAGAAAGGTCGGCGCGGCGAAGGGCATCTGGTCGCGGTGTGTCTCAGATTCTCTTTTTGGGTCGACCGCGCGTCCTGACCATATTCTTCAGGACCTGCAGCTCTTTGAGGGATTCTTCGACATACTTTTGTAGCGCGGGCTCATTTCCCGATTGTTTCAGCTGAGCTTTCGCCCAAGCGTGACGCACCCTTGCTGCTTCGACCTCAAGGACGAGCGTTTCCCGCGCGGTCATAATCAACATTACCAGCGACACCCGTTCGCAACGCAGGGCGCTGAGTCGAAGAATCCCGAGGATTCTGAGGATTGTGAGGATTTTGAGAAGCCCACACCACCCATGAAGTCCACAAGGTCTTCGAGACTCTAACCGGAAGACAACACCATTCGATAGTGGTGCCCAAGCCAGCCAGCCTCGAGCGCTCTGAGCACGGAGAGATAATCGCTGGCGGCACCTACACGCCCTAGGCTGTCAATGAACCATAAATGAGTTGTGGACTCCAGTTGGACGCCACAGCCGCACTTTTAGAAGGAATGTCGGTCGTAAGTCTATGAGGAGTTTGGTGGACCTGGACGGGTTCGAACCGTCGACCTCTTCCATGCCATGGGAGAGCACTGACGGCGGCGCAAGCAAGGACAGCCAGTCGGGCGATTATTTTGTACGGGAAGTCTTTCAAAAGGGTCAATTCTGTGTTCCGCTTATGCTCCGTTAGCGTTCTGTTAGGAAGCACAAAGTGAAAACTTGGTATTCTCAATCGCCAGAACGAGCGTCGGAAGCGCAGTTTCCTTTGTTTCCAATTTGCCGTCACATTCCCCAGCTGGATGTCGCGAGTTCGATCCCCGTCTCCCACTCCATGTTTTCCATGGTTTACCAGATCCCGCTCCTCGCTTTGCTCCGCTTGTGCTGCTCTGACATATCCGTTTGGCCCGCGACCGTAACTGGTGACCAAGTTGCATGAACCCACGGAGAAGGTCTTCATTTCAAGGTGCTCGTCGTATGTTCACCCGGCACAACGGGCCGACGGCGCGGTTATAAGTAGCATGCCTCTCACCATTGCTGCCACGCCCCTTTGCACCTGTGGCTCGGCGTTAAATGCATGCAAGTGAATCCTTGTTTTGCGACCATGGCTTTCCGGATGCGCTGAGCACTTGAATCGTCGGGCCGAAGGAGTTCACTTATATCTTGTTTTGTGTTTCTATTTCAGGCCCTGTCTCGATTGCGGCACTGCTTCAGGGGTACAACCCCGCGCCCTGGCGCCTGCACAATCCAGTTCTCCGTTGTGGCCTGAGCCACATGGCTGCCCTTCGGGTTTCGGTTTCCCTCCGGAGATTACCGGCAACCGCCTTTTTCGAACCGCAGAAAAAATCTCCGGACGGATCCTCCGAAAAACTCGCTTGCTTGCCTGGGGAGCGGACCCCATTCGCTCTCCGTTGCCCGCAAACGAAACCGGGCAGAAACGAGAACACCCATGTACAAGAACAACGTAGAACTCATCGGCTTCCTGGGCAAGGACGCCCAGGTAAGAACCGCCAACAGCAATGACAACGAATTCACCGTATTGAGCATTGCCACGCAGGAGTCCTGGAAGGACAAAGAAACCGGCGAGTGGCAAAAGGCCACCGAATGGCACAGCGTCATTTGCAACAACGCTCTCGGCAAATACGCAGCCGGTCTGACAAAAGGCACCCACCTCTTAGTTGAAGGCGTCCTCCGCAGCCGGACCTACACGCTTCAGACTGGATCGGGCAAAAAGCGAGAGGACAAACAGATCCGATCCTGGTTTATCAAAGCCACCAGCATCCTCAAGCTGGATCGGCCAGGCAAAGGCGCCGAGGACTCTGGATCGCCAGAAACCGAACTGGCCGAAGCTCGCGAAAGCGATTTCTAAGCAACTCCTCAAACGGGCCGCGGAGCGGCCCGTTCTCTCCAACAACGGTGGCGAAGATACTCAGCTCGTAACTGAACATTACAGGTCTAATCCAATCTTGTACCCGACAACGTCTTTGGCAGATCCTCGATCAACCGTTTCGCGACACGGTCGGCGATGGCGTTCAGAAGCTCTTCTCTCGCAGCAACCGCTCTGATCAACCGCATCGACATGTGTCTGTTTCTCGGCAACATTGCCTCCGCATCCTCTAGCATGCTCTCTTCGCTGAGAAGCTGAGCTCTGAGGTGCGAGAGTAGACAATCAACCTCAGGACTGCTCTCGCGTAGGGCCTCGACTCGCTGCAGGCATAAACGACCGTGGAGTGATCGCGACCATTGTAGAAACGGCCAATCACCGTGGTGCTCCAGCCACTGACCTGTTTTGCCAAGTACATCGCGATATGGCGGTTGAACGCCGCTGGTTGAGCATTGCCCGGCACTCGAGTCGGACCAAGGTGGGCTGAGACGACCTCATCGATCCGCGCTAGGGATATCCGGCGTAAACGCGGCGTGGCAATCCAGGGTGAAACGGACATGTGAAGAACTCTTATCACTGTGTCACGAGGACTGTTAGGACGGCACTCCGGCGGCTCGGTCCCCCGGTATCCGTTTGGACTGTCGACCGCACCATCGAACGGCGCGCTATGACGTCGCAATTGCCATGATCCAGGAAACATCACGGAGATCCATTGTGCGTGGTTTAGCAACGGCGGCGATCAACCGGCGGTGCGCAAGTGCAATTAGGACGACACCTCTTGCCCGTCTCGAAATCGGATATCAAATCGGAATAGGGTCGTTAGTCCGGTCGGTCCGTTTAGAGGTGTCACGATCCGGCGCATCTGGCGATCTCTTTTCCAAAAGTTCAAGCACTCGTGCGGCAATCAGGTCTGCGAGCGCCTCCAGTTCTCTTCGATTCGTACTCCCCAGAGAAGCCTTTTGCTGGACATCTACCCCCGACGTCAATGAGTCGTCATCACCAGAGAGTCGCCGTTTCAGATCTGTGATGAGCGCCTCTACGTCTGGGTCGCTCTCACGCAAGGCTCCGATGCGTTGAATGCCATAGCAAACAGTCGAGTGATCGCGGCCGTCGTAGAAGCGACCAATGATCTTTGTGCTCCAACGGCCAACATGTTTGGCCAGGTACATCGCGACTTGCCGGTTAAAACAGGCAGGCTGCGAGTTTCCTAGCCCGCGTGTCGGACCGAGGCGCACCGAAACGGCGGCGTCGATCTCTGCCATGCGAATGCGACGGCGTAGAGCCAGGTTGGGTGCGAAGGATGTGCTCGCCATTTATGCTCCTTTTCTGGCCAGTGCCACGGCCGGCTTGAGCAGAAGGTTATCGCCATCCGCCGCAATTTGAGCCGGGCACTCCGGCCATAACGCTCGGACCAGTCTTAACCAGCTGTCCAATCGCTCTCGGAACTTACGGGGCCGTGCATAGCCGACGCTGCCAAGCTGAGCGGCCAGTCCGAAGTCCCCGAAGATCGGCACTCGCTCCGGCCCTTTGGCCGTGAACCACCGATACGAAAGCCACATAAACAGATCCAACGCTGCGGGCGAAGAGGACAGCGCCCGGGCCGCCTGAAGGTCAGTTGGAATCGAGTGGGTTGTCACTTCGCGAAGGAATCCATCACTCAACACGATCTTGTTCTCAAAATCGTCCTGCGGCGTCTCTCGATTCGGATCCCGTGAATACCAAATCCGTGCCTCGCGCATGAAGTTGAACCTTGCCTGGTGCGTCACCGCCGCTTTCTCCCGTTGCGTATCCGTCCCGAAGAAAATGGTGGCGCCGAACACTCTCTGGAACGCCGCGATCAAGCGCCGATACTGCGACCCGCCTTGCTGCATGCCGAACACATCTAGCATCTCGGCCGCGCTGCGGAACGTGATGATCTGTTTCTGTTGCCGGATGGCGAGCGTCGCCAGGAAAATCGGAACGAGCCGATCTTGGCCCCAGGGCACGCCGTATTGCGGATGCCCGGTGACTTGTAGCAGGAACTGACCGTTCCGGCGCTCGTGCATGAGTACGCCTTGGGCAAGACGCTTGACGGGTAATCCACACAGGACAAACGGGCGCGATGCGAATCCAATGCTCTGCGTGGCGCTCTCCCGCTTCAGCCGAACAAGCTGAACCGCCTCCGCTTGGCGCAGTTTCCTTTTTGAGATGAAGAACTCGTCCGGAAGGCACCGGGCAATGGACCCGACTGCCTCCAACGAACCTACTCTTTGCCGGTCACCGGCAATGCTAGTGATAGCCACGAATCTCGGGTGTGATCCCCGTTGTTTGTGCCACTAATGTGCCACTCAGGACCTTCTATCCCACCCGGTGACACGCTCAAAAACAACGTAAGTCGTTGCAAATGGGATGGCACCGGAAGTATCGATTAGATTCAGGTTCTAGTAGTCGATAGACTGTGGAGGTTCAAGTCCTCTCATCCGCACCAGAATCAATCACTTATGACTCCTCTTGGGACTACTAAGGCACTAGTATTGAAATGTAAAGTGCGTCTATCGGCAAGTAGGGCGCACTAGTTATCAATAAGATAGGAACGATCCTCACTAGTATTTTGCGTGCGTGCCACTATTTGTGCCACAGGCTGGGCGTAGCTGTCGGGACTTGTACGTATTTTCCTACATTTTGTAAAATCAGCCTATGCCCACCAAACCGATCGTGAGGGTCGCCGAACTCGCCAAGTCTGCTGGCGTCCTGCGACCGCGAGACCTGGAGGCGCACGGGATCGCTCGCCAATACCTTCGGCGGGCTGTCGAGAACGGGCTCATCGTCCGGTCGGGACGCGAGCTCTGCGTGGCAGTCGATGGAACCATAACAGAGTTCCACACGCTCGCTGAAGCTGCCAAGCGAACACCACGGAGTACAATTTGCCTTTTGTCAGCGCTCCGATTTCACGATATCGGCACTCAAAGTCCTTTTAGGTCTGGATCGCGATCGGCGAGAAAGACCGCCGACCGCGCAACCATTACCTCCGGCTGCATGTCGTGCGCTTCTCAAAACAAACACTTGAATACAGCCAGAAAACTCATGAGATCGAGGGTGTGCCGGTTCGCATCTCTTCCCGTAGCGAAGACGGTTGCGGACTGCTTTAAGTATCGAAATAAAATCGGCCTCGACGTCGGGCTAGAAGCTCTCCGCGAATGTCTTCGGACTAGAAAGGCAACCACGGCAGACCTTTGGGAGGCGGCGAAGATCTGCCGCGTGGCAAACGTGATGAGGCCTTACATAGAGGCTCTCACTTGAAACCGGTCAATCCCCGGAATGTCGCCACATCCGTTAGACAAAAACCGCTGAAGATCGCCAACCGCGAACAGGCAGACTTTAATCTGTCTGACGCGATACGCTTTGGACGTCTTCTCTTCCGCCCGAGTGAATCAATGTACCGCGATCAATTCATCCTGAAGGGGGCGATGCTATTTCAGGTTTGGACTTCAAACACCGCATCGACCCACGAGAGACCTCGATCTACTCAGTCAAGGCGATCCATCACCTGAACATTGTCAGGCGGTCTTTCGGGAGCTATGCACCATTCGAGTCATCGATGACGGTCTGGTCTTTCTCCCGGAGACTGTCGCTGTCGAGAAGATCAAAGAAGAGCAGGAATACGAAGGGATCCGCGTCAAATTCCGGGCTCGCCTCGAACTCGCTCGCTTCTCCCTTCAGGTCGACGTCGGATTTGGCGATGCGGTAATTCCCCGTGTGCTGGATTATCCGACGCTGCTCTCCATGCCGTCGCCGCGGATTCAGGGCTATTCAATGGAGTCAACGTGGTGCCGGGCCACCTCGCTCGGCCGACACGAGGAGAGCGGAGTCCAGAATAATACCCACGCCAGCTTAGGTGTCTTGACATTAACCCCAAAAGGCGTAGAATAGGAATTGCTGCAATGCAGCATGAGTTTTTCGTTCAACAAAGGAGTTACCATGAACGTCAATACTAAATCAACCAAACCTGCCCCTCAGGCCAACAGTACCGAAACGCCCGAGACCCCGACGGCCGCCTTTACGACACTTCTGCAGAGAAACGTCGAACGATTGGTGGGCTTACAGAAGGCAACGCTAGACACACTGAGCCATCAGAACACCGATGTCGTCGAGACCATGCGGAAGTCAATGAAATCAATGCCCACAGCACCTACCGGGCTGTTTGATTTGGCAGAGCAAGGTGTTGAAGGGTGGATCAGCGCTCAGAAGGACTCGCTTGATGTGATGGTGGAACAAAGCGCGAAGGCGGTGAAGGCCGCTCGGGAGCGCAGCAGTTCTGCATCGCAATCCGCCAACCTGCTGAGTGAACTGGTCCAGCAAGCCGCCGATCAGACCGTAGCGACACAAAAGACCATGCTCGATTTTGCTGCAACGCAAAATAAAGCTATTACCGAGGCCATCCATCGTCAGGTTGGCGTGGACGGCACACCTTTGGTTGCAGTGACTGACGCCATTCAACGCGGAGTCGCCACGATCATCGACAGCCAGAAGACCTTCCTTGACACCGCCGTAAGGATGACTAGGGCCGGAGCCTAATCCGCTACAAGGCCAAGGCAAGCTGTCCAGCCAAAGCGACCCGAAAGGTAACCGTCATGAGCGAGTCCAATAAAGATAACCAAACGTTCGATCCGTTTGAAGCGTGGCGGGGGATGCGCAGCGCCGGAATGGATGGGTGGGCGAAAGCCATGACGGAGGCGGTCAACTCAGGCGAATACGCCAAGGCCAGCGGCGCCATGATGGATGCGTATTTGACCGCCTCTATTCCTCTTCGAGAGGTACTCGAAAAAGCGATGGCGCAGGCATTGCAGCAGATGAACATGCCGACTCGCGCCGATTTCATCAGCTTGGCTGAGCGATTGACGCAGGTGGAGATGAGTTTGGACGACATGGATGCCAAGCTGGAAGACCTTGCCAAGCACTCTGCGGAGCCGACAGCTGCGAAACCCGCGTCAACCCAAGCGGCGCCCACGAAGGCAAAACGCAGGGAGGCGAGAAAGCGATGACGCCCGTTTCCGCTGAAATCGATGAGTTCGCAACGGCCGAATTTGCAAGAGCCGAACAGATGCTCCGCCGGGCCAGCAAAGTCCTCACCACAAAAGCACAGATCGCCCAGACTCCCAAAGAACAGATTTGGGCGCTAAACAAAACGAAGCTCTACCGCTACGTTCCGGTGGTCCCTGAGGCACGGCGCCACCCTGTTCCCCTCTTGCTCGTCTTTGCGTTGATGAACCGGCCGTCTATTCTCGACCTGCGGCCGGGCAACAGTTTCGTCGAGTTTATGGTGTCGCAGGGTTATGACGTCTATCTGCTCGATTGGGGATCGCCCGGTCCGGAAGACCGAAATCTCAAATTCGATGACTACGCGCTGGACTACCTTCCGCGCGCCATCAGAAAATTGAAGAGTGTTTCGGGCGCCACCGAGTTCAGCATCCTCGGCTGGTGCATAGGCGCCATCCTAGCGACCCTCTACGCCGCAGTTCGCCCGGATGATGGGTTGCGCAATCTGTTATTGCTCACTGCGCCGCTCGATTTCTCGAAGAAAGAAAACATCACATTCGCGCGGTGGACGGACGAACGCTATTTCGACGTCGACAAAACCCTGGCGATGTTCGGCAACATGCCGGCCGAATTGATCGAATACGGCGCGAAGGCCCTCAAGCCTGTGGAGAACTTCGTCGGCAACTACCTCAGGCTCTGGGACAACCTCGATAACCCGGCGGTCGTCGAATCATGGCACGCCATGAACACTTGGGTCACTGACAACATTCCTATGGCGGGCGCAGCCTTCCGCCAGTTGATTGTCGATCTGTACCGCAACGACCGCCTGATGAACGGCACGTGGGTGGTGCGCGGAGAGAAGGTCGATGTCAGACGGATCAAAGCCAATCTATTGACAGTTATCGCCGGCAATGACCACATCACCCCGGCCTGCCAATCGGAGACGCTTCAGGACAAAGTCGGCAGCACAGATAAGGAATTGTTTCGCATCCGGGGCGGCCACATCGGCATTATGGCCGGCAGTGACGCCGCTAGAACCACTTGGCCGCACATTGACGCCTGGCTGGATTCGCGGTCAGGAAGACAGGGACAGTGACAGCATGAATATTCGAGATTCGATTGCCGTCGTCACCGGAGCGGCCAGCGGAATCGGAAGCGCCGTTTCGATTGAACTCGCACGCCGCGGAGCGAGAATGATTGCAATGGTCGATCGATCGGACCATGTCTTGGAAACCGCGACGGGCGTCCGGAATGCCGGCAAAAGCGCCGTCGAAGCGTTTCAGGGCGACACCACCGATCCGAAGTTCCGCGAGAGTGTCTTCGACGCAGTGTGCCAAAAGTACGGCACACCCAACATCTGCATTCCAGCCGCCGGCATTGCCCGCGACGCGCTCGCCGTGAAGATCAACAAGGATACCCAAGCGCCCGAGATTTACCCGCTCGAGACCTTCCGTCAGGTAATCGATGTCGACCTCGTAGCGCCCATATATTGGGCGCTGGAGATGCTGGCCCGTATCGCCAAGGTCCGATATGACTTGAGGTTGAAACGCTGGCAACCAGAGGAAGGCACCCAGGGCGTAGCAGTCTTCATCGGCTCCATTTCATCAGCGGGGATTAAGGGACAGATTGCCTACTCTGCTGCCAAGGCAGGGCTAGAAGGGGCCGCCAACACCCTCGGGAAAGAAGCCAGCTACTTCGGCGTGCGGTGTGGCGTAATCCACCCCGGCTTTACTGACACACCCATGGTTCGCGCACTGGGCGACGAGTACATCCGCAAACACATTCTGCCGGAAACGCAGCTTGGCCGATTGATCAGACCGGAAGAGATTGCCGACGCAATCTGTTTCATGGCGTCGAACGCGGCGGTAAGCGGCCAGCTGTGGGCGGATGCCGGGTGGCACCCGTCCGCTGCTTGAGCGGCGACCTACGTCAGGTAGATTCCGCCGTTGACATTAATTGTCTGGCCGGTAATGTAGTCCGCGTCGGCAGCCAGAAACCCCGCCGCCTTGGCAATCTCGTCCGAACTGCCGAAGCGGCCCATCGGGATGCGGCCCTTGATTTGGTCTTGAATGTTCGGCGCAACTTTGTCCAACATGGCCGTCATAGTGAAGCCCGGCGCCAAACAATTCGCAGTGATATTGTACTTCGCCAGTTCCAGTGCAATTACCTTGGTGAACGCCATCATCCCGCCTTTACTCGCGGCGTAATTGGCTTGCCCAAAGTTGCCTGCCTCAGCCACGAATGAGCTGATGTTAATGATGCGTCCAAACTTTTGTTCAATCATCGATGGAATCGCCGCGCTCGTGGTGTAATACGGCCCGTCGAGGTTTACGCGCATCACTTCATGCCATTCTTCATCCGTGAGCTTTCTGATGGAGTGGTCGCGCGTGATACCGGCATTGTTCACCAGGATGTCCAACCGGCCCCATTCGTCCAGGACCCGTTTCACAACGGCTCGCGCTTCAGACGCTTCGCCGACGTGACCTTGGACCAAGATGGCACGACGGCGCATGCTGCAGATTTCTTTCGCGACCTTTTCAGCCTCACTCTGCGAAGCGTGATAATTGACTGCCACGGCGGCCCCGCGCCGCGCTAACTCGAGCGCAATCGCGTGACCGATGCCGCGCGACGCACCGGTTACCAGCGCGAATTTGCCATCCAACCCGCCGCTTCCTTTTTCGTTGGTTGTACCCATTGAGTAGTCTCCTTGCTTATAGCCTTTCGAAAATTGCCGCAATTCCCTGACCGCCACCGATACACAGCGAAACCAGAGCATACTGACCCTGAATGCGATGTAGTTCGAAGAGTGCCTTGACCGTGATCACGCAACCGCTGGCGCCGAGCGGATGACCCAGCGCTATGGCTCCGCCGTTGGGGTTGGTTCGGTCGCGCGGAAGATCGAGCTCTTTGATGACGGCCAGTGACTGCGCCGCAAAGGCTTCATTCAGCTCAATCAGGTCCATCTCCTCAAGCTTTAACCCTGACTTCTTCAAAACCATCCGTATCGCCGGCGCCGGACCGATTCCCATGTACTGCGGGTCCACTCCCGCATGCGAATAGGCAACGAGTTTCGCCATCGGCTTCATGCCACGCTTCTCGGCGGTCTCGCGGTTCATCAGCACCACCGCGCTGGCGGCATCGTTTAGCCCCGAAGAGTTGCCGGCCGTGACCGTGCCCGTTTTGCTGAAGGCAGGTTTGAGCTTCGCCATGCCCGCCATCGATGCGTCTGCGCGTGGGTGCTCGTCCGTTCTGAACTGCGTCACTCCTTCTTTCGATTTGAGTTCAACAGGAACAATCTGCTCCTGGAACCGGCAGCTCTTAATCGCCGCAAGCGCGCGCCGGTGACTTTCCACCGCGAACTCGTCTTGCTCTTCGCGGCTGATGTTGTACTTTGTCGCCAGGTTCTCGGCGGTTAGGCCCATGTGAACGTTCTCAAGGGGTCGGTCAGCGCCGCATTCATCGCGTCAACCACTCCCCCATCGCCGATCCGCTGGCCCCAGCGCATCGTGGATAGCCAGTATTGCCCCCTGCTCATGCACTCCGCGCCCCCGGCCACTGCCGTTTGCGCGTCACCTAGCCTGATCATCTGCGCGGCGGAGACGATTGCCTGCAGACCGCTTCCGCACAGCCGGTTCAGGGTCAAGGCCGGAGTCTCCACCGGAAGACCCGCGTTTACGGCCGCCACGCGGGAAAGATACATGTCCTTCTGGTCGGTGTGAATCACGTTGCCGAAGACCACATGATCGACATCTTTCGGATCGATACCGGCCCGTGCGACGGACTCGCGTGTAACAAGGGTCGCCAGTTCCGATGGAGGCTTGTCCTTCAAGCTGCCTCCGTACTTGCCGATCGCCGTGCGTACTGCGCCTAGAATCACCACGTCCTGACTACTGCTCATGAAACATCCTTGTGGGGTTCAGACCCGGATTCAGGTGATCGAAAAGAGCCACCTGCGCGAACCTACCGCAAGATCCTAGACTCGAAGAGCCCGGATCGTATTGGTGAGAATGTTCCTGCAATCCGAACTCCGCCGACTGTGTCGCGCCACGCAATTCGACTCGGCCCGCGAGCGACAAAGGTCAATCCTTTTTCTTCCCGCTTGGCTTGCAGATCATCATAAAAGCAATCCGTGGTTATGAGGCCTGGCAGTTAGCCAACGCTCGTCCAGAACGCCAGACCGCCGCTGAGCAATCCCTTTTCCCGGTAGGTTTCGAGAGGAGTGCGTTTCCCGAGCGGGGTCGTTGCTCGCCGACTCTTTATGCGTCCTGCCGTAACCAAAGATGGCCAAATATGGCCACGTGACCATGGGCGGTCGGCCACGGTCGGAACTCCGGCATGAGTTTTCCCATCGCTCTGAGCGTTTCGATGACAGCCGCGAGCAAACTCTCGTCGAGAGAAGTTTGGTCCTTCTCATGCCCTTAGAGCGTCGTTGCGAGAATTCAAAAATTCAACGCAAAGGGTAAGGTCAGCCACAGCCCGAAGACGGCGGCCTTGTTCTAAATGACCCGCGCAAGGCGGTCACAGTGACGGCTTTGCGCTCCAAGATCCAAAGAAAAGGAGAAATGTGAGAATGGCAAAGACAATGAAAGCCGCGGTGGTCCACGAATTTGGGAAGCCGCTTGTGATTGAAGAACTGCCCGTTCCGGAGCCGAAAGCAAACGACATCCTAGTGAAGCTCGAATCCACAGGTGTCTGCCATACAGACCTCCATGCGGTGGATGGGGATTGGCCAGTTAAATCGTAACTCAGCCCAACCCGCCGTTCGTTCCAGGTCACGAAGGCGTGGGCTATGTCGCGGCCGTCGGCAGAGACGTCCGGCACGTAAAAGAGGGTGACCTGATCGGGACAGCGTGGCTGTATTCGGCGTGCGGACAGTGTGATTACTGCCTGGCCGGATGGGAGACGCTCTGCGAGAAACAGCTGAACGGCGGCTATTCGGTCAACGGGAGTTTCGCCGAATATATGATCGCGGATCCCAATTATGTAGGCCGTATTCCGAAAGGAGTGGACCTGATCGAGATTGCTCCCATTCTTTGCGCCGGCGTTACCACCTACAAAGGCCGAAGATGACAGAGGCGAAGCCAGGCAACTGGGTCGTAATCTCCGGAATCGGCGGCCTGGGACATCTGGCGGTGCAGTATGCCAAAGCGATGGGCCTGAATGTGGCAACCGTTGATGTTGACGATCAGAAGCTGGAATTAGCGCGCAAACTGGGCGCCACACTCACAGTTAATGCGAGAAGCACAGACCCCGTCGCTTACGTCAAGAAGGAGATCGGCGGCGCGCAGGGTGTCTTGGTGACAGCAGTTTCACCGAAGGCGTTCGAGCAAGCGATTGGCCTGGTGCGCCGCGGAGGCACGATCGTGTTTAATGGCTTGCCTCCGGGAGACTTCCCCGTGTCCATCTTTAATGTGGTGCTGAATGGCATTACGATACGCGGGTCGATTGTCGGAACGCGGCTCGATCTCAAGGAAAGCCTCCAGTTTGCGAGCGCCGGCAAGGTTAAGGCGATAGTGAAAGCCGAACCGCTGGAGAACATCAACGATAGAGTTGACCGTATGCACAAAGGAAAGATTGAAGGAAGGATTGTAGTCGACTATCACGTGCCCGTAAAGAAGCATGAATACGCGGAAGCTCTGGTCGCGCACTAAGATCGCGGAGGCCGGGGCCAGGCTGCAATTTGGCTGTCCCCGGCACCCACGGCCTAATCGCGTCTTCTACGTTTGTGCGATAACTTCGACAAAAAGCCAGCCAAAATGAGAAAGCAATGCCACGACGGGCCAGAGTCTTCACAGGAAGGCCGGGTGGCAATGGCGGCCAGTTCTGACGGATGATCGCGGGCGCCGCGCATCTAGGTTGCGTTCGCCGCTCACTTCGTGGATGCGAGGTGCCGAAAAGTTGCGATGACTCAGTTGATGCCGTCAAAGGCAGAAAGGTCGCGTCGGGTAAATGGTTCCATTAAGGAGTTCGTTAGAAAGTCTTTTTTAAGCCCAAACATGTTGCTGTTATCGGGGCTAGCGAAACCAAAGATAGCGTTGGCCGAACCATTCTTTGGAATCTGATCAGTACTCCATTCGGCGGTACAGTTTTTCCGGTCAATCCGAAACGTCCCAGTGTTTTGGGGATCAAGGCATATCCCTGCATTGCGGCAGTTCCGCAGAAGGTGGATCTGGCGGTGATTGTCACGCCGGCGTCCTCAGTTCACGGTTTGGTTGAGGAATGTGTCGCGGTCGGCGTCGAAGGGGTGATCATCATCTCGGCCGGTTTCAAGGAAACTGGCCCCGCGGGTTTGGAATTGGAGCGTCGGATCCTGGAGAACGCGCGCGGAGGTTCGAATCATCGGACCGAACTGCCTTGGCGTCATGAGCCCGCTCATTGGCCTGAATGCTACGTTCGCAGGAGCAATGGCGCACGCTGGCGGCGTAGGGTTCATCAGCCAGAGTGGTGCGCTCTGCACCGCAATTCTTGATTGGAGTTTGCAGGAGCTGGTTGGCTTTAGCGCCTTCGTCTCTGTGGGCTCAATGCTCGACGTCGGTTGGGGAGATCTCATCCAGTACCTGGGGGACGATCCACACACACGCAGCATAGTGATCTACATGGAGTCCATTGGGACGCGAAGTCGTTTCTCTCAGCCGCACGCGAGGTGGCGCTGAGCAAACCCATCGTGGTCATCAAGCCGGGCCGGTCGGAAGCGGCGAGCAGGGCCGCCGCGTCGCACACGGGGTCTTTGACGGGTAGTGATGAGGTGTTGGAGGCAGCATTTCGGCGTTGCGGCGTGTTACGTGTGAACTCCATCTCCGATCTTTTCGACATGTCGGAGGTGATCGGCCGCCAACCGCGGCCGAGGGTCCAAAGCTGACGATCATAACCAACGCAGGAGGCCCAGGTGTTCTAGCAGCGATGCTTTGGTCTAATGGGTGGCGAATTGAGCGTACTCTCGGAAGAATCGATCCGGGCCTACAACGAAGTATTGCCGCAGCAGTGGAGCCACAACAACCCCGTTGACATCTTGGGGGACGCCGGCCCAGAGCGCTATGCCAAGGCGGTGGAGATTGGAGCGAAGGACCCAGAGAGCGATGGCCTGCTGGTTATTCTGACTCCGCAGGCCATGACCGACCCGACCATGACCGCCGAGCATTTGAAGCGCTATGCGGATCTTAGTGGGAAACCAATCATCGCTTCCTGGATGGGCGGCAACGACGTCAGCGCGGGAGAAAACAGCCGGTATTCCGACGTTCCAGTATCCGGATGACGCCGCACGTGCATTCCATTACTTGTGGCGATACACCTACAACCTGAAGGGCTTGTATGAGACGCCGACGGCCGTCGAAGGCTCGGGAGCAGATCCAGCTGCGCGAGCCGAAACGACCGAGTTGCTCAAAACCGCCCGTCGGGAGGGCCGCACGTTACTGACCGAAGAACAATCCAAGCGGGTTCTGGCCGCCTACGGAATTCCGACCGTCACCACGAGCGTGGCGGCGACCGAAGACGATGCAGCGTGCGTGGCGAACGAAATCGGATACCCGGTGGTGTTGAAGCTGCACTCGCACACGATTACGCACAAAACAGACGTGGGAGGTGTTCAGCTCAACCTGCCAGCGGAGAAGGCAGTGCGTGACGCGTACCAGCAGATCCGCAAATCGGTCACTGCCAAGGCTGGCGCCGAACATTTCGAAGGCGTCACAGTCCAGCCAATGATCTGACTGAGCGATGGCTATGAGTTGATCCTGGGCAGCAGTATCGATTCGCAGTTTGGTCCGGTGCTGCTCTTCTAGACGGGCGGCCAGCTGGTAGAGATATTTAAAGACAGGGCGCTCGCCTTGCCCCCGCTCAACACAACGCTGGCTCGCCGCATGATGGAGCAGACCAAGATTTTCCAGGCGCTAAAGGGGGTGCGCGGACGTAAACCGGTCGACCTTCAAGAATTAGATGGAATCCTGGTCAAGTTCTCGAGGCTTGTCAGCGAACAACCGTGGATTAAGGAGATAGACATCAATCCGCTGCTGGTGTCGGCGGACCGCATCATCGCTCTGGACGCGCGCGTGGTCGCGCATGACCGCGATGTATGTGAGGAAAAGCTCCCTGCCCCAGTGATCCGCCCTTATCCACTGCAGTTCATCTGGCACGAGCGCTTGAAGGACGGTTCGCCGGTCACCGTCCGCCCCATCGGGCCCGAAGACGAGCCGGTGATCAAGGAGTTCCATAAGCACCTCTCCGAGCAGACCGTTTACCTTCGCTACCTTCGCGCTATCGATTACACCCAGCGAGTTTCACATGAGCGTTTGACGACGATCTGCTTTATCGACTACGATCGCGAGATCACCATTGTCGCGGAGCGAGTTCCCCCGATGGCGAGCGGGAGATTCTTGCTGTCGGTCGGCTGGCGAAGTCACTTGATCAGAGCGAAGGCGAATTTTCCGTGATCGTGGCAGACCATGTGCAGCGGCAAGGCTTGGGCACCATCCTGTTGAGTCGGATCCTCGAAATGGCCGAGGCAGAGAGGATGAAGAGGGTTGTGGAGAACATACTCACGGAAAACGTGGGGATGTTGAAAATCAGCGAAGGGCCTGGCTTCGAGATCAAGGTAGAGACGGGTGAAGACGTGGCACCCGCCGCCATCTGGATCAATGGCAGCGTGTGATTTCTTTGCTGGCCCGTCCGAGGAATGGCCCATACGTCAAGTTGTCATCGGGAACCCTCGTACTGCCGGCTTCGGTTCGGCAAAGCCCTTTCTACGCTGCGCTGCCGCTTCGCGACCGTGCCAGGTGACCTAAATGGCAAAGCTGCAGGCAAGTACGCTTCGTGGCCCATTAAGAAACTGTCGAAATTCGTAAGTCGATCACTTAAAGAATCAGTCATCGTATCGCGGCCATCTATGTGCTCTTAGATAGGCAGCACCTTCAAGATGTCCGTCCCAAGATCTGCCCGCATTCAGGTAATCAAGGGCGCCAAACCATCTCGAAGCTATTAGCTCACAAATGCGGCAGGTTGGAAAAGAGGACGAATATGGCATACGAAAGTGTAAATCCCTTCGACGGCAAGAGCGTTAAACACTTCGAAGAACTCACCTACGAGCAACTCGAAGCGAAAATCGCGAAGGCTGCGAATTGTTACGAGAGCTGGAAGAAGAAATCCTATGCGCACCGCGCGGAGATTGTCGCCAAAGCAGCGGAACTGATGCATGCCGATGTGGATAAGTTCGCGAAACACGCGACGATCGAGATGGGTAAGCTGATCAATGAAGCTCGCGGCGAGGTGAGCTTCAGCGCGAATATTCTTTCGTACTACGCCAGGAACAGCGAACGTTTCCTCGCGCCCGTCAAGCTCCATCCCGAGCATGGCGAGGCGCACATGGAAAGCAGTCCGATCGGGGTAATCTTCGGTGTGGAGCCGTGGAACTTTCCCTACTATCAGTTGGCCCGTGTTGCGGGGCCCGCACCTCATGGCCGGGAATACTCTCCTGGTGAAACACGCCGGCTGCGTTCCGCAATGCGCCATCGAGTTTGAAAAGCTTTGGATTGATGCCTGCGCGCCGGAAGGCCTCTACACCAATCTGTTGATCTCGCATGATCAGTCCGATAAGGTGATTCACGATCCACGCGTCAAAGGCGTCGCTCTCACGGGGAGCGTTGCCGCGGGAAGAAGCATTTCGTCCAGGGCTGGAACGAACCTGAAAGTGTCTTCGATGGAGCTGGGCGGCAGCGATGCATTCATCGTACTGGAAGATGCGGATCTCGAAAAGACGATTCCCTGGGCGGCGTGGGCAAGAAATGATCTACGCCGGACAGACCTGCTGCGCGTCGAAGCGATTTATTGTCGTCGAAGAAATTGCCGACAGGTTTCTGGCGAAGTTCAAGGCTGCGCTCGGGGCGCTGAAACCTGGCGATCCCATGGACGAGAAGACGACGCACGGTCCTCTGTCCAGTGAGTCCGCGCTGATGGATATACTCAAGCAGGTAGATAACGCCGTGGCGAACGGTGCGAAGGTTGCGTTGGGCGGCAAGCGCATCGACCACAAGGGCTCCTTGATGCAAGCCACCATCCTGACCGACGTGAAACCCGATAACCCAGCGTTCCGTGATGAGTTCTTCGGCCGAGTTGCCATGTTCTTCCGTGTTAAGGATGAGGCTGCGGCCATTGCTCTCGCGAACGATTCCGACTTCGGTCTGGGCGGTTCCGTCTTCACCGCGGACATCGCCCGCGGCAAGCGCGTGGCTTCTCAGATCGATACCGGGATGATGTTTATCAACAACATCGACTGGTCGGACGCGGAACTTCCTTTCGGCGGCATCAAGGATTCCGGTTACGGCCGCGAACTCGGCAACATGGGTATCCAGGAGTTTGTGAACAAGAAACTCGTTCGTACGCGCGAGATGGCCGCTCCGCCGGTTTAGCGGGGACAGGCAGTGCCACCGGCTTCCATGATTTGGTGGACGCACAGCAAAAGTCGAAAAGGCCAAAAAACAACTTATGGAAGCGTTGTTGTTCTGCGCGAAACGCTGCGGGATGGACATCGAGTGCTGGTACCTCCTTTAACGGCTTGGCTTGTGAAGTTAGGCGCCACGCTGCACCTACAGACGGGCGCGGTTGACGCTAGATTAACAGCCTTCCCAACGAAACCCTACAGGGATGTTGCATTACTCGAAGACCAAACTCAACTGGAAGCCCGCGCGTGAAACGTCTAATGGAAAAGAAGATGACGTGTTTCGCTATGGAGCGCGTTCCGCGAATTACCCGGGCGCAGCCCTATGGACGCTGCTAACCAAATCTCGGATCTTATCGCTGACTCTGGATACGGCTCACAGTATGACCAAGGAACGGAAGCCCACGACCACGTCGGTCCCGTTTTTCGGATTGCCGCCGGGGTGTTCATGGAATCTGCAAATTCGGGAATCCATCGTACTCACCGGTTCACATGGAATGAATAGTTGAGCTCGTAAACCGTTTCGGATTTGAAGATTGGGGTTTGCAGTGGGCCGCGGACGCCGAGATAGTCGCTGGAAAAGTTGATCGAATCGTTGGGACGTCCAGGGATCAGGCCGTTGAATTCCAGAGTTGACACAAATTGTCGGTTATAGGGAAGAACACCCTTATCCGCGGGACCGTAGACAAGAGTAGCGCCGGAGGATGCCACGCGTAGTGGACGTCGCGGGATGATAGAGGG
>CAVYTS010000035.1:0-351888 GCA_963771305.1 uncultured Acidobacteriaceae bacterium
CAGCGAGCGCGGCAAGCGCGGTCACCATCTTCTGAAACGTGGTCC
Source organism: uncultured Acidobacteriaceae bacterium (assembly GCA_963771305.1). Classification (GTDB taxonomy): domain Bacteria; phylum Acidobacteriota; class Terriglobia; order Bryobacterales; family Bryobacteraceae; genus CAJCIT01. Next base: position 46 of record CAVYTS010000035.1, read on the forward strand.
AGGAACCACCGTCAAGAAGCGTGGCCACATCGATGGTCCGGGTCATTCGCCCCACACGGTCCGCGCCACTTCCACGACGCGCGCCAGTTTGGCCCACTGCTCCTCCTCGGAGAGCACGTTGCCCTCTTCCGTGCTGGCGAACCCGCACTGCGGACTGAGGCAGAGTTGTTCCAGATCGACGTACTTCGCCGCATCCCGAACTCGCCGCTCGAGTTCGGAAGGTGACTCCTGCATGCCGGCCTTGGAAGTGACCAGACCAAGCACTACCGTTTTGTTTTTGGGGACGAATCGCAGAGGCTCGAAGCCGCCAGCGCGTTCGCTATCAAATTCCATGAAATAGCCGTCCGCTTCGATCTGGTCGAACAGAATCCTGCACCGGTTCATAGCCGCCCTGAGCGATCCAGCTCGAACGGAAGTTGCCGCGACACAGGTGGATCATGGTCATGTCGGTCGGCCGGTTCCAATCGGGTATTAACCATATCCGCGTAAATGCGGGTAGGCGGTCCGCATAATCCCCACGTTCTCGCAGAATGCGGCGCTGGCTCGGATCACAAAGGTACGCCAGATTTACTTCATCCAGCTGAAGGTAGCGGCAGCCGGCATCAGAGAACGCCTTCACGGCGCCGCGGTAGGCAAGCGCTAGATCTGGATAGAAGTCCTCCATGTACGGGTAGACATCCGCGCTGACGGCGCGCCGCCCACCGCGGAAGTGCAGGACGCTCGGCGAAGGGATCGTCATCTTTGGCGTCATGCGGGTGTGGTCACGTAGAAACCGAAAGTGGTCGATCATCGGATGCGCGGAGAAAGCCAGCGGGCCGTTAACCCGAAGTGCCTTCGCTTGAGTTTCGATACCGCCTTGGAATGCGATACCGTGATCGGACCGGAACGACTCTACGCCGTCGAGGTGCTCGAGGAAGTCAAAGTGCCACATGGCGCGGCGAAACTCGCCATCCGTCGCGGAGCGCAACCCGACCTCCTCTTGCCGCGCAATGACATCTTCGATGGCCTCGTTTTCAGCAACGCGCAGGTCGTCGGCAGAGATCTCTCCGCGGTCACGGCGGCCGCGTGCCTCGCGCAAGGAGGCGGGACGGAGCAAACTGCCGACGTGATCGGCACGAAAAGGCGGCGCGGTCCGGGTCATGAGCGCTCTCCAAAATCTTCGAAGGGCAGTCCCGTGTAGTTCTCGGTGAGACTGTGGCTGCCGCGCGCGAAGTGGTCAGGTGGTCCAGTTCAGCAAGCTGCCGGTGGTAGTCGAAGCCATCGTCGCTCGCAGAGCGGTGCAGTAGAGAGGTCATCCACCAGGAGAAATGCTGCGCACGCCAAACCCGGCGAGACAGATTTCGGAGATCGGTCGAGCAAGTCCGTGCTCTGGTGGCGATACCATCCGTCGAGCGCGCGGGAGAGAACCCGCACATCGGCTGCCGCGAGATTGAGACCCTTAGCGCCGGTAGGCGGCACGATGTGCGCTGCGTCCCCGGCCAGAAAAAGGCGCCTGTATTGCATCGGCTCCGCAACGAAGCTCCGCATCGATGTCACTCCTTTTTGGAGAATCGGGCCTTGATTCAGTCGAAAGCCCTCCTCGGACTCAAAGCGCCGCTCCATCTCTTCCCAGATGCGGTCGTCAGGCCACTCAGCCAGGTCTTCGTCTGGCCGGCACTGTAGGTAGATGCGGCTGACCTGCGGACTTCGCATGCTGAGCAGGGCGAATCCCTGCTCGTGGTTGGTATAAATCAATTCGTGGGACGCGGGCGGGGCCTCGACCAGGATCCCCAGCCAGCCAAACGGGTAGACCTTCTCATAGCAGCGGAGCGCCGAAGCAGGGATGGATCCGCGGCAGACTCCGTGGGAACCATCACACCCGGCGAGGAAATCGCAAGAAATCTCGTGGGAGGTCCCATCATGAACAAAACTGATGCGCGGCGACTCGCTCTCGAAATCGTGGATATTGACTTGCCCGGCATCAAAGACGATCTGTCCGCCGGCCTCGAGCCGGGCGCGGATCAGGTCCTTGACGATTTCTTGCTGGCCGTACACCATGATTGTTCGGCCGCCCGTGAGTTCGCACATATCGATGCGATGGCCTCGTCGCTTGAAGCGAAGTTCGATGCCGCGATGGACCAGGCCTTCTCGCCGCATGCGATCGCCCACGCCCGATTCATTCAGCAGGTCCACCGTTCCTTGTTCAAGAACACCGGCGCGGATCCGCTCCTCGACGTGCCTTCGGCTCTGCGTCTCAATAACGATGGAGTCGACGCCCGCGAGATGAAGCAGGTGGGAGAGGATGAGGCCTGCTGGTCCGGCCCCGATAATGCCGACTTGTGTGCGAAGTGTTCTGGGAGCTGCCATGTTCGCTCACATGATTTGATAGACGGATAGCTCAACGCGGTCAGGGCGGCGAACAGCGGAGCCGGCGAAGACATGGCGCGTGAGCCAGCGGTACGTATCGTCGCCGGTTTCAAACCGTGGCGTCGTTCGGAAGTAGATCAATGCGGGATCCACAAGCTCTCCGCGGGCCAGCCGGTCCATGGCTTCGGCCGGACCGTGGCGAAGTCCGGAGTTCTGGACGAAGATCCGTGAGCCATTCTCGGATTCAACGATGTAGCGGGCGTCGAGTTCGATGACACCGTCGTCACGAACGATCTGGAAGTCGGCGCCGCCCGGCAGGATGCGGCCTCGCATCCGAGGCCCGAACACCTCTCCGCCCAGGATCGGAATCACACGGCGCACTCCCGCAGCGGTCTCTCCGATCTCCACGGCATCCCCGACCAATACGATTAGATCTGCGACGTGGCGAAGTTCGATCACTTGAATTCCTTTCAGACCCGTTCGATGATCGTCGCGATGCCCTGTCCCACTCCAACGCACATGGTGCACAAACCATAGCGCCCGCCGCTCCGGTGCAACTGATACAGGGCCGTCGCGATGAGGCGCGCCCCGCTTGCGCCCAGCGGATGTCCCAGTGCGATGGCGCCGCCGTTCGGATTAACGTGAGGCGAGTTGTCCGGTAGCCCGAGCGTGCGGAGCACCGCCAGCGCCTGAGCGGCGAACGCCTCGTTCACTTCGATCACATCCATCTGAGCAAGCTTGAGTCCAGTGCGGTCCAACAGCTTTTTCACGGCCGGGATGGGCCCTAACCCCATGACACGCGGGAGCACTCCGGCTACCGCGCTCCCCAGAATTCGGGCTCGTGGCGTGAGGCCGTGACGGGCAACTGCCGATTCGGAGGCTAGCAACAGAGCGGCGGCACCGTCATTGATACCCGAGGCGTTGCCCGCTGTCACCGTGCCATCGGGCCTGGTTACGGGTTTCAATTGTGCTAGTTTTTCACGGGTGGTGTCCGGCCTGGGGTGATCGTCGCTTTCCAAAACGCGCTTGCCGGGTATAGGAACGGGAGTGATCTCCGCTTCGAAGTGGCCGGATAGGGTCGCTGCAGCGCACCGTTGTTGGCTGCGGAAGGCGAAGTCGTCCTGGTCGGACCGCGAGACCCCGCATTCGGCCGCGACGTTCTCAGCCGTCTCGGCCATCGAATCGACCCCGAAGCGTTCGCGCATCACTGGATTGACGAAGCGCCATCCTAGCGTGGTGTCTTCTAATCTCTGTGTGCGGGCCCACGGTGCATCTGGCTTAGAGATGACCAGTGGAGCACGCGACATGCTTTCCACCCCGCCGCCGATCGCCACCGAGATCTCACCGGATCTAAGTGCGCGCACCGCTATCGCGACCGCTTCCATGCTCGATCCACAAAGACGGTTCACCGTGGTGCCGGGAACCTCGTGCGGCATTCCAGCAAGGAGTAACGCCATCCGTGCCACGTTGCGGTTGTCTTCGCCGGCCTGATTTGCGCAGCCGAGGATCACATCATCGATCGCTGCCGGATCCAGAGTGGGATTGCGGGCGACTAGGGCCCGCAGAGTGACGGCCGCCAAGTCGTCCGGGCGAACTCCGGCTAAAGAACCGCCATATCGGCCGAACGGTGTGCGGAGCGCATCGCAGATGTAGGCGGATTCCATGTGCGCTTATCGTTCACTTGTACGATAAACGCCCGAAGCTTGTCAAGGTCAGCCCAGTGCCTGCCCCAGCGAGAGTGCGCCATCTTTTAATACCGGGAGAAATCGATCCAGCATCTGGTCGATGCTGACCCGGGAGGCGTGGACGCCCGTGTTCATGGCAGCGGCTACGCGCCCAGTTCGGGTCACAACCGGTACCGCGAGCGACCTCAGCCCCAGTTCCAATTCTTCATCCACAAGCGAGTACCCCTGGTCGCGCACTTTCCGAATTTCAGAAGCGAGCGCTGGCTTCTCGGTAATGGTCCGGGACGTATGCGCACGCAAGACAACTCGGTCTAAATAAACGGATAGCTCCGAATCGGGCAAAGCAGATAGCAACACTCGACCCATCGATGTGCAATACGCTGGGAGACGGCTTCCGACCGCAAGGCTGACCGACATGACCCGATTGGTCGCCGACCTTGCCAGGTAGACAATTTCGTCTGCTTCAAGCACGCTTAAGGAGCTGGACTCATGGATGGCGGAGCTGATCCCCTCGAGGATCGGAACTGCCAATGCAGGGAGGGAATGAGAAGAAAGGAAAGAGAAGCCGAGCCTTAGAACACGGCTGCCAAGGCGGTAGACCGAGCCGTCGCGGGTGGCATATCCAAGTAGTTCGAGGGTAATCAGGAGTCGTCGGACTGCGGCGCGCGAGATTCCCGTTCTGGAAGCGATATCGCCTACGGTTAGCCCGTTCCGATGGTCCTCAAAGGCCTCCATGACGGACAGCCCCCGACAAAGCGAGAGCACGAAGTCGGGGTTACCCAGAAATTCTGAACCATCTGGCACGGGCCGATTATCGCACAGCCCTCCACTCTTGACGATGTCCACTGTCTATGCGAATATCGCACCTAAGAGCGATATTCGCGCAATCGATGGAGTTCCTAGGCCTTCAAGACGCTATCTCTCGCCTGGTAAAGGACGGCGATTCAGTTGCACTTGAGGGCTTTACGCATCTCATTCCCTTTGCGGCCGGGCACGAAATTATCCGTCAGGGAAGGCGTAATCTGACCCTCATCCGCATGACTCCTGACCTCATCTACGACCAGATGATTGGCATGGGCACGGCGACCAAACTGGTTTTCTCCTGGGGCGGAAACCCGGGGGTGGGATCCCTTCATCGGTTGCGGGACGCCGTGGAGCGCGGGTGGCCGGCCCCGCTCGAACTCGTAGAGCACAGTCATGCAGCCATGGCCAACGCCTACGAAGCGGGGGCGGCCGGAATGCCCTGCGCGTTCTTCCGCGGGTATCGGGGCAGCGACCTTCCTTCCGTCAACCGAGACATTCGGTTTGTGAAGTGCCCCTTTACGGGTGAGGTTCTGGCGTGCGTGCCGGCGTTCCGGCCAGACGTCGCCATCATCCACGCGCAGAAGGCGGACCGGGAGGGAAACGTACTGATAGAAGGGATTATTGGAGTACAAAAAGAAGCAGTGCTGGCGGCACGGCGCGCAATAGTGACCGTGGAAGTGATGGTCGACGAATTCGGGCCGCGCAGTTCAAACGCGGTGATTCTTCCGGCTTGGACGCTGAGCGCGGTCGTGGTCGTGCCAAACGGAGCGCGGCCGTCGTATGCGCATGGCTACTACTCGCGGGATAATGCGTTCTACATCGGATGGGATGAGATTGCGCGCGAGCGGCATACGTTTCTAGCATGGATGCGGGAGAATGTGCTGCGATGACGTACACACCAGCGGAGATGATGACGATCACGGCGGCGCGGGCGCTGGGCAACGATGACATCTGCTTTGTTGGGATCGGGCTTCCTTCGGCGGCGTGCAATCTGGCTCGGTTGACACATGCGCCGCGCATCCAGTTGATCTATGAGTCTGGGACCTTAGGGACAAGGCCGGAGGTGCTGCCGCTCTCGATTGGCGACGGAGAGTTGTGTGAGACAGCCTTAACCACAGTCTCTGTGCCGGAGGTCTTTCGCTATTGGTTGCAGGGTGGCAGGGTCAGCGTCGGATTCCTGGGTGGCGCCCAGGTAGATCGGTTCGGAAACCTAAATAGTACGGTGATAGGCTACTACGCCAAGCCAAAAGTCCGCCTGCCAGGTAGTGGGGGCGCTACCGAGATCGCGACAGGATGCGCGAAGGTCTACATCATCATGCGGCACGGTTCCCGCAGTTTCGTAAAGCAACTGGACTTCCTGACGACGCTCGGCCACGGGCAAACCGGGCGCGAGCGTCGGGAACTGGGCATCTGTACAGCAGGACCGACACTCCTTGTTTCTGACCTTTGCGTCATGCGTCCAGATCCGGAGACCAATGAGATGGTTGTAACAAGCTTGCATCGTGGAATCACAAGCGAGCAGATTCGCGAACAGACAAGCTGGGAAGTTCGGTTCGCGAAAGAGATGGCGGAAACCGAGCCGCCGGCTGCGGCAGAACTGGAAACGCTTCGTGATTTACATGCGCGTACCGCACGGGCACACGGGGCGGCAGGTGCAAACGAATGAAGGAATATCCCAGGACCAGGCCCGGCAGTCAGCCGGAGTATTTCCACGAAGCTTATCGATCCACCATCCGGCGAGCGCCGGCTCAGCCGCTCATCCTCTTGCCGCACACGCTCAGTGAACGGACTGGTCCTGTTTATGGCCACAATCCGATCGGGCCTACTGACAACGATCTCACCAGCCACTTCGCCGCGCCCCCGCAGGGCGAGCGAATCATCGTGGCTGGCCGGATCCTGGACGAGGACGGCAGGGGGGTGCCCCATGCGCTCGTCGAAGTATGGCAGGCGAATGCAGCAGGACGCTACCGGCACACGCGCGACAATCATCCAGCCTCGCTCGATCCAAATTTCCTTGGGGCAGGCCGAGTGATCGCGGACGAGGCTGGGAATTACCGCTTCGTCACCATCAAGCCGGGCGCCTATCCGTGGCGCAATCATCAAAACGCATGGAGGCCTGCACACATTCATTTCTCCTTGTTCGGACCCGCGTTCGTCACGCGCCTGGTCACTCAAATGTACTTTCCCGGTGATCCCTTGATGCCACTGGATCCGGTCCTCCAATCGATCCCTGATAAAGATGCTCAGCAGCGGCTTGTTTCTCGATTCGACTTGTCGTTAACGGAGCCCGAATGGGCGCTGGGATATCGCTTCGACATCGTGCTGAGAGGACGCTGCGCCACGCCGTTCGAGGACGGCGCAAAATGAAGCTCACTCCCAGCGCCTCGCAAACAGTGGGGCCTTTCTTCAACTTCGCGCTAACTTCCGACCGCGCTCTGGGCGTCCTCGCGCGCGAAGGGGTAGCCGGTCAGCGCATCCATCTCGCCTTCCGCGTGGTTGACGGAGATGGCGCGCCAACCCTGGGCGATTCAATGATCGAGCTGTGGCAGGCCGACTCGCATGGCCGTTATGCGGATAGTCTCGATCCCCGCGCCGGCGAGGCCGATCCGAACTTCAATGGTTTCGGCCGCCTGGAGACAAATACCGAAGGCGTTTGTGTGTTTGAGACCGTCAAACCGGGCCCGGTTCCCGACGGCCGCGGCGGAATGCAGGCCCCCCACATAAACGTGGCCTTGTTCGCGCGAGGCTTGTTGAAGCAGTTGTACACGCGAGTGTATTTTGAGGGCGAACCTGCGAATGAGCACGACGCGGTCCTGGCGCTGGTGCCCGAGGAACGGCGAGCAACCCTTCTGGCGAAGCCGTCCGCGGAGCAGCCCAACGTGTGGTCCATAGAAGTCCATCTGCAGGGCGACGCAGAGACTGTGTTCTTCGAACTGTAAGATCGACTCATGTTCACGCGATTGATTGAGAGCTTGGCCGCCACCGAAGCGCTATCCCAGATCTTTTCCGATGGAGTCGTGTTGCAGGCCATGCTCGACTTTGAAGCGGGATTGGCGCGGGCGGAAGCGCGCGCGGGCGTCATCCCACCGGATGCCGCCCAGGCCATCTCCGATGCGGCGGCGGAAGGTTTCGATAGCTCTGAACTGGTTCGCGAGTCCTTGCGCGCCGGAACACCTGCGATTCCGCTGGTTCGGGTGCTGACCGAACGAGTCGACACGCGCAACAAAGCGGCTGCGGGCTTCGTTCATTGGGGCGCAACCAGCCAGGACGTGACTGACACGGCGCTGGTGCTACTGCTCGGTCAATGCCGCCAGGTTCTTGAACCCGGCCATCATCGGGTTTTAGATGGATTGCACCGAATCTCGAATGAACATGCCAATACCCTGATGCTGGGGCGCACGCTCTTGCAGCCGGCGCCGCCCATAACCTTCGGACTCAAGGCGGCGGGTTGGTTAGGTGCGATCCGGCGGGGCTGGTCTCGGGTAACGAGCCGGTTCGATGAAGCGGCCTTCGTCCAATTTGGTGGCGCCACTGGAACGCTAGCAGCACTGGGGGACCGCGGCATTGCCGTCAGTGAGGCTTTGGCGGAAGAACTAAAGCTTAAGTGCCCGGACGCGCCTTGGCACGGACATCGCGACCGTCTCGCTGCTTTGATGGCCGCCCTCAGCATCTATACAGCAAGCCTCGGAAAGATGGCGCTGGATATCGCGTTGCTGATGCAATACGAAGTGAGCGAGGCTTTTGAGCCGGGTGGCAGTGGACGGGGCGGGTCCTCCACCATGCCGCACAAGCGCAACCCCACCGCATGCATGCTCGCGATTTCGGCCGCCAAGCGGAGCCCTGGCCTGTTGGCAGCCTTTATGAATGGAATGATGGTTGAGCACGAGCGGGCGCTGGGCGGGTGGCAGGGTGAGTGGACGACTGTACAGGCGATTCTGCAGGCAACGGGTGTGGCAGTCGAGGCCATGACTGAGGTGGCAGAAGGTCTCGTGGTGGACGTGGATCGTATGCGTCGCAACATCGAGTCATCCGGCGGAGTGGTGTTCGCCGAGAAAGCAATGATGACGCTGGCAAAGAAGATCGGGCGGGATGCGGCGCGTCGTGAAGTGGAAGAGAGCATAAGAAACACGGGCTCGCCGCCCGAGTTGCCGGGGTTGCTCGAACCTGAGGGCTACCTGGGCAGCGCGGAGAGCTTCCGTTTGCGTCTGCTGAATGGAAAGGAATAAGTGTGCCGTTCGCCGATTCGCATGGTTGTCGCATCTACTACCGACTGGAAGGCGCCACATCTAAACCGCTGCTCGTTTTGGTGCACTCGCTGGGTGCGGATCACGGAATGTGGGACGCCCAGATGCCAAGGCTGTTGAGCCATTTTCGTGTACTTCGCTTGGACCTTCGTGGCCACGGCGCTTCCGATGCGCCGGCGGGCGATTATACGATCGCTCAGCTCGCACAGGATGTATTGGGCGCCGTTGAGGCCACCAGGAACTCCGGCTTTGCTTATTGCGGCCTTTCCCTCGGCGGGATGATTGGGCAGTGGCTCGGTGCCAATGCCGGGCAGCGGATTGAAAGGCTGGTGCTGGCGAATACCTCGCCCCGTATGGCTGACCCCGGCATGATGGAAGCTCGGCGGGTGGCCGCACTCGAACATGGAATGAACGCGATCGAGGAGCAGGTCATCCAACGATTCTTCTCCGCGAACACCCTGGCTTCAGGGAACCCTGCAGTGGAGTCGATTCGCACGGTACTGCTCGCAACGAATCCCGTGGGTTATGCGGGCTGCTGCGCCGCTATCCGCGATATGGACCAGCGCTCACTACTCACAAGCATTAAAATGCCTGTCTTGGTGATCAGCGGTGACTACGATGTTTCAACGCCCTGGTCCGGGCACGGTGAAACACTGGCCCACGGCATCGCCGGGGCGCGAGCCATCCATCTGGCTGCCGCCCATCTCTCGAACGTGGAACGACCTTCTTCTTTCTGCGCCGCGTTGTTTGACTTCCTTTTGCCGGCTTCTTCCCTGGCCGACCCATTCAAAGAGGGTGTCGCTGTGAGACGCGCCGTGCTAGGCGACGAGCATGTGGATCGCGCAATTGCGGGGACCACTGAGCTGAACGGAGAATTCCAGGAATTCATCGCGCGCTGCGTGTGGGGTACGGTCTGGACAAGGCCTGGCCTCGACCTGCGCACAAGACGGCTGCTTGCCTTGGCCATCACGGCCTCACTTGGCCGGTTGGAGGAGTTCCAGCTTCACGTGAAGACCGGTTTGTCCGCTGAACTGGAGACCGTCGACCTAAAGGAAGTACTGTTGCAGGTAGCGGTCTATGCCGGTATCCCCGCGGCCAATACCGGCTTCCGCATCGCTGCCGAGGAAGTATACAAATGACCTGCACGTCATGAGGTCGTGAACAGCACGCCTTGCTCTGTGCCGAGCGATACCACATCCGAACAGAGGTTTTTATACGTGGCCTCTGCGAACGTGCTTCGAGCTATGGGATTGTTCTTCATCGGCGAGACCGGGGGAGTCTTGGGCTTAGATTAGCGTGCAAGGGATGATCCTATGGCATCTGCTGCCAGTACCGCGCGGCCTCGGTCCACGATCAAGCTTTCTTCCGTCCTTGCTCAGGTGGGCGGGACACTCAGGCCACAGAACTCGGATAGTTTTCAACCACTGATCAAGCTTCTCTCGAAACCGTCTTGGCCGGGCGTACTCGATCGAGCCCACTTGGCTCGCGAGTCCGAAAGGACCGAGTAGCGGAATGGCCTCCCGGCCTCTCGCCACGAAGCACCGATAAGAAAACCACATGAACAAATCCAACACGGTGGAGTTCATGAAGTCGCCCCAGGTCGTGGAAGATGGCGCCAGGCCGGCAATACTCATGTGTGCTTGATGTTGCATGTGCCGATAATCGATGCCTGAGCCGCAAGGGGGTTAAGATACCACTTGTGAACCATGGCTGGCCCAGCGTAATTGAAGAGGTTGAACGATATCTCCTCACTGGTTCGAGCGATTCGCTCTATGCAGCGTGGCCGGGCAACATCATGGAACGCGCGACTCGAGCCCACAACGACCTGCGGGGCGCACTCGTCAGCGCGACCAGGCTAAGAGAAGTGAAAGGAAAGCACGTACTGCCATCCGGGTTGGACACCGTGGCACTCACACGCGCCAAGGTTGAGCCCATGATCCGCGGCCTTTTCACCCGCTCCGAACGGAGTGTAGTGCTCGCAATGCTGGAGAAGTCCGTCGTCTTCCTGACCGCCGAAAACATCGAAACCGTTCTGCTCGAAGAGAGCTTCAACTACTCGGCCTGGATCCTCGCAAACCTCTATCTGAGGGGTTTGGGTGCGGAAACATTGAGCCAGGATGCTCCTGACATTGTCGGCTTGAGTCAGGACACGACGTGCTACATTTCCCCACAGTATTTCCATGAGGAGGATCGGTTCGCCGACTTCATCGTCCACGAGGCTGCGCATGTGTTTCATAACTGCAAGCGCGGCACGCTGGGTCTTCACGAGACGCGGTCAAAAGTTTGGCTGCTGGATATCGAGTACAGAAAGCGCGAAACGTTCGCGTACTCGTGTGAAGCCTACGCGCGCATCCTCGAACTGGGAACCAGTCCGGCAGTGCGACAGGCGTTGGCGGACGAGTTTTCCAGAATCGTTTGTATTACCGATGAGCGCGCGGACGGCGACGAGGTGAAGCGCACCGTCAAGGCGGCCGCAGCGGCGAGGAACGGCTGGAAGGTTATACTCGCGCAATGTGCTCCGCTGGCCCGCGTCCGTCTGCTTTGAGGAGAGGCGATCGTGATGAGAAAATTGCGTAACCCAAAGTCCGCGAGCCGCACACCGATTGCGACCAGTTTGTTGTCAACAATGAATCGCAAGCGCATTCTCGACGACCGTGGTCTTCCCGCGCCGGGCACGGTTCGTGAAGCACTGGAAACACTTCAGACCCCAGGTTCGGCTTTGACCTCGGCAAATTCGGTACGTTTGTTCTCTCCGTTTGTTCCTGGTGTTCCCAGAACGACCTTCTACTGGGAACAGGGCAAGCGGTTGATACAGTTCGTTGTTCTCACGGTTCCCGGTGTTCTCACTTCGTTTAAGACTTTTGAAGGTGGCCCTTCGCGATTGAGGAAGTAAACGGAGGCGAAGCCACTGGGAACAGTGGGAACCGCTTGCGTTTTCAGCGGTTTCATCTGAGAACAGACCGGGAACCGGACTGAGAACACTGGGAACATTTACGCTTCCACCCGGCGGTATCGCCATTCGAGCCTCACCCCCTGGCGTTCGCGGTAACGCTCCCAACCTAATGCCTGAAGGCAACGTGCGACGCGGTTTTTATCGGATTATGTCCACTGCGCACGCGGCTTATCGAGGCACAGCGAGAGCACTTCTCCGATGGCCGCACTCGGCCTATCCTCAATCCAACGTCCAATAACTTCCTCCCAGGGATCTCCCTCGTAGCGGTCGGCCTGCTCCGCAGCTGCCTCCTCGACAAGCTCTGCTGTGTCCAGCCACCAGAGGAAGCCTCGATCAAATCGGACTCTCGCTTCCGCCCACAGCTGATCGCGAACGCCGGCAAGACGGTCAATGTCAATGGAGCCACATGCGACGGGCCAGAAGCGTCGGCCACCCGTTTCGTCTCGGAGGTAGTTGGAGTGATTGACGGTGCCTGCAAACACGCATTGGCGTGGTGACTCGATCAGCCGTTTGCCGTAGGGCGGCCGGAAACGGTCTGTGGTCCGGCTCATGAACGCCTTGATGCGCCCCACCTCGCAACGGTTGAGCGTATCGAGTTCGGAAAGTTCGATGATCCACACGCCCCGAGTCTGCAAGACTGAGTCCTTACTGCCCAGATCCGCGAGTTCATCGGCGAAGTATGGCCCTGCCAATGTCTTCAGTGCTGTCGACTTCCGGCTGCCCTGGGGTCCTTCGAGAATCAGACAGCAGTCTGCTTTGACGCCGGGTCGATACATCCGTGCCACCGCGGAGACGAGCCAACGAGCACCGACGGCTCGGCTATAATTCGTGTTTTGAGCACCTAGGTAGATCGTGAGCCAGCGGTCCAGACGCTCCACCCCATCCCAGGAAATGCTTTCGAGGTAACGGCGAATCGGGTGGAACGAACGATCTTTGGAAGCCGTCTGCACGGCTTGCGCTGCAATCGTGACGTCGACCAGGATACTCTTCCGCTGCAGCCAGTCGGCCGTGAGGCGGTCCTCCTGATCACTCCATGTTCCGTTCGGGACCGGGCCCCAAGGGGCCGGTCGCAAGGCGATGGGTGAGAGGGCAACCTCATCAAAGGCGAGCACCCCTATCCATTCCGGCGCATGCCGGAGTGCCGCAATCGCGTTGGCCAAGACCGGATAGATGTTGCCTTCGGGATAGCTCGCCGTCGGCTTCGCGCGAATCAACTCCTTCCGCCAATCAAACGGGGTGGTTGACACGCGCGAAATTTCGGTAAGCACCGTTTCGGGCCCGACGGCCGCGAGATGATCATCGATCCCTTTTCCTTTGGCGAGATCCCACTCCAGAAAACCGACGACCGCTCCTTGGCGACGTAGGTGTTGGGCAAGTGCCGCACGGGCGATCCGGACATAATCTTTCGAGTTAGCGTCGGCATCGAACGCGATGATGACCTTGCGATCCTTCCAGGCGATCCACTCCAAATCCGGAATGGGTCCTTTCACGTTTACTCGCTGACCATCAGGACCCGTCGTTTTGCCGATGGTGCCCCGCCAGTTGAAGACGCCCGCAATGCCGACGGGCAGAAAGCGCGCACGGTCCTGCGAGTTCCAACGAGCAAGCCTCCATAACGCGAGCGTCTTGAATTCGCCTTCGGTGATCAGCACGAACCGATCCACGTCGCTCAGCGCAGCAGCGTCGCGCCCCGGCGGCAGGTAGAGCATGTTTCCTCGCCCTGGCGGACTGAGATACTTCTGCCTCACCTTCAACTGGCCGGTAGAATCGAGTTCCAGTTCCGGGTGGTCACGACGCAGCCGATATTCGCGAACGCGATTGGAACCCGGCGAAAAATAGGGGATCGCGATGCCGGCGTAATCCCCTCCCCGGCGACCGACCAGTTGCGAGCCGGTCAGAGAATCAACCCGCCGAAGATGCGCCGCTTCGGCAACGCTTCGATCTAACCAACGAGCTTCGAGGGCCGCCAAGTCGAGGGCCGATAGCTCTGTACCGACAAGTGTCGGAGGCATGTTGCTCGACGTATTGTATTGCTGAAAACCAGACGACGAGGTCAGCGTCGGCCTACTATTCCCCGGTTCCAGATTCTGGTCATGGACCTTGCCGTTGCTGGAATTCATTCCTCACCTCCCGCAAGTCGCAGCAATGAGACCTCGAACAGGATCGGAAGCGGTTTGTTGCAAAGCGACGCTATGGAACTCTTCAGTCGAACTCTGGCACCTGCTGGGCGGCCGACGCGGCCGGATGAATGTCCGAACGTAGCTTCCTTGTCCATCCGTTTAAAATGGGTGTGATCACATGGAAACAGCAGGGCGGCGGTTTCGTTTGTGCAGCAGTGGGCGGTAGGCGCAGTTCCATCGTCTAGCATCACCGTGTGACGCATTTGTGCCAAGTTCGGCGCCAGATCAGACGCGATCACACTCCTCCATAGCTTGTAAGTTGTTATGGCGACGTGGAATCGACGAGAAAGGGTAGTTTGAGGTGCTAGCGGGTAACACCGTGCGGGTTCAAGTCCCGCTCTCCGCACCAGATTTAAAATGAAGGGGTTGGGCTTAAGTGCCTGACCCTTTCATTGTTTTAAGTGGAGTGATGTTGGAGTGGTTCGCGCCACTTCCTGCACGCCATAACTCACGGACGGTATCCACGTCGGCGAGATCGACGATTGAATAGCGGCGGTCCATCGAGTCAGTCTTGTGCCCGAGCACTCTCATTCTCATGGCCTGCGGCACTCCACGGTTGCGCAGGTTTCTGGAGGCACTGCGCGGTGAGTCGTGCGGGATGAAGCCATTGAGCCCCGCTCGATCGGCCGCGGCGTGCCAGTCCTCGTAAAAGCCGCGGTTGGTTATAGGCTTGCCGTCGCACCACACACGCCTTCACCTGGCCGCGCCGTGCCACGCTTACCACTCGCTCTAGTTCTCGCCACATGGCCCCGTCGAAGATAGGCGCAACCCGCCCCTCGCCGTTTTTCGCTTCCCTGATGGTGAGTAGGTTGCGGTCGAGGTCGATGTCATCGAGTCGCAGCCGTAGCAGCTCGCCGCGCCTCATGCCGCCATAGTAGGCGCAGGCCGCGAACCCCCGCAGACCAACACATGTGAGTTCGTCGAGGAAGCGTTGAAAGTCGGGCTCCTCTACGAATCCCTGGCGCACGTTTGTCTCGCGTGCCATCGGGAACGGAGGCACCTGGACCGCTAGGCCTTACTTGCGCGCCAGGTACAACGCAGCTGAGAGCCGGGCCAGTTCGCTGTTGACGGTGGACGGCTCGACATCCTGTGCTTCGCGTCGCTTTCGATACCGCAACAAATCCTCGACGGTGAGTTTGTCGCAGGGGATCAGGCCAAAGAACGGTAGCAGGTGCGCGCGGATCACCAGTTCGTAGATGTAAGCGGTGTTCGCCCCGAGTTCCCGCTGTGCGTAGCTGAGGTACTGCTGAAGCAGTTCCCCGCAACTTGGCCACTTGCCGGCCACCACAAACTCGCCGCGGCTGCGCTTGCCCAGGAGTTCATCCCGCAGATCGCGAGCGGCCTGCTTGTCCGTGCTCTTACTGGACCGCTTGACCTGCCGACCATCGACCCACACCTGGACGTGCCAGATGCGCCCAACGCGGAAGATGGAGCCCGATCCGTAATCGTGCTTCCCAATGCGGGCATCGTATCAAAGGCTCCCCGCCGAGGACTCGAACCAGGGTTCGCGGGGTGAATAGATTTGAAAGGTTTTTTTCAAAACAAGGAGCCCATGGGACGATGCACTAGGGCCTTGCCAAGACGCCACGCCGGCTGCGGTGTAGGCTCGCGGCAAACAGATCGAATGGATCAGTACCGAACACCCCCCGTGTGCCGCGGCGGTGTGGGATCGGATATTTCTTTGGCCTTCAGCGCCAGTAAGTGTGGCGGGCGGGGATAGTATGGACGAGGGCGAATAGGAGAGGGAGCGATGGCCAACCTGAAGTAGTAGAGCGGATTGCAGCTTCGCGGAGGCAATCCGAGTCCCAACTAAAAGAAGACATCTCTTCTAAGGTTGGGAAGTCCGATATCTTTGAAGATCCGCCCACGTTCAAGTCTCTGGCGTCCGCTCTATTCGATGCCGAGGCAGCTGAGCAACTGACGCAATGCAAGGATGCGGGGAGCTTCAAGGATGTGCTTGAACATGAGGTCGCGCCGCGAGTGGTTAACGGTATTGTCCCGAATCTAATTGCGCGCGGGGTCGCACCGGACCAAAGCGAGAAGACTTATCGATTTATCGATTTATCGATCCTCAGAGACTCCAGCTGCGATATACTTCACGAGCCCGGGCGAGGGCTCCGATGCGGCCATTGAAACTTCTGACCTTACTCTGTGCCCTTTCCGTAGCTCTCATCGCTGCTGATAATCCGTTCCTCGGAACCTGGACACTGAACGTCGCGAAGTGCAAGTACACGGTCGGCAAACCTCAGAAGGAGCTGACCGTCACATTTCAGCGGGACGGCGAGAAAATCAAGCGGACTGCGATCGGCATCGAGACCGATGGCACGCCAATCAAAGAGCAGGATTCGCGGGCGTGGGACGGAAAGTACCATGCGTTCGATCCTCCGATCATCCTGGTGGCCGTCGCGCGGGTGGGCGATCGCACCTTGGATGTCAAGGTAAAGCAAAACGGAAAGATCATCGACAGGAGCACGATGATCGTCTCACCGGACGGCAAGACGATGATCGCCACCAGGAATGGTAAGGATGAGCAGGGTCGCCCATTCGTGGGCACGGACGTATTCGATAAGCGCTAAACCGGCTATTTCACACGGCCCGGCCAGGGGCGGGCCGAGTGCGCCGGAATGATAAACATAATAGGAGTTCAATTCCATGAATCGCGTTGTCCCTTCTGCCTCATTGCTGCTGTTGCTGGCTTCCACAATCGTGCAAGCGCAGCAACCCACCGCGGCCCCTATGCCCACCACCGCAGCTCAGGCTCCGACCCGGGACACGAGCTACGTCGACGCCCAAGGCACGGCGCACGTCACGCGCGTGGTTCCCGTTCCGAAGACCATCAGCAGCGAGGCGCAGCGCCGTCTAAGCCGGCCCGAGCCCGACCAGGGCCCACCACAGTCTTTGGCCGACCGCCGCAAAGGCACCGATGCCTACACGGCTCGTGCGCGCGTGGAATGGACCCGCCTCTGCCCCAATCAGCTGGTTGAAGACAAGATCGCCGGTGTCCCGGTTCGCATTGTCACCCCGGAAGGGCTGCCAGAGGCTAACCGCGACAAGGTGCTCCTGAATCTGCACGGTGGCGGCTTCAACTCGGATTCCGGGTCCTACACGGAATCCATTCCCATCGCTGGCTACAGCAAGATGAAGGTGGTTGCCGTGCTTTACCGGCTGGCGCCCGAGCATCCGTTTCCCGCGGCCGTCGATGATTCCATCGCCGTCTACAAAGAACTGGTAAAGACCTACCAGCCCAACCACATCGTGATCTACGGTACCTCGGCAGGGGCCATTCTCACCGCCGAAGTGGCCGCCCGCCTGAAGCAACTGGCCCTGCCGCTTCCCGCTGCTCTCGGCATCTTCAGCGGCATGGGCGACTTCGCCCGCGACGGCGATTCAATATCGATCTATTCTTTGCGAGGTTTCTCAGGGCATCTCGATCCACCAGAGCCCGGACCTCATGGTCAGGAATACGTAGCTGCCACCGACCCGCGGGATCCAGTGCTGTCGCCGATCTTGAGCGACCTGCATGGGCTGCCGCCGACGCTGTTCATCACCAGCGGCCGTGATCTGCTGCTCTCTGGCACCGTCAACCTGCATCGCGCCTACGTGAATGCGGGAGTTGACGCGCGACTGATGGTTTTTGATGCCCTGCCGCACGCGTTCTGGTACGACTCCACGCTTCCTGAGTCCATTGAGGCCAACAAAATGATGGCGGACTTCTTCGTACAGCAACTAAGTAAGTAAGCCGCTCGTTGAGCCACCTTCCGATCACGGGATTTGATGGCCTCTCTGTAGTCTCTGTGTGAGAAAAACTACGGCGGAGTTCGCTGGGAACTATTTCCAGTAGATTTTCTAGGGAGCGGTCGTCCGCACCGATCAGTCTAAGAGCAGTCGAAAAGGAGGCCGTTATGGCAACGACAGAGGCTGTGACGGCGACTACTGCGGCTGCAGTAAAGACCATGAAGGCGGCGCAGATTTCTAAGCCAGGAGCCGATTTCGAAATCGTTGAGCGAGAGATACCCAAGCCCGGTGCAGGACATGTGCTCATCAAGGTGCTGGCCTGTGGTGTTTGCCACAGTGACGTGTTCACGAAAGAAGGTCAATGGCCAGGAATTCAATACCCCCGCGTTCCAGGGCACGAGGTCGCGGGCATCATCGAAGAATTGGGCGACGGTGTCACCGAGTGGAAGAAGGGGCAGCGCACTGGCGTCGGCTGGCACGGCGGCCATGACGGCACGTGTCTCCAGTGCCGGCGCGGAGATTTCGGCAATTGCAGGAATCTGAAAGTTGCGGGGATCAGCTATGACGGCGGATACCAGCAGTACATGGTGGCTCCCGTGGAGGCGCTGACGGCGATGCCGGAAGGTCTGGGCGACGCTGAAGCAGCGCCGCTCCTCTGCGCTGGAATTACCACCTTCAACGCGCTGCGGCACAGCGGTGCGAGGCCAGGCGATCTGGTTGGAGTGCTAGGCATCGGTGGCCTGGGTCACCTCGGAATTCAATTCGCGAGCAAGTTTGGTTACAAAGTCGCGGCGATCGGGCGCGGGTCGGGAAACGCGGCGCTCGCGAAGAAACTCGGGGCGCACGTGTACATCGACAGCAAAGCGACGAAGGCCGCAGACGAATTGCAAAAGCTGGGCGGCGCCCGGGTCATTCTAGCGACCGCGCCCAGTTCGAAGGCGATGTCCGATGTAATCGATGGTCTGGGGCCGAACGGCAAGCTCATGGTAGTGGGTGCGGCATTTGAAGCCATGGACGTTACGCCGGCGCAGCTCATTATCGGGAGCCGTAGCCTTCAAGGCTGGGCCTCGGGAATACCAACGGACGCCGAGGACACGCTACGCTTCGCCGAATTGACCGGCGTGCGGCCGATGATTGAGACCTATCCGCTCGAAAAAGCGGCCGAGGCTTACGCTCGCATGATGAGCGGCAATGCGCAGTTCCGCGTGGTCCTGACGATGTGAAGTGTGCCAGCCTCGCAACTTCGGTTATGTTCCAACACCAAGGGGTTTTCACATGCGATCTGACATTGTTCCAGGGGCGATCTTCCCCGACTATGAGCTTTCCGACCATACTGCAAAACGCCGGAAGCTCTCTGAACTGCAGGGACAACATCCTATGGTTCTGGTGCTCAGCCGCGGAAGTTACTGCCCCAAGGACCGCCGTCAAGCGGAAGGGCTTGTTGAACTGCACCGTGAGCTCGAGGTCGCCTATTGCCGGCTGGTCACGATTAGCACCGACAATATCACGCAGACGAATGAATACCGCAGCGGAGTCGACGCTCACTGGCCGTTCCTCTCCGACGCCGGGCGTATGATCCAAAAGGATCTCGACATCGCCGAATACACGGATCCAGTCAACAATCCGATGATCCCCCACGTGTTTGTTCTGGAGCCGGGTCTTGTCATCTATAAGATCTACAACGGCTACTGGTACTGGGGCCGGCCCACCATGGAAGATCTCCGCCAGGACCTGCGTGCCGTTAGCAAGAAATGCCGGCCGGACTGGGACATCACAACGCCCGAGCTTAGAGCAGCGTGGCAGCAAGGCCGTAAGGAACTTTTCTATCCGTACGGCAAAACATACGTTCAAACGTTAGGTGGGCAAGATTAGCGAAAATACGCCCCGTCGCCGCCGACGTAGCCTCGCACAGGGGCAGCGCTCACTTAGCCCCACCCTCCTTCGCCTCTTGCGGCGACCCACAATCGCGTTGACGTCGATTCCTCTGGTGCGCTACATCGTTTGGGTGACCTTGCTGAGCGTACGGGGCCGGTCGGGATCGAGGCCTTTCACTTCGGCGAGGCTGGCGGCGAACAGTTGCCCAGGAATAATATAGGGGATCGGAGTGAAGATCTCCTCCGGAATCGAGTTCTTGCGGCCCAGCCGGGCTGGTACCACGACGGCATTCTTTTCGAGGCCGGGAAGAGACATCGCTTCTTTATTGCTGCGGTCGGTGATCAGGAGGGTTTCGGCCTTGAGGAACTGAAGCTTTTCGAGCATCTCACGACTCGATTTCCAGGTGACGCCGGGCGGCGCGAAGACGAAAGCTGGGAATGATGCGTCGAGCATGGCGATAGGGCCATGCAGCAAATCGGCGGACGAAAACCGTTCGGCAATCACGTAACAGGTCTCCATCAGCTTCAGCGCGAACTCAAAGGAGTTGGAATAGTTCAGGCCGCGGCCGATACACACGGCGTGCTGCATAAAGCAGTAGCGTTCCGCCCTGGCGCGAAGCTCAGTTTCCAGCTCTAGGGCGGAGGCGGCCCATTCGGGAAGCATTTGCAAGTCTTCCAATCGAATGGACGCACCCAGGGCATGAGCGAGTAGGTAGAACAAAAAGATTTGGCCGGTGTAGGTCTTGGTGGCAGCGACGCTCTTTTCTTTGCCGGCCCGGACGAGAAAGGAATCCGCCGCGAGTTTCGCAAGCGTACTATCCGGCTCATTGGTGATGCCGATCGTGTGGGCGCCCGCTTCCTTGGCGCGCTCGAGGACGAGGTTGGTATCGGTCGATTCACCGGATTGCGAAATGGCGACCACGAGCGTGTCCCGAAGGTCGAGGCGCGCGCCATACAAAGTGAAAACGGACGGAGCGGCGAGTGAGACGGGGATGCCGGTGGTGATCTCGATCAGGTAACGACCGAACTGGGCGGCATTGTCCGAGGTTCCGCGAGCGGCGAGTACGACAAGGCGCGGACGATGCACTTCGAGATGACATTTCAGGCGCTGCACTTTGCGCCACTCTGCCTTCAAGGTGCGCTCAATCGCAGCCGGCTGCTGCTTGATCTCGTCGCGCATGGTGGACATGAGTTGAGGATAACAACGGGAATGTTGTTCCGCTTTAGCCAACGAACAAACGATGCTAACTGCACCGGCTAGCCCGGAGTCGGATTCGGTGTGGCCTAGAAGTGGCGTGCATAATAAGAAGGTTCGACCCGAGGCTGAGAATGGTTTTCTGGAGGGAACTATAGGGCAGCTGGCAACGACTCAGCGAATCAAGCGTCTGCTCGCTCACCCGGCAATCCACGGCCTCAGCCTTACCGATCTAGTGATCACGTAACAGCGTCGAAACATCATTCAGGGCAATCGGTTCCATGTTTGCGCTGATCCACCTGAGGCGGCGATGAGTGGCGGTGGATCGAGCACGAGAAGTCGAAAAGGAGAAAGAATGATGCGAATGATGGTAGGCGTTGTCTTGCTGGCTTGGGCGGCCGCTTCACTGCCCGCCCAACAGGCGGTGTCGAAAGAGAAAGCGGCCGCGATGAAGGCCGATCTCAGTGGCGAGATCGATGCCATGAAGAAGCAGGCGCAAGTGATGGTGGATACCGTCTTCAGCTTCGGAGAACTGGGCTTTCAGGAAGTTGAGACATCCAAGTACTTAAGCGAACTGCTGGAGAAGAATGGCTTCCGAGTGGAACGCGGAGTCGCAGGCATTCCCACGGCGTTCATGGCGACCTGGGGCGAGGGGAAGCCTGTCATCGCGCTTGGCTCCGACATTGACGACATACCGCAGGCCTCGCAGAAGCCCGGCGTGGCCTATCACGATCCCATCATCGAAGGCGCTCCCGGCCACGGTGAAGGTCACAACTCCGGAGTGCCCTTAAACATTCTCGCCGCGCTGGCGGTGAAGAAGGTGATGGAGCGCGAACATCTGAACGGCACTATCAAGCTCTGGCCAGGCGTGGCGGAAGAACTGGTGGGGACCAAGGCCTGGTACATCAAGGCAGGCCTATTCAAGGATGTGGATGTGGTTCTGTTCTGCCACGTTGATAGCGGGTTTGGCGTTAATTATGGACCCGCTACACAGAATGGTCTGGTTTCTGTGGAGTACACGTTCCAAGGCGAAAGCGCCCATGCCGCCGGAGCGCCCTGGCGCGGGCGCAGTGCGTTGGACGCCGTGGAACTGATGGACGTTGGGTATAACTTCCGCCGTGAGCACTTGCGGCTGGCCACGCGCGTTCATTACGTGATCACAAATGGCGGTGATCAGCCGAACGTAGTGCCACCCAATGCCGCGGTCTGGTATTACTTTCGCGAAGCGGATTACGAGCACATCAAGAACCTGTGGCGCATCGGCGACAACATGGCCAAGGCGGCCGGCCTGATGACGGACACGACATTCATGGAACGGCTGCTAGGATCTGCGTGGCCCGGCTACTTCAACAAACCGATCGCGGAAGACATGTTCGAAAACATCAAGAAGGTGGGCCTGCCGGTTTGGTCGCCGGACGACCAGACGCTCGCCAAAGCTCTCCAGCATGAGCTGAAGGTCGAGGAGAAGGGGCTGCCCATGAAGGTTCAGGATCTCCGAGCGCCTCGAGCGGAAAGCGACCTGACGGAGTATGAAAAGACCATCGGCCCTACCGGCGGCGGCTCCGACGATATCGGCGACATCTCCTGGAATGTGCCTACGGTTGTGCTGCGTTATCCCTCCAACATCCCGGGCGGACCGGGGCACAATTGGGCCAACGGCGTATCCATGGCGACACCAATCGCGCACAAAGGCGTGATCGCCGGCGCCAAGGTTCAGGCGATGACGATGCTCGATATTCTGCTGCGTCCGGAACTCGTGACGCAGGCGTGGGAATACTTCCGGAATGTGCAGACCAAGACGTGAAGTATCAGAGCTTCATCCGGCCCGAAGACAAGCCTGCGATTTGGCTGAATCAAAAAACGATGGAGTTATACCGGCCGCAGATGAAGAACTTCTACTACGATCCGACAAAGTACGACACGTATTTGGAGCAATTGGGGATCAAGTACCCGACGGTGCGGGCGACGCCTGGGAACTAGAAGGTGAACCGGCGGGAGCACCGGTTGCGGGCAAGGGTGCCCTCCCTACAAAGGAACGGGTGGGCGGCTGGGCTTATGCCTTCACTTTGCGGATCAGGCTACCCATTTTTCCGCGGTCGGCGGGCGTGGCGCGAGTGCCTCCAACCGAAGGAGCGGCAACGGTGCGCGCGGCCTTCTTCGGCGGGGTCGGATGGGCAATCTGCTCCAAAGCGATCTTTTCAGAGCTAGCGCGATTCTGAGCGATCCGGGCGGTGGTTCGTTCCTGGGGCGTCATTAGATGAAATGGCTTAGTTTCAGTCAAGATACTTCTATGATCTCTCATCGGGGAACCCGTTGGGGCTCTAAGAACGGTTTTATTCGACCGCTGCTACTGGCTGCGCAGGAGCCGGCGGGTATGGATCCAGCCCGCATACGCCAGGAGATAGAGGAAGACGAACGGGAAGAGAATGGCGCTGATGGCGAGTTGGGGACTGCTGACGGTATGCACTCCGAAGCGATGCTTGACCATGGCCCGCATGCTGCGCAAAGTTGCCTCGGTCGAACCAGAAGTAGTCGACATTTTCGTTCACAACCAACAGCTTGGCCGGGACTCGCGCAGGCGACGGCCCACTTCCAGCGGGTCATGATGGCCTCGCCCGAGCAGAGTATGCCGACGACGCTGTATCCATTGCGGGCCAGACCGGTGATAAGCTGGCGGCGGCCGCTGAAACCGCCGGCGCCGTGAACGCTGATTACGGAGCCGCGCGAGGGGTCGAAGCTAGAGGGCGCTCCGGCATAACAGGTGAGGACATCCACACGCTGCGCCGGGTGCGAGGCATAAAGGTGAGTAAGAAACCGCTCAGCCAGCGCGCGCGAGCCGCTTTCGATGAACAATACCCTGTCCATCGCAACACCGGTGGACCGCAAGAACAGGCGCATTAATGACTAGGGTATCAGCGGCGCCGGCGTGAGCGGTAGTTAGGGATAGAATCGAAAGCTATGAAGGCTATCGTTGCGGACCCCGTCGGCGGGCCGGAAAATCTGAAGTACATTGACCTGCCAAACCCTGAGCCGGCTGAAGGCCACGCGGTCGTTCAGATCGAAGCGATCGGCGTGAACTTCATCGACGTCTACTTCAGGACGGGGCTCTATAAGGCCCCGGAAACACCGGTGCGACTGGGCAATGAGGCCGCCGGCGTCGTGGTGGCCACCGGCGCAGGCGTCACCATTCCGGTGGGAACGCGGGTGGCCTACGCCATGGCGCGCGGATCGTATGCCGAATACGCCAGCGTGCCTGCCGCGAACCTGGTGCCCCTGCCCGATTCGATCTCGGATGAGCAGGCCGCCGCCGTGATGCTGCAGGGCATGACGGCGCACTACCTCACCCATTCGACGTTCGCCTTGAAGCCTGGACAAACCTGCCTGATCCACGCGGCAGCCGGCGGCGCGGGCTTGATGCTGGTGCAAATCGCCAAGATCGCGGGCGCTACTGTCATCGGCACCGTCTCTACCGAGCAGAAAGCCGAACTGGTTCGCCGCCACGGCGGGGACCATGTCATCCTCTATACCCAAGCCGACTTCGTGGCGGAGGTCAAGAGGATCACGGGCAACAAGGGCGTGGACGTGGTCTACGATTCCGTCGGCAGCACGACCTTCCATAAGAGCCTCGATTGCCTGCGTCCGCGCGGCATGATGGTCAGCTTCGGGCAATCGAGCGGCCCCGTGGGGCCCATCGATCCCTTGCTGTTGAGCCAGAAAGGATCGCTTTTCCTCACGCGGCCTTCGCTTAGCGAACTACGTCCACGAACCCGAGGAGCTGAAGTGGCGGGCGGCAGATCTGTTTGGCTGGATCGAGAGCGGCCGGCTGAACCTGCACATCCAGAAGATCTATCCGCTGCACGATGCCGCCGAGGCGCACCGCGATCTGGAAAGCCGCCGCACCACCGGAAAGCTGCTGCTGAAGCCCTGACGTGACACATACATCTGAACTGCAAATTCGACGCTGCGCTCTTGTGGGCCGCACTCCGGACCGAGCGGGTAGATGCCTTCCTGGTAACGGCCTTGCCCAACATTCGATACCTGGCCGGCTTCACCGGCAGCAACGCCGCGTTGCTGGTGACGGAAGACCGCGCTCTGCTATTCACGGATCCGCGCTATCAGGCCCAGGCGCCGCTCGAATCGGACTGCGAAGTGAAGGTGGCGAAGGGCCCGCTCCTTGGGCAGGCTGTTGCATGGGCCAAGCGGCTACGCGCCACGCGGCTCGGCTTCGAGCGCAACCGGATCTCTTTCGACCAGCACCAGGTGCTGCTGAAGGAGCGTACGACGAAGGGCCGGCCGCCCATTCGCCTGAAACCGATCGCCGGCGTCGTGGAGCGTCTGCGGATGGTCAAGTCGGAGACGGAGATCGCCACCATCCGCACAGCGGTGGGGCTGAACTCAGAGGCGTTCGAACAGTCTCTGGCGCACTTCAAGCCGGGCGTCACGGAGGTTGATCTGGCAGCGGAGATCGAATACCGCATGCGGCGGTTGGGGGCGGATGGGCCATCGTTCGACACGATTGTGGCTTCCGGACCGCGCACGGCCCTGCCCCACGCGCATCCGACAGATGCGCCTGTATCGCGCGATGAACTATTATTAATAGACATGGGTGCAACGGTTGCTGGTTATGCCAGCGACATGACGCGCACCTTGGCCGTAGGGGAGCTCGGCCGAAAAGCCCGCCGGATGTACCAGGCGGTGTGGGAAAGCCAACTGGCCGCTATCGAGGCGGTCAAGCCGGGTGTGACCTGCCATACGGTGGACCGGGCCGCTCGCCGGGTTTTAGCCGGATACGGACTCGAAAAGCTGTTCATTCATTCAACTGGCCACGGTCTGGGACTGGAGATCCACGAAGGACCGCGCATCGGACGACGCGAACGCGACCGTGCTCGAGACCGGCATGGTGATTACAATCGAACCGGGCGTATACCTGGAAGGCTTTGGTGGTGTCCGGATCGAAGACACCGTGGCGGTGACCGCTAGCGGCTGTGAGATCCTGACGCCGACGGGGAAGGAAATGCGGGTTTTGTAGGACCGCTGCGATGGCCGGATCCTGGCAGACACGAAGTGCGTGCGCCGGCATCGGGCAAGCGGGCGGTTGCTGGACACGAGAATGAATCGGCCGCGAACTGCGGTTAAATCGATGACAACTGACGAAATACGAGAATTAATTCAACTAGTGCATGAGACCGGTATCACCGAACTGGAAGTCCAGCGCGGCGAAAACCGGGTACGAATCCGGAGTGGCATCAACGCGACGGCCCAGGAGATTCTGCTGGCCGCCGGACAGGGTGGCTCGGCTGCTCATACTTACGGCGCGCCAGCGGCGACAGCTTCGCCGGCAACGCCGGCGTCCGGCCTTCCAAAGGAAGATGACGACATCATTCTGGTGAAGTCTCCGATCGTGGGCACGTATTACGATTCGCCATCACCCACCGCCGCTCCTTTTGTCAAGGCCGGCGACGTCGTGGAACCGAAGCACGTCCTCTGCATCATCGAGTCCATGAAACTAATGAACGAGATTGAGGCGGAAGTGGCGGGCACGGTGGTGGCCAAGCTGGTCGAGAACGGACGACCGGTTGAATACGGAGAGGCCCTGTTCCGCATCCGTCCGCGCTAAGTGGCGCTCCCAAAATGTTTCGAAAAATTCTGATTGCGAACCGCGGTGAAATCGCCCTGCGGATTATCTGTGCGTGCCGCGACCTGGGCATCAAGACCGTGGCCGTCTACTCGGAAGCGGACCGCTACAGCCTGCATGTTCGCTTCGCGGACGAGGCCATTTGCATTGGGCCGGCGAAGGCCACCCGCAGCTATCTCGATATCCCGGCAGTGATCAGCGCCGCCGAGATCACCAACGTGGATGCGATTCACCCGGGCTACGGATTCCTGAGCGAGAACGCCGACTTCGCCGAAGTGTGCGAAACATCCGCCATCAAGTTCATTGGACCGACTCCGGAAGTGACCCGCATGATGGGCTTCAAGCAGCGGGCCCGGACCGTCATGGAAGAAGCCGGCGTGCCGATCTTGCCAGGATCAAAGGGCATCCTGAACAGCCACGACGAGGCACTGGATCTGGCGGAGCAGATCGGCTATCCGGTGATGTTGAAAGCGGCGGCGGGCGGCGGCGGGCGAGGCATGCGCATTGTCCGATCCGCGCACGACCTGCCGCATCTGCTGACGCAGGCGCAGAACGAAGCAGCGGCGGCATTCTCCTGCGGCGATGTCTACATGGAGAAGCTGGTAGAGAGGCCGCGCCACATCGAGTTTCAAATTATCGGCGACCATCACGGCGAATGTCGAAGTGTTGGGCGAGCGCGAGTGCTCCATCCAGCGGCGGCATCAGAAGCTGATCGAGGAGGCGCCATCGCCTTCCATCTCGCAGGAGCTTCGCGAACGCATCTCCGAGCGACTGCGTGTCGCGATGAAGGCCATCGGCTACACCAACGCCGGCACGATCGAGTTCCTGCTGGACGAACACGGCAAGCTCTATTTCATCGAAGTCAACGCGCGCATTCAGGTTGAACATCCGGTCACCGAATTCATCACGGGAATTGACTTGGTGAAGGCTCAGATTCTGGTTGCCGCAGGCAGGCGGCTGGATGAGATCTTTGACAGCCCGGTCCGCTATCGAGGACACGCGATCGAATGCCGAGTTAATGCCGAGAATCCCGAAACGTTTGCGCCCTCGCCCGGGCGGATCACCGGATTGAACTTGCCCGGCGGGATTGGCATTCGCGTCGATACCGCGGCCTACACGGACGGCGTTATTCCTCCTTACTACGATTCACTGGTGGCTAAGCTTATCGCCTACGGCGAGACTCGCACAGAAGCGATTGCCAGAATGCGGCGCGCGCTGGGCATGTTCGTTGTGGAGGGAATCTATACGACCATCCCCCTGCACGAGCGTATCCTGGCCAATGAAGACTTTCAGGCGGGGGTCTTTGATACGACCTTCCTGGCCAGATTCCTAGGCCAGAATGGTGACGGGAAGTAGCAAGATCAACCGCGCCGAATTAGCGGCAGCAGGACTGCATCGAGACCAGATTCGCCGGTGACGACAGAATGCGGTCCTGGGCGAAGTAGTTCTGCCCGGAGAGATTGCGGTAGACATTCCCTGCGATTCCCGAGGCAATCGGTCCGCTGACGCCACGGCCGCCGGTGAGAAGAACCACGACGACCAGCTTATTCTTGCCGACGTCGTTGAATGAACCGAACCAGCCGAGATGAACGCCGGGACGGGTTGTATCCGTGCAAGTGCCGGTCTTGCCGGCCAGCGGATCGTTCTCATCAAAGACTGCGCGGCGGGCTGTGCCGTACTCGACTGCGCCCATCATGCCCGGCTTGATCTGCGGGATAAGATCGGCGATATCAAGGAACCGCTTCACTCTCGGCTGGAAGCTCTTGATGGCTTCCATGTCCTTCGGATATTGCAAGTAGTAAAGGGTGCCACCATTCGCCACCGCAGTGACGATCCCCGCCAGTTCCAGCGGTGTAAGGCGAATGCCTGAACCGAAACTTGTCATCATGCCGACGCCGTCAGCAGGCACCGACTCGGGAAGTTCGCCCGCTTCTTCGCCATCCAGGTCGAGGCCGGCTTTCTCACCCAAGCCAAATAGCTTGCCGTAGCGGACTACGCGTTCGAAGCCCAGTTCTTCGCCGAGTCGGGCGAAGTACTGATTGTTGGACTTTGCGAGAGCCTGCGTCATCGACATCGAGAACCGCGGAGTGATGTGCAGCGGCGACTGGGCGTCGACGATCTTCTCACTCAGAGAGGCGAGTGAAACAACCACCTTAATCGTCGAACAGGGCTGAAAAGCGCCTGTTTTGGCGAGCCGCTGGTTGACGATGGAGAGAATCCGGCCGGTTTGCGGATCCGCTACCACCACGGTCCCGTTGTAGGGGCCGAGCGCATCCATGGCTGCCTTTCGCACCACTAAGTCTTCACCCGTAATGCTGTCGCCCGCAGTGGAGTCGGCGAAGGTCGGTTCTGTCCAAGGGCTGTAAAGCGAACGGCGATGATGTGCGGGGAAGATTGAGCTCTGTGTTGGGATGATACCGGCGCGGGTACTCGTATAGTTGATCGCGCGCACATTGGCTGCGGTCTTAGCGGGTCTCACACCCTTGGAAGCCAAGGCTGGTTTTGGCTTAGCCGGAGCAACTGCGGCAGATGCCGAATGGGGCTTGCGGTGTTTCGTCGTGGTAGCGTTCGCCGCTTGCGAGATCAGCACAAGCATGAGAATCAAACCGACCTCGCGCAGAGAGCGAAAACAATCCATGCGTCTCCTCACAGACAAATCGAAAGTACACAAAGAAAATGAATATGACGCCAAACAACAAGTACTTTCGCCTAGCCTTCAATAGTACAAGGGTTAATCGATCCCGTCAACTGTAAGATTTCCCTCGATTTAGCGATGTAAGAACGCTGGTCTTTCAGGCGGCGGTCCAGCCTCCGTCGATCGCCACTACTGCCCCATTCATGAAATCGGCCGCCGGGGAGCAAAGATACAGAACTAATCTCGCAATTTCTTCCGGTCGGCCCAAGCGCCCAATGGGCTGCCGTTGATTTAGTTCAGCGCGAACCTTTTCCTTCTCATGTGAATGATACTTTTCCAAATACCCTTCGACAAACGGCGTATCCACAGTTCCCGGCGCAACACAATTGACTCGCAATTCGGTGGGGAAATCGATTGCCAATTGTCTGGTCATGGCATGCACAGCGCCTTTAGTGGCGCAATAGCCGAAGCGTCTCTTTACGCCCACAAGTCCGGCCACGGAGCCGATGTTGACAATGGAGCCGCGGACCTGCAACAGCAACGGCAGCGCCGCGCGGGTTACTAGAAATGTGCCCTCCACATTCACTTTGAACAATCGGCGAAGATCATCAAGCGATGTCTCGTCGAGGCGGCCCACAGCTCCAATTCCTGCGCAGTTGATGAGGATATCCAGGCTGGGTAGGCCGGCAAACAGCGCAGCTACCTCCTCCTCCGATGTGATGTCGCAGCGAAACGATTCGGAGCCCGGGATTTCGGCGGCCAGCGAGCGTCCGCGCGGTTCGTTCAAGTCCACGATGTACACGCTAGCTCCGGCTTCAGAAAGCGCCCGCACGGTGGCCTCGCCGATGCCACTGGCGCCGCCTGTTACCAGGGCCGTCTTACCATCCAAACGAAAGAAGTCAAGCATGGCTGAGCCCAGTGTACATAAGGGGTGGAGGGCAACGAATGGTTGAGATCGAGGAGCGTTGAGGCAGGGAATGGAGTCGCGAGCCTGAACGCTGTGCCACGACCGTAAAGCCCGTCTAAGCTAGCCGCCGATTAGATTCTTGAAGAACTGCTTAAATCGCCATCGCTTGCCTTGGCACTCGGGCCAGGGAGAGAATGCCAGCGACGAGGTACCACGTTGGACCCAAAGAGGGGTCTTTTCAGCGCCAGGGGCTGAGACGGTCACGATAGCGCCGGTGGTGCAGCCGTCCACGTCGGCGACCTTCCACCCGGCTTTCTGCTTAGCTGGACCCCAGTCCTCCATAAAACGCTGGTAGTTGTAGTCGCGACACGGATGAGCAACCGAGCAACCCCAAGTCTGGTAAGCCGCTGGGTATTGGGCGGCATTGACCTCAGAGATGAACTGCTTGACAAGGTGCTCCTCGGAATAATTCTGGAAGAACTCATATCCGAAGAAACCAATAATAAGTAGTGCGACCAAGGCGACGACCAGCCGCTTGATGAAACGACCCCGACGTTCCTCGCCCGCTCCGTAGTCCTCAAGATAACCGCTCATACTGATTCGCCCCTCGGTGGGCAACGCTTTCCTATTTGGCGGGAACCGGATAGGCCTTGTTATAGGCGGCGGTGGCTTCCGGTGTGATGTCGAGCGCCGGTTTGTAGTAGATCGTGTTCGTCACATCGATGACAACATCGAGGCCCTTTTCTTCCGATAGCTTACGCACCACTTCCTGCATCTGGCGGCCGGTCTTGCCGAGAATGTCCTCGCGATCGTGGTTGACATCCGCTTGTAGGTCCTCGCCGACGCGCTGCAGTTCTTTCTGCTTTCGGGTGAAGTCGCTCTGCAGAAGGGCTTCCTTCTCAGGAGGAAGGTTGGGGGCTCGTAACTGTTGCTGCAGGTTTTGCAGGTCTCGCTGCAAGTCTTCCACTTGCTGTTGCCTGGCCTTATACTTCTCCTGCAAGACCTTTTGGGCAGCCTGAATTTCTTGTGTATCGGCTACTGCCTTCTGGGCGTTGATGATGGCCACTTTGATCTGGGCCTGTGCTGACGCAGCCGCAACCAGAGTCAGCGCGCCTACGCAAATCGCGCTACGTACTTTCGAGAACATGAACTGTTGAGCTCCCACTGAGAATAACCGCCAACCGCAGCCAAGTTAAGCGACATGGCGCAGATTGAAACGGGAAAGAATCGCCGACTCCAAATTTATCACGCACCGGCATGCCCGACTCGCTCACGGGGCCGCCGGTAACCGGCAAGCCGGATCCGAGGCATTTCCCAGCTGACCCGGAGCCAGGCTAGTTGTTGTTGCTGCGGGCGGCCGGACCCTGTTCCTTTGCCAGCCGAACTCGCGCGCCATCGAGCTTCTTTTGAACCTTGGCAATGTCGTCTGGTTCACGGTCGCTGGGAGCGCTCGAGTTCCACTCTGCCAAGGAGGCCTGCCACTGGGCTATGGCTTCCTTAAGTTTCCCTTGCTTGAAGTAGACATCGCCCAGATGATCGTGAATGGTCGGATCTTTGGAAATCATCTGCAGTGATCGATTGAGCTGTTCTTCAGCTTCCTTGAGTTTGTTCTGCCGAAAGTAGACCCATCCCAGGCTGTCCAGAAACGCGCCGTTGTTGGGCTCGACGGAAACGGCCTTCTCGATCAACTCCTGCGCTTCCTGCAAGCGGATGTTCTGGTCGGCGAACATATAGCCGAGATAGTTGAGTGCCGACCCATTCTGGGGATCGAGCGCAAGTACATCCCGAAACTGTTTCTCGGCCAAGATCGAGCTTCTTTTGGCGCTCGTACATGGCGCCACGCATGAAGTAGATTGTGACCTTGTCTTCTTTCGATGTGCTCAGTTTTTCCGCGGCATCCAGCGCTTTGGCCATCTCAGTATAGTTGTGGGATTTGTCGTAGACCTGAGCCAGCGTCAAGTAGGTTTCGCGGTCGTCTTTGCCTCCCAGGGTCTTCTTCAGTTCGGCGGCCGCTTCATCCGCTTTTCCTAAATCGGCCAGCAGTGAGGCGCGTACGGCAAGCAGAGTGCGGTCATTGGGGTATTTCTTGGCGGCTGCATCGGAGAGCTGCTGGGCCTTAGCGAAATCCTTGCCCAGGCGATAGGTGTCGATGATCTGGGCCTCGGCGCGGGAAGCAACATCGGGATCGAGCGACTCAATCTGACGGAACGCATCGGCAGCCTGATCGTACTGCTCCAGATTGCGGTATAGAGTGCCCAATCGCTCCAGCATGCCCGCGCGATAATCGCGCTCTGCCTTGCTGTAGGTCTTTTTGGCAGTTGCGTCGATGATCTGCTTCAACGCGACGATGGCCTCGGAGAGCTTGCCTTCGTCTTCCAGCAAGAGAGATTCGTTCAACTTGATTTCGAGATCGTCCGGAGCCAACTCGCTGGCTTTGTCGAGCGCTTGGCGCGCCAGATCGAACTTCCGTTGTTGACGGTAGATCTGTGACATTCGCAGCTGCGCCTGCGGATCGCGAGGGATTTTCCGTGGCGAGTTCCTGGTACAGCTTCAGGGCCTCATCAAATTGTTCCGATATGGCCAAGTCCTGCGCTAGTTGCTGCTTAATTTCAGCGCGCGAGGGATCGAGGGCCAAAGCCCGCCTATAAGCGCCCGCAGCCAACGCGTATTCGTGAATCTGCTCGTAAGACGAAGCGAGCGCGATCAACGCACGCGGGCTGGGGTTCTTGGCGGAAAGCTTTTCCAACAGCTCCGTGGCGCGTTTGGAATCGCCCAAGTCGGAGTAAACCATGGCGAGGCCGGTCAGCGCGTCTTCGTTGTCCGGATCGGCATCCAGCGCCTTCTTGAAAGCTGCCTCGGAAGCATTGGAGTCCTGCGAGACCTTGTACAGACGGCCCAGCATCACCAGGCTGTCGACATCTTTCGGATCTTTGTCGGCAATGAACTTGTACTGCTCGATGGCACGTTTCACCATGCCTTCGTCGATGCGGCTTGGCCGAGCTATCGCCGATTTGCTGGGTATAGATGCGGGCCAGAACGCGCCGGGCATTCAAGTCATTCGGATTTGTTTTGATAGCCTGTTCGGCCTCGAGAACCGCTTCCCGGATGCGTCCACTGGCACGATACAGCTCCGCGATGTCTTCCACCAGAAACGACGCCGTAGGGATCTTCCTGCATTGCCAGCCGATAGTTGTCGATGGCTTTGTTGAGGTAGTCGGCCTTGTTCCCAACGCTTCGGCCATCTCTTCGTACATATGCCCGAGCGAGTAGTGGTAGTAGGCACTTGCTTTTGCGGATGGTCCTTGCTTGATGACAGAGGAGTCAGCAGCGGCTTTGGCTGAGGGCTGCTGGTAAGCCCCAGGCTAGGTTCTCCGTCGCGGCAAGCGATCCGGCAAGAAAAATGTAGCGGAACAAACGAAGATAGAGATGGGGCATTCAGACCGCTTTGCGTGGTGGCGTTACAGCGATCGATGTCGCTGTTAATCTTCAGTATATCTCTGATAGTCGGATGCAGCAGGGCGCCTTAGCGTTTCTTTGCGTTCACGGCTTGGATCAAGAAGTGTCACCTTATGCGTAACTTAGACTCGGGAGGGATGAAGCATTGAGCGCGCCCCTGGCGACCCCAGCAAATCTGCTTGTCATTCTGGGTCCGACGGGCTCCGGCAAGAGCCATTTGGGACTGCGGTTGGCGGAAGAGTTCGACGGCGAAATCATTAACTGCGATTCGGTGCAGGTTTACCGGCAGTTGGATGCTGGATCCGCCAAGACGCCGATTGCCGAACGCCGTGGCATCCCCCACCACCTGATCGATGTCGCCAGCATTGATGAACACTTCTCCGCCGGCGATTTTCAGCGGCTTGCCGGCCAGGCCGTTGCCTCTATTCATGCGCGGGGAAAGCTACCGATTGTGGTGGGTGGGACGGGGTTCTATCTTCGGGCGCTGCTGGAAGGGCTATCGGCGGCACCGCAGCGGGACGCGGTTCTCCGGGAGCGGCTGCAACGAAATCGCGGCCAAGCGACCCCTGGCGTTCCACCGGCTGTTGGCCGCCAAAGACCCGTTGGCCGCGACTCGAATTCACCCCAACGACCGGCAAAAGCTGATTCGTGCGCTTGAAGTGATCGCTTTGAGCGGCGAGCCGGCCTCGGCGTTGCAGGAACGGCCGCGGGACGCTTTGACCGGGGTTCGCGTCGTTAAACTCGGGTTAAACCCTCCTCGAGCCGCTGCTCAATGACAGGTTAAACAGGCGTTGCATTTACATGTTTGACCATGGATTGATTGAGGAAGCGAGTTCGCTTCTTGCTGCCGGGTATCGGCGGACTCGAAGGCGTTGCAGTCACTCGGATACAAGCAAGCGATTCTCGTGCTCGCGGGTGGGTCAAGCCGAGCTCGCCGCCTTGGAGGAATGCCAACTCAAGACGCGACAGTATGCCAAGCGCCAGTTGACCTGGTTCCGAAAGAACCAAATGTTCACTGGCTGGCTGGTTTTGGTGACGATGAAATGATACAAAACGAGGCAATCGTGTTTATCCGACGCACCCGGATTCTCTTCGTAAACCGAATTGCTGAGTATGGCGATTCAAATGGTCTTCATTTCGATGCGACTCGCGACCGCTTGCGGGACTGTGATCGTCCGATTCCGAACACGACTTCTTTCTAGTACTTAGTTGATATTTTTCACTCTTACTAAGTCCGGGCGTAACATAGTATTAGGCGGGGCCCTCGTACGTTCCCGAACAATCGGGCCCCCGATTGCAAGGAGCCTAGATATGTTCAAGAAATTGATTCTTTCTTTCACGACGGTAGCTTTAGTGGTCGCGAGCGCTGCGACCTACAACGTCACGCTGTATCAAGACAGCAAATTGAATGGCAAGACCCTAAAGCCGGGCGAGTATCGTCTGGAAGTGAAGGACAACGCCGTTATCCTGAAGAGCAGCAAGGAGACCACGGAAGCCGCGGCTCGAACCGAGACCAACGCCAAGAAGTTCTCCGGTACCTCAGTTCTTTACAACGACAAAGATGAAGTGACCGAGATCCGGCTGGGCGGGACCACCACCAAGGTGATTCTCACAACGGACAATAATGCCCGCGGGGGCAACTAGGAGCGCTGTTCACCGCGCAGCCGTTGAGCAGTATCTAGTGCCGTCGGCAGTCTCGGCCTGACGGCAATTGGTCGGGGCGGCGTGCTATTCGGCGGCCGCTCGGTCCTAAGTTTTTAGTCGATTTCACCCCTGTTAGGATGGGAGACGTGCGGTTCCGGCGTCTCCCTCTTTTATTGCTCCTCGCGAGCCTCTCTTCCCTGCACGCCCAATCAGCGACACTGTTGATCCTGCCGTTCCAGAACAACTCGTCTTACGAAGACCTGAATTGGATTGGCAGGAGTATCGCGGAAACGCTGTATACGGAATTGGGTAGCCGGGGGCAGATTGTGCTGGACCGAGCCAACAGTCTTAGAGGGCTTCCATCGTTTAGCGCTTCGAGCCGACGCTCGATTCACCAAAGCGACAATCATCAAGCTGGGACAGACGCTAGGCGCGGACTATGTTATCTATGGCGATTATGACATCCATTTAACAGCAGGGGAAACAAAGTTACGCAAGAGTGACATTGCTGTTACATCGCACATCATTGATTTACGCAAATTTCGCGAAGCCGAGGTGGTGTCCGAATCAGGTAACCTGGCCGAGTTGTCGCGAATGGAAGAACATCTTTCGTTTGTATACTGCTTCCACGCTCATGCCGGAAGGTGGCTACAAAGTGGAGCAATTCACAACGCCCGACAAACTAATTCGCCTGGACGCAAAAGAGAGTTATATACGGGGCCTGATTTCCACGAGTACGGATCAGAAGATCAAGTGGTTCGAGCAGGCGTCTGCGTTGAATCGGGCGTACGCCAGCCCGGCGTTCGAACTGGGAAAGCTCTATCTGCAGCGCAAGGACTTCCGGCAAGCATCCGAGTGGCTCTTGCGGGTTCCGGCCGGCCACCCCAGTTACCTGGAGGCGCGCTTCAAGCTGGGTCTGGCCGCCTATGGCGCGGCCGATTATAAAGCGGCCGCGAGTTACTTCAAGGAAGTCTCACAGACGATTCCTCTCAGTGAGGTCTACAACAATCTGGGCGCCGCAGAGGACCGCCTGAACCAAGCCGCGGCGATCGAAGATTTTCGCCGGGCGGCCGATGCCGACCGGGCGGATGAGACTTATGCCTTCAACCTTGGCCTCGCCCTGTACAAGGCAGGGAGGTATGACGAAGCGACAGACCGTTTGAAGACAGCCGTCGAGAGAGTGCCGGACGACCGTGAAGCCAATAGCCTGCTGGCGCGTGCGGAGCAACGAGAGCCGTACTCGGCTGCGAACGGCCGACCGCCTGGTGTGGAGCGACTTAAGGACGATTTCGACGAAACTACATTCAAAGAGCTAAAGGCCATGCTTCAGCCATCGAAACAGTGATGAAACCGCGTATATAATCGGAGTGCCTTTATGCTTGAGGCTTTTGGACTATCCGATGCCGGTTGCGTTCGATCGAACAATGAGGACTTCCTCATTCACGACAGCCAGCATGGGATATTTATTGTCGCGGACGGAATGGGCGGAGCAAATGCCGGCGAATATGCGTCACGCCTCAGCGCCGAAACGCTTTACGAATTCCTCCTGAACCACGCGGATAAAGACGGAATAGAGGCGATCCAACAAGGTTTTGCCGAGGCGAATACAGCCGTCCGGCAAGCAGCGGTGGCTAGTCCGCAACTGGATGGAATGGGCACAACCCTGGTGGCGGCGCGCGCTATCAACAGCAGCAAGCTTCAAGTGGCCAGCGTCGGCGATAGCCGGATCTACATCCTGTCGAATGGTGATTTCTCGCTCTTGACGCAGGACCAGACCTGGGTTGCGGAGGTTGGCGCAAGGCTGGGGCTCGGCGAAGAGGCCTTGCGACGTCATCCGATGCGCCATGTTTTGACGATGGCCGTGGGGGCAGCGCCGGAACTGCGGGTTTTCACCAAGGTAATTTCCGTTCGATCAGGCGATCAGATCTTGCTCTGCTCCGACGGACTGCACGGCGTCCTGGATGAAAAAACTTTGCGGGATACGCTTAATTCCGAGAAATCTTTGCCGCAGAAGTGCCACTACCTCATCGAAGCCGCGAAAGAACACGGTGGCCCCGACAACATAACGGCGGTCATCGTTCAAGTGTTGTAGTTTCAATGCGGCTTTGAGGCCGCATGCCAAAGACTTCTCGGGTCACCTCTCTCGGTCTGATCCTGACACTTTTCGTCGGCCCTCTTTCGAGGGCCCAGCCGGTCCGGCCCCTCCAAATCCAATTGCGGATCATGGTTGGCGACAACGCCGCCTACGATACGGGATCGCTCCAAGCGAAGAAGCTCGTCGTTGAAGTCACAGACGAAGCTGGGATGCCCGTAGCGGGAGTGGCGGTCACCTTTCGGCTGCCGGAGGAAGGCGCGACCGGACTCTTTCCCGATGGCAATCGCTCGGCGGTGGTCGACACCTCGACACAGGGACAAGCTGTGGCGCCGGATCGCTGGGGCGCATCCTGGCACGATGTCGATCCGCATCACGGCGGTAAAGGGTCCGCCAGCGGGCATCCTGGCTACAGCAGCAATTGACCGTGGCGCTCGCCGGCCGCTGCGCACCGGCGCCCTGCCGTTCCGCTACGACCGCTTCTCCGGCGTCGGAGCGCCCCCACTGCAACGGCTACCGTGACCAAAGGCGCAAGTTCCCCATCGCCTGTACAGTGCCAATCACCAGCCAGGTCACAATTATGACCCAGCCAGCGAAGTCGCAAGCCGGATCCGATTGACGCGTGCATCAATAAAGCCATCGCCACTCCCCACTGCGGCCGAGGCCAACGCTGAGGAACCGCCGGCGGTCACAATCTCCGGCGCACCGCCGGGCCATGGTTCTTCGGGCAAAACGAAATGGATTCTGCTTGGAATTGCCGCGGCAGGGGCGGCAGCCGGCGTTGCGTTCGCGATGGGTGGCAATAAGTCGTCCAGCAGCTCGACGGCCCCGCCTTCCGGCGCAACCATTGGCGCTCCATCAATCAGCATTGGTCATCCTTGAGGCGAGAAATCTATGTCCCGACAGCAGGAATCAAGTGAAACCCATGAATCGGAAATCCATCTGTCATCGCGTTGGCTCTGAGTGCGGCTTGTTTAGGAGCGCAGCAACCGACTGCCCCGCAGGTAGGAGTCGTCCATTGTGCGGACGGTTCACTGCGCATCAGTCTACGGCCTGCCGGCGAACTTGGTGTATGGCGGAATG
Organism: uncultured Acidobacteriaceae bacterium; assembly: GCA_963771305.1. Classification (GTDB taxonomy): domain Bacteria; phylum Acidobacteriota; class Terriglobia; order Bryobacterales; family Bryobacteraceae; genus CAJCIT01. Next base: position 38,514 of record CAVYTS010000035.1, read on the forward strand.
CTGGGCCGAGGAGTGAATGCGGCAGCCTTCTCGAGCACCGCGGGGTTGGTGTCGCGGGTCGGCCAAATCGAATACCTCGCAGTGGGCGGCAGCCGAATTGGCGCTTACTCGACTGACGAGCCTAGCCCATTGCTGGCTGCAGGTTCGGCCGGGACGGGAACTCAAACCGCCTCGGAAGTTGCTCTTGCATGGCTGCCTTCAAGCCAACTCCTGCTGAGTTGGTTCGGCGGCACCGCAAACCAGGTTCAGATACCACACTTGCCAGGCAGTGTGATCTCGTTGGCATTCGCGTCGGCTGGCTTCGCAGATCTGATGGTCGTCTTGGGCGACGGCATGCGTGGAGCGTTTGACGGTGTCGCTTGCAACCGGGCAAATTGCAGAAACATCGGTGGTGCTGGGAGCGAGCGGCGCCGCCTACGAGCAAAACGGCTTCTTGCTGCTCCCCGGCGCCGACGGCCTGCTGGTCCAGTTTCCAGATGGGCGCCAGCAAATGCTAGGAATCAAGAACAGCTGCCGTTCGCTTTGAAGCCATATCAGACGAGTGGGTGCATCTGTTCACCGCAGATGCTGGCTCTCCGATCGGATCTCACTGGCTGCTGCATCTCGACAACGCGGCTCAAGGCGACGCGCCTCTCCAACTCTCTGAATTACCTGCCCCACCCGTAAGGGTGCCTGAGGATCATGCCGCGTCAAGTTGGGAACTCTCTGGTGAAGGTGACACAATGAACCTCTCCCGTTTCGGCAGGCTTTCCTTACCTTTGGCCCTGGCGCTTTGGGCCGGGACTTTGATGGCCCAGGACATAACGGTGTATGTCCACACGCCTGGATCGTCGAGTGACGGCGAATTGTTGGGCGGAAACTACTCGTTTCCCGATACGGCAGAAGGGAACACAAGTTCCGTTGTCCTGCGATTCAAGAACACCGGCACGTCAAACGCATACTTGGTGCAATCGATTTTTTTTAGCCAGCCGACTCCATTTCAGATCACCGGTGGTTATTTGGACAAGTGTCTTGCGCCGGGCGGGTCTGAGGATGTGACAGCGGTTTTTACCCCGACGGCATTGGGGCCGGCTTCGGAAGATCTTTCCATGAGCTACGCGGGTGGTCTTGCGGCGATAGGCTGTCCGACGAGCACAGCGGGGGGCCAAGTCGTGAGTGTTTCCACTTTTCGCGGTACGGGGTTGGCGTCGATTATCGGCGGCGGCGGCGTGGCGGGCAGCCTTACGCTCAGCTACGTGGCAGCGGATGGAAGCACTCAGATTGTGCAATCCGGCGGTACCGTTTCCTTTGGCCGGATTGAAGAGGGAACCAGCAGCACGGTCGGATTCACGCTGACGAACACCTCAGCGCAATCAGTAACTGCACCGGCGATTAGCGTTTCCGCCGGTGTATTCACACTGACCACCCCCATCCCGTCGCCACTTGTGATCGGCGCGGGGAGTTCCTTCAGCTTCAGCGTCCAGTTCCAGCCGAACGCCGCGACTCCATTCACGGCCATTCTGAGTATTGGCTCGCAACCGGTGAACTTGTCGGGAGTCGGAACGGCTCCGCCGCTGCCGGCCGCCTCGCTTCAGTTCGATGTGTCGACCTTCGCGAGCCAGCAGCAGGATCATGTCACGGTCAGCCTGGCCAGCGCGTCGCAGGTCAGCGCGTCGGGTACATTGACGCTGGCGTTCACTCCTTCGGTGACCGGGGTCACGGACGATCCGGCCTTAATGTTTGTGGCAACGGGCGGCCGAAACCTGAGCGTGCAGGTAAGCGTGGGCTCGCAGACTGCCTTCTATAACGGCCAGTCACAGTTTGCTTTTCAAACTGGTACGACGGCCGGCAAACTGACCTTTACGTTAACTTTCGAAGGGCAGGATCCGGTTGTGCAGACCATCGACATTCTTCCGGCGCCGGTAGCCTTGACATCCATCAAGGGCGTTCGCCAATCACCGTCGCTGGTGGTTACTATGACCGGCTACGACAACACGTACAGCGCGGGCAAACTGTCGTTCACGTTTTACAATACGGCCGGTGCGGCGATGAGCCAGGGTGCAATCAATCGCCGATGAGACACAGCCGTTCCAGCAGTACTTCTTCAACCAGAACAGCTACGGCGGAGCATTCCAATTGCAGGCGAGTTTTCCGGTCACCGGGGATGTGACGACCGTCGGGTCGGTGGACGTGACAATCACGAATAGCGGTGGGGGTTTCGGCGACACAGCATGTTGTGTTTCAAGTAGGTAGACCGTTCCGATGGACGCTAGAAAACGGAACTGGAGTTCCGGCGGCGGGGCGCTCAACCCCGCTAACGCACACGTTACCTTTGAAGCATGCGGGCTATCGCGCTGACGATCGCCGGTTCCGATCCAAGCGGCGGAGCCGGTCTCCAAGCAGATCTGAAAACGTTCCACCAGTTCGGCGTCTATGGCGAAGCGGTGGTGACACTGGTAACGGTGCAGAACACTCGCAGCCTTTCGCGAGTAGAGGTTATGCCGACGGACTTGGTTCGGGAACAGATTGACGCCGTGCTCTCCGATATCCCGCCGCAGGCAGCCAAAACCGGCGCACTGGGTAGTGCGGCGGTTGTGGAAGCGGTCGCGGAGATGGCACGTGAATTCACGTTCCCGCTGGTGATCGATCCGGTGATGATCAGCAAACACGGCTCGCGCCTGATCTCGGTTGAAGCCGAAGAGTCCCTAAAGATCAAGTTGCTGCCGAATTGTCTTCTGGTTACGCCGAACATTCCCGAAGCTGAAGCATTGAGCGGGCTGACCATTCGCCGCGAGGCTGACATGGAGGAAGCCGCGAAGCGAATTGCCGGTCTAGGCCCTCGTGCGGTGCTCATCAAGGGAGGCCACCTGGAAGGCCGTCCGGTGGATATGCTGTACAGCGAGGCTGGCATGCGTCGCTACGTGGGCAAACGCGTCGCTTCACGGCACACACATGGGACAGGCTGCACATACTCGGCCGGCATCACAGCCGGGTTGGCGCAGTCGCTTTTGCTCGAAGACGCGGTGGCGCGAGCCAAACGCTTCGTGCAGGTGGCGATTGAGTCAGCGCCGGGGCTCGGTGGCGGAAACGGACCGGTGAATCATTTTGCGGTGGTTCAGAAGTAAGCCCGCCCTGCCTAGGCGATGATCGCCTCAATCAGACGCGGACCTTTTTCGCAAACAGCGTCGCGGAATTGCGCGGCGAACTCGGCAGCCGACGTTGCGCGGGTCGCGGCGACGCCCATGCCGGCCGCGAGGGTTACCCAGTCGAGATCGGGTGCGCCGATATCGATCAGCTTGCTGGCCGCCGGGCCGAAACCCTTAGCGCCGGTGCGCTGCATCTCGATGTCGAGAATGCGATAACGCCGGTTGGCGAAGATCACGGTCAATACATCCAGGTTCTCGCGAGCCATGGTCCACAGGGCTTGCAGTGTATACATCCCGCTGCCATCGGCTTCGAGCGCGATCACTTTGCGATCGGGACACGCGATCGCTGCGCCGACGGCGACCGGGAGCCCTTGCCCGATGGATCCTCCCGTTACTGGCATCCATTCGTGCGGCGCCGCGTTGGTGAGCTGAGCAAGTACAGGCCCGGAGGACGAGACCATCTCTTCCGAAATGAGAGCATTCTCCGGTAGATACGTGGCCATCACTCTGCCGATGGCGTCGAGCGTCAACGGCCCCTGCTCTGCCCGCGGCGGTGCGGGAACTTCGAGCTGTATCACTGGAGCGCAGCCTTCTGCAAGAGCCTCGAGTGCGCCCGCGCCGTCCTCATCGACTCCGGCCAGCATTGATACCCGGCATGAGTCGGGCACCAGGCAGCCCGGGATATTCTGGTACCCGAAGAACGAAACCGGTGTCTTCGCCTCGACCAGAATGACGTTTTGAATATCAGCAAACAACGCTAAGGCAGGCTCAGGGAAATAAGGCACCTGCGTTGGCTCGAAGCGCCCGCGACCAGACCATATCTTCGGCACATTCCTCGCGATGTAGACTTTTACGCCCGTGGCCGCGGAGAGCCGGGCAGCGGCATCCAGCGCTTTCGGAGCCAACGCGCTTCCGCCAAGCAGGAGTACGGTTCCCGGCTTTCGAACGAGTTCGGCCGCACGATTGATGGCCGCGCTCGAAGGCATGCGCCGTAAGGAATGCGCGACTACGACACCACAGCCCTCGCTGGACGACCACGAAAGGTCCGCGGGTACGATGAGCATCGCGACTTGGCCGGGTGGCTGTATGGCATCAGCGATGGTGGCGGACATATCGGCGCCCAGTTCGTGTCCATTCTTGGCAATGCGCACGCGATCGGAGACGGTGCGCGCGAAGTTCTCGATGTTTGCGGACAAGGGAGCGTCGTATCGGAGGTGAGCCGTTGAATGCTCGCCAACAATACTGACGACCGGCACACGGGCCTTGCGGGCGTTGTGGAAATTGGCCAAACCATTCGCCAGACCGGGCCCGAGATGCAACAGAGTCGCGGCGGGAGTTCCCTTCGCCCGGGCATAGCCGTCTGCGGCTCCCGAACAGACGCCTTCGAACATGCAGAGAATACCGCGCATCGCCGGGACGCGATCGAGCGCAGCGACAAAGTGCATCTCCGAAGTGCCGGGGTTCATGAAGCAGGTGTCGATGCCGTTGGCAATCAGTGTGTGAAGAAGGACCTCTGCTCCGGTGGGCACTTCACTTATTATGCGGGGTGGTCGAAGAAAGCGCGGCGGTGGCGTGGGACCGGATTTCGGCGAAGAACTCGTTAGCGACTGAGAACGCTTTGCGACTAATACTTCGGAACGGTTGGGTCTACTCTGTCGCTCCAGGCTAAAATGCCGCCCGTCATGTTCCGGACATTCTTTAAGCCGTTTTGCTTCAGAAAGTCTACCGCCTTCTGACTCCGGGCACCGGATTTGCAGTGGGCGACAATCTCGCCGTTCGGATCGAGCTCACTCAAGCGCTTTGCGAGGTCGCCAAGCGGTATGAGCGTCGCGCCGGGAATCCGGCAGATCTGGAATTCGTGTGGTTCGCGGACATCGATTAAGGTGAACGTATCGCCGCGATCCAGCTTGGCCTTGACCTCGGTCGGGGTGATCAGGCCTTCGACCGTAGTCGCAGGAGTGGTCGCAGGCTGTTTCAATCCGCAGAACTCCTGGTAATCGATGAGCCTTGTGATGGTGGGGCGGTCGCCGCAGGCGGGGCAGTTTCGGTCCCGCCGAAGCTTAAGCTCGCGGAACCTCATGTTCAGAGCATCATAGAGCATTAGACGGTTCTTGAGCGTTTCACCCTTGCCCAGGATGATTTTCACGGTTTCCGTCGCCTGCACCACACCGATCAGCCCCGGCAGAATACCCAGCACGCCGCCCTCGGCGCAGCTCGGCACGAGCCCAGGAGGAGGAGGTTCCGGGTACAGGCAGCGATAGCACGGCCCATCTTCATAAGCAAATACGGTAGCTTGCCCTTCGAAGCGGAAAATTGAGCCGTACACATTCGGCTTCTTCAGCAGCACGCAGGCATCGTTCACCAGGTAGCGCGTGGGAAAATTGTCCGTTCCATCGACAACAACGTCATAGTCCTTGAGGATGCCGAGTGCATTCTCACTCGTAAGTCCTGTGTCGAACTTGTCGATATGGAGGTTTGGATTGATATCGAGCATCCGATCGGCAGCGGAATCGAGCTTCTTTCGGCCTATGTCCTTGGTGCCGTGAATGATCTGGCGCTGGAGATTCGAGGCGTCCACAACATCAAAATCAACCAAGCCAATTCGCCCGATGCCGGCCGCTGCCAGATACAGTCCTAACGGCGCACCTAACCCGCCGGCGCCGATCAGCGCAACCTTAGCGGCCTTCAACTTCAATTGGCCTTCCATCCCCACTTCGGGAAGAATCAGGTGGCGGCTGTAGCGGGCGATTTCCTCGTTCGAAAGAGTGGCCGCAGCCACTTCAGCTATGCCTACCGAACCGCCGGCGATGCTGGGTACGATCGAGATGGTTTCACCGCCTAGGAGCGCGGTGGCCTCTTTATCGAGATAACGGATATCTTCGTCGTCGACGTAGATGTTGACGAAGCTCCGTAGTTTGCCTTGATCGTTGAAGAGGTTCTTTTTGAGATCGGGGTACTGCCCTGTCAGCTGCGCCAAGGCTTCGGCGACCGTCACTCCAGAAGCCTCTACACTGTCTTGCTGCGCCGTAAACTGGCGGAGCGCCGTCGGTATCAATATTTTCGCCATAAACTCGTTACGATTTTTTCCAGATCAGTTCTTCGGTCTCGGCCTTAGTCTGATCGATGTCGGGTAGAAAGCTGTTTGCGTGATGAAAGCGCCCATCCTGGATCGAGATCACTACGAAGGAGAACCAGGGACAGGAGTTCTTCAAGTCGGTTTCCGAAAAGTAGGCATCACAATCGGGGTGGGAGTGGAAGATGCCGATCACATCCAGGCTCCGGTCCCGGGCGGCACGATCGGCCTCGAGCAGATCTTCCGGCCTGATCTCATAGCGGTCGCCCTGGGCCCCCGCAAAACTATTGATCAGCGGCACGGCCGCGGTGACGACTTTCCCTCCCTCATGATGCTGGCCTAGCATAACTCCGCAGCACTCGTTCGGGTAGGTTGATTCGGCGTGAGTGACCATGGTTTGCCATGGTTCTTCGAGAACTTGGATCATGGAATGGTGCAGAACTCCCTTACATTCTATACCGATCGGACAGCAATCATGGCATTGCCGATCGGAATCGCGGACGAACTACTGATGAGTAGGGGGGTCAGCTAGATTCGGTTCTGGCTTCTGCTTGACGAGCTTGCGTTTGATGTCGGGCCAGAACTCCTTCAAGACATCTGAAAACGTGTCAGTCGCCACTGCCGTATAGTACTGCTGAAAGACCTGGTGACCGGTTCGGTAATCCCCGTAATACGACATCGAAATTGTGGCGCCAGCTGCGTTGCCGACCAGTTCCGAGGCGTTGAAAACATGGCGGCCCGCGTCAGTCCTCGTGACAAAGATCTGCTTCACGGCCCACCCGGTTCGTGACATTACAGACCCGGTTCCCCTACGAAAGTAGCGCGGATCCTGTCGCAATATGGTCGGGAAGATGCCTTCGGTCATCATGTTGCCAATGGCTTGATCGGCGTACGATGTCCCGTAACGCTTGGCGTAACCCTCGAACCCCTGGCCAAACTGGGGGTGCAGATTCTCAATCTGGCCTAGCCCCGCAAATGCTGCCGTAACGAAATAAATCGTCGGATAGAAAGAGTCTTTAAAAGCGATCAGCATTTTCTCTTTCGGCTTCAACGGCACGATTGGCTGATCCACGTTCGTGGTTCGGAAGTTGGGCAAAACGCCCAGGACGTTCCCCCCGTTGCCCTTCATGGACTCTTTGATGACCTCGTCTGCCGTCAACGGTTTGTCTTTGTCGGCTTCCTTCGACTGGTCTGCCGAATCTTTGCTCGCATCGCTTGTGGCAGGCTTCGATGGGGTAGTCGGGGGCGTGGTATCTTGCGCCTGCGCACGGGAAATAAAAGATGCTACCAAAAGGCAAAGGAGTAGGAGGGTAACCCAACTGTTTGAACGTTTAATACTAATCATCCTGGCTCTGAGTGATAAAGACCCTGGTCGGGCACTCAACGAAAATGACTAAACTCCTGGGGCGTGGTCAATCAGCCCGCAGTTAAATGGCCCGGAACACGTGCGTTTAGCGTCACCGACACCGGTGCTTGGCGCGCTTCCCAGTTTACAACTGCTCTCGTAATGGACGCCTTATGAGCCGATAAAGACTCTTTTGAATTGTAAAACAGCGGATGCGAGGGGGTTCCCAGCAGGAAAACACGGTGCTCGACGAGTTATAAGAATGAGTCTTTTGCGAGCAACTGTCGTCGTTGAGCGATGGGAAGCGAGTTTTCGCTGGCCGAGAAACTTGGAACAATTCGCAATCGCGCTGAGTCTAGTATGGAGTGGCGCGCTTTTCGGGGCGGAGTCATGCGTAACCAGGTAGACTGGGATTACGCCCGCAGTCAAGGTAACGATGTCTGTGTCTGCTTTGAAATATTATTTGCACGACGGTGCGACGAGCTTTCGCATACAGCTGTTTGGTACTCTTTCCGAGGCAGATCTCCCCGAACTCTCGGGATGCTGGCGGACGGCTCGATCCTCGGTCGCCGGTCGTCGGCTGGTCATCGACTCGATAAAACTGGACGGCTTGGATGGAGCAGGACGGAGTTGGCTCGAGGAAATGATTGGCGAGGGCGCAACGATTGAGGATCGGCTTGGACCATCCAAGGCAATTCCAGCTCGTCTTGATGTGCAGGAAGCCGTACAACAGTCCGACTCGAAATCATCGCGCCGACGATTGGGAAAGTTCCGTGCGCCCGTTGTCGAATCGGTGTGACTGAGCGGCGGATTGCACCATTGTTCTCTATCCTGCACGACCACCCGTTATTCTAGATTCTTGGACGGGGAATCGTAAACAGAACTACTTCAACAATCCGGCGTGTAACATTGTTACCTCCCGCCCGTTAAGCCATTGGGATTTCAAGGGCGGAGTCCTTGGCTAGGATTTCTCGATACTAAAGAGGGCCAGAGTCCGCTTGGTTCGCTCCGAGGCTGAGAGCTAGGGCGCGCGGTTCTGTGCTTTCGTATCGAGACTACTTATGACAGGCCCAGTCAATCAGCCATTTCAGTTGTTCCCGTTGTTTCGTGAGCGAGTTTGGGGGCGCCAGAGCCTCGCTCCGTTTTTTGCGGTCACTTCGAGCACGGAGCCAATCGGCGAAGCCTGGTTTACCTTTCAAGATAACGAGACCTCGCTCGGCCTGACGCTAGGCGCACTGTTGTCTGAGCAGCCCTGGATTCTCGGTACGGCGGCAAACCCGGATTATCCGGCGCAGTGCCCACTGCTTGTGAAATTCCTGTTCACCACCAGCAGGTTGTCCGTACAAGTGCACCCCGATGACGAGTACGCCCGCCGGCATCACAACACACTGGGGAAAACCGAAGCTTGGTACGTGCTAAACTCGCAGCCTCCTGGCGAAGTGGCTGCCGGCTTCCGCGAAGAGATCACGCCTGAGCGTTTGCGAAACTCGGCGCTCAGCGGCGAGATTGAACAGCTACTGGACTGGCGGAAGGTCGGGGCTGGAGACATCATCTTCGTGCCGGCCGGCACGGTTCATGCCATTGGCGCTGGCCTGACCATTTGCGAGATCCAGGAGAATTCGGATATCACGTACCGCCTGTACGACTATGGGCGTCCTCGCGAACTGCATTTGGATGACGGCGTTCAAGTCTCGAAGCTGAGAAGCCACCAGCATGCGGCCAAGCCGATACCGATTACGTCATGGCGGGATCAGTTGCTGGAATGCGAGTACTTCCGGATCGAGCGCCTCATCATCCCGGACCGGCTTCGGTTCGCAGGACAGAATCTGTATTACATTCTCTTGATCTGCATCGAAGGCGAAGGGCTGATCGACGGTAGGCCGTGCACGGCAGGCCAGGTCTGGATGGTCCCCGCAAACTCAGGCGGCTTCATACTCGAAGGTACGAACAGCCGCTGGATTGTGACCTACACGGCGGACGAGCGATTCGTCGGCCTCAGGGCAGATTAGTTAGTTCTCCATTCACGCCACGGGAAACAGAAATGCCCTGCCGAGCAGCATGAGTTTGCTCGATGTCGGCACGTTAATGCGAGAACTGAGAACAGAGTAGTTCGCGGCTTCAATGCGGGCCAACAACCGCTGATAGATGGCCCGGAGTGCCCACAATGACCGGCGGCTGCCTGGCTGGATCAGCTGCGATAAAGCGGCGGACTCTTCGTAATACCGCCGCGCGCGATCGGCTTCGTAGCGGATGAAATCGCGGAAACGGTCGTCCTCGTCTCCCACTCTAAGCTGATCCACCGGAACGGCGAAGCGCTGCAAGTCCTCTGAGGGCAAATAGATTCGCCCCAACTGCGCATCTTCGCGGACATCGCGGATGATATTGGTGAGCTGAAAGGCGACACCGCACTTCTCGGCGAGGACCAAAGCTTTGATAGAAGTGAAACCGAATATGTGAATGATCGTCAATCCGACCACCGAGGCTACCTGGTAGCAGTAGCGATATAGCTCCTCGAAGGTTTGGATCTCCCGCGGCTCGAGATCGGAGGTGATGCCATCGATCATTTCGTGAAAGAAGCGGTGTGGGATCTGGTAGCGCTGGACCGTATCGTGAAAAGCCGGCCACATTGGATTCTCGCCGAACTCACCCTGCAGGGCGTGGGCAAGTTCGACTCGCCATTGCGTAATGGCTTCGCGTAGCTTCTCTTTGTCGACCGCCGCAGGATCGTCGCTCAGGTCGTCACAATACCGCATGAACGAATAGACCGCGCACATGGCATCGCGTTGCGGCCTGTCAAGGAGTAGGAAGGAGTAATAAAAATTCTTGGCCCGCTTGCGCGCCACATATCGGCAGTAACGATAGGATCGCCTAATAGTGAGGGGCATTACTGAATCAATCGCGGAAGGCATCGCAGCAGTATGCCCAGGCGCTCAATCTTCGAAATGTGTGGCCTCTGCGCCAACACGTCATAGCGTTGCTCGCGGATCTTCTTGAGGATCGCCATGCCGCCACTGCTAAAAAGTTGGAGGTCGAGGGCCAGACGACGGTCGACCGTGTCAATGAGTGGGAGTCCTTTGCGGAACAACTGATTGGCTACGTCGACGGCCTCCTCCATGACCTGCGCAAAGCGCTGATCAAAGCGTCGGACGCATAGATCCTCGACCCCGTAGCCATGCTTGTCCAGCAAGTCGAGCGGCAGGTAGACGCGGTTCTTCTGGAGATCCACCGTGACATCCTGCCAGAAATTCGTCAGTTGCAACGCCGTGCAGGTGTAGTCGGAAAGCTCCTGGCGATGCGAGTCGCGGTATCCGCCCAAGTACAGGACCAGGTGTCCAACCGGGTTGGCCGAATTCACACAGTAGGCGAAGAGTTCTTCGAAGTTTCGATACCGGATTACGGTCTGATCCTGTTCAAAAGCACGGATCAGTCGGTCGAAAGGCTCTATCGGGATCTCGAATCTCTCGACGGTGCTCTTCAACGCCACGAAGACGGGATGGACACCTTCGCCTCTAAACATCGACTGCAACTCGTCTCGCCACCAGCCCAGCAGCTTCAGACTCTCCTGCGGGTCATCGATCTCATCGCCGAGGTCGTCGGCCCACCGGCAAAACGCGTAGACGTTGTAGAACTCCTGGTGCAGGCCCTTCGGCAACAGGAAGCTGACTACCTGAAAGTTCTCATAGTGATGGGTAGCCAACCAGCGCGTATATTGCTCGGCCTCGGCCAGCGAGTAGCGGGCGGGATCCGCCCCCACTTGCTTCACATAGTCTTTAGGTTGTAAGAGAGCGACTGCCACTGGTATCCGCTACTCTCTATGATCGCTTAGCGGGCAGCGGCGGCAACTAGGGCGTAATGGCAGTTTTCAAATAGCCGTTCGGAGAGGTTGCCAGGTCTTGCAGAACGTCTGGCAGCCGGCTCAGCGGCTCGCTCCGATTCACCAGATGATCGGCGTTAACTGCACCGGCCGAAACAATCTCCAGGGACCGGCGAATATGCTCGGGCGTATGGTGAAAACTCGCTTTGCAGGTGATCTCGGCATAGTGCAAGCGACCCGTATCGAGGCCGACCTTTGTACCGGTGGGACATCCGCCGAAGAAGTTTACCGTTCCGCCTTTACGAACCAATTCGACGGCAACCTCCCAGGCTTCGGGATGGCCAATCGCTTCGATCATGACGTCAACGCCCCGGCCGCCATTCAATCGCCGGACTTCATCAACTAGCTTCGAGCGATCGCGGATCATCTCGACGCCCTCGTCGGCTCCGAGCCTGAGTGCTACATCAATCTGCTGCCGGCGGCGTGCAATGGCAATCACACGAGCGCCAAATGCACTCTTGGCCAGCCGGACGAACATCAACCCAATCGGCCCCAATCCCATCACGGCGATCGAATCGCCGTGCCGCAGGCCCGCTTCATCGAGACCGCGCAGCACACACGCCAGCGGTTCGATCAGTGCGGCGTCTTCGTAACGAAGTTCCGGCGGGATCTCGTAAGTGTTCTTTTCAACAATCCGGCTCGGGATGCGAATGAATTCGGCGTACGCTCCGTTGTTGAACAGCAGGTCCTCACACAGATTCTGCTGGCCCCGGTTGCAGTAGAAACAGACATCGCATGGCGCGGAGTTCGCCGAAACGACCCTCTGGCCAACCTTGAACTTGGTTACCCCTTCGCCAACCGCCGCCACGTCACCCGCCAGCTCGTGGCCGAACAGGGCTGGGGGGACGATCATCTTGGCATGGTAACCGCGACGGAACACCTTCAGATCCGTCCCACAGGTTAAAGCTCTTCGCACGCGGATCAGAATCTCGCCGGGCGCAATTCGTGGAACCGGAACCGATTCCAGCCTCACGTCCTCCTTGCCATAGAGGACAGCGGCCTGCATGATGGTGCCCGGCATTACCTGCACTCCTGCGGATGGATGACCACCTTTAATGATGTTTCACCCGGATGGCATGCAATGTCAATGCCCGTGCTGATCTCGTCCAGCGGTAAACGATCGGAAATGAGACGTTCCAGTGGAAGTTCGCCGCTAAAGACCAGCCACGCCGATTGTGCCTGCAGATCCACGTCGGCACTGTAGGAACCTAGTAGTATGCGCTCTCCGACGCAGATATCAGTCGCCGACACATCTGCGCGCGTGCCGCTCGAGGTCTGGGCGAAGAGTAGTATTCTTGCGCCCGGTCGGGAAATACGCAAGGCTTGGTCAACCAGTCCCTTGGCATCCGTAGCTACAATCACCGCATCTGCTCCGCGTCCGTCGGTGGCTTCTTCCAATCTTAATTCGAATTCGCGTCCTTTCGGATCGAAGGCTTTGCCTCCGAGGTCCTCCGAAATCGCTCGCCGGTGCTCAATCATGTCCGTTGCCAACACCTGAGCACCCGCACGCCTGACGAGCATAGTGAAGATCAGACCGATCGGCCCTTGACCCAATATCGCAACTACGTCGCCGCTGCGCAGCGCCAACATGTCGACGGCCTTGAGGCACGTGTTAACCGGTTCTACCCAGCAGGCCTGATCGAAGGAGACGCCATCGGGAATCTTCTCGACGCCCCGGTCCACAATCCAATCCATGAGGCGCACATACTGCGCAAAGCCTCCGCCAGCCGGCTCGAATCCAGCCGTCACGCCAACCCTCTTGTACATAGGGCACTGAGCGTACAGCCTTCGGAGGCAGTAGAAGCAATCGCCACATGGAATGTGATGAAACACAATGACACGATCACCCACACCGTATTTCTGAACACCCTCGCCTACTGCCGCCACAACACCAGCCGTTTCATGACCATAGATGCGCGGCGGGGTCAACAGGTTGTACTCGATCTTCTTCAGGTCCGTGTGGCAGATCCCGCAAGTCTCCACACGAACAACGATCTCGCCGCAGCCAGCCTGTGGCGTCTCCACGGACTCAACTCCGATCTTCCCCTCGCCCCGATATACGGCGGCCCGCATGGTGGCGGGCACCGCATCATTCAACCGGGGTTCGTTCTTGCTCAATTCGACAACTGACAAGAAAATCTCCCAGCACACCCGCTGCGTCCTCAGATCGCCGCTTCAAGCGGAGCAATCCCGGGAGAACATTCGGGTGCGTAAGTGCGTAACTACCAATCTTCCCACGCGCGAACCGTCCTTCGATAGTGCGCATTTCGTTTAGATCCAACGGCATTTCGTCTTCCGCCGAATCACTGACCACTTTGATGCAGTAAAAGGGTACTCCGGCTTGGATAGCTTTAGATGCAACGCCGGCTGCCTCCATTTCGACGACGTCGCCGCCCTGCTCGCGCAGCTTCCTTTTCTCCTCGGGCGTGCCGGCCACACGGTCTGTGGAAATCGCAACGCCAGAAGCAAATCCGTGCACAGCTTCCATCGTATGGCAGTCAAATACTTCTCGCACGTCCACGGCCACCACCGTCTTGGGGCAGACAATTTGGCCCGGCACCAGAGCGGGGTTTAGGCCGCCGCAAACACCAATACTCACAATGGCTTCCAGCCGGGAGGATGAGAGGTCGGCCACCATTACGGCTCGTCGCGCCACCTCCACCGCTTCGGCGGCGAGTCGTGGGCCGGCGCCATTCGCAACCAAAATTGCTCGCTGGCCTTCCCAGACGCCCTCCTCAGCATAATCGAGCGGCCAGTTCAGCGACCGACCTCCCGCCAGCCGCGAAGCGAACGGCTTTATCTCATAAGATTCGGAGGCAACAAAAAGAATAGCCATCTTCGATTAGCGAAGTAGCTTTTTCGCCTTATATTCGTCTTCAACTTTCCAACCGATGTCGCTACACATATCCACTCTCCCGAAACCAGCGAACTGCCTTCTCAAGGGCGGCGAAGGCTGACCCGGGCGCATAGCCGAGTTCCCGCCCAGCCTTAGCGTGCGAGGCAAACATCTTCTTCCGCGCCATCTTCACGCCCTCGAGAGGAGCGGCAGGCTCGTTCCCGGTTAGGTTCGCCCAAGCCGTACTGGCGACGCCAGCCGCATAGGCCACCGCGTACGGAATCTTCATCGTGGGCGCTTTCTTGCCAGCGATGATCGCCAGTCGTTGAAGGATCTCGCCAAGGGTCAGGTTTTCCGCACCCAGGATATACCGTTCGCCAACCCGCCCATGGTCGGCCGCGAGCAGATGTCCAGCGGCGGTATCGTCAACGTCCACGATATTCAAGCCCGTGTCGATGTAAGCCGGCAATTTGCCTTTCAGAAAGTCGACCACGATCTTGCCGGTCGGCGTAGGCTTCCAGTCGTGGTCGCCGACCGGTGCTGTCGGATTGACGATCACAATCGGGTATCCCCGATTTGCCTTCTCAAGCGCGATCTGCTCGGCCAGCCACTTCGACCGTTTGTAATGCCCAGCCATGTCCTCTATGGACACGGGAGTCGACTCATCACCGATTCCGTGTTTTGGTATTCCGATACAGCCTACCGTGCTGGTATAAACAACGCGGTCGACAGCTGCCGATTCCGCTGCTTCAAGCAGGTTGCGCGTGCCGTCGACATTTGACTCGTACAACATCGTGGAATCTCTAACCCACAAACGGTAGTCAGCGGCCACATGAAACACCAAGCCGCAACCGGCTACCGCGCGGTCGAGCGAGGCGCGATCGCGCAGATCTCCGGTCATCCGCTCCACATCCACTTCCTGAATCATGCTGTTCTGGCGACAGAGTGCCTTCACGGAATGCCCACGTTCCACCAGTAGCCGGGCCACATGCCAGCCCAGAAAACCGCTAACGCCTGTTACAAGGGTCGGTTTCAATTAATTAGGAGAACTTCCAGCAGGACCCACTCGCCCGGAGAGAGGGCGACTACTCCATTGTAGTGGTTCCGGAGGCTCAGTGTGAGATCAGCGTGGGTGGGACAAGCGGTCAAGGGCGTTCGCTCAAAGGTCGCCATCGCAGAGACCGGTCTTGGCCTTCAGGTAGGCGGCCAACGCCAGCAGCGGAAATGTATTGCGGTAGTCCGTGTACGCCAAGTAGAACACCTTCGGGAAACCGGTGCCGGTGCAATACTCCTCGTCCCAGCTGCCGTCTTCGCGCTGGGTATTGAGCAGGTACTCGACGGCCTTTTGGAGAGTCGAACTCCGCGTATCGCCACCTCCCAGAAGCCCTAAGATGGCCCACGCTGTTTGGGAGGGAGTGCTTCCGGTTTTGCTGGAAGTACTCTTGTTCGGAACGAAGCAATTCTGGTCGTAGCTCGCACAGCTTTCGCCCCAGCCGCCATCGCGGTTCTGATAGGCACGGATGAATTCAAGGGCCTGCTGAATGCCAGGTTCGCGATCACTGACACCCGCTGCTTCCAAACCGCGGAGCGCTAGAAAAGTCCCATAGAGGTAGTTCACTCCCCAGCGTCCGTGCCAACTGCCGTCGGCCTCTTGAGTTCGCCATAAGAACTCGACCCCTCGGCGAATGGCCGGATGATTCGGCTTGAGACCGCAGCGGCACAGCGCTTCAATGACGCGACCAGTAATATCGGGACACGACGGGTCAAGCATCGCATTGTGGTCCGCGAATGGGACATGGCTCAAGAACTGCCAGTTGTTGTCTACGTCAAAAGCCGCCCAGCCGCCGTCGCTTCCCTGCATAGCCAGCAGCCAGTTAACCGCTCGTTTTTCACAAGCCTGCTGCTTCACTTCATCGGCGCCCCGTGCGTGTTTAAAAGCCAGCAGCACCATGGCCGTGTCATCAATGTCGGGGTAGAATGCGTTGTTGAACTCGAAGGCCCAGCCTGAGGGTTCAATATCAGGCCGCTTTACGGACCAGTCGCCCTTACGCCGAACTTCTTTAGAGATCAGCCAGTCAGCGATTCGCCGCAAGCTGTCGGCCGTGCCGGTTTCCGCTTCGCCCAGCGAAAACGCCGCGATGGCAGTGTCCCACACAGGCGAAAAACAGGGTTGAAAGAAGAATCCACGCCCGTCGTTGTCGACCATCAGCTTGTCGAACTCGGCTTGCGCTTTCACCCTCAGTGGATGATCCTGCGCGTAACCCAGGACGTCCAACGCCATCATGGAATACTGCATCGAGGGGTAAATGGCTCCTAATCCGTCGCTCTCATCGAACCGCTCAATCATCCATTCCGCGCATTTCCTGATTGCGAACTCTCGAACAGACCGCGGACCAAACCTCTCCCAGAACTTCAGTAGACGGTCAATTGCCAGGAAAACATTGCGCCATCGGAAGAAGCGGCGGTCGCGCTCATAGCTTAATGGCGCGCCGGGAAGTAGCAGTTCCTCAAGATCGAACCCAGCCGGAACTGGGCGTTGCGGATTCGACGCGCACACAATCGAGAGCGGCACGACGATGGCCCGCGTCCACGAAGACATTTGGTAGAGAAACTTGCCCGGAACCAAGATCATCTCCGGTGGGACGGAAGGACACGCCTCTCGTGGGAATAAACCGAACAGGCTCAGGTTGATGCGAACGTACGAATTCGCGGCCTGCAGACCACCCATCGCGAGAATTCGGTCCCGCAATCGAATCATCCGCGAATCGTCCGCCGCCTCGCCTGCCACCTTCAGAGCGAAGTAAGCTTTTACGCTGGCGCTGATCTCAGAGGGTCCCTGCAGGTAAATGTTAACGCCCCCATCCGTGAGCTGACGCGAGAAGATGGACGCCACCGCGCGGCGAATCCGGTCGCGGCTGGGCGGATCCCAAACGCCATTCACTGGTGGGTGATTCCACAGTTCCTGCAGGATGTAGTCTGATTCCAGTGTCGAATCAGCCGTAAGATCAGCCCACCAAAAACCCTCCGCTTGCTGCTTTCGGAGCAGAGCCTCAGAAGCCTTGCGGATCGCTTCGGTTACTCCTGTTGCGAGCGTTTGAGTGGTCTCGATGCTAGGCGTCATCTTTGCCCAAAAAGGTCAGGTTGGGGCACAACCCACTAAGATACTGCCATCGGACGGGAGCAATCAACCTAGGCGATCGTGTGAAGCCGAGGAGTAAAGTTCTCGAGGTCCGCCGGCAGCGTGAACCGGACATCCTCATCCTTAATCTCAGCCTCTTCCAGATGGGTAAAGCCACACGCCCTAAGGTGATCGATCAACTCCTGCACAAGGTGCTCAGGCGCCGAAGCGCCGGCGGTTACCGCTACAACGTCCACGTTTTCGAGCATCTCGGGCTGCACTTCGCCGGAATCATCTAAAAGATAGGCGGGAACGCCAGCTTTCTCGCAAACTTCCACCAGTCGCCGCGAATTCGAGCTATTCTGCGAACCAACCACAAGTAACGCCTGGCAGAGAGGCGCCACTGCTTTGACGGCTAACTGCCGGTTCTCGGTCGCGTAACAGATGTCCTGCGTCTTTGGGCCAACAATCTTCGGAAAACGCTCCAGCAGCCTGCTGACAATATCTTTCGTCTCATCCAACGAAAGCGTAGTCTGGGTGAGATAGGCTATCCGTTCCGGATTGCTGATCTCAAGGCGATTAACATCCTCGACATCCGAAACGAGGATGGTGGACTCAGGCGCTTCGCCAAGGGTCCCAATCACCTCATCGTGATCGCGATGGCCAATCAAAATGATCTTGTAGCCTTGTTTGGCGAATTTCACAGCCTCGAGATGCACCTTGGTTACCAAAGGGCACGTGGCATCTATTACTTGTAGCTTCCGCTCGATTGCCTCGCGGCGTACCTCCGGTGCCACCCCATGGGCGCTGAAAATCACCCGGGCGCCCTCAGGCACCTCGCGAAGCTCCTCTACGAAAATCGCTCCAGCTTGCCGTAACTCGTCAACCACATGGCGGTTATGGACAATCTCCTTGCGTACGTAAATAGGTGCCCCATACAAGTCCAGCGAAATACGAACTACGTCGATTGCTCGAACGACTCCAGCGCAAAACCCTCGCGGCTTCAATAGGATAATCTTCCTAAGGCCGGGAACGGGAGGGCTCACGCCCCGCGGAGACTCAATATCGTAAAGGGTGTCGGGCAGAGGCATAGGGACAAATTCGAGTATAACAAGGGGAAGCGGATCCGGTGTGCGACAGAATCAGTCGTAGATCCATTAGCTGGTGCTGCAATCTCTCTGACTTGGCTCGCCGGACCTGAGGAAGGCTTCGTGCAAGTGGCGTCCCTTCAATAATCTCAGGCCTTCGGCCTTCCGAAGCGAGATCGCTGTGACGATAGGTCGCTATCGAGCATCAGACCGTAAAGGCCCGTCAAGAATGATGGTCCGAAGCGAAGACAGTAGATACCCGACGGGAGATCTGATCCATGTGGAAAGCACTGACTTCGTCAGCGAACGACTTCACCTTGACGTTCCTCCGCCTGATCGCGGGCATCGTGTTTTTTGCACATGGTGCCCAACTCGGCTTGGGCTGGTTCGGCGGCTACGGCTATTCGGCTACCATGGGATTCTTCACGCAACAGCTTCACATTCCAACTCCCATCGCGTTCCTCGCAATCGCAGCACAACTATTAGGCGGTCTGGGGTTAATCGTAGGCTTGCTTGCGCGGATCGCAGCGTTCGGAATCGGCGTCACCATGGCCACGGCAGCTCTCATCAATCATCTGCCGAATGGCCTCTTCATGAATTGGTACGGTTCACAGAAGGGTGAAGGGTTCGAATATCATCTGCTCGCCATCGCAATCGCCGTAACGTTGGTCATACGTGGCGCGGGGGCCCTATCGCTCGATCGCCTGATCGCGTCCAGAGGGCCGGGCGCAGATTGAGCCGGAAGGGCGACGCCGAATAAGCTCACCGGCTGAGATGAGTGTCGAAGAGACTGACCACGGTTTAACCGACGCCCGAAGCATTGTGTTGACTTCCGCCCGGCTCGACTTGTTCGCTTCCCAGGACCGACTCGGGTTCGTTTTCTTCCGTCCGCCTGCGATGGCGACGGCGCGACCGCTTTTCTTCGCGGTGCCCGGCCAGCATGCCCACCAGAGCGAAATACCATCCGCATACTGCGAGGCGGGCGAAAGGATAATCAACTAGCGCATTAATGCAGACGAAGATCACGCCTATTCCCCAAACCGAGCGCCAGGCTGGTAGCAGGGTCCACAAGAAAACGACCAGCATAAGCCCGGCAAAAAGAACTCCGCCTTCCGCCGACCACTCCAGCCAATCGTTGTGGGCATGGTTTACATAAGTGCCATCGTCATAACGCGCAAACCGAGGGTAGACTGGCACATAAGTGCCTAGCCCCCAACCGATCCAGGGATGCGCTTTGATCATGTCGATGGAGGCTTCATTGATTTGGCGCCGGGCCGCCAACTGGTCTGGAGACTTGAGCCGTTCGACCACACGGTCGAAACCTGCCACGGCAACCAAACCAAGTGTCAATGCCACTGCTATGCCCAGCATCGGCAGCGGAAATCGGGACCGGCCACGAAACCAGGAAACCAGCAAGACCCCCAGGAACTCAGTAACCACCAGAATCGCGCCAGACCTTGACGAGGAAGCGATCACGGCGCTGACCTGCAAGGCAGCCAACAGCAACATCAGAAAGTTCGTTCGCCGCTGGCCCAAGCCGAGCCATAGCGTCACAGGCAACGACAGTTCAACGAACTGGCAGAAATTGTTCGCGTACTGGAATGTTCCATAGACGAAGGGCCAGCCGCTGGGAAAGATCCACAACACTTTGGTAGTGTGCGATGCCTGCTGCACCAGATCCAGCAGGCAGATGAGGCTGCCAAAGTACACGAAAGCAAGGCGGAAGTGCCGCGCCAGCGCTAAGTCGCGGAATAGTTGGTGCGCAAGCAGACAAATTCCTGCGCAAGCCCACCAGAATATGGTGATCCGCCAGCCTTCGGAAAGGATCTTGTAGGGCGACCAGATGGTTTGAGCAACGCCGTAACAGGCCATCAGCAGAAGGCAAACCGATGGCACGCACCAACGAATGCGCTGCCGGAATCCAAACACCATCCAGGCCGCAAGCAGGAGGAACAGGCCCGCGCCAATCCAATGCATGCAGATTTCGGAATTGTCGACGACAGTCGACGTGAACGCAGCCAGCAAGACAAACAGACCAACGGCGA
Organism: uncultured Acidobacteriaceae bacterium; assembly: GCA_963771305.1. Classification (GTDB taxonomy): domain Bacteria; phylum Acidobacteriota; class Terriglobia; order Bryobacterales; family Bryobacteraceae; genus CAJCIT01. The sequence goes on from CAVYTS010000035.1 coordinate 59,018, forward strand.
AATACTGTGCGCCGGGTCCAGTTGAACTCAAAGCGGGTTCCGCAGGTGACGTTGAGCTACTGTGCTCTCGTGAACGCAGCGAACTGCTCTCAGTCTGCATCAAGTGTCATTCTATGCTGTGAAGCCAACCGGCGCGCCACCTTCCTTCACCCGAGCAAGCCAACCCCTTGAGATTACATTGAAGGAATTATGACATCCTTCCGCAAAGAACTCTGGTTTGAGGTTCCCTCGAGGCGCGGCATCCTCAATATTACGTCCGACGTCGCGCGTTGCCTTGTCGACAGCGGCGTCAAGGAGGGTCTCGTCCTCGTAAACGCGATGCATATCACTGCTTCTGTTTTTATCAACGACGATGAATCGGGCCTGCACCGCGATTACGAGAAGTGGCTCGAAACGCTTGCACCGCACGAGCCTGTCTCGCAATACCATCACAACCGGACGGGCGAGGATAACGCCGATGCCCACTTGAAGCGCCAGATCATGGGGCGCGAAGTCGTGGTCGCCGTTACCGATGGCAAGCTCGACTTCGGCCCTTGGGAGCAGATTTTCTATGGCGAGTTTGACGGTCGTCGCCGCAAGCGGGTGCTGGTGAAGATTATCGGCGAATAGTCGTCCGCGAATTCTGAGTCGCTAGCGGACTTCCAGAGCCTGTGCTCCGAAGTAATTCCGCTCGTTGCTTGTGAGACGACCAAGCCAGTCTTTGCATTCCACCAATGCCACTGCGGCGGAGCTCTTGGCTTCTTTCACCGCCTTTCTCTTGGCGTCGGGATGCGTGCCTTCGGCCAGGTATAGATAATAGTGACCTGGCTGTTCCTTCCACGCATACTGTGGATCGAACCCGATCAGCCACTTCTCGCCGACTGCCACCGGCTTATCCACGCCCTTGTCTTTCTGCGGCGCCTCAGGCGCAACCTCGGCCATCGCATTACCCAACTGCCGGGCCATTTCGTCGAAAAAGTACGCTCGCAGCGCAGCGCCGCCGACCACCCCCTGCAACTCTAGCGCACCATCGAACTGTGCCGCCCACTTGTCCGATTCATGGCGGTTCACCGACGCAACCGGAACTACTCGCAGGCTTCCCTTACCCGGGTTGGGCCACTTGAACCAATGATCCTCGATAAAGCTCGCGAACCGCGCAGGATAACCGGCGACGAAGTTCTCCACGGCGGTCTTCAGTGACTGGCTGGTCTTGAACAAGTCCGCCAGCGAATCCCAAATCTTGTCTTTGGCGCGGTTTTCCCTGCTGCTCAAACGCAAGGCGCTCAACGTGCTGGTGACGTCCGCCACCACGGACTGTCCGGCGGCGCCCGCCCAATCGTCAAACGTCTCGGGGCGGGGCACGTTACCCGCAAACTCCATCCCTTTCCCGGTCCATCGCGCCCAGCTTGAATTTCCGAGTAGCATGTTCAGCAATCATATGCCAATGGCCTTGGCGCTTTCACTCTCCAGTCCGTTCCGAAGCTGAGTTGAACACGTTCAGATAAACTGGAAGTTGTCACCTGCATCCTCTCCCGTACGGGCTTGTGCGGTCAATTTCCTGAATTCCGTCCCGTTGGTTTGGGGCATGCTGCATGGCCCGCAGCAACCTCTCGTGGATCTCTCGTTCGAGACTCCCGCGATATGTGCTGAGGTCGTGGAAGCCAGGCGTGTCGACATAGGGCTCGTCCCGGTTGCCGAAATTGCCCGCCAGGCGCTAGAAATCGTTCCAGGAGTCGGCATCAGCTGCCGCGGTCCGGTCCGCAGCATCCTTCTGGTTTCCCGCGTTCCGGTAGGAAAGATTCGACGTGTCGCGGTTGATTCCAGCTCCCGCACGTCGACGCAGCTCGCTCGTATCATCCTGCGCGAGCGATATGGCGCTACTCCGAATCTGCTTCGGCGGCCGCCCGTCCTTGAGACGATGCTCGACGATGCGGATGCGGCCTTACTCATTGGTGATTCCGCGCTTCGAATCGACCCGGAAAGCCTGCCGTATGAAACGCTCGACCTCGGCGCGGAATGGTTCTCCTTAACCGGCTTACCCATGGTGTTCGCGGCTTGGGCGGGAAATTCGCCGCTCGACCAGGCGAAGCTCAGCGCAATCCTGCTTGGGTCCTACAAATTCGGCTCGGCTCATTTGGACGAGATTGTCGACAGCGAGTTCTTGAGGCGCGGCGTGACCCGCGATCTCGCTCATCGTTACGTGGCTGGCCTCATTCGCTACCCGCTGGGATCTGCTGAGCAACGAGGACTCGACGCTTTTCTCTCGCTCGCTGGACCTTTCTGGAAAGACATTGATCGCCAGCCGGACCTCGTTACATCTTAGAATGAGAGGACGCACATGATCTCACGCCAGCAGGCACTCGACCTCTTCAACAGTCCCGACCTGATCGGCATCGGCATGCAAGCGGACCAAGTACGCCGTAAGCTGCATCCGGAAGGAATAGTCAGCTACATCATCGACCGCAACATCAACTACACCAACTTCTGTACCGAGTACTGCAGCTTCTGCGCATTCTACCGTCCCATGGGCCACAAAGAAGGCTACATCCTATCCAAGGAAGTCATCTTCGATAAAATCCAGGAGACCATCGAACTCGGCGGGACAGGCATTCTCATGCAAGGAGGCTTGCATCCCGATTTGAAGATTGAGTGGTACGAAGACCTGCTCCGGTCGATTAAACAGCGTTTCAACATCTGGTGCCACTGCTTCTCCGCACCGGAGATCATCAACATCAGGGACGTCAGCGGATTGTCGTTGCGGGAAACTATCGCCCGCCTTCGTGATGCCGGGCTCGACTCCATCCCTGGTGGCGGCGCAGAGATCCTCGACGATTCCGTCCGCTATCGCATCAGCCGGTTGAAGTGTTCAACGCAGGATTGGATTGACGTCCATCGCGCCGCGCACGCCCTCGGTATGCGGACCACCGCGACTATGATGTTCGGCGCTGGAGAGAACATCGAGCACCGTCTGAATCACTTCGAAATCGTCCGCCAGATTCAAGAAGACACCGGCGGTTTCACGGCATTCATTCCGTGGTTCTTTCAGCGCGAATACACCTCGCTCGGCCGCTTCATCAAGGAAGAGGCGACCGCCGTCGAATACCTCAAGATGCTCGCTCTTTCGCGCATATACCTGGACAACATCCTGAACATTCAGGCGTCTTGGGTAACGCCTGGCCTGAAAGTCTGCCAGCTTGGCTTACGCTTTGGCGGTAACGATGTCGGCAGCATCATGATTGAGGAGAACGTGGTTTCTGCCGCCGGCACCCACCATCAGGCGACGGAGGAAGATCTGCGCCGGCTGATTCGCGATGCTGGATTCACACCGAAACAGCGCGATACGCTCTACCGCACTTACTTCCTAAACTGAGCAGACCATTTCATTCTTACACGCAAAAAGGCCCCTCCGTCGAGGGGCCCTTTCTTTTTGAAGCTGACAAGTACAGGATCGCGGATTAGCTGGCTTGTTGCTTCGTCGGTCGCGTCGCCTTGATTTTCTTCGTATCTAGCGCTTTATTGAACCACTCCTCCGCCTTTGCTATGTCAGCCTTGGCTTCATCAGGACTGTCTTCAATGTCTGCCTTTTTGCGATATAGAAGATTCAGATAGGACATTGCGTCATCGTATTCCGGATCCAACTGCAAAGCCGTCTGCAGTGACTTGACCCCTGAATCAATGGTTTTGGCATATTCGGATTGAAGCTCTGCTCGAACCTTTGCGTCCTTGATCGGTCCCGGATCTTCCGACTTCATTCCCAACTTGACGCGTGCCGTTTGGATCGGCGTGAACGCTTCTGACCAAGCAATGACGCCCAAACTGTAATAAGCTTCCGTATCCTTCGGATCGGCCTCAATCCGCTTCTGGTTCCACTGCGTCGCCTCTTCCAGGAACTTTTGCTTTTGCTCCTGGGTGCCGTTTGAAGCCGAATTGTACGTCATGAATGCCATCGACGCCAGCGCCGTGTTGTTGCTGGGATCCTTGTCGAGTACCTTCTGGAATTCGGCTTTGGCCGCATCATACATGCGATTGTTTTCTGTCGAGTCCGCTCCCGGAATCCACTGCGTCATGTATGAGGTTGCCAAATACAACTGAGCATTCTTGTTAAGCGGATCGAGTTCAATCGCCTTCTTAAAGTGATTGGCCGCGTCGACGTATTTGCCGCCCTTATAGGCCTGCACGCCTTTGTTCATTTCGTCGCGGGATTCAAGCTTGGCGCAGCCGCTGCTGACGACCAATGCGGCAATGCAGATAAGGAGCCCTGCAAGTCTTAATGTTTGCTTCATAATGTAAGCCCTTTGATGTCCCCCTCGTATACAGCTCGTAGGACTTTGCGCGTGTCAGCGGACCGCGTTGGGAACCATTTGAAGGTCGCCTGGGCCCGATTGGCTCGCTTCGGTCCTTACTGGCCCGCCTCGATCTGAGGCGTCATCAAACCCACTTTATCGAGTCCCGCCCCTTTGGCGGCATCGATCGCCAGGGCCACATACCGGTACTCGACATCCTTATCGCCCTTTACAAAGACGACCTTTTGAGCACGCGTCTTGAAGATGTCTTCTAGACGGTCCATCAGGTCGGCCATCTTGATGGGCGAGCCGTTGATCTCCATGCTGTGGTCCGCCTTGATTTCAATGACCACGTTGGGATCCTGGTCCGGCGGCGGAGGCGGCTGGTTCGGCGGAGGTGGCTGTGGCGCCAGCGCATCCAGTCCCTTCGGCGTCAAAGGCGTGATCACCATGAACGTAATCAGCAGCACCAGCAACACGTCGATCATAGGTGTCACGTTAATATCGGCCCGGACCCCATGACCGGTGCCGCCAACTGCCATTGACATAATCGAATCTCCTTTTCAAACCTGCGGAGGCGCGTTCTTCAATCCAGGATACGCCCGCACCCCGCGGTGTTTCTAGCGTCTCCTGGAAGAGCTCCCAGGCTACAAGTCGCCTTTTTTGTTCTTGTCCTGTATCTCTTCCGTTATCAAACCGAGCTGGTCGACACCCGCCTTACGCAGATTGTCCACGACGTCGGTGACGCTCTCAAAGCGCGCCCGAGCGTCCGCCCGGATGTAAACCGTCTTGTCCGACCGGCCCGTCTGTAGATCTTTCACCTTTTGCGGCAGACCGTCGGGCGTCATTTTAATATTGCCCGGGCTAAGGAACACCTTCCCATCGCGTGTGATGGCAATGAGAATGGCATCTTCCTTATCGGCTTCCTGCATCTTGACCGGGTGATGGGTTTTCACCATGTCAACCGCGACGCCCTTCGACAACATCGGCGTGATGACCATGAATATAATCAGCACCACGAGCATCACGTCCACCATCGGCGTGACGTTAATCTCGGATACCACTGGGGGAGCTTTTTTTAGTTCCATTGAGCCTTTCTCCTTTGCCAACCGGCTTGGCACCCGTTGAGGGCGGCGCCATCGCACCGCCCTACGGACGCTTCAACCGGAGCTAAGCAATTCAGTTAAGAACGTACCGCTATCTACTTGGCAACCCGTTGGGATCGTTTCAGGAAATAGTCGATCAGCTCAGAGCTGGAGTTACCCATCTCGACGTCAAATGCCTCGATGCGGTTCGTGAAGTAGTTGAACATCCAAACGGCCGGAATAGCGACAAACAGACCGACGGCGGTCGTGATCAGCGCTTCCGAAATACCGCCTGCGACGGCGCCCAAACCGGTCGACTTGGAAGTCGAAATCGATTTGAATGCGTTCATGATGCCGACGACCGTTCCCAGCAGTCCGACGAACGGAGCCGTTGAACCAATCGTCGCCAGGCTGCTGACGCCGCGTTTCAGTTCGGCATGCACAATCGCTTCGGCGCGTTCGAGTGCGCGGTGCGAAGCTTCGATTTCTTCGCCCGGAATCTCAGAACTCAACTGGTGAGCCTTGAATTCCTGCAGCCCAGCCACCACCACTTTGGCCAAGTGGCTCTTGTTGTAGCGATCGGCAATCTTGATCGCTTCGTCCAGTTTGCCTTCGCGTAGATGCACCGGCCACGGCCGGTGCAAAAAGTCGCGATTGCTTGCGTGCCGCGTTGTAAGCGATTAGGCGATCAATCATGACGCCAATCGACCAAGCCGACATCACAAAGAGGATGAACACCACCGCTTTCGCGAGACAGCCCATGTTGTTCCAAACACTGCGAGGGTCGAAGGCGATTGTTTCGGCTTCCTGCAGCAGCCAAAAGGCCCACACTTGAACTTGTAAAAGCATGCTTATCTCCTGAAGGTTGAATCTAACAAAACAGACTTGAGTCTATACCTACTGACTGAGAGTAAAGTTGACGATGATGTTGGTGATCACGTCAACCGGCTCTCCGTTGAGCAGCGTCGGTTTGTAGCGCCACTGCTCCACAGCCTCGCGTGCTGCATTCACCAGCAGCGGATGCCCGCGCACCAACTGCAAGTTCTGGATCGTTCCGTCCTTGCCGATAATCGCCGTGAACTCGACTTGACCTTGTACACGGGCCGATTTGGCAAGCGGCGGATAGACGGGCTGAATCTTTCTGATCAAGGACGCTTCCATAACGCGACCGCCAATGCGCTGCGGTCCGGTCACCTTGGCCTTGGGAGGCGGAGGCGGAGGCGGAGCCAACGTTGGTACGCCGCCGATAACGCCCATCGGGAACACCCCCGCCGGCAGTGCCTGTGCCGCCGGCAACGCCCATCGAATCGGGCGGAGGAGCGGATTCCTCAATGTGGGCGACTGTTTTCGGGATCACCTTCGGTGCAATCAGCTGGTTGGCGATGAATTGCCGCACCACTACCTTCTTCACTTGAACGGGCGGGGCCGGAGGCGGAGGTGGTGGCGGAGGCGGAGGTGGCGGCGGGGCGACCAACATGCTCTTTAACTGAGCCGTCGGAAGCGTGTCCGTATAAATCAGCGGAATCAGAATCAAAATGCAGATCGCGACAATCTGAATACTCAGCGACAACAAAATCGCGAACGGCTTTCTTGCGTTTTTCTGCGTGTCGACAAAGGTTTGTTCAAACATTTGAGTCCCCTCGCTCTCCGTCCTGCTTCTGACTCGCATGAGCAGGCTCGTTGATTTTTGGCTTGCGCGGACCAACGAACGCCGGCGTTCCTCTTCAGCAGGAACGCCCGACGCCGCTGACCTCAGCCGCGTTCAACCGATAGCACCTGGGCTATCCTAACCTAACTTCCCCCGACTACCGAAAAACTCACTTGGCCAACTTGGCGGCCTGCTTCCCCGCAGCCGCATTCGGCGTCAGCCGGCCTTTCGTCCCAACGCTCTTTCCGCCTCGCTTTCGCTTGTCCACCAGATCCTGCCAAAAAATCAGAATCGGGCTGGCCACGAAAATCGAAGAATAAGTCCCAACGATAATACCAGCGACCAGCGCAAACGAAAAGCCGCTTAACACTTGGCCGCCGAACAAGAATAATGAAAGGGCCGTCAGCAGTGTCAGACCCGACGTTAAGATCGTTCTGCTCAACGTTTGGTTAATACTCGTATTAACGATTTCCACAAACGACCCGCGCTTCTGTAGCCTTATATTCTCTCGGATACGATCAAACGTCACAATCGTATCGTTCATCGAATAACCCACTAGTGTGAGCAAAGCGGCGATGACCGTCAAGTCAATTTCTTTGTTAAACAGGGAAAAAAGGCCAATGGTGATAATCGTGTCGTGAAACACCGCGATCACGGCCGCCACACCATAGATCCATTCGAAGCGGAAAGCGATGTAGATCAACATCGCCAGCAGCGCGTACAGCACAACCCGGATGGCTTGCGCCCGCAGGTCCGCGCCGATCTTGGGCCCCACGATCTCCACACGCCAGATCCCGTAGGGATCGACGTAACATTCCTGTTTAATGACCGTTAGAATGGCCGGCGTTACGCCGGGAACCTTCGATAACTCGTCCAGATTTCGGACCAGACCCGATTGTTGCGTATCGTCGCGGTACAGAAGTATCGCTTTCGCGAGCGCCTGCAACTGATCTTCACCCATCGGTATGCCGGCACGCTGGATGGGATCGCGCAAGCGATCGGCCAAGGATGCCTGCCCGGTCGTATTGATGCCGAGCTTGTCGGTCTTCTGGCCAAAAGCGTCGTTCAAGGCAGCAATCATATCGCGGCGCACTACTTCCAGCGCGCGCTCATCCCGCCCCTCCGTCGAGATTAGAGCCTCTTGCGAGTTGGAAGTCTCTTGCACCTCAATCCCGCCCGACACCTGCTTGCGAATCGCCGCCCGGATCGCTTCCGCCGGCGGCCGCTTAATAAAGTTCACATCCATGAGCGCGCCGCCGGTAAAGTCAATCCCGTACTTCGGCCCGCCTTTCACAGCCAGACTGATCAACCCTGCCGCCGTCAGAATGAGCGACAACGTGATGAACGGCCATTTCTTGCCAAGAAAATCAAAATTGGTTTGCTTAAAAATTTCCATTGAACTCTACGACCCGGTATTTGTCTCGTCCGAGTCTTCGAGTGGCTGCAAACCACCTTCTATCGGATATTGACACCGGCCATTCACAAAGTGTTCCCAAACTGCGCGTCGCGACTGCTATTTCTTGCAGGCAATCCGCACCTTCTTGAAATAACCCAAATCCTCAAATGCTCAGCGCCGTCACCGGCTCCGGCCGCGACAGCTCCCAATCGAAAATCACCTTCGACACAAACACGGCAGTAAAGAGGTTGGCGATCAGACCAATTACCAGCGTCACCGCAAATCCCTTAACCGGGCCCGAGCCGAACAGGAACAGAATGGCGCACGAAACCACCGTCGTCACGTGGGTGTCGATAATGGTGAGCAGCGCTTTACTGAACCCGGCATCCACCGCCGCCGGAATCGCCTTGCCCGTCCGGAGTTCCTCGCGAATTCGCTCAAATATAAGGACATTGCTATCGACAGCCATGCCGATCGTCAAAATGACACCGGCAATGCCGGGCAGCGTCAGCACCGCATCAAAGTAGCTCAGCGCGGCAATCAGGATAATCGCATTCAGGATCAGCGCCAAGGTCGCATTGATACCGGCCTTCTTGTAGTACACGAGCATCACGATTACCACTGCCAGCAAGTCCCGCCGCTCCGGCGATGAACCCTTCGCGAATCGAATCGGCGCCTAGCGACGGCCCGACCGTCCGTTCTTCCAGGTAGACGATACTGGCAGGCAACGATCCGGCCCGTAAGTTCAACGCCAGGTCGCCCGCTTCCGCCTGGTCCCGGGCACCCGTAATCCGGCCGTTATCGCTGATTTGGCTCTGGATGGTCGGCGCGCTTAGCACTTTCCCATCCAGCACAATCGCCAGCCGGTTCCCAACATTCGCCCCGGTGTAGCGCTCAAACCGCTTCGCGGCGTCCTGGCTCAATACGAAGTTCGTGTCCCAGCCGCCTGTGCCCTGCGCGTCTTGGCTAGAGCGTGCGTCCCGGATATCGGGCCCGCGCACCACAGGCGTCCTCGTCACGGAATACCATCCGCCGGAAGCTCTGCCGCCTTGTGCGTCGCTCACATCGCTGCCCACCAGTTTCGTGCCCGGCGCCATAACGCCGCCCGTTTGGGCTAGCGCCGCTTCCTTGGTTGGATAGGGGCCACCCTGAACCGCATACAGTTCCAACACGGCCGCCGTCTGGATAATCTGCTTAACGCGTGCCGGATCGTCGACACCCGGCAATTGCACCAGCAGTTCCGCCTCGGCATCACCGCGGCGTTGCTGTACCGACGATTCAGAGAGTCCTAGCGCGTTGATCTTCTTCTCAATCGTGCTCCGCGTTTGCGCCAGAATCTCCTGCCGCATCTGAATGGCGCTGCTTGGCTTCACGGTCAGCCGGTAGTCGTTCGCGTTCAACCCCGTCAGTACCCATTGGGAGAACTGGTCGTTCACCAGCGTCCGGAATTGCCCGGCTTGGGTCGACGGCACACCCTTCACCAGTATGGCTACCTTGGCGGCGTCCTGCAGGCTCTTCGCCTCTTGAACTTCCGTCTCGGCGACCGTTACTCCGGCCTTCTTCGCCTCGTCCTTCAGCCGGTCCGCTGCCGTGCCCGCGTCCGCGTTGAAGGCATCTTGTTCCTGGACTTGAACTACCAGGTGGCTGCCACCGCGAAGATCAAGGCCTAGCCGGATGTTCTTGTGCCAGTTTTCTACCAGCTCTGCTTTGTTCTTGGGGATGCCAATGATGCCGTAAAGACAAATGAGCATCACCGCAACGATGATTAAAAACTTGACCTGTAGATTCCGTTTCATACCAACTGCGTGTTCTCTTGCTATTTCCGCCCGCTCGGGCTTTTACTTCTTCGCCTCGTCGGCCGTCACCAAACTCGCCACGGCAGTGCGAGACACCTGGATCTTCAGGTTGTCGGGCTTAACGCGAAGTATCAGAGTATCATCACTGTTCACGGCCACGATTGTGCCGATGATTCCACCCGTTGTCAGCACCGTCTGGCCGTTCTCCAAGCTCTTCAACATCGCCTGCTGCGCCTTCTTCTGCCGTTGAACTGGCAGGAAAATGAGAAAGTAGGCGATACCAAACATGATCAACAACGGCAGGACCGTGCCGAGCATCGAACTGGGGCCGCCGGCTGCCGCTTGTAGGTCTATCAGCGAATACTGCATAACCACCAATCTTATTAGCTTTTACAAATGGCCGTACCAACCCTAACCGGGCCAGCCGCAAAAACCGGCAGACCGCGAAAATCAGAGACTGGCGAGGGGAATTTCCAGAACCAACTCAACCGCCCTGGAAGAACGAGGTTGAATTCCACCGCCAGACTCCAGCAAAGTGGTGAAACGCTCGTGCTGCCCGGCTTGTACTGCTTCCAACATCCTACCTCACGCGCGAGTCTCCGCCACAGAGCCGTACGGAATTGACCGTAGAAAGTCGGGGAATTGTCCACGCAGGATCGCTCCCCTGATCCCTCGCATGATGTCCAGGTAATAACGAATGTTGTGCAGCGTGGCCAGCGTCGAGAACAGTATCTCCTCCGCCATGAACAGATGGCGAAGATATGCTCGCGAGAAATTCCGGCAAGTATAACAAGGACAAGCCGCGTCGACCGGGCTGGCATCGTCTGCATACTGCGCTTGTTTGATCACCACCCTGCCGGCGGAGGTAAACAGATATCCGTTCCGGGCGTTGCGCGTCGGCAACACGCAGTCCATCATGTCGACGCCTTTCGCTACATAGTGCGGCAGTTCGTCCGGCATACCCACTCCCATGACGTAACGGGGCCGGTCATTGGGCAAGACGGGAATTGTTACCGCCGTCATCTCCTGGCTGAGTTCGCGCGGCTCTCCCACCGAGAGTCCGCCAACCGCATACCCGGGAGCATCCAGTTCCAACAACGCCTCCGCGCACGCCTGGCGGAGATCCGGAAACATGGAGCCTTGCACAATCGGAAAAAGCGCGCAGTGCAACCCTTTCTCCCGTCTTAAATAGTGCGCATAACCGGCCTTCGCCCAGCGGATCGTCCGGTGCATCGATTCGAGGGCCTTCTCATGCGTCACCGGGTAGGGTAGGCATTCGTCCAGCACCATCATCACGTCGCTGCCGAACGCCAGTTGGACGTCCACGGTCGATTCCGGCGAAAAGAAATGCGCGTCCCCATTCAGATGCGAATGGAACAGCACCCCCTCTTCGGTCACCTTCCGCAGCGAGTCCAGGCTGAATACTTGAAAGCCGCCCGAGTCGGTCAAGATAGCCCGAGGCCAGTTCATGAACTTGTGCAGGCCGCCCAGCCGCTTAATCCGTTCATGGCCGGGGCGCAGAAAAAGATGATACGTATTCGCGAGAATGATACGCGCATCGAGGTCTTCTTCGAGTGTGCGGGGCGTCAAACCTTTGACCGTCGCCTGCGTGCCCACGGGCATGAACACCGGCGTCTCAATCACACCGTGCGCGGTGTGCAGCAGTCCGGCCCTCGCACCCGTCTCCGGGCATTCGGCCTGAATTTCAAATCGTAGTGCGGATGTCGCCAAGCCTTTATTGTCGGCTATGCCTGTTCCGTGATACCGGTCCCTGCTACCAAACCGTGCCGGCCCGGAACCGCGCGCGGCGTTTTTCCGCAATGCTGCTGTCAATCAGAACCCGAAGAACTTCTCCCGCAGCGCGTCCTCGTACTCGGCCTTCGCAGCTTCTACCTTTTCCTGGGCGTCCTTTTGCCGGAAGTGGGCCTGCTCCCACTCATCAACCTGCGCCAGAGTATGGTCCACCGAAGCGAGCGCTTCTTCTGCCCGGATCTTGATGATCCATTCCTCATTGGCGGCTTTATAGGCCGCTTGAAGTCGATCTAACTCAGCGTGTTCGCGTTCCGCGTTTTCATCTTCCATTATTTATTCGCTCCTGGGAAGTGCCGTCCGGTTTCATCGGACCGGGCGTAATCACAAATCCTATCTGAAGAGTGTGAATACCTGATGTCAGTCGCAGACTGCCAGGATCTAAGGCCGAGGCGCTAGAATCTGGGCATCATGGGCCGCCGCTTCCTTTATCTTCTCGCGCTCCTCGCCGTTCCAGTCCTCTGTTCTGGTCCCTCGGTCGACGTCCCTGCGCCGCTCCTTCCTGGCTACGATTCCATCCGTGCAGCCAGCCTGCGTGCAAACCTCACTTTTCTGGCCTCGGATGCTCTGGAAGGCCGGCTCTCGCTCACCCGCGGCTCTGAGGTCGCCATCGAATGGATCCGGGCCGAATTCGCCAAGGCCGGCCTCAAGCCCATCGCCGGCAACAGCTATCTTCAGCCGGTGCCCCTTTGGGACTACCGGGCGGACCGCCAGTACGGCTTCCTCCTCGTCCAGCAAAGCGGCAAACAGATCCAGTACACCTTCCCCGACGCCTTCGGGCAATTCCCGGACGATGTGAATCTCTCGGGCGCGGTCGTCTTCGCGGGATATGGCATCACCGCCCCCGAATTGGGCTACGACGACTATCGCAACATCGATGCCAAAGGCAAAATCGTCCTCGTCTTCGACCACGAGCCCCAGGAAACGGATTCGAAGTCCATCTTCAACGGTACCGGCAACACCCGCTACGCCACCACTCGCGTCAAGGCCCTCAACGCGCAGGCGCATGGCGCCGCGGGCTTGCTCATCGTGGCGGAGCCCAATCGCAAGCACCCCTCCAATCAGGAGCGCCAGGCGCGAATTCCCGGTGGCGCTCAGCGCGTCGCCCGCATTCCGGCAGAAGCCATCGTCGACGACGAGTTGCACATTCCCACCATGATCCTCTCCGACCTGGCAGCGGCGAACATCCTGGCGCCGCTCGGCATCACGCCCGCCGATCTGCAGGCAACTATCGACAAAGACCTCACCACCGTCTCCCGCGCCGTGCCCTCGACCGAAGTCACCATTCATATGCAGAACTCTGCCCGGCGCCGCGGCATCAGCTACAACGTGGCTGGATTGCTCGAGGGCAGTGATCCCACTCTGGCTGCCGAAACTATCGTCATCAGCGGGCACTACGATCACGACGGCGCTGCCAACGCCGACCCTGGCGCCGCCCAGCAGATCTGGCATGGAGCCGACGATAACGGATCCGGCACCGTCGGTGTCGTGGAATTGGCTCACGCCTTCGCAAGAAATCCCAAGCGCCCCAAACGGTCCATCCTCTTCATCGTTTTCGCCGCCGAGGAACGTGGGTTGCTTGGATCGTATTACTACGTACAACATCCCCTCCGGCCGCTCGAATCCACCCGCGCCGTCATCAACTTCGACATGATTGGCCGTAACGAAGAAACCAGCGAACAGACCAAGGGCCTCCTCGAAATTGCCGCCGACACGTCGAACGAACTGAACCTCATCGGTACCAACTACAGTCCCGACTACCGCAACACGGTTGAAACCGCCAACCAAAGCGTAGGACTCCATCTCAACTACAAGTGGGATCAGGAAGCCTCGCTCAACGTCTTCTTCCGCAGCGACCAATTCCCGTTCGCCTTGCGTGGCATCCCCGCCATGTGGTGGTTCACCGGCTTCCATCCCGACTACCACCAGACCACCGACACGGCCGACAAGATCAACTACGTGAAAATGGAAAAAGTCCTGAAGCTCGCCTATCTCTCAGCGTGGACTTTCGCCGACGAAGCTGAGCCGCCCACGTTCAATCTGCGGACGAAGTAGAGGCCCACAGCCGTTCAGCGCGGCGTTCGCACCACAACCGGCCGGCTCCAGGGGTAAGGAAAAACAATTCCGGCATCCGGGAAACTACGCTCCTCGAACTCCACGCCCGCAAAGCCAGCATTGCGCAGGCCAGCCTCCAGGCCGCTCCTCGAGAAGAGCCGCATTTCGAGCGTCAGTCCGGCCCCGCCGTGGAACACCAGGTTCGTAAAGCGCTCGGTCTGGCCGTCTGGCCGCACATTGCACAAAACCCGCTGCGCGCCCGCTTCCTCGATGGCCCACTGGTGAAGGGAGGGGAAGTGTTCCCGGTTCGGACCGCCCCAAACCCAGGGCGTCGTCAGCAACATCACGCCGCCGGGCTTGAGCAATCGACGCGCGTTCTTGAAGGCTAATTGAACTGGAGGCGCGACGTGTTCGAAAACCTCACTTGCAATCAGAAAGTCTAAGTCGCCAATTGGTGAGTCATCCGATCGAATGTCAAACGACGGGTCCGAATGGTAGAAGGTGTTCCGATAGTTCATCAACCGGCCAAAGCCCTCGGCCAATAACGGCGGATCTGAAAGGCCTAGACCCGAGATCGACTTGCTCTCCGGGAAATGAGGCAGCGCCAGGCTGCGCCCAAACAGTTCGAGCGAAAGGCGATGAACTAGCCAACGATGCCGCACATTGGACCCGCAGGCGGCGCAAGAGGGCGCTTCGGGGTCAACCAGGGAGGCTTCACTGAAGCTGCCTACACCTCCGCAAACGTTGCAGTTGAACCGCCGGTTCATCGCCCCTGTATCTTAGCGATGGCTTGCCGCGCCGCCCACTCGACCCGCGGGATGCGCTGCAGCTTCTCCAACGCCGGAATACCCGCCGCCGCGCCTGGCCCGATACTGCCCATGGCCTTTGCGACACTCCGCAGCACGTGCACATGTTCGCCTGCCCGCTCGCCTGCCTCGATCAGTCCGGGAACAGCTGGGGCCGCGGAAGGACCTACCACGGCAATCGCATCGGCTGAAGCCAGCCGGACGTTCTCGTCGGGATCTTTCAGTCCCGAAATGAGGCTGGTCAACGCCTTCATGGCACATTCCGGACACTGCGATAACGCTAGTGCGCTGAGGCCTCGCACCACGGGATCGGGATCGCGTAGCGCGGCGGTAAGTTGGTCGATGCCGTGAGGGACAGATTGACTGCGCTGGGTGAAGGCCCAGGTCGCCGCCTCCCGCACGTATTCGTCCGGCGAGGCCAACCCTGCCTTCATCTCAGCTAGGGACGCGCTTTGTCCCGAGGCGTCCCGTAAGCGGGCAGCCGCCTCGCCGCCAAGCTCGACTGGCGATGCCACGCGCGCCAGGATCAGCGTGTCGATGCCCAGGTCGTAACCCGCACTGCGGCCATCTTTCCCGGTGCAGATAAACGTGAGGATGTGGCGTCCCTGGCTGAGTTCCTGCCAACCCAACAGATGATCTTCCGCAACGTACATCTCCGTAAAGTAGGTGTTGATCGCTTCCTGGCCTCCCATGTTGGCGCCAGGCTCATGCTCGAGCGTGCTGCCCGATCCCACCGGTCTCCCGTCGATCAGATAGCGATAGGTGCCGTAGTCGGAGCTGTGCGCCAGCTGCGCGACGATCTCGAACTTGCCCGCTTTCGCCACCTCAAACGGAATATCGATCTTCGAGCCCGGCCCATCTGCGTGAAGCACCAGCAGGTCGCGCGACCAGAACACGTCTTTGTCGACCCGTGCGGTCCCCTTCTCGGCCTTCGTCTCCGCAGTAGCGTTTTCAACTTCGATCTGTTGCGCGTTGCCGTGCGCCAGCCGGGCTTGCCCATAGGGGGCCTCGGGCAGTTTGGTCGGGACAATGCCCTCCTGGTACCAGAACGCGACGCTGCTGAAGAGGTCCGGCCGCTCCTCAAAGCCCGAGCGCACGGTTCCGTCGTTGTTATACGTCCAACCGTAGTGCTCGATCACAAAACGCAACGACTTCTTGAACGGGACCGGGTCGGGCACGTGCCAGCGGTAAGCGCTCAGCCGCGCACCCGTGTCTGTTCCGTCGGCCACCGTCACACCAATGTACGGTCCTTCCGCCACCCGCAGACTCCAGGCATCGTTGAAGTAGTCTTCCGTGCCGGTCCCTTCGATGCTGGGCTTCTTCTCTCCGTCCACGTAGAAATAGTCGTCGCCTTCGCCGAACCAACCGGGCGCCGCTTGCACCACACTCAACACCGTGCCGACATAATGCCCGCGCCCACTGACATTCAAGACTTCGTAATGCCGTCCAGCCACCGCGGGGATCTCCTGGCGATAGTAGGCATGGAAGTAGCCGATGTCCGCGGGCAGCGCGGGCACCTTCTTCCAATCCACGTGGTAGTAAACATTGGAAACCCGGCGGCGCCCCTCGTTCGTAATCGTAATGCGGCAGGAATTGCGAAACGGCATCGGCCAGTAGCTGTTCCGCGCTCGGCCGCTCGAAGCGTTCCTTACCATGATCGAGTTGACCGGGCGCTCCTGTCCGTGGCCCACGCCGAAGAAGTCACCCACCGGCGCGTCGACGCTCGCCGTCGTGCTGCCGTCGTAGTACACGCGGAAGCGCAGCAGCCGCGGCCAGCCATACTCGTTGGCGGCAATCGTGAGCCAGATGTGGGTCACCACCCCGGGCCCTTGCAAGTCGGCCAATAACAGCGTCTCGCCTGGAATGGGGCGCTTACTGTCGTCATTGCTTGCCGGGTCGATGTTGTTGCTCGACACGCGATGCGCCGAGAAGTCTTTCAATCGCGCCAGGTCAAGTGGGTCGGAATCTGCAGGCAGTTGCTGCGCGCAGAGTCCCAAAGCGCCAAGCGCTATCAGGGCAAGAAGGGTCGACGAACGTTTCATCAGCTTGAGGCTTGCAGTTTATAACAGTACGCGGAATTGACTACGGGTGGCCTTGGTTCGAGATCGTAGCGATGGTTCCGTCGAACTTGGTCAACTGGATGGTGAAAGGCTCGTTGTATGTCTTTGCCTTATCTTTGAGGAAGCTGAGTGCGACAGCCTCCCCCAACATCAAGGAAGTGTCGCTGTCACTTCGCCAGTGGATGCTGGCGTGGATCCCGTGGCCGAACGTGACGTTATGACCGAGCTTGTTCAACTCTCCATTTACGGTAAGCTTCCCCGCATCGGGACCGGTGTAGGGCACAAGGGACAGACCATCGCTCGCGGGCGCCACCGGGTTCGGGATCACGTAACTGCCGTCGAAAATGAACTTCAACAAAGTGATGCAGGCCCCGCCCACTGTGCCGTGCCCGGTCGGGTAGGCGGGATGGACTGGCGAGCCCTCCGGAAATGCCTGCGGGAGCAGCCACGTTCCGTACTTGTCGAAGGTCTGTTGAAGTCCCACCGAGTTGAGGAGCACTTTGCTCGGCTTGACATCGGTTTTGCTGCCCTGCCCACTCTTGACCAGATGGACCTGGCCACCCGCGGCTTCCGGGCGGGGACGCAGATGCACGAACCACTTCTGGTACCAGACGGCATTCAAGGCTTTGGTGGCCACCTCTGTCAGGCTACCCGCGAAATCAGGTGCGCCGAACGTGCCGAAGCCGTTCTCGCATCTGGAACCTACGTAGGGGTTGCCGGGGTTTAACGGCGCACCCATGCCGGCGAGCACGAGGAACGCCGTGAAGTACGCCTGATAGAGCACGTCAACGTGGGTAAACGCCGCCAGATCCCTTCCGTTTCGCCGGTAGCGTAACACCGGATCGATCTGGTTCTCGAGGCCGGTGTAGTTGCCGTTCTGCACTGTCAGCCAGTCGCTGAAACTAGTCATGTAGTCGATGTTCGGCAAATAGCTCACCATCTGCTGGCCGAGCGGCTGTGCGCCGAAGTAGGTTGGCGTGATGAAGAACTGGGAAAGGTAAGGCCCGCGCGCTTCGCCTGGGAAGACTCCACGGAAAAGCAGATTGGTGGTTGCCTGCCCGTGGCTGTTCCGTGGACCAACGTAGCTGGGCAACCCACTCAGTTCCGCCGCCGCCATCCCGGCCAGCGCGCTAGAACCATAGTCGGTGAACGCTACATCGCGGAGCAACGAAGCCCAGTAGTGCTCCAGCAACTCGGTGGCGCTTTGGTCGCCGGCGATCACCGGCGCGGGCGGCACCAGAGGCTGACCGAACTGTACGTTGTCAATGGCGCACAGGTCGAACGCCAAGCCGCCTTGCGGACCATTCAGAGTCCGCGTTCCGCCCATGACGATCTTCTCGAAATCGGAGAACCGGCCGCTGGCCAATGCGGTCTTGAAGGTCTCGTACGCGGTCAAGTCCACTCGCCCGAAGCTGTCGTGCGGGAGACTTTTCGTGAACGTGCCGCCCTTATCCGGATAACGGGCGTCATCGCCGTTGTTCAAATTCGTGGCAGCCGGAACGCTGGCATCCTGTATCGCCATCCCGACGCGCACTTGGAATGCCTCCATGATGCGCTTGTTGGTGACCCATTCCGGCGTGGCTACACCGGCGCCAATGACTTCGGCCGACTGAGCAGACGCAAACGCCGGTCCCGCTAGCGCTCTGGCAGCAAGTGTTGCCGCTACACTACCGGCCCGTCCGAGAAAATGCCGCCGGTCAGGCCCTTTCGATGTTTTGCCGGCAGCACAACCGTTGCCTTCCTCGCAAGGACCATGAACACGATCCACGTCACCAGTCATGAGATGCTACCCCCCTATTTCTTCACTTCCCCACTAGAGAGAGCGTACACCTGCCGCCTATACCGCGTCCGAGATCGACGGCAGTGGGAAATCGGTCGCCACCAATGGAGGCGCAATCATCAGCCCGCCCTCCAGACCGCGCACTCGAATCGGGTTTCCCAGCTTCTTGGTGTTCTGCAGCAGCCGCACCGGGCTCTCCAGGAAACGCAGATTCATCACCGGAGTGGTGATCGTCCCGTTCTCGATCAAAAAAACGCCATCGCGGGTGAGGCCGGTTTGCTGCAGCGTCTTGGGATTCACGAAGCGTATATACCAGAAGTGCGTGATCAGCAAGCCGCGCTCGACGGACGAGATGAGCGCTTCTATTGAGGCGTCGCTCCCCTCCATCTGAAGGCTGGATTCCCCGCCGAAGAACGCGCCGCTGGCCCCAGGCGTTGGTTGCTTGCTGGTTTTCGAAGCCCAATAGCGATCGTAGGCCAGGTTTGCCACCACCCCTTTATCGATCCAGGTCATGCTGCGGGTCGGAGCCAGTTCGGTGGTCCAGGGCAGCGAGGTCTGGCGTGGATCGAACGGATCGCTTCGCAGCGTGATGTATTCAGGGAACAGTTGTTCACCTACGAGCGTGCCGCCGCCCTTCTTGCTGAGGAACGTGCGGCCTTCATCCGTACTGCGCGCCGAGAAACCGGATTGGATTAGCCGGATCAGGTCGCCCGCGGCGGTTGGTTCCAGTACCACCGTGTAATTGCCCGGCTCAATGCGCTGAGGATTCTTCCATCGCAAGCACTTCTCGCTGGCCGTGGCCGCGAGCTTGGCGCTATCAATTCCGGAGAGCTTCACCGATGGCTGCCCGGCCCATCCGGAGCTCGATCCATCCTTCATACGGATGGTGGTGGTTAGCTGCGAATCGGCAGATTGGTCAAACCCGAACAGGCCTGCCTTGTTCGCCACGGCGGTCACGCGGGTGGTTCTTTCAATCAGCCCGGCGGCGACCAGGTTCTGTTTCGTCGCCACGTCGATGATCGTCTTCACGTGCGGGATCATCTCCGGCGCGCGTGCCTTGGCGGTGGCTTCGTCGAAACTCGGCGTTCTCTTGTACTCCTGCGAACCGAGTGGCGGCAAGTGCTCCGGATTGGCCGGTGAGATCGCGGCGAGTTCTTCGGCCTTTACGACGGCTTTGCGGAGGCTTTCGTCATCCAGTTCGTCCACCGAGTAGACGCCGGTTCGCGAGTCGCGCGTCACGGCGATGGTCACGTTTTGCCGCAAGCCTAGCGCCGCCGTCGTAATGCCGTTATTGGCGAACCGCGTGTAAGCCTGCTCGGATGCAGTCACTGTCACCTGGCACTCCGGGAAGGTTGAGAGCTTAACGACTTTCTGGGCCAGTTGATGTGCTTCGTCGGATGTGAACATAGCTTCAGTCCGTCACCAGAACGTTGATCTGCCGGAATCGCGACGGCGAGCAGCCGTGGCTGATGGAGTTGATCTGGGTTGGTTCGCCCTTAGCGTCGCCCGTGGTCCCGTACTGCTGCCAGTACGCCGGGCCGGCGATGCCATCGCAGGCTTGCCAGAAATCAGGTGTCCGTGCCTGGTATGCCACCGAAGAGATCATCTTGCCTTTCTTGCCGCCTTTGATTTCCCAGAACGCATCGCCGCCGAATTGGAAGTTGTAGCGCTGCTGGTCAATGGAGTAACTGCCGCGGCCGTCGATCAACACGCCGTCGTCGATACCTGCGATCAGGCCTTCGAGCGTGGTCTCTTGTGGGCCAGCTTTCAGCCACACGTTCGGCATGCGCTGGAACGGCACTGTCGCCCAGGAATCGGCCTGGCTGCACCCGTGCGAGTCCTTGTCGCCCACCAGATGCGCCTGCTCGCGTGTGGTCTGGTAGTTGCGGAAGATGCCTTCTTCAATGATGGTGAACCGCGAGGTCTTCACGCCGTCATCGTCGTAGCCAACGGTTCCCAACGCCTTGGGAGATGTCCGGTCGCCAATGAACGTGCAGTTCGGGCTGGCAATACGCTTTCCGATCTTGTCCATGGTGATATAGCTGGTGCCCGCGTAATTGGCTTCATAGCCCAGTGTGCGATCCAGTTCGGTGGGATGCGCCACGCTTTCGTGAATAGTGAGCATCAGGTGGTTCGGCATCAGGATGAGGTCTTTCTTGCCCGCCGTGACGGGAGGTGCTGAAAGATGCTCCACCACTTCCTCGCGGATGCGCTGCGCATTCTCGCCAAAGTTCATCTGCGGCACATATTCCCACCCCGCCGAAGCGTTGGTCGGCACATAACTGCGGCTGCGCGAAATGCCGGCTTTGCGATCCACCGCCGTGGCATCGATGTTGCCGTAAATCTGCAGAATGAGCTGCTGGATGGACGAGCCCTCCGTCGAGGCGAAGTACTTATCTTCGCTGCGCACATTGAGCGCCGCCACGCTGCCGAACACCCGGTTGTTCTTCTTCACCTCTTCGGCGGCATTCTGCAGCAACTCGAGCTTCTCCGCCACCTCCACCGCGAATGGGTCCTTCTCGTGAGGCGTGTCCCAGCGGTCGCGGTACGCTTTTACCGGACACAGTTGAACCGGCGACGGCTGGATGGTCGCGTTCGCTTTCGCGATGATCACCGCTTCGCCTGTCACCCGCGCAATCTCTTCCTTCGTTACAAGCGGCGACGAGGCAAAGCCCCAGGCGCCGTTCACAATCACCCGCACGCCAAACCCGAAGCTCGAGCTTTCCGACACATTCGGCACTGCCAAGGTCTTGCCGGTGTCACGGTCGGGCGAAAGCCGCAGAGCGATCTGCTGATTACGCAGGCGAACGATTCGGATATCACAATAGGTCGCCCGATACTTCTTGGAATCGGCCAGCGCCACGGCGCCCAACGTTTCGAGGTCCGGCGACGGAACGCGTGAATCTTTGGGCGCCGAAAACAAGTCGCCGGCGAAGGCCATCGCGGAGGCCGTAGCCCCCATGAACTGACGTCGAGTAAGCCGCGTAAGCATAGACATAGAAGTAGATATAAGCCGGAAGTTTAGCACGCCGTCGACGGTTCTTTCTGCAAAGCACAAGTCACAAATATGGCGCTCGGTCCTCCGTGTCTACGGCGCTTAGCCGTGCGAAATCGCGTCGTTCCGGCTGTGTTAGGTTGGTTCCACTCAGCGCACATCTGCGCCAAGGAGATCCACATGACAACCCAGGAAGTCGCGGACCAGCTCGTCAAACTGTGCTCCGCCGGCAAATTCGAAGAGGCCACGAAGACCCTCTACGCCCAGGATATCGTCAGCATTGAGCCGTTTGCGCCTCCCGGCCAGTCGGCTGAGACAAAAGGCCTTCCCGGCGTGATCGCCAAGGGCGAATGGTGGGTCGCGAACCACGAAGTCCACTCGTCCGTCGTCGAAGGACCACTCGTCGCGGGTGTGCATTTCGCGGTGACTTTCAAAATGGAAGTCACCTTTAAGCCGCAATCCCGGCGCTTCAAGATGGAAGAAATCGCCGTCTATAAGGTCCACGACGGCAAGATCGTCCACGAACAGTTCTTCTATAGCATGTAGTGAGCTCTGGATACCCGGCAGGGCTGGCGAAAAAACCAAGCCAGCCCTGGAGTTTCAAACAAACTCGCCCGGCGAGCGGATACCTCCTTCAGTCTGACGGCGCCGTGACGGCGAGGTGACAGACGGTAATTAGCTCTTACGGCCCTCAGACGAATCCGGGGTAATAAAGCTTGGACCCTGGAACCGATGGACGGTCACCACTGCTATCCCATATCTCGTCGTTTCCGCGCAATGCCGTCCTGGCGCGTGGGTTTACCGCTGCAGGAGGGAGTTGGAGCTGGCAACGTGGCGCTCCTCCCAATGAGCGGTGCGTCCGCGTTCATCCGATTCGTCGGCTGCCATATCCTCTCGGGCAGCCTCGCTCGCTCTTCACTGGCAGTCCCAATACCGAATCCCGAGCCGGGGCGCGTGTCGGTTTAGTTCACCACGCGGTTGTATCACCCGGCGGCCTGATCATCACCGCGCTTGCCGGCACCTCTCTCGCCGCCCGGCCCATTCAACCTTTTGCGTATGCGTTCACGAAGCTCACTCTATTATTTGCCGAACAGAATCATTTGTTTGCGGCGTACCTTGCTCGGAAGCCGCTCGTCGTCCGTCATCCTGGGAATTGGAGAGGCTCAAAGTCGACAGCGTCTCGGGCGGTGAGATTGGGTTGAATTTTGGAATTCCTTGCGCGTGGGGCGTTCGGCGCTTCGGAGCAAAGTTGGTAGCCTGCGGCCGGGTTGTTTACCGTTGTTTTACCCGCCTAAGTTCATGGGCAAAATCGACTCTGGCTTGGAGCTACATTTTCATCGACCGTGGCCGGAATCCGTTAAGGGTTCCTTCGAAAATTCGGCTCCGGAAGCTGGAGCGTGCGCCCTCGGCGGCTTCGCCCTCCTCTTCGGAGCAGGATCCCCGCCGAATTGCACAGGAGGCCATTTTTCATCTGCGGGGGTGAACGGATCCCGCTCATGCCGGTTTCGTTTGGTAAATCCGAAGCTGCCTGCGATGGCGGGGTTGGGAGCCCTCGTCCGTGCTGCTTCAGCCATCGGAGCGTACGCCGGATCCGTGCTATTCGAGGAGCTGGAAAGCCGGCACTTCGTTTCGCAAAAACCGAACCGGGCACCAACCTCAGCGGCTCCCTCGACCGCCCCTGCGGGGCAGGGAGGCGAGAACTCATCGCTAAACCGATTAGAGTCAGATATTTGAGTTCGAATGCACAGAACACTTCGCGCATCCAAAGTTCGCTTCGCAAGAACGGCTTCGGTCGCGGGGGCTGCCATCCGGGGTCAGCTTCGTGAAAAAGACATTCTGCCCGTTGGATCCCTGGTAGGACGAGACGGTGGGAAAGTCGCTCGAATAAGTCTCTCCCGTCACAAAGGCTGAGCCCGTCGCGTCTACGGCAATGCCGTAGCCCTCGTCATCTCCACTGCCGCCCAGGAAGGTGGAGTAGACCAGAGCGTCCCCAGCCGGCGTCAGCTTGGTCACGAAGGCGTCTTCTCCGCCACCGTATGTCGCCTGGTAAGGATTCACGGTTGGGAAGAGGGACCACTCAGTGCCCCCCGTGATGTACGCCGACCCCTTCGCGTCCACGGCGATGCCGCGTGCTGTTGTGGGGTAACCGCCGCTCTCTACGTTAGTGGAATAAACCAGGCTGCCACCGTCCGGTGCGAATTTGGTTACGAAGAGACCGTCTTGAGGTATCGGAACAGACGGAAGACTGGGGAAGTTTGTTCCCGCCACATACGCCGAGCCCATCGCGTCCACGGCGATCGCCCCAAGGGTGTAGGTAAGCACTCCGCCCAAATAGGTAGAGTAAACCAACGCGTTGCCCGACGGGACCAGTTTGGTCACGAAGACGGGACTCGGCAGGGTCTGGTAGGGGGACTGGGTGGGGAAGTCACTCGAGTTCGTTGTCCCGATCAGATACGCCGAGCCCGCCGCATCGACCGCGATGCCGGCGCCAAAATCATCGCCGCTGCCGCCAGGAAGGTGGAGTAGGTCAGAGCATTGCCCGCTGGCGCCAGTTTAACCACAAAGCCGTCGTACCCGCCTTTGTAACCCTGGTACGCCGACTGAGTGGGAAAGTCGGGTGACTGCGTGGACCCGGGCCTGTAGGCCGAGCCTGTCGCATCCACAGCGATGCTTTGGCCCTGATCAAACCCACTCCCGCCGATATAAGTCGAGTAGACCAGCTCGTTGCCGGCCGGCGTCAGTTTGGTCACAAAAGCGTCGCTGTGCCCGTTGATGATCAGCTCGTCTGGCGGCACAGGTCCCGAGTCGACTTTCGAGACATACCCCGTCACATAGGCCGAACCGGCTGCGTCTACCGCGATTCCATTTGCAACGATGTAGTCGCCGAAGAGTGACGAATAGGCCAGCACAACCGGATCAATCAGCAGTGCGCGTCTACGGTCATAGCTCGCCACTGAAATCGCACTCGTTTCCCGGCCTCCAGCACATATCTCGACCCGATCTCGACCCGCATCCCATCTACTTCCTGATAGACCTGCGGGCGCTTCTGCACAACGTTACCCAGCTGCGTCGCTAAGATCAGATCGCCTTCTCCGTTGAGCTTCAGCGATTCCACGCCATCCCAGGCCAACTGAATCTGGCCGGGGTCCGCTCCCGGCGCCACCTGCAGATCGTATTCAAACTGGCCTTGCGTACCGTGGCAGACCAAGTCCACTCCGTCGTAAACACCACGGGCCTCGACTCGCGCGGAGTGGAGCACATTCGAGCGCCACTTACTCGGATCGTTGCCGATGAAATAATTGCTGATGCCCGGCAGCTTTTCAAGAGCGGTCCATCCCGCTGGCTGCCTGGCGCCCACCAGTCTCATCCTCACCATGGTCCGCTCCATGTCTCGCGGCTCGGGCGTCTTCAGCGGCGCCTCCGGTCCACGCGGATCCGCGTGCGGACGCTGGCTCCGGCTGAGCAGCATCAAAACATCGGTGCCAGTGAGCGCCAGCGTGGTTCCGGCCCCGCGGGCGACATAGCGCACCTTCGGGTCGAACTGTCCGTCATTGGGCTCAAAGTACATTGGCAGATGGCCATAGGCGCTCTTCAGGCTCGAAACGACGGCTGGAGGCGGCGGGGGAGCCGTGGGGTGTTCAGGCACTCGCGCTCGGAACCCGGTATCCGTGGACATCAGCAAAGAAGCGCCCGCAAAGAGCGTGGCGAGCAGCATGTACTGAGGACGAGACGAAACTCGCACGGTATTCTCCATCAAAAGCGATTGAGGGGTTCAGCCCCGGCGAAAGGAAGGACGTAAGAAGACCGCTATCCCCGTTGCAACAACTCTGTCGAATAGATTAACATTCGCTTCCAAAAAGTAGGTAGCGAGAGTGACGTGACTTCCCATGAATTCTGAGCGGCTATATCTTAAGCCATGTGCAGGCGGCCTGCGCGTTGGATGCACCCGGTTCGGACAATTCAAGGCTCATTCGGCCGACCACAGGTGGCAACGAAAAGTTGGCTGCTCGCGACTCAGCGGATCAGTCCCGATACGCGGGCTTCTCCGTCTGTCCGATCAATGGTCGGCATCGACCCACCGGAAGCCAGAGCTTGCAGTTTAGGAGACAGCCCAATATCTGGTGTTATCGGTAGCCAAGTCTCGGACTATCGACCCCCGCCGTGAAGGTACCCCTACGACCCGATGCCGTGCTCGATCGCGTAACGTGTGAGTTGCGCGGTCGAGCGGAGCTTGAGTTTCTCCATGATCGAGTTCTTGTGAAACTCCACCGTGCGAGACGAAATGTCGAGGTGGAAGCCGATCTGTTTGGCGCTGCCTCCTTGGGCAATGAGCCGCAAGACAGTGGTCTGTCGTTCGGACAAATCCTCGGAAGGCGCTTGTGCCTCGTCTTCCTGGACCTCGGGCGAAACATAGGTGCCACCGGCCAGAACGGTTCTTACCGCCAGCACCAAATCGCTGACGGCGCAGCTCTTGACCACGAACGCAGATGCGCCGGCCCGGAGCGCTTCCTTCAAGATCACGCGATTGGCGTGCATGGTAAGGACGACGATTTTGGTGTTCGGGGCCAGTTCGAGGATCATGCTGGCCACGTCGAGGCCGTTGAGGCCCGGCATTGTCACGTCGAGCAGCACGACCTCCGGCCGGAGTCTTGCGACCTCGTCGGCAACGAGCTTGGCATCAGTGACCACGCCGACCACATCAAAATGTGGGGCGAGCAACATGGAGATCGCTTCGGCGATCAGAAAATGGTCGTCAGCTACGAGGATTCGTGGCCTCAGCGAGGGGGTCCCACTGACCCAGTCTACCAGTATTTTTACTTGCTGTTGGGCCTAGTGTACCAGTCCGCGAGCGGGGCAGGTTCTTCGTTCACGGTTTGGGGAAATAGACTAGGCTAGGTGGAGTCGCCAAATCGTGATGACGGAGTTCGAGAGACGGACATCCGAACGCGATTGAAGCTGGCGTGCGGAGAGCCTTTTTATGGGGCGACAGAACGAGGAAGGAATGTGAAGACTTTATTGGCCACAATTTCGATCTTCGGGATTCCGGGGACCCTGTTGGTGTTGACCGTTTTCGGGACCGTGGCGGTCTCCGTCGGCCAGGCCCAAAGCCAGCCCGAACCCGGCCAGGTGGCCAGCTCGTCGAGCGGCAACGCTGCAGCGGAGGTCAGCACGAGCGTCACGGTTCAGGTCCAGGCGCCTACGGTTACGTTCTCGGCCAACCCCACGACCACTTTCCCTGGCCAGCCCTCCAGCACCTTGACTTGGGCGATCACGAACGCGTCTTCGGTCTCAATAGATAACGGGATTGGCCCGGAAGGCACCAGCGGATCGCTCATGGTTAACCCCGCGGAAACTACCAGCTACACGCTTACCGCGAAGGGTCGGGGCGGCACGGCCACCGCGAGCGTCACGATAACGGTGGGCACCGCCACCCTCCAGCACTTCCTGTACGTTGCAGGCGACCAGATCCTCTACGTGTATGATCTGGACAACGATTTCCAACTGCTGAAGCAGGTGAGTATCCCCCAACTCCGGGACGTCCCCCGCGGCATGGGAGCGGTAGTCGGTACGAACAGGCTTTACATTTCCTATCGGCGCCGTGAAATAGACGGAATTCCGGTGCCCGGCTCCCTACTTGCGTACAACCTCCTGAACGACAAGGTGGAGTGGACGCAGGCGTACTCTTTTGGAATCGACAGCTTTGCCATAAAGCCGGACGGGTCCAACATATACATGCCCGTCGGGGAGGACTCGGGCAGCGGCATCTGGCACATCCTGGAGGCCGCCAACGGCAGCGTGCGAGGGAGTATCAACACCGGCGGGATCGGCGCACACGATACCGTCGCCAGTCTGGATGGGAAATATGTGTTCATGGGGCCGCACTTGTCGCCGTGGTGGGCGAAGACCAGCACATCCACTAACACCGTGGTGCTCGAGAGCGCAACCCTGGAAGGTGGAGAGGGGCCATTCACTATCAATGGCAAGCACACCCTGTTATTCAGCACCCTGACCGGCTATTTCGGATTCCAGGTCAGCGACACCACGACGGGGGCGGTGCTGTATACAGTGCCGGTTTCCGGGTTCACCATCGCTCCGGGTGCCAATCCGGACCACGGAATTTCGCTTTCCCCGCATGAAAAGGAGATTTACTTGGTTGATACTGCCAACTCTTACGCGCACGTCTTCGACGTCAGCGGACTCCCTTCCGTTGCGCCCAAGCAGGTGGCCGATGTCCCCCTGACCACTGCTTTGATCAACGGACACGGCTGGATGCTTCACGCGCGTGATGGGGAATATGTCATCGTGGGAGACTCAGGGAACGTCATCTCTACGGTCACGAGAGGGGTCGTCGCCACGCTACCCGGGCTTTCCAACTCGCGCATTTACGTTGAGATCGACTGGCAGAACGGTTTGCCAGTCTCCACGACGACGCGCCAGGGTATGGGGTATGTAACGAAGTGATCAGGCTTTTTCACGAAGTGCAAAATGAAGAGGCGGAGCTTTAATCCCAACCAACTCCGCCCGTCCCTAGTGCTGGAGTATTAACTTAAGGTCGGGCCGCAAGGTAGCTGGTTCGGGGCGTTCCGGCGGCGCAAAAGTGGCGGCTGCAGGCGTCGGGAGCGCGAAAGCGTAAAGGCTTCCGTCGTTGGAACCGACGTACACCACGCCGTTCGCCACCGCTGGCGAGGAATCGATGCCACCGCCGCAACCGAGCAACACCGCGAACATCGCCCGGTCTCGGAGGCCCTTCTTGATGGCTACGTCCGGCGCGTTCAGCAACGCTTGTGCCTCCCTGAGCGATAGCCAGTTCCCCACGCGGACACCGATGGACTTGGCACCCTTCACTCGTGCAATGCCAGCGGCGAGTTCCGGTGCCAGCAGCCCGTTGTCTGCGGCCTCGACGGACAGCTTCCGCACTGCGGTGATCCGTACGTTATAGATACAGAGCCGAGGCCGCGGGCTTCCAGGGCGACGCGCCAAGCACTAACTGTGGCCTTCGTCAGGCCAGCCCGCGGCTCCTGCGAGTACCAGGCGGAGAACTCATCGAGTCCGAGATTGTACACGCGCTTGGTAATCGGGGAGGAGACGCTGTCGAGGACTAGCGCCTTCAGTCTCTGCCAGTCTGACGCCTTAGATGCAACCACCAGTTCGTTCATTTTGAGTCCTTTTAATGGGCAATATCTAGCCATTCTGAGCTTGCCCATTTACGGAACTCTACCGACTACGCAAGTCGCAGGCAGGGTGTTCAGGCTCGTACACGAGTTCGAAGTACCGCTTACACCATTCGATCCAGAACTTAAATATTGAATGTCGAAGAGCTGCCTTCGAAGAGAATGTCTCGCGAGCCTGGTTGGCCAATCACTTGCACAACGAAACGCCGTTGCGGCGTGTTGAGAACTCGAGAGCCCTTCGCCAAGCGTAACGTTAAGCGCCTGCGGCGATCATTCCATGAGATGTCGATTTGCATGAACTCACCGCGTCTATGATTGAACGTTTTGCCGTCATCCTCGTACAAAGAAAACTGTCCGTCCGCTCCGGGATAGATCGATAGAGTCAGCGGAGAGTCGATCTTCTCTTCCGTGTATTGCTTGATGGGACCGAAGGGAATGATGGCGCCCGCGCGGCAGTAGAGAGGGATCGTTCCAAGGTCGACGGTTCGCGTGATCTCGCGTCCACCTTCCAACTTCTTCTGAGTCCAGAAATCGTACCAGCTACCCCTAGGAAGGTAGAGAGTGCGAGAGGCTGCATCTTTCTCAACCACAGGGGCGACGAGGATATCCCGTCCGTAGAGGTATTCGTCCCCCCGAACGACTGCTGCCGGATCGTCAGGATAGTGGAGCCAAAGCGCTCGAATGATGGGGAGTCCGGTTACGCAGGTCTGTCTGACTACCGAATAGAGGTAAGGCATCATTTGGTAGCGCAGTTCGAGATACTTCTTGCAGATCGGCTCGACTGCGGGATTATGCAAAACGGTTTGATTGGGTTGATAGCCGGCAGTTTCGGGATAGCCGATATCGCCGAGCGTCCAGCCCCAAGGAAGGTGCAATCGCCAGTCGCGGCCGTGAGAGCGGAACAGCGGATTGAACGCAGCAAACTGGAACCAGCGCGCAAACAGTTCGCCTGTGTATTCTTTGGTGGGAACAAAGCCGCCAATGTCAGTGCCCCAATAAGGGATTCCACTCAAACCGGCATTAATGCTGACCGACACGTGTACCTTCAGGGTTTCCCAGGTGGATTGGACGTCTCCCGACCAAAGAAAAGCAGCATAGCGCTGCATGCCCGCATAACCGTTGCGATGCAGAGCAAAAACGCGTTCATTGGGCCGGTACATTTGACTGCCTTCGAAATACATTCGAATGCGGGCCAGCCGGGACGCAGCATCGAACCCATCCCCTTGATCGGGCCACCATCCGTCTACGTTTAGATCAAAGAGCGCCTTGTGCGCGGGCCAATAACAACTGACTTGGCGATCAGGCGGCCAATGTCCACCCGGAGTCTTACCGCTCGGTAGGGGCGGCGCCGTGCATGGATCCTGGACGGCACCAGTGAGATGCTCTCCCTCGACAACGATGTGCGGAACAACCTTGAAGTGCTCCGCGTGCAATTGATCAATCGCTTTTTGAGGTTCCGGGAACATTCTGGAATTCCAGGCGAACTCACCGTTGCCAGTGTTCCATCCCTCCGGACAAAAGCCTGTACCCAAATAGATCATGGCGTCGCAAGGGAGTTTCTTCTCCCGAAAGGTTTTGGCTTCTTGAATAATCTCCTGTGGCGAACCGAGTGTGCGGTGCGATTGCTGGTAGCCCAGCGACCAGAGGGGAATCATCTCCGGATAGCCAGTGATCAGGCAATATTCAGAGAGGATCCTTTGCGGATCCTGCGCAGCGATGACAAAGACATCGAGCGGCCAGGGTGAGTTTGCCGAGTCCGGTTGCAGGAGACCGACCTGGCCAGTGAGGTCGAAGGTCCCTAATGGCTGGTGAACGAACAGTCCCCAGCCGGACGTGCCGATCAGCAGCTGAATCGGTACTCGCCCACCGTTCGTGCCTAGACGGTAGCCACCTTGCCCGCTGGTCATCCGATCGAAACTGCCACGGCGATCGAACTGGGGTCCACCCTGACCCAATCCGAGCAGCGGACCTTTCCCAAGCGTGAAGCTCAAATTGCCAGTCTTTTCATCAATGGCGAGTTCCTGAATTGGATCCCCGGCCTTCGTGGACACGCGCAGTCTTAGCGGACTCGTGGAGAGCTGCACGCTGAGCTCGCCGCAAGCAGCCATGCGCGAGGCGGGCCCGGCTTGGAGGCGCAACGCAGGTTTCTTCCCCCAGTCCTCTTTGACCAGTGCACCGTCGGAGAGGAGTGGAACTGCTTTTCCGTCCAAAACGTGCTGGATGGTGATGCGAGAAGTGATTTGGCTGACCGGGGCTACCGAAACCTCGACCGGACGACCGGCTATCTGAATCGCAGACTGCTGAGCGAGGAGGTTTGCGTCGCGGAATAGAGCGCTGGCGCCGGCTGCGGCGACACCCTTCAATGCCTCCCGGCGCGTGAATGACTTGTTCAAGGTTTATCGTTTCTCCTCTCTCTACGGGAGTCCTTTGAATCGAGGCGGTGTACCGCTCGCAAGGCTGCTGCATTTGCCTATCGCGTGTGACTTACACTAACATTTGCGCTCGACAGCAGGATCGAGACTCTACAGGACCGGAGTTCCTACCATTATGAAGACGCTCAAAGTTTCCGCATGCATCGGCATCGTGTTGCTGTGCGGACTCCTATTCGCTCAGCAGACGCCATCGACAAAGCCCTGTCCGGCGGAAGGGTTTAGCGGTGGATTCAGCACGGGCTGCCCGCAAAAACAGTTTGCTAACCCGTCGGACGTCTCAGCTATGATGGCGGCATTGCCCGATAAACCCTTCGCAACGCCGCAAGGCGTTCGTCATGTACTCGTATTGTGCAAAGCCGACGGCTGGGTGCACACTTCCATACCGCTGGCGGCCAAGATGGTGGAGTATCTCGGAGACAAGACGGGCTCGTGGACAACAACGATCACGTATGATGCCGCCATGATCACGCCCGAGAATCTCAAGCAATATGATGCGCTCTTCCTTGACAGCACGACCGGCGAGTTCTTAGATGATCCCAACGACAAAGCGGCCTCCGACGCACGCAGGCAGGCACTGCTTGACTTTGTGAAGGGAGGAAAAGGGCTAGCCGGCGTTCACGCTGCTACTGATTCGTACCATACTAGCGGGCGTCCGGCTTCATCCGGCGCTGAACCAACTGCGCTAACGGGTACCTGGCCCGAATTCAATGAAATGATCGGCGGCTTTTTCAAATTTCACTGGACGTACCCAACTCTGATTCCCGTCAAGATTGACGATCCGAATAGCCCGCTGACCTCCATGTTTCCGGCCCGCGGCTACGAGATTGTCGACGAGACCTACACATTCGCCCAGGACTCGTTCAGCCGCAAACGTGTTCACGTGTTGACTAGTATCAATTACAAGAAGATGAGCGCAGAAGATAAAGCGAAGGAACCCGCCGGCACGAGGCGCACCGACGGCGACTACGCATTGAGTTACATCCAGCGCGTGGGCAATGGTCGTGTATTCTACGAGGCTCACGGCCACGACGAGAAGGTCTATTTCTTAAGACCGTGGGTGGCTCACATGCTGGCGGGAATCCAATACGCCATCGGCGACCTGAAGGCCGACGATAGTCCAAGCGAAAGATAGACCGGAGGAAAGTGAGGCCGTGGATCGGTGCTCAGTTGTCTCCCTTTAGATCCTTCCAGCGCTCCATCTCTTTCTTAGCCTCGTCCGGTTTGCCCAACTGCATCAGGGTTTGGCCAAGAAGGTAGTGAGCCGACCGGTTCTGGGGGTCAAGAAGGAGTGCGTGGCGCAGAACACCGTCGGCGTTCGCCAGTTCTCCGCGCTTGAGATACCCTTTCCCGAGAAGGATGAACGGCCCGCTGTAGTTCGGGTTCAGCCAAACCGAGCGCTCCAGCGGGGCCATAGCTTCGTCCCATTTCTCAACCCGGCTGTAGGCGTCGCCGAGGCGATAATGGGCCATGGCGTAGCCCGGATTGATGTCGATCTCCTTCTTCAGCTCTGCTATGGCTTCATCGATCTGAGCGTGGAGAATGGCCACCTCGCCTAACAGGAAATGCGCTTCGGGAATCTTAGGATCGATTTCCAGCGCCTGCTTGGCTTGCTTGGCGGCTTCAAGGTCAACGTCGTGGTGCAGGAACATTCGGGCGGTAAGCAAATGAGCGGCCGCCGAGTTCGGGCTCACCTGAAACAATTGCGCAAAGGCCTTCACAGCCTTGTCGCTTTGCTGGGTCAGGATACTCGCATTGCCGAGCATGTAGGCAGCCTCGGGTGTGGGTGCCTTCCCGCCCAGAGCTTTCTCCAACCAGGGAATTGCATCGGTGTATTTCGATTCCAGGAAGAGGCTCTGTCCTAACAGCAGCACCGATTCTTCGTATTCGGCGCTCCCGGGTTGTTCCGTTTTTACGGCCTCGGTGAACTGCGCAACGGCATCCGGGTACTTGTGCTGCTTATACGCCGAAAGGGCAGCCTGATGCGCGCTCAGCTCGAGAAGCACCAACAAGACCGGCAACATAGCCCCAGTATAATGAGGCAGGTGAATCATGCGGCTGCTGGGCTTGCTCGTTTTTGTACCGCTGATCCTCCCGGCCCAAAGCGATGTGCAGGAGATAGAATCCAAAGCCACTGAACTCAAGTCGAAAGGGGACGCAGCAGGGGCGTTGGCCGCGTATCAGGAAGCCGCCAAGCTGGACCCCAAGTCAGCCCACTTTCAGGACGAGATCGGCTTCCTGCTGGCTGTTCTCAACCAACCCAACGAAGCCACTCCGTATTTCAGGCATGCCATTGAACTGGATCCGAAATTCGCCCCGGCGCACTATCACCTGGGAGCCGCATTATGGCTGGCAAAGGATCCTGCACGCGGCATTCCCGAATTGACCGAAGCGGTTGCGCTCGACCCAAACAACGCCGCTTATCAGTTGCGATTGGGCGAGGCGCTGGATGCTTCAGGCAAAGAAGACGAAGCGGTTGTTCATCTGAAGGCAGTAACCGTGCTACAGCCACAGGATGCCGAATCCTGGAACCGACTTGGCAGCGCACTGCAAAGGACCAGAGACATGCCAAGTGCCCTGGACGCCTATCAACATGCGGTCGACCTGAATCCCAATGACATCAACGCTCACCTCAATCTAGCGATGGCCTTGGTGCTGATGCGTCAACCGAAAGAGGGCGTCGCTGAGTACGAGAAGGTGCTGGCACTTGACCCAGCGAACAATTCGGCGCGTTTAGGTATTGGATTCGCGCACCTGCAAAAGAGGGAGCTGGACGAAGCGATCGCGATCTTCCGCGACGTCATCGCGCGTGATCCCAATATTGCCGCGGCCCACTACAACTTGGGCGTGGCGCTGAAGAACCAGGACAATGTCGACGATGCGAAGGTCGAGTTCAGGAAAGCATTGGCCGGTGACCCGAACATGGCCGAGGCGCATTACATGCTCGGTATTTCGTCCTGGCAGACGGGGGACTTCGACCAGGCGGCGAGTGAGATGCGCGCTGCCATCGGTCTGCGGCCCGAGTATGCGGAAGCGTACTTCATGCTGGGTACGGTGCTCAAACAGAAGGGCGATCTCAAAGCCGCTGAAGAAACCTTACGAACAGCCATCCGGCTCAACCCGGAGAATCCCGGCCCCTACAACACGCTGGCTCAGGTGCTGCGGCAGAAGGGCGACATTGCGGGAAGCAAAGCGCTGTTCGCGGAAGGCACCCGCCTGAAGCAAAAGAAGGAAGCTGAACTGGGAACTATGCTGGAACGGCAATAGGCGGCACGGCGTCGCCGTCCCCGCTACTTCTTCGACACAACTTTGATCTCAAACAGCTTCGGCCACAACTTCCCGGTTACGAACAAACGGTCGTGAGTCGGGTCGTAGGCTATGCCGTTCAGGACATCAACCGGAGTGAGGCGATCTTTATCAGTGAGGAGGTTGGACATATCGATCCAGCGCACAACCTTGCCGGTTTTCGGGGCAATGATGGCGATGCGATCCTGCTGCCAGATGTTGGCGTAGACCTCACCCTTGATGTACTCCAACTCGTTGAGATTTTCGACCGCCATGCCGTTGTCGTTGACCGCGATCCTGCCGGTCTCCGTCAAGGTGTCCGGGTTGATGAATCGCAACGATTCGGACCCGTCGCTTTGGATGAGCTGTGTGCCGTCATGGGTTAATCCCCAGCCCTCGCCGCCATAAGCGAAGGTTCGCTGCGGCTTGAACGTAAAAAGGTCATAAACGAAGCCGACGCCGGATTTCCAGGTGAGCTGCAGCAGGCTTTTCTTCCAATCCGTCAATCCCTCGGCGAAATACTGGGCTGGAACGTCGGTCTTCTGCAATACTTGGCCGGTTTCCAACTTGACCTTGCGCAACGACGATCGGCCTTCGAGGCCGGTGCTCTCGTACAAGAAAGCCGTCCAGGTAAATCAAGCCCTGCGTGAACGCGTCGCGGTCATGGGGATAGACGTGTACCACGCGGTACCCGTAGACCGGCGCGGAGGCTGGGTTTGCGCAAGGAGCCGCCAGCGAGCCCCAGGAACAGAAGACCTGCAACTGGGCCGGCGAGCGAAAGGCGTTTGCTCATGAAGTCCTCAAAAAACAAAGTCAAACCACCAGAAACAGATGGATATCCATTACGTTGGTCCCGGTGGGCCCGGTCGTGACCAGGTCCTTTATTGATTGAAACACTGTGTAGGAATCGTTGGCCTGTAAATGCTGCAGCGGAGGGAAACCGGCCGAGATGGCTCGGGCCACAGTGGTTCCGTCCGCCACTGCTCCGGCCGCGTCCGTTGGACCATCGGTGCCGTCCGTACCGGCGCTGAGCACCAGCCAGTTCTGGGAGCCGCTGAGTGGAATCGCTGCCGCCAACGCGAATTCCTGATTCCGGCCGCCCTTGCCGGATCCCTTCACGGTCACGGTCGTCTCGCCGCCGGACAAGAGGCAAAGGGGAGGCTTTGCCGGATGCGCGGAGTTGAGGATCTCCCGGACCACCTCAGCATGAACACCAGCCACTTCCCGCGTTTCGCCGCGCATCGTGCTCGATAGCAGGAGCGGCCGATAGCCCAGGGCCTTGGCCTTTTCGGCCGCAGCGCGGAGCGCCTGGCGATTGGACCCGACCAGCACGTTGTGGACGTTCTGGAACAAGGGATCTCGCGGCTTTGGCGTCTCCGGCAAGTTGCCGCGAGCGCCCTGCTCGAGATGATGGAACACCACCGCAGGAACTTTGCGGGTAAGCGAATACTTGGCAATAGAACGCAGGGCATCACCGTACGTGGATGGATCGGGTGCGGTCGGCCCGGATCCGATCACGTCGAGCGGATCGCCGATCACGTCCGATAGTAGGAGCGACACCACCGTTGCCGGGTAAGCCAACGCCGCCAAGCGGCCACCTTTGAGCCCGGAGAGATGCTTCCGTACGGCGTTCAGTTCGAAGATGTCCGCGCCGGCGCGTAGAAGCAGATCGGTGGTGCGTTGCTTGTCGCGCAGCGTCAGGGGCGGAACCGGCGCCGGGAGCAAGGCCGATGCACCGCCGGAGATCACAACCAGCACTAGATCCCGCGCATTGGCTTCACGAAGCAACATCTCAATCTGGCGGGCCGCCTCGACCCCTCCGCGGTCGGGGATGGGATGTCCGCTTTCCCGGACCTGGATTCGGGCTGGGAGCAGGCTTGGCATGGCCGTGTTTGACGCTGACGACGCCTCCAGCAATGCAAGATGGCGCCGAGGACGGTCTCCACCGCTCGGGCCATAGGCGCTGCCGCCTTGCCCGCGCCGACCACGAAGATTCGGTCGAATTCGGAGAGCTTCAGCCGTGTATCGCCGGCTCGGAGGACGCCGCGCCGCAGGGAAAGGTGGCGGCGAACCGCTTCCGCTGCGTCAGCCGCCTGGAGCGCTGCGCTGCGAAGATGGCGAGTGCGTCCGACCGGAGTCGCTGGAGTTGCGGCTTCACAGGCTTCAGAAGATAGGAAGGTCGAGGATCCGGTTTACGATAGCGTGCGATTTCCTCGTCGGCGATCTCAATCCGGAAGTCGGCCCGGCTATAGAGCGGCCGCCGGTCTTCGTAACAGCCTGGCAAGCATTTCCGGATTACGGGCTAGCGGTCGGGTGTTGTCATCGCCCAGCCGCTGCCGGACAATCTCCAAGCGGACAATCCAGCCAGACGGTTACGCCGTTGTTCTCGAGCAGCTCAAAGTTCCGTGGCTGGACGAAAGCGCCGCCACCCAGCACAATAACACCGGGAATGCCGGCTTGCACCAACTTCACCCGCTTGTGGATCATTTTGGTTTCCAGGTCGCGGAATGCTGCCTCGCCCTGCTCATCGAAGATCTGGGCAATGGGTGTGCCCTCCTGCGCTTCAATGTCCGCATCGATGTCGTGAAACGGCCAGCCTAGTTGATCGGCCAATATCCGGCCGATGGTCGACTTGCCGCAGCCCATGAAGCCGACGAGATACAGTCCGGGGGTGCGCTTCAGCTTGAGCGTCATGAGCCCGACCGTGTCCTGAAAACAGAATTCCCGAGAGATTGTGTTGCAATGCACGGTGCGCCAGGAGGCACTTCCACACGTCGCATAGTTTGGCCTCCAGTATATCGTTGGAACACTTCAAAACGTTGGAGGGTCGCCACGTTCCGTCGGGAGCGGCTTCCGGCGGCCTGAAACACGGCCACCCGCAGTTCATAATGAGTACATGCCGGAGCAGTTGCTTCCACTATTTCCGCTGTCAGCCGTGCTGTTGCCGGCAACGCCGATGCCTCTTCACATCTTCGAAGACCGGTACAAGGAACTGATGGGTGACGTCATTCCGAGCCGCAGTGAGTTTGGAATCGTCATGGCGAAGGACGAGGGAATCGTCAATATTGGCTGCACTGCCGTTGTGGACCGGGTGGTCCAGCGCTATCCGGACGGCCGGATGGATATTATCGCGGTTGGCCAACGGCGGTTTACAGTGCTTTCACCCAATGACGAGAAGTCTTACTTGCGTGCGACCGTGGAATACTTTAACGACGAAGAGGCCGCGGACGTGCCTGTTGCGCTGCGGGAGCAGGCTATCGTCGGGTACTTGAACCTTCGCCGGACGGTTGACGAAGAGCTAGCTGGCCGAACCGAGGCTGGACGACCCTCAAATGAGCTTCCAACTGGGCCAGTTGCTGAACGATCTCGACAAGCGCCAGGTTCTGCTGAGCATGCGGTCGGAGATCAACCGGCTCGAGTACCTGGTGGCCATTCTGCCCGAATATACGGCGAAACTGGAACTCACGCGGCTTAGCGCGCCGGGTAGGCCCGCTCAACGGGCATGCGAAGCACGTCGCGGAATTAAAGTAGAAGATGCAGCAGAATCTGATTTTCGACGCCGACGACACGCTCTGGGAGAACAACATCTACTTCGAGGACGCGTTCGAGCAGTTTTGCGATTACCTGGCCCACACCTCAATGTCGCCACAGCAGGTTCGCCAAGTCCTGGATGAGATCGAGATCGTGAATGCAAAGGTCTACGGCTATGGCTCACGCAACTTTGCCCGGAACCTGGCGGCGTGCTTCCAGCACCTGGTGGAGCGGGACGTTTCCCAGCGCGATCTGGAGGTGGTAATGGATTTCGCGCACCACATCCTGGAGAAGCCGATTGAGCTGATTGACGGCGTGGAAGAGACGGTAGCCTTATTATCGACTCGGCATGAACTCACCCTTTTCACCAAGGGCGATCCGGAAGAACAGCGGCTGAAGATCGACCGGTCGGGGTTGGGCCGTTATTTCCAACACACCGCCATCGTCAAAGAAAAGAACGAGACAGCGTATCGTCGAGCTTGCGATGGAACGAGGATTCGAGCCGGAGCGAACCTGGATGATCGGCAATTCGCCCAAGTCGGATATCAACCCGGCGCTAGCCGCTGGCCTGAACGCGGTGTTTGTTCCGCATGCGCGAACCTGGAGCCTGGAGCATGAGGACGTCCCGGAGAGCCACCCACGGCTGTTGCGGGTAGAGCGCATCAGCGAACTGCAGTCGCATTTCTAGGGATCCGCTCAGTTAGGAGCTGCTTACTTTCGCGACGCTCACCGCATCGAGATGCACGGCGATTCGATCCTTTAAGAATCGTGGGTGGCGAATACAGAACGCAGGGTTTCACTTTCCGGCAAAACTTTCTCTGAGTTGAAAAAGGCGCAACTCGCCGTCTCCACCCTCGGCCAGAAAGTCGCCGTTGGCAGACACGGCGTACCTGAAATACCAATTTCGAATATTGGATCGCGATGCGTAATCTCCGTGCTGCTCGCGAGGCTTGAGGGAAGTAATCCGAAGGCCGGAGCGAATGTTCACCAAACTCACATCCAGCTCCTCTGGCGTAATTCTCAGCCGACCAGGAGTACCCCCAGCGCTCTGCAACAACAACTGGCGAACTGGTTGAAGCTCGCGTCACGATTCGGTCGCCGAGATCGTTGGCTATCGGCGCTGCCGTCCGGTAAGTTCCAGCACCTGACCGCCGACTTATCTTGGCCAGGATGTGTAACGCTTGCACAGACCGCGGCGGCGCCGGGCACCATGACCGTGTTGGCATCGCCATAGCTCCCTGCCAGAAAAATGCCGGAAGTCAGGGCGTGGGCGTCGCGGTCAGCGATAGCGTAATTATTGTAGGGTAACGTCTTATTATTAATGGTTCGCTGAAAGGACTGCCGCAGTAGAATCCAGCCCTTCGTCTGTACTGTGCCCGCTACGGCCCATTTCCCGTCTACCTCCCACGTCCCAAGCGGGCGACACGAAAAGGATTCTTAATGTCTAGAATCAGCAAATGTGTTTTGAAGCCCCTGGAATCGTAGTGATCGTCCATCGTCGCTGCGAGTTTACTGCCATTGGGCGAAAAGGCGAGTTCGAGCACAGGATGGTCTTGGCTGCCGTCCAACCGACTGGCTCGATTAGCTTCTCGGCGGGACGGACCTCCCATATCTGTCGCAGCGGGCCGCCACCGAGCGCCAATATCGGGAGGAATACGACCGGAATGCTGACGCGGGCTTGCAGCGACAATCGACGCTTCCCTTCGGATAGGCTTCTCTTGACGAAGTCGAACACTTCTTGCACAATCAGCTTCCGACAAAGCCACAGGAACACGGACTTTCCGCTACGGCGTCAGCGCCTTGGTCACTTCGGCGGCTGATGATGAGACGAACGTCAACAGCGTGGACGGGAAGATTCCCAGCACCAACGTGCCGAGTGCCGCAGCCCAGATGGTGAAGCGTAAGCCGGGCGCGAAAGGCTGCAGGTTGTTCGTGGCCTCGCCGGGCTCCTGCATGTAAACCGCAACCAAAATCTTCAGATAGTAGTACGCGGCCACGGCGCTATTGAGCAGGCCCAGAATGGTGAGCCAGATCAGATGCGAATCCAGCGCGGCGCGGAAGACGTAGAACTTCGCGAAGAAGCCGCCGGTTAGCGGCACACCGATCAGCGAGAGCACAAACACGGTCAGCAGCGCGGCGGTCGCCGGTTCACGCCGGGCTAGCCCTGCCAGGTCGGTGATGTGGACATACTTCTCATGACGGGAAGCGACACGGCTGACCACGGCGAACGCACCGACATTCATCAGCGCGTAAGACGCCAGATAGAACATTGCTGCCGAAATACCAAGCGTGGAGTAAGCCGTCAGCGCAACTAGGACATATCCCGCGTGTGCAATGGAACTGTAGCCCAGCAAGCGCTTCACGTTAGTCTGAGTGAGAGCCGCAAAGTTGCCAATGAACATGGTCAACAGCGCACATGCCCAAACGAGCGGCTCCCAACGCTCATTGATTGGCCCAAAGGCCGTTATGAAGACGCGGAAGAATACCGCAAAGGCAGCCGCCTTGGGTGCAGCGGACATGAACGCGCTGACTGGCGCCGCGGCCCCCTGGTAAACGTCGGGCGCCCACGATTGGAACGGAGCGGCGGAAACCTTGAACGCGAGGCCGACGAAAATGAGTGCCGCTGCGACACCAACGAGAACCAGCGACAGGCCCTGCTGGGAGTGTGGCTCGGCCAGCACACGCCGGATCTCATCCAGATTGGTGGAGTGGATCAAGCCGTAGACCCAGGCGATGCCGTACAGCATAAAAGCGGTCGCGAACGATCCGAGCAGGAAGTATTTCAGCGCCGATTCATTATTGCGGCGGTCGTCGCGCAAGTAGCCGGCCAGAATATAGGTCGCAATGGAAGAGACTTCCAGGCCGATGAAGACCATGATGAGGTCGTTGGCCGTGGCAAGGATGCACTGGCCAACAAGCGAGAACAGGATCAGCGAATAGAACTCGCCGCTCTCGGCGCCCTCGCGCTTCAGGTAGGCGAACGAAGCCAGCAGAGTTAGACAACCGATAGCGAGAACCAGTTCGATGAAGAATGTTCCGTAGCCATCCACGGTGATCATGTTCTGGAAGGCTTGTCCGGCCGACCCGTAAGCATAGGCGGCTGCCAGCATCGAGGCCAAAACACCGGCCAGCGCCAGGAAGCCGAGCGATCGTTTTTGCCGCTCGTTGGTAACGGCTTCCAGCACCATCACCAAAACGCCGACGACGGTCAGGATGATCTCAGGCAGGAAGCGAATGTATTCGGCGGCCGAGGGCTGATGAATCTCGTGCATTTAGCGGTGCTCCTCGGGCCGCGCATAGCGGGATGGCGAATCCGCCTGTATGGGTAGCGGGGACGCTACGTAACTGACACGGCGAGCCCGCGCAAGGCTTGGATCGAACTGCGGCTTCGGATGAGTATTACCGCACTCGGAACTCCGCGCTAAGCCGGGTCTGCTCGAGCAAATGACCGTCGGCGGCAGTGATGGAAGGAAGAAACGTCTGCGTGTAAGTTCCCAACCACACCATCGGAATCAACAGCAGCACAAGCGGCGCCCATTCGCCTGGAGTGAGGTCGGCGAAGGTCGCGTTGCCATCCGCCGCCTTGCCCTGGAAGGTCCGCTGATACATCCACAACATGTAGGCGGCGGAGAGAATCACACCGAGCGCGGCCCACACAGCCCAAGTGAAGTTGGCGATGGCGGCGCCTTGCAGCACCAGGTATTCACCGACAAAATTGCTCAATAAGGGAAGGCCAATGCTGGCGAGAGCGGCGATCATGAAGACCGAGGCCAACCGGGGTGCGGGAGTCGCGAGGCCACCGAAATCCGCGATTTCCATCGAGCCGCGGCGCTTCTCCATATAGCCGGCCAGCACAAACAGGGCCCCGGTCGATATGCCATGCGCCACCATCTGGTAGACTGCGCCGTCGATGCCCAGTTGCTCAAACGTGAAGATGCCAAGCACCACGAACCCCAAGTGGCTGATGGACGAATACGCGATCAGGCGCTTGATGTTCGGCTGAACCACGGCAATGAGTGCACCGTACACAATGCCAATGATGGCCAGCACCGCAATCCAGCTGGCGCATCGATGCGCTGCATTCGGAAACAGCGGCAGGCAGTAGCGGAGCAGACCGTAGGTTCCCATCTTCGACATGCCGGCGGCCAGCAGAAATGTTGCCGGCGCAGGCGCTTCCGAGTAAGTCAGCGGCTGCCATGTATGCAGCGGGAAAATGGGCACCTTGATGGCAAAGGCGAAGAAGAACGCCAGGAACAGGAAGAGCTGTTCGTCAGCAGAGAGAATGAGACGGCCGGAGTTCAACGAATTCAGGATCTGCGCGTAATCAAATGTGCCAGCTTTCGTATAGAGATAGATGATGCCGACGAGCATCATGACCGATCCAAGGAAGGTGATCACGAAGAACTTCACCGAGGCGTACATGCGCTTCGCGCCGCCCCAGCCGCCGACCATCAGATACATCGGGATCAGCGCCACTTCCCAGAACACGTAGAAGACAAACAGGTCGACCGCCGCGAACACACCGATCAGGCCAAACTCGAACAACAGGATGAGCGCGAGGAACGTCTTCAAGCGATCAGGAATGAGTTCTTGCGAGATCCAAATCCCAACCGGAGCGAGCAGTGTGGTCAGGACGATAAGCCAGAGGCTGATGCCGTCGACACCCAGATGAAAACGAATGCCCGCCAAATCAACCCACGGGATGTCGATGACGTTCGAGAAACCTGATTGGCGATTTGTAGACGGCGCCAATCAGTCCGAGTGACAGCACAAACGTCAATAGGCTGATGCCTCGCGCCAGCGGTGACGGCGCGGCGGAGTTCTTCGGCAAGGCTAATAACAAGAAGAAGCCAAGCAGCGGCAGAAAGAGGACGATCAGCAGCATGCTCATCGCATCCCTCCCGCTAACCCGATAATCAGGATGACCAGCAGCGAACCGGTCAGCACCCAGGTCGCGTAGTTTCGAATGCTTCCCGATTGAAGGTGCCGCAGTACGCCGCCCAGATCCCGGGCCCGGCGTCCCCATCCATCCACTGATCCGTCGATGGAATTCTCATCCACGCCCTTCCAGAGGATCACCTTGGAGATAAACTCAAGCGGCCTGACGATCACGGCGTCGTAGATTTCATCGACGTAATACTTGTGCAGCACCAACGTATAAAGCGGACCGGCCGTGTTGCGCATCGACTCGGCGAGGGCCGGCCGAACCCAGTACAGGAACATCGCGATAAGCGTTCCCGCCAAGCCGAACGAGGCGGAAATCATCATGAGTCCGGCATCGCCGCCTTCTGCATGAGGAAACATGGGAGCCAGCCAGTTGGGTACGTTGATAAAGCCGCCGAAGGTCGAGAAGAGTCGCCAGCACGATCAGCGGAATCGTCATTACCGCCGGCGACTCGTGCGGATGAGCATGCCCGCGATAGGGCCCGGTGAAGGCCATGAACCAGGCTCGGAACACATAGAATGCGGTCAGGCCGGCAGTGATCACGCCGACCCAATACATCCATGGAGCATGGTGGTAGGCGGCGGCGAGAATCTCGTCTTTGCTCCAGAATCCGGCCAGTGGTGGGATGCCTCCAATCGCCAGGCATCCTATAAACAGCGTGGTCGCCGTTACCGGCAGCTTCTTGAAGAGTCCGCCCATGTGCCGCAGATCCTGTTCGCCGCTCAAAGCGTGAATCAGGCTGCCGGCGCCGAGGAAGAGCAGGCCTTTAAAGAAGGCATGCGTCATCAAGTGAAAGATGCCCGCGGAGTAAGCGCCCACGCCCACGCCCACGAACATGTATCCAAGCTGCGACACAGTCGAGTAGGCGAAAACCTTCTTGATGTCGTTCTGCGCGATCGCGATGGTCGCCGCGAAGGCCAGGGTCAGCAGCCCGATGAGCGTCACCACATTCATGGCAATTGGCGTGTGCGAGTAAAGGAAGGATGAGCGGGCCACCATGTAGACGCCGGCGGTGACCATGGTCGCCGCGTGGATCAGTGCGGAAACGGGCGTGGGACCGGCCATCGCATCCGGCAACCAGACATACAAGGGAAACTGGGCGGATTTGCCGGTGGCGCCCACGAACAACAGCAGCGTGACAGCGGTCAGCCCTCCCAATTGGGCTTCTACCGGCAAGTCCTTCACCGCCGTCGTGAGCTTGAAGAAATCGAGTGTTCCAAACAACGCCACCAGCTTGAACATGCCCAGCGAGAAGCCGAAGTCGCCGATACGGTTCACGACGAATGCTTTCTTGCCTGCATCACCCGCAAACTTCTCTCCGGAAATAAAAACCGATCAGCAGGTAGCTGCACAGGCCCACACCTTCCCAACCCACGAACATCAGCAGGAAGTTCTGAGCCAGCACCAGGATCAGCATGAAGAACATGAACAGATTCAGGTAGCTGAAGAAGCGGTAGTAGCCGCCCTCGTGCGCCATGTAGCCGATGGAATAGAAGTGAATCAGCAGGCCGACGCCGGTAATCACCAGCAGCATCACGGCCGTGAGGCGGTCGACAAAGAAATCCACGCCGACCTGCAGTGGGCCGCTCTGAAACCACGTGAAATAGCTCTCCGAATGCGGGGCATCCAGCGGATACAGCGACCACAGGGTCCACACCACGTAGGCGAACGAAACGGCAACGGTTCCCACGCCAATGAGGTTGATCAGCGGCTTGGAGAAGCGCTTGCCAAAGAGGCCGTTGATCAGAAAC
Source organism: uncultured Acidobacteriaceae bacterium (assembly GCA_963771305.1). Taxonomy (GTDB): domain Bacteria; phylum Acidobacteriota; class Terriglobia; order Bryobacterales; family Bryobacteraceae; genus CAJCIT01. Next base: position 103,823 of record CAVYTS010000035.1, read on the forward strand.
CCAAGCAGCGGGAAAAAGGGGATGAGCCAGAGATTCATGAGTGGGCTACAGTTTCATCGAGTCGACTTCGTCGATCTGAAGTGTCGCCCGATTCTTAAAGACAGTGAGAATAATCGCAAGGCCGACCGCGGCTTCCGCTGCGGCGACCACCATGACGAAAAAGGCGTAGATTTGACCGTCGACCTGTTTTAGCTGATAGGAAAACGCGATGAACGTTAAGTTCACAGCGTTCAACATGAGCTCAATCGACATGAAAACCGTGATGATGCTCTTGCGGTAAATGAACCCGGCGATGCCGATCGCAAACAGAATCACGCTGAGGAACAAATACCAGCTCAACGGAACCGGGGCAATGTGAGGACCCATGCTAGTCAAGCTCCTTTCGTGCGAGCACGACGGCGCCTAAAATCGCAATCAACACCAGGATCGACGTAACTTCAAAGGGAAGTATAAAGTCGCCTTCAAACAGCGCGCGGCCGATTTCGCGAGCTGTGCCGCCCGCCCAACTGCCGAACTCAACAGCGCGAAACTGCGGCAGGAACCCGCGGATCACAAAGCCCATCACCGCAACGAACGCCAGCAGCAACGGCAGCCCGGCAATCTGGGCAAACCACGACTTACCTACCGACTTCTCCGTACCCGCGTTCAACAGCATGATGACGAAGACAAACAACACCATCACCGCTCCGGCATAAACCACAATTTGCGCGGCGGCGAGAAACTCCGCCCCAAGCAGGAGGTACGAGAACAGCCAGCGAGCACATCACCCCGATCAGCGACAAGGCGCTTCCAATCGGGTGTCGCTGCACCACCAGGTTGATGGCGCAAACCACCGCCACGGTGGCGAAGAAGAAAAAGAGTATCGTGTCCATGGTCTTCTCTAAGGCTTCGATGTTCCCGGGAAAAGCGCCACGAAGAGAGCCGTCAACAGCAGGTTCACCATCGCGACCGGGAAGACAAACGTCCAGGCGAATTTCATCAATTGGTCATAGCGGAAACGAGGCAGCGTGCCGCGGACCCAGATAAAGACGAACAGCAGGAAGAATACTTTGGCGCCAAACCAGAAAATCGGGGTGATCAGAAACTGGATTGCCGGGATCGCAAAGACTCCCGCCAGCACCAACATGATCACGCCGATGACCGGGAACGAGTATCTGTCCCAAAGCCTGACCGGTTGATGTACGAAGGCAAAGAAGGCTGCCAGCAGGAATATCAGGACCGGCACGTAGTTGGAGTAAGGCGCCGGGAACAAGGGTTGCCATCCGCCCAGAAACAAGAGCGTCGCCACGCAGGTGCTGGTGATCATGTTGGCGTACTCCGACATGAAGTAGCACGCGAATTTCATGGAACTGTACTCGGTGTGATAGCCGCCTACCAGTTCGTTTTCCGCCTCCGGTAAATCGAACGGAATTCGATTCGTTTCGGCGAAGGCAGCAATCAGGAAGAGGATGAAGCCGAAGATCTGCGGAAAGGGACCCTGCAGGATATGCCAGCGGGGAATGAAGCCCAGGTAATAGCCCGCCTGGTTGTTGACGATGTCGCGAAAGCTCAAGCTGCCCACCAGCAGCAGCGGCGCGGCGATAGCCAATGCCATTGGCAACTCGTAGCTAATCATCTGAGCAGCACTGCGCAAGCTGCCCATCAAAGAGTACTTGTTGTTCGAAGCCCAAGCGCCCAACGCGATACCGTAAACGCCGATGGATGTAGCTGCCAAAACAAACAGAACGCCGATTCCCAGGTCCGCGATCTCGAGCCGTGTGGTGTATCCAAAGATGGTGATCTCCGGTCCGAAGGGCACGACGCAGATGGGAATGAGCGCCAGCATGACTGCCAGGAAAGGCCCCATCACAAACAGCAGTTTGCTGGCGTGTGGAGGCATCAAGTCTTCCTTGGTGAGCAACTTCAGCACATCGGCCATGGGCTGAAACATGCCATGCGGACCCACCCGTAAGTGGGCCGACGCGGGACTGAATGTGCGCGAGAACCTTACGCTCCAACCACTGCAAGTAGAGGAGGGTCAGCATGAAGACCGCGAATACGAAGACGATTTTGATCAGGCTGGCTACAAGGAAGCTGAGTGTCACGGCTTGGCCGCCTCTTCTTCCTGGCCGACTGCGGTAGTTACTGGCTTTCCATACAACTTGCCCGGCGCTTCAAGCACTGAGCTCAACATTTTCGAATATCGTCCGAGCGTGCCAGAGAGAAACAGCGTATTGCGCGCCGAGCGAATCAAATCGGGTCGCGATTCACCTGTCACATGGCCATTGACGGGCGTCGTAGAAACCGCGCCGCCTGTTTCGAGCACCGGTAGCGCGACGCTGTATCCCGGGACGTTTTGTCGAATCTCTGCAAACACGTCATCCGGTCTCCAGATTCCAATCTGCCCGCCCATTTCTTTGGCGATCAACCCGATAATCTCCAGGTCCGGCTTTGCGCCCATGGTCTTGGCGTCCGGCCTTGAGCTTCTGCACTTCGCCGCAAACGCTGGTCACGGTGCCGCTTTTCTCATAAGCCGAACTGGCGGGCAGAACAACGTCGGCGTGCTGGCCGGTTTCGGTTAGGAACAAATCCTGCACCACCACGAATGCATTGGTCGCTGCCAACTTATGCCGCGAGAGCGGATTCGCTCCGACCACATAGAGGACATCCAGGTCCGTAGCATTCAAGATTCCGTCATAAGCCAGGCCTGGCTCCAGACCACTGTCACGCACGCCGCGATAGCCCGGCAACAGATCGGGTAGCACTCCCATGTCAGAAGCACCACGCGAATTCGAATAATCGACCAGGCAAACGTACTTCACCGGGATATTCAAGGAATCGCCAAACACCACCAGCTTTCTGATGACATCACCTTTCACGGAATCGCCAAACAGAATCACCAGCGAAGTCTGTTGCGCCAGCTGCTCGCGGAAGCTCTCCACCGCAGTGAGTTCTTCTCCCTCCGCGGCCCGCATGGTCTTCGTCGCATAGCCGTCTTCGCGAACGGGTCCCGGAGTTACAGCGTAAACCTTGGCTTTGTGATGGCGGAAGTTTGCACGCAGCTGGTACGCGATCAGTGGATGCTGCTGGGCGAGATCGGAGGAAACGACCAACGCCGCCGGCGTCGCATACAGATCCGCGGTCGTCGCCAGCGCATCGGTCTTCCCCTGCAACGCGTCAATTAGGGTAGCGACATCGCCCGTCCGGTGGTGGTCGATATTCGCGGTACCCAGCACCTGCCGCGCAAACTTCTGCAGAGAATAGTTCTCTTCGTTCGTGGTATGGTTCGACCCGATCACGCCGAACTTTCCTCCGCGTTCCTTCACCTCGGCAAATTTCTTGGCCACAGTGCTCAGAGCCTGCGCCCAGGAGACCGGCTGCAGCTTCCCGTTGATCCGGACTAGAGGCGAGGTCAGCCGCTCCGGATGCGTGTTGAAGTCGAAGGCGTAGCGTCCTTTAATGCATAGGAACTCGCCATTGATGCCCGACCGGTCCCGATTGTTGGCGCGTATGATCTCGCCATTTCGCACACCCAGCGTCGTCTTGCACCCGTCCGAGCAGTGCGTGCAAATCGTGCCCACGTGCTCCATTTCCCACGGCCGTGTCTGGTAACGGTACGTTCCGCTGGTCAACGCCCCCACCGGGCAGATGTCGATGCATTCTCCGCACTCGTCGCACTCGAGATGGTCGCCCTGATTGGGCACGATCTCCGACAATACGCCCCGGTTGCCGACGCCTAATGCACCTACACCCATTCCTTCGTTGCAGACGCGGACGCAGCGGTAACAGAGAATACAGCGCGGAGCGTCATAGAAAACCACGGGTGACCACTGCTGCTCATCCACGTGCTGCTTGGCCTCAACGAACCGGCTCTCGCCTGCTCCGTAGCGGAACACCATATCCTGCAGTTCGCACTCGCCACCTTTGTCGCAGACCGGGCAATCTAACGGGTGGTTCGTGAGCAGCAGCTCCAACATGCCCTTGCGCGCGCCCGCCACCAACGGTGAATCCGTGCGCACCACCATGCCTTCGGCCACTGGAGTTGTGCACGCTACTTGCAGCTTGGGCGTTTTCTCAATCTCGACCAGGCACATCCTGCATGCCGCCTGCAGGCTGAGCCCTTCGTAGTAGCAGAATGACGGGATCTCGATGCCCGCTTGCTTGGCAGCGTTGATGAGAAGCGTTCCGGGGGATGCCTGCACCTGCTGGCCGTCAATCGTAAATGTAATCAAATCCGCCATAGTCCTTGCCAGTTACCCAACCACACTTCCCAGCGACCGGCGCTGAAGCACACAAGGGCCGGTCTCAACGCGGGCCTCAGGCCAGCGCGAGTTCAGGAATCGCCGGACCCGGCGCCTTCTTTTCCAAATACTCTTCGAACTCGGGCCGGAACTTTTCGATGAAGCCAATCATGGGCATTGCCGCCGCGTCGCCCAGCGGGCAAAATGTCCGGCCGAGCATATTCTTCGCGATTTCGTAGACCAGGTCGATGTCCTTGGTCCGGCCGCCGCCCTCCTGGAACCGGGTCATGATCTTCGTAAGCCAGGTTGTACCTTCACGGCAGGGAATGCACCAGCCGCAGCTCTCGTGCTTGTAAAACCTGATCGTTCTCAACGCAACACGCACGATATCGGTGTCTTCGTCGAGAATCAACGGACCACCGGATCCCGCCATCGTCTTCGCCTTCGCCAGCGAATCAAAGTCCAACGCCACGTCGCATTCCTCGGCCCTCAAGATCGGTGTGGACGATCCACCCGGGATCACTGCCTTCAGCTTCTTGCCGTTTCGAATGCCGCCACAGACTTCGTCGATCAGCCGCAGCAGTGGGAAACCCATCGGCATTTCATAGACGCCGCGTTTGTTCACGTGGCCCGAGACGGACATCAACCGAGTGCCGCCATTCTTTGGCGAGCCGAGCCCTGCATACCAGGCCGCGCCTTCACGGAAAATCGCTGGGACGTGCGAATACGTTTCGCAGTTGTTCAGAATCGTCGGACACTGGAATGCGCCTACGACCGCCGGGAAAGGCGGTTTCAGCCGTGGGATGCCGCGTTTGCCTTCCAACGATTCCAGCAGCGCTGATTCCTCGCCACACTCGTAAGCGCCGGCACCGGTGTGAGTGTAAATATCGAAATCCCAACCGGAACCTAGGATGTTCTTTCCGAGATACCCGTGTTTGTAGGCCTCCGCAATCGCTTTATCGACAATCGGGATGAGGTAACGATACTCGCCGCGGATATAAATGTAGCCTTTGTTCGAGCCGATCGTGAAACCGGCAATCATCATGCCTTCCAGCAGTTGATGCGGATCGTTCTCCATCAGCAGCCGGTCTTTGCACGTCCCGGGCTCGCTCTCATCGGAGTTGCAAATGATGTAGGTCGGCTTGCCCGTATTGAGAGGCACGAAGCTCCACTTCATGCCGGTCGGAAAGCCCGCGCCACCGCGCCCGCGAAGCCCGGAAGCCTTTAGCTCGTCGATGATCGCCGCCGGCGTCATCTGCACAACTTTCTTGATGGCTAAATAACCGTCAGTCGCCAGATAGGTATCGATGCTAGCTGAGTTCTCCAGCAGAAACCGGCGCGATACCACCTTTACTTCGAGCGGACTCGGTTCGTTGAAGACCATGTGGTCCTAGGAAACCTGGTTCTTTCCGGACTCCGCCTTACGTAACGCGTCAATCAATTGATCGAATCGTTCGGGCGTTACCTGGTGATAAAAATCGTATCCCACCTGGATCGCCGGCGCCCAAGAACAGGCGCCCATGCACTCCACTTCCTCTAAGGTGAATAAACCATCCGCCGTGGTCTGTTTGTGTCCAATCCCGAGGCACTTCTTCGCATGCTCGAACAACTCTTCGCCCCCCACCACGAGACAACAGATGTTCGTACACACTTGTACGTTGTATTTGCCAATGGGCTCGCGGTGAAGCATCGAGTAATAGCCGATCACTTCATCGACCTGCAACGAAGCCACACCTGTGCGCTTGGCTACTTCTTCGATGAGTTCCCGTGAGATGGATCCCACCTCATCTTGCGCGTAAAGAAGCATAGGAACAATGGCCGATCGCTGCCGGCCCGGCGGGTAACTCGTGAGCAGCTTGGCGAAGCGTTCTTCCAGGGCGGGAGAAAAAGTCATTGCTGTTAAGTCGACCCTACCTGTCGACGTCCCCCAGGACGAAATCCATGCTACCGAGAGAAGCGATCGAATCCGCGATCAAGCGACCTTCCAGCATCACGGACAGAGATTGAAGATTACCGAAGCTAGGCGTGCGCATGAAAACCCGGTGGGGCTTGGCCGTACCGTCGCTTACGACGTAATAAGCAAGCTCACCACGCGGCGATTCAACGACCTGATAGACCTCGCCACGAGGAACGCGGAAACCTTCCGTCACAATCTTGAAGTGATAGATGAGCGACTCCATCTGAGTCTTCATTTTTTCCCGGTCGGGCAAAACAACGTGTGGCGCGTCGGCCTTCCAATCGCCCGCGGGCATTCCCGCCACCGCCTGCCGGATGATGCTCGTGCTCTGGCGCATTTCGTCGACCCGTACTTTGAAGCGCGCGAAAACGTCGCCGGTGGTGTAGGTCGGAACGTCGAAATTGAACTTGTCGTAACTCGAGTACGGTGCATCTTTGCGGGCGTCGACCTTCAGGCCCGCCGCACGCAACATCGGTCCCGTCACGCCAACCGCAATCAACTCATCGAGCGGAACCACGCCAACGCCCTTGGTCCGTTGCATCCAGATCGGATTCGCAGTCAGCAGCGTCTCATACTCATCGATCTTCGAGTCAAAGGTAGCGATGAACTTACTGACCGCTTTGTCCCAGCCGCGAGGCGGCTCGAGCGCCAGCCCTCCGATTCGGATGTAGCTGGTCATCATGCGCTGCCCCGAGAACATCTCGAAGATTTTCAGAATCTCTTCGCGTTCCCGGAAGCAATAGAAGTAAGCGCTCATGCCGCCCAGGTCGAGCGCGTGAGTCCCCAGCCAGACCAGATGGCTGTTCAGTCGCGTCAGTTCCACCAGCATCACGCGCATCCATTGCGCCAGGGGCGGTATCTCGATTTGCAGCAGTTTCTCAACCGCCAGTGCGTAGCAGAGATTGTTGGACAGATTCGCGAGGTAGTCCACCCGGTCCGTCAAAGGCGTGACCTGGTGATAGTTCTTCCCCTCGCATTCCTTCTCGATGCCGGTGTGAAGAAAGCCGATGTCGGGGCGCGCCGAGATGATCGTTTCGCCTTCCAGTTCCAGCATGATTCGCAGAACGCCATGGGTGGACGGGTGCTGCGGCCCCATGTTCAGCGTCATGCGCCGGGTGGAGGCCGGGGCCGGTGCGTGCTCATGCCCCAGAACAGCGGGCATCTGCAACTCGTGCTCGGCGTCCAGCTCTTCGAAGTGTGTAGTGTTCTCCGTTTTCATCGCTATTTCCCGAGTCCGGCCATCTTATTCGTCGCGGTAGGAGTACCGGTACCCGTGAATCGGATAGTCCCGTCGCATCGGGTGGCCTTCCCAATCGGCCGGCATCAGGATACGCTCCAGATTGGGGTGATTGCGGAATGTGATGCCGTAGAGGTCAAACACTTCGCGCTCGTACCAGTTAGCTCCTCGCCAAACACCCGTTACGGAGTCGACCTCAACGCCCTCTGCTACACGAACCTTCAACCGGAGCCACGTGTTGCTCTTGATCGAATGCACATGGTAGACAACCTCAAAACGGGAAGTCTCCGGCCACCAATCCACGCAGGTCACAGAGCTGAGACGGTCGAATCCAAGGTGGATCTTCAAGAAGGAACAAACGTCCGTGATAACCGCCGGCTCAATCACCAGCGTGACCTCGCCTAGCGCCGATTTGGCTTCGAGAATTGCCGACGGATGCTGCTGTTCCACGGCAATGGCCGCGGGATGATCGGCTAGAACCTCAGGCAGCACGCTTTTTCTCCTGTTCCGGGGCGTCCTTGGTCTCTTGAGACCAGTTCAGCACACCCTTTTTCCAGATGTAGAAAAAGCCGCACAGCACCAAAAGGATGAACAGCAACATCTCGAAAAAGCCGAAGAGTCCCAACTCGTGGTAAACCACCACCCACGGATAGAGGAATATCGCTTCAATGTCGAACAGGATAAAAACCATGGCGACCAGGTAGAACTTCACGCTGAACCGCTCGCGTGCCGAACCCACCGGCTTCATTCCTGATTCGTAGGGCGAATCCTTCACGGAATCCTTGACGCGTCTGCCCAAGATGGCTGACATGCCGACCATGCCACCCGCAACCGCAATGGCAATCAGGATTTGCACCAGCACCGGAAAGTATTGCGCAGCGAATGAGTCGGGCATGAACTTAAGAGATCCCCACTAAAACTAGAATTATCACTATAATGAGCGGGTGAACGGGGTGTCAAACCTACGCGCCGGCTAAGCCCCGGTTCTTCCCAGAAGGGACGATGATTTCATATGCCTGTCACACCCGATACGATTGAAATGATCGTAAATGGCGAGTTGGTAACCACGCCCGTCGGCCAAACGGTCAGGGAATTGCTCGATTTTCTGGGCGTTCGGCCCGATCGGGTAGCCCTAGAACTCAATCGCCGCATCGTCCACCAGCGGGATTGGGACAAAACATCGGTCGATCCGGGCGCTCAAGTCGAGATTGTGGAGTTCGTCGGCGGCGGATAAACTATTGACACGGTTTGTAGCTCCGGTACAATCAGTGTGGCTGTCCCACCTCAAAAACGGAACCCGGGCGATATGTTCAAAACACGCAAGTCGCGTCCTGATTTACCTCAGGCGAGCCGTACCTATACCAGTACAGATGTAGCCAGAATCGCCGCTGTCAGTTTGCGGCAGTTGCAATGGTGGGACGAGCGCAAGGTCGTGTCGCCGCGCCACGAAGGGCATAAGCGAATCTATTTGCCCGAAGAAGTTGTAGAAATCACGGTCATTGCGGAATTACGCCGCAAAGGGTTTTCTTTGCAAAAAATTCGCCGTGTGCTCCGTTTCCTCCAGCGCGAAATGGGCAAACGCCTTGCGGACGCGCTGACGAATGCTTCGAATCTCCATTTGCTCACCGACGGCAAGTCGATCTTCCTGGAAGACCAGCAGGACCGAATCATCGATCTATTGAAGAACGCCCGGCAGCCGATGTTCCTGGTGTGCGTGAGCGACCAGGTGCGGCGACTGGATACAACGCCACGGAAGGCAGCCCGGAGCGAAACAATCAATGGGCGCCGAGCTCGTGTAGCGGTTTAGGAAGCCGATCCGGGCTGAGAAGGGACTTCTGCGACCCCGCGAAAACGGGGAGCCGGGGATATTTTCGGGCTTTCCGCACAACCCCACCTCGGGCAACTGCGTCTATACTAAAGACTAGGTCTGGAGGTCTCTTTTGTCGTCCAAGCGGCGTTATTTCCTTTTTGTTCCCCTTTTATTGGTCCTGTGCGCCGTCATTGGTGGCCTCTGGGGACCCGGCTCGCCGACTGTTTCGGCGGCTTCCACCAAGACCAGCGACGAGGCCGTCAACAACAGCCTCAATTCCTTCACCAAAGTTTACGACTTGGTGGAGCAGAACTTCGCCGACAAGGTAACGCCTGATAAGGGCATCTACCGCGGCGCCATCCCCGGTATGCTCCGGACACTCGATCCCCACTCCAATTTCTTCGATCCCAAGGATTTCGCCGGACTGCGCGAAGAACAGCACGGCAAATACTACGGCGTTGGCATGCAGATTGGTCCGCAGCAGCGCACCGGTAAGACGATCGTGATCGCCCCATTTGGCGGATCGCCTGCTTACAAAGCCGGCATTCGGCCCGGCGACATGCTCCTGGAAGTCAACGACAAGCGGGTCGATACGCTAAACACGACCGAAGTGGCTGACCTGCTCCGCGGTCCCAAGGGAACCAAAGTTCAGATCGTTGTGAGCCGCGAAGGCAGCTCCAAGCCACTCACCTTCAACATTATTCGTGATGAAATCCCCCGCAATAGTGTCGACGAAGCGTTTTTCGTCAAGCCTGGAATCGCCTACCTCCGAGTCTTGCAATTCACTGAAACCACAGGAGATGAAGTCGAGAAGCAGCTGAAGAAACTGGGCGAAGCCAACATCAAGGGCCTAGTGCTCGATCTTCGTGAGAATCCAGGCGGCCTGCTCCAGGAAGGCGTGGCCGTTGCCGGACACTGGCTCGATAAGGGCCAGACAGTGGTCTCCCATAAGGGACGCGCTTACAACGAGAAGCCCTACACAGCGCGCGGTAGCCAGTATGGTCTAAGCTATCCGGTGGTGGTCATCGTAAACCGCTATTCGGCGTCGGCTGCGGAAATCGTAGCCGGCGCCCTCCAGGATCACGACCGTGCCTGGATTCTTGGCGACACCACGTTCGGCAAGGGCTTGGTCCAGACGGTATTCCCGCTGAGTGACAACACCGGCTTGGCGCTGACCACGCAGCACTACTACACGCCATCCGGCCGCCTCATTCAGCGCGACTATTCCAGCATTTCGTTCCTGGACTACTACTACGGCAAGCATGGCGAAACGAAGGACCCAATGGATGTGAAGCAGACCGACCTGGGCCGCGTAGTCTATGGTGGTGGCGGCATTACGCCCGACCAAAAGTTCGATTCGCCCAAGCTCAACAAATTCCAGCTTGACGTGCTGCGCAAGAACGCATTTTTCACCTTTACCGCCCATTACTTTGGTGACAAAGAAGCCAAGCTCGCGCAGGGCTTTACGCCGAGCGAAGAAGTCTTGAACCAATTCCATGATTTCCTGATGAAGCAGGGCGTGACCTTCACCGAAGCGGACTGGACACTGAACCACGAGTGGCTCCGGAAACAACTGAAGACCGAGATGTACATTACCGCCTTTAGCCTGGAAGACTCCAAGCGCGTCGCCGTTGAGGAGGACCCCGAAGTGGCAATTGCCATTGAAGCGATGCCCAAGGCTCAGGAACTGCTAAACAAATTGAAGAATAAGGGCGAGCAGCAGCGCGCTCACCTTTAGGTTCCGCTTTATCGTTCTCTAGAAGGCTCCCTGCCAAAACCAAAGGAGCCTTTTCGTTTTTGGCCCCGATCGGCTGGAGCGTGCCCACCCACTTGGATAGAATTCGATATGGGCACTCTCATCGCAACTTCGCCGAACCGAACGACCCCTTCTCCGACCCCTGATCCGCAGATCACGGTCCTCGACACCGGCGGCCAATACACTCACCTCATCGCTCGCAAGGTTCGCGAGTTGGGCGTGTTCGCCGATGTCCAGCCCAGCGAAACACCAGCAGAAGTCCTGCGCTCGCGCAAGGGAATCATCATCTCTGGCGGCCCTGCCAGCGTCTACGAAGAAGGTAGTCCCAACATCGATCCCGCAGTTCTGCTCAGTGGCGTGCCCGTGCTCGGAATTTGCTACGGGCATCAATTGATTGCACATCACCTTGGTGGCAAAGTTCAAAAGGGAGAACGCGGCGAGTATGGTGTCGCGCAGCTCGATATCACGCGCCAGGACGCGATTCTGGGTGGCGTTCAGCATTCCCAGATCTGGATGAGCCATCGCGACAGCGTGGCAGTCGCGCCCCCCGGATTTAAGGTAATCGGATCCACCGAGACCTCCGGCGTCGCGGCCATGTCGGACACCGCACGGAAGCTCTACGGCCTGCAGTTTCATCCGGAAGTGGTCCATACTCACGCCGGCGCCACGATTCTGAAGAACTTCGTTTTCAGCATCTGCGGCGCAACGGCCGATTGGGATGTCTCGCAGCGCGTCCCGCTCATCGAAGAACAGATCCGCCAGATTGCCGCTGACCGCAATATTTTCTTTTTCGTCAGCGGAGGCGTCGACTCCACAGTTGCCTATACCCTTTGCCTCCGCGCCCTGGGTCCCGAACGCGTGTACGGCCTGTACGTCGACACCGGCCTAATGCGGAAGGGTGAGACTGAGCTGGTGCGTGGAATATTCGCCTCGTTAGGTGCCACGCATTTCGAGGTCGAGCAGGCGGAACCCGAATTCATGGCAGCCTTGGCCGACGTGCATGAGCCGGAAGCCAAGCGCCTCGTCATTGGCGAACAATTCGTCAAGGTGCAGGAGCGCCTGCTGCAGTCGCGTCATTTCCTCGACGCGCAGTGGATTCTCGGCCAAGGCACGATTTATCCGGATACCATCGAGTCGGGCGGCACCGCCAAGGCCGACCTCATCAAAACCCACCATAATCGCGTCGCCGGGATTCAGGCGCTGATCGATTCCAATCGCATCCTCGAGCCGCTGACATCGTTCTATAAAGATGAAGTTCGCGAGATCGGCGCGGAGTTGGGTGTGCCGGCAGAGTTTCTGGCGCGGCATCCTTTCCCAGGCCCTGGTCTCGCCATTCGCTGCCTATGTTCGGCTGAAGAAGCGGCGCCACATCTGTCGCCCGACGGCTACCTGCTGCCCGTTCGCTCGGTCGGTGTGCAAGGCGATTCGCGCAGCTACCGCCAGGTGCTTGCCATCGATGAACCGGTGGATGAATCCATCATCCGCAAACTTGCCCCGTCCCTGACGAACCGGCGCACCGACATCAATCGCGTCGTCAGTATCTGCGGTAGCAACGCCGAACCGCTCTACTGGCGTGTCCAGCGTGCCTCACTAACCAAAGAGCGTCTCGATTTGCTGCGCGACGCCGACGCAATTGTCCGCCAGTTCTGCGCCGATAGCTGCTTTGAACAGCGGGTCTGGCAATTCCCCGTTGTCCTGGTGCCGGTTGGCACAAAGGATCGGCCCGAGTCCGTCGTTCTTCGGCCCATTCACTCCGTCGACGGCATGACGGCCGAGGTTGTCGCGATGCATCCCGCCGATCTTCGTTATCTGACCCAGCACTTGTTGGAACTACCCGGCATCACGGCCGTGTTCTACGACGTCACCAACAAGCCCCCCGGAACCATTGAGTGGGAGTAGACTGGCGGACCAGAATTCCCGTTAAACTCCAGCACTGAATCGCGCGCGCCAGCAAGCGGATGCGGCAGCATCCCACGGCCCGTTGCTACTTCTTCTGATCCCCGAACTGAACCGTCGATTCCGCCCCGAACCGCTTGTAGTTTGAATACTTGATTCGTATGCGAATCCGCTGTGGTCCTTGGCGAAAATACAGCGTGTCGTCGGCATACGTGTCCATCGGAAAGAACCACTGCCCATCGACGGCTTGCCGCAGCGTTGTGAAGTGAGGAAACAGATTCTCCTTGCTCAATGTTTGAATCTGCGGCACCGCGACCCCTTCGCTGCGCACAACCGCGAGGTCGCTCTGGCGCACCCATATCGTGCCTTCGAAGAAGCGCTGGCCGGAAAGAATCTGCCTGGGTCGGATGAACACGACAAAGCACAGCTCTCCATCCACCGTCTCTTCGCCCTTGAATTTGTGCTCGTAGGAGAATAACTGGTCGGGCGTCAGCAGGAACGGCTGCACGTTTCGAATATCCGCGAAATCTTCTTCCGTCAAAATCAGCCGCTTCAATGTGCTGCGCGGCTTTTCCACCAGCACTTCATCGCGCTCGTGCTTGGGCGAAAAGATGATGTCGCGCACCTCGCGATACTCACCGGTCAGCGCCCCATGATCATCCAATTCCTGGACAGTGACGGTCTGGCGGTAGGTGTAATTGTTGCGCTCATCGGCGTTCTGGGCCTCCCGTTGCGAAATCTTCTTCAGCAATCCGGTGGGCGGGTCCACGGCTCGCAGCGCCGAGGTAGCCACCAGCAGACCCGATGCTACGATGAGGGCAATGTTACGGACGCTGCGCCCGTTTTGGGTTGCGCTAGTCATCATTTGGTTGGCGCTGGGCGTGGCTTCCATCATCTTTGCCCACCGCATCGAAAACTCTTATTGGATCACGGCTGCGCTGCTGCCGGCTTTTCTGATTGAGTCTTTTTTCTATCTCGCCGCCGGATTTGAATCCACTCGCGCGGTTTTCGCTGGTATCAGATCGCCGTCGCGGCAGGCGCTGCTGCTGCTTGTCAGCGGCCTACTTCCTTATTTCATCCTCAGCACGCCCACCGGCCTTTTCCGCCTCAACGCGTTTCTATTGCTGGGCTGCCTGGTCGCCGTCTGTTCTTTCTGGCACGTCATCCTGCCGCGCCGCCCTGCGTTCGATGTCGGGTTCTTAGTTTTGATCGCCGCGCCGCTGGTCGCGCGCGCTTTCCCGCGCATCTACCTTACTCCCGACTCCAGCTTGGCAACGAACATCCTGGGTCACCTGATGTGGATCCGCGTCACATCTCTCGCCTTTCTCTTTATTCGCGGGTGGGACGCCGGCCCGGTCGGCTTCTGGCCTTCCTGGCGCGAATGGCGCTGGGGCGCTCTCACATTTGCGATGGCCGCCACAGCTCTGGCAATCGCCGCGCAGTCTATCCATTTTGCGTCTTTTGCTCCGGCCCACGGCGAGTTTTGGTGGATCGCCGCCAAAGCTGTCGGCTACTTCTTTGGAACGCTCTGGGTGGTGGCTTTTTTTGAAGAGCTGTTTTGCCGCGGTGTCGTCCTGCGCGGCCTGCTGAAGTCGGCGCTTCCGTCCTGGGTCGCCATCGTCATTTCTTCACTCGCCTTCGGCTCGGTCCATCTCTGGTACCGCGAGTTCCCCAACTGGCGCTTCGCCGTCATGGCGAGCATCGCCGGCGTGTTCTATGCCATCGCGTACTTGCGCGGCGGCAGTGTCCGTGCCTCCATGATCACGCATGCGCTCACGGTGACGGCTTGGAGAATGCTGTTCAAGTAAGGCTAAATCCCGTCCTGAAAAGTCTTCATCAATTCCTTGGAAACGGCTCTTTTGAACTTATCTTCCGCCCATGGATCGTCTCAGATTCCTGAAATTCAGCGATCCTTTTTCGCGCAGCCTCGAGCTCAGCCCGGACAGCCAAGATTCTGTCCGACATTGCGCCACTTTGCTTGTTGGGCGATTTCCCAAGTCCACGCTTGCTTTTCATACTCTTCACTAACAATGCGCCAGGTCGGGCTAGCATTTTTTTAAAATAACCTGTTTAGTACCGCTACGCATCCGGAAACCCCAGGTCGTCGCCGGGTTCCAGAAAGTACATATCAACGGAGGGTTCCTGCTTGTGGTGGTCCAAAAAGCCAGAGATCATTCGACACTTGCTGGAGAGACTGGAAGGCATCGATTCCGGAAGCGTACCGCACCTTTCGTTGCCCAAGGCCAATCAGCTCGAAGGGGCTGAAGAACCCTGAACCGCCCGGATGTGGCTGAGGTTTGCCGAGTCGAACGATCACATCCTTGGGACTTTCGCCATTCACGGCCCGATGCAAGACCCACTCGGCGATGATCTCAGCGATATCTTCCACAATCATGCCCTCATAATAGCCGCCGCCTGACCGCTTGGCCAAGTTGATCACTCACGCGACAACTGCTTGATCCGATCGCGTGCCGAAGGCTGCCACTCCACTCCCCTGTAAGATGAAAGGAGGCTCGCCTGTCCCTCATACCGGCCTGCCTCCGCCGTCTTTACCCATGAAAATCTGTTACTTCGACGCGTTCTCGGGCATCAGCGGCGACATGACTGTCGGCGCGCTGCTCGATGCCGGCGCCGATTGGGCGCTCGTCGAATCCTCGCTCCACAGCCTCAGCCTGGGGGCGACTTACGAACTGGAAAAAACGAAACGCAAGGGCATTGCTGCCTCGAAGTTTCACGTCCGGGGTGGCGACCAGAAGGCCCACCGACACCTGCCGCACATAGAGAAGATCATCCTGGCGGCCGATTTGCCGCCACAGGCGCGTGACAACTCCATCGCCGTCTTCCGCCGCCTCGGTGAGGCAGAATCGCAGTCACACAACGTCCCGATAGAAAAGGTTCACTTCCATGAGGTCGGTGCGGTCGATTCCATCAGCGATATTGTCGGCGCTTGCGTCGCCCTGGCGTCGCTCTCGATCGAAGAAGTGTACGCCTCCAAGATCAATGTCGGCAGCGGCACTGTTTTAACAGAACATGGGGTACTTCCGGTTCCCACTCCCGCCACTACCGAGCTCTTGAAACAGGCCCCGGTCTATTCAGCAGGCCCGGAGACGGAACTCACCACGCCCACCGGCGCCGCGCTTCTGGCCACGCTGGCCAAGGGGTATGGCGGCTTGCCGCCCATTCGCGTACTTGCTCAGGGTTTCGGCGCCGGCGACAAGGATTTCCCGTCGCAAGCGAATGTTCTCCGCGTCGTGATTGGCGAACGAACCGGCGCGACCGAAGCCACCACCGTCAACGTCCTCGAAGCAAACATCGACGATTCGAGCCCGCAAGTCCTCGGCTATGCTATGGAGCGATTGCTCGAAGCAGGCGCCCTTGATGTGACCCTGGCGCCGATTCTTATGAAGAAGAACCGGGCGGCGACGTTGCTATCCGTTATCGCAACACCGGCGGATACCGAGCGGCTCGTCGAAATCATTTTCGCCGAAACCAGCACTCTCGGCCTGCGCATCTTCGAAGCTGGCCGCCGTGTTGCGGCGCGTCAGTTCGTGGAAGTTGACACTTCCTACGGCCCGGTCCGCATCAAGCTGTCGGACAATGGAAGTTTCGCTCCTGAGTACGACGATTGCCGGACGATCGCGCTGAGTAAAGGCGTGCCCATCCGCGCCGTCCTGGCCGAGGCGAGCCACGTTTATTGGAACTCGATGCAGAGTAAACAGAAACCGTAGAAGCGTGCTGGATAGGCTTCTCGCAGGCTGAAGCACGTGCCACGGGTTCTTGACGTCCATCGAGCAAGGATCTTTTGATGACAATTGGCAAATACTACCTCACGACCCCTATCTACTACGTCAACGCGGCGCCGCACATCGGCCACGCCTACACAACCATCGCCGCCGAGACCATTGCCCGGCTGAAGCGGATGCAGGGCTACGAAGTGGTGCTCACTACCGGCACCGATGAGCACGGAACCAAGGTCGAGCGGGCCGCCCGCGCCCAGGGAAAGACGCCTAAAGAATACGCCGACATCATCTCGGCCGATTTTAAGAACACCTGGCAGAAGCTCGATATTCAAATCGATCGCTTCCAGCGCACAACAGCAGAAAACCACGCCAAGCTGGTGAATCGACTCTTCGAATCTTTACTGGCTAGCGGCTATATCTATAGAGGAACGTACACGGGCCTGTACGCGGTGGTCAGCGAGGCCTTCGTCAACGACGCCAAGCCGGGCGACATCGACCCCGAAACCGGCAAGCCTTACGAAGAAGTCACCGAAGAAAACTACTTCTTCAAACTCTCCGCGTTTCAGGATCGTCTGCTGGATCTCTACGAACAGCACCCTGAATTCATTCAGCCCGATTTCCGTCGCAATGAGGTCCTTTCCTTCGTTAAACAAGGCCTCAGCGACGTCTCCATCACCCGCACCAGCATCTCCTGGGGCATCCCCGTTCAACACGATTTGAAGCACGTCTTTTACGTCTGGTTTGACGCGCTTGCCACCTATATGAGTGCCGTTGACGGCGAAGACCGCTGGCCGGCCGACTTGCACTTAATAGGCAAGGAGATCCTCCGCTTCCACGCGGTCTACTGGCCCGCTTTTCTGATGGCCGCTGGCTGGGAACTGCCCAAGCGGATCTTTGCCCACGGATGGCTGCTTTTTGAAAACGACAAAATGAGCAAGTCGCGCGGCAATATCGTGCGCCCGGTGCCGATTGCTGAGGTGATGAGCGTCGATGCCCTCCGCTACTTTCTGTTCCGCGAGATCCCCTTCGGGCATGATGGCAGCTTCAGCTTCGACGCGTTGGTGGGCCGCTACAACTCCGACCTTGCCAACGGCCTCGGCAATCTCGCTCGCCGCATTCTCGTTATGATCCAGAAGTACCGCGGCGGTGTTGTTCCGGCGTCCGGCGGCGATCCCGCAATCACACAAGCTGCTATTGCCGGAGCCAAGGCCGCTCTCGCCGCCTACGATTCGTTCGACTTCTCCAAAGCGCTTGAAGCCATATGGACCATCATTGCGGCCGTCGACAAATTCATCGTCGAACGCGCTCCCTGGAAACTCGCCGAGGACGGGACGGCACAAGATCGCCTGGACGAAACGCTCTACACGGCGGCCGAAGCTCTGCGGATCGTCACTGCACTGGTCTCGCCGGTCCTGCCGCACTCGGCCCAAGAGATCTGGCAGCAACTAGGCACCAAGCAGCCAGTCAGCGAGTTCAAGGTGAGAGACCTCGCTTGGGGCGGCCTTGTCGCCGGTCAAGCCATCGGAGAGTTAAGCTCTGTCTTTCCGCGTCTAGACCTCAAACCAACCGTGGAGAAAATGCAGGAACTCGAAGAGGTGGAAAAGAGACGGCAAGCCGCTCTTCTGGGCCACGCGCCGGCGGCCACCCCGGCGATCGAGGCCGCCCCCGCTGAAGAGCCTGCCTACATCTCGATCGACGATTTCTCCAAAGTCGACCTCCGTGTCGGCCAGGTCAAATCAGCCGAGCCCGTTAAAGGCGCCGACAAGCTGCTGCATCTGAGAGTGGACATCGGGGAGCCAGAGCCGCGAACCATCGTCGCCGGAATCGCGCTGGCCTACAAACCGGAAGACCTGGTCGGCCGCAAGGTGGTGATTGTCGCCAATCTCGCGCCGCGCAACCTGCGGGGCATCACCTCTCAGGGCATGATCGTCGCCGCCAGCCTCGAGGGCGGCGCGCCCGTTCTAGCCGGATTCCACGAAGACATCCCCGTCGGCGCGCGGCTCAAATAGGTCGCGCACGTGCATTTGGTTGATTCACACTGTCACCTGGACGACCATCGCTACGATGACGACCGCGAGGCTGTCATCGAGCGTGCCCGCGAAGCCGGGGTCCAGTATATGCTCGCCATCGGTACCGGCGACGGGCCGCCCGATCTCGAAGCCGCCGTTCGCCTCGCCGATCGTTACCCGTTCGTGTTCGCCACCGTCGGAGTCCACCCCAACGACGCGTGTAAGATAAATTTGAACACGTTCGAGAAACTGGCGGAGCTTTTGCAGCATCCAAACGTCAAAGCAATCGGCGAGATCGGCCTGGATTACCATTGGGGAACGCCCAAAGAGGCACAAGTGCCTGTGTTCGTTCGACAAATGGAGCTGGCCGCAGAATCAAGAATGCCCGTAGTCATTCACACCCGGGATGCCTGGCGCGACACACTGGACATGTTGCGCATTCACTGGGCGCCCACCGGTCTCGGCTGCGTGATGCACTGCTTCACTGGCGACGCCGCTGCGGCCCGCGAGTGTCTTGATCTTGGGTTTCACCTGAGCTTCGGAGGCGTAACCACGTTTCCGAAGTCCGCAGAGATCCGCGAAGCGGCTCGCCTCACGCCGGCCGACCGCCTGCTCCTCGAAACCGATTGCCCTTACCTGGCTCCGCTGCCCTACCGTGGCAAGCGTAATGAGCCGGCTTACGTTGCCTATACCGCGCGGTCCATTGCCGAAGTTCGCTGCGTACCCGTTGAACAACTCGCCGCCGAAACATTGGCCAATTTTGAACGGCTTTTTCACCTCGCCGGGCGACCTGATTCCTCCACCCCGCCGAATGATGTGGGCTCTAATCAGGGAGTAAGCCTAAACTAGATAGTTTGCGGCCCAGCTAACTTTCATGTTCAGCAAGATCAAGCAGTCCATTACCGCGCGCGAGGTCTTTGAACTTGTTCAGACTGATCTGAAGCGTGTCGAGCAGGAGATTAGTGTCGAGTCGGTCGCTTCCGTCGAAGCCATCACCACCATCAATCAGTATTTGCAGGCGGGTGGTGGCAAACGGTTGCGCCCCACGCTGCTCTTGCTGACCGCGCGACTGTTTGGTTCCACCACCGACTGTGCCCTACGGTTGGCCGCCGTCGTTGAAATGATTCACACCGCGACTCTGGTCCACGACGATGTCATCGATGTCGCCAAGACCCGCCGCGGCCGCCCCTCCACTAACGTGGTTTGGGGCAATCACACGGCGGTCTTGGCCGGCGACTGGCTTTACATGCAGGCCTTCCAGGTCGCACTGCGGGAGCGGAACTTTCACATACTCGACGTTCTCATCTCTCTCACCCAGATGATGGTGGAAGGCGAACTGCTGCAGTTGGAGCGCCTGGATCGGGTCGACAACAGCGAGACTGACTATATGGAACTGGTCGACCGCAAAACCGCCAGCCTATTCTCGGCCTGCGCGCGCCTGGGCGCCGTCGCGGCGAATGCCAGCGAAGCGGAAGAGAATAAGTTGGGCGAATTTGCCTGGAACCTAGGCATGGCTTTTCAGCTGGTCGACGACATCCTCGACTTCACATCGACCGAGAAAATACTCGGCAAACCCGCCGGCAACGATTTGCGCGAAGGCAAGGTAACTCTGCCCATGATCTATGCGCTCGAATCCGCTTCATTGGACGAACGGCAAGCCGTGGAAACAGTGATCGCGGACGGCAACTACGAGCAGGTGCCCTTCATGCGCATCGTCCAGATCCTGGAGCGCCACGGTGCTGTCGCCCGCGCTTACGATCGTGCCCATGCATTCACGGCCAAAGCCCGCAACCTCATCGGCAGCTTCCCCGAAAACCCGGCGCAACGGGCGTTACAGTCGATTGTCGAACTTGTTACGGAGCGGGATAAGTAAAAGCTCCCTCGCCACGCCTATTGCGAGAGAGATCGAAACGGGCTAAGTTTGGGTATGACCTTGGAAGCTATCAAGGAAGCGATTGAACCGCTCCCTCCGGAGCAGCTGGCGCTCCTGGCGGATTGGATTAGCGAACGCGATTGGCAAACCTGGGACGAGCAGACAGAGCGGGACTTCCCGCCGGGCGGCGCGGGCATTCCGCTATTGGCCGAGGCTGAGATCGGTCGAAGAGTCGACGCTTTTCCTAAAGCCGAACTCGATCAGGTCGCTGGTTCGTTGAGGTGGAAGACCAAGCCGAAAACGCTCGCAGAAATGGATGGTGCCGTTGAACGTGAGGTGAATCGGCGTCATCATGGCGGTAGATACTGAGGGGCAGATGCCTCGCCCCTTAAAGTTCTCTGCGCTGGCCTGCGAGCCAACACAACAATCGTAAGGCGATTTTCGTGGTTACTGCTCTTCGCCCTGACACTTCCACCTCCGTCGCACGGTCAAGCCGATGAATTTCAGCCGAACTGGGGGCTGCAACAGGAGCTTACTTACAAGGACAAGATTGATCGATTAACTCTCACGCCACGGGAAAAGGCCCTACTCCGTGAAGCCATCGTTGATGTGTACCGCCGTCTGTACCAGCGTAATTTTGCTCTTACCGGCCGATCTCAGTTTGTCGCAACTACGCGAGTTCGGGCCGTCCATCTAAATAGTGGGCAAGTTCCAGAAATCATCGCCCAAGCTGGCGATGAAACGAACTGCGGCGCAACGGGAAACTGCAATTTGTGGATTTTTAAAGAGGCTGACAAGCGTTTTCAGCCGATCCTTGAGACAGAGGGGCAGACGTTCGAGATTCGCCAGACCGCGACAAACCATTTCAAGGATTTTCTTGTCGGCATCCATGAATCAGCCTTCCAGAGGACGCTGCTGCTTTACCGAATGCGCGATGGGAAGTATCAAATGGATGCTTGCTATGATGCCGTCTGGCCCGAGTCAGAAACCGGGCCCAAAAAACCTTGTGTCACAGACTGCAAAGAAGCTGTTCGCTAACGCAGCGTTCGGGTGAGGCCTACCCCGCCCTCCCCGACCACACCGCCACTTCATTCCCGCTGGGGTCCTTAAAATGAAAATTCCGCCCACCCGGGAAATCGCAGATCGTCTTCGCAATCACTCCACCAGCGGCCTTCACGTTTGCCAGCGCGGCCTCTAGATCGTCCGTGTAAATGATCATCACCACGCCAAAACCCGGCGATGGAATCTCGGTCGTGAATCCGCCCGCAAGTTCCCCCGCGGTGAAACTCGTATACTCCGGTCCGAAGTCCTTGAATTCCCACCCGAAAGCGGTACTGTAAAACCGCTTGGTCGCCTTGAGATCGCGGGACGGCAGTTCCGCATATTCGATCCGCTGCTTTGGCTTGGTCCCGTTCGACCCGCCGTCATTCATGATCTTTTGAGTTTAGCGTTCGCCGCCTAACACAGATTCGGCGCTCTGGTTTCGTACACTTGGGTTTGCGCGACTCCCTGTCGCCTAAGGAAACTGCACTTGTCCAGACAACTCTTCGGCACCGATGGCATTCGCGGTGTCGCCGGCAACCCCCCGCTCGATCCCCGGACCGCCTTCGCTCTCGGCGTAGCGCTAGGCGCATGGGCCACTGGAAACAATACCGGTGAAAAGCACGACCATCCGGAGATCGTCATCGGCATGGACACACGCGAAAGTGGCCCCTGGCTGGCCGCTTTCGTCGCGGGCGGATTGCAGCGCAGTGGGGTCAAAGCGCGGTTTGCCGGGGTCATCACAACGCCGGGCGTCGCCTATCTCGCCAAGACCGGTCCGTTTATCGCCGGAATCATGATCTCCGCCTCGCACAACCCGTATCGGGACAACGGCATCAAGGTCATCAATCACGCCGGCTTCAAGCTCCCCGACGAGCTGGAACTACAGCTCGAGCAGCGCATGTTCGCTTGGTTGTCCTCCGGTGAAGAAGCCGCCGAAGCCACGCTGACCGTTGACCCCGCGCTCGACAATCTCTATACCGACCACCTCGCCGCAACTGTCACGGGATCGTTTCCGTACCGCATTGTTGTCGACTGCGCCAACGGTTCCGCAACTCAGGTGGCGCCTCGCCTTTTCGACAAGCTCGGCGCACATGTCACCTGGGTGGGCGCTTCGCCTGACGGTCGCAACATCAACCTCAACTGCGGATCACTTCATCTGGAGAACCTGCGCGAGCATGTCGTGGCTGCCAAGGCCGACCTCGGTGTCGCTTTCGATGGCGATGCAGACCGCGCACTGTTCGTCGCTGCCAGCGGCCGGGTCGTCGATGGTGACGCGGTGCTCTACCTCAGTGGAACTGCCCTTCACCGCCAGGGCCGCTTACCAGGCAATGTCATAGTCGCCACGGTCATGTCGAATCTCGGACTCGAGCTCGCGCTGCGGAAGCAGGGCCTTGAGATGGTCCGCACACCAGTCGGCGACAAGTATGTGCTAGAAGAGATGCTTCGGCGCAATGCTGTGCTCGGTGGCGAGCAATCGGGACATGTCATCTTCACCGAATTCGCGACCACCGGCGACGGCCTGCTCACGGCGCTGCGCGTTCTCGAGGTAATCCGCGACTCCGGAAAGTCGCTGGATGAGCTGGTCAGCGAGATTGAGAGCTTTCCCCAGAAGCTCGTCAACATCCACATTCAAACCAAGCGGCCTCTCGCTGAGCTCGAGACCGTCCAAGCGGAGATCCGCGCGGCCGAAGACGAATTCAAGGATTCCGGCCGCGTGTTGGTCCGGTTCTCAGGCACCGAGCCGCTTGCCCGCGTCATGATTGAGGCCGGATCAATGGACCGTGTTGACTATTGGACGACCCGCATCGCAGCCGCGATCGAAGCGGAATTGGGCGCTGCAGTGCCGGCGCATTAGGCCGGTAATGCTGGCTGCTTCGGCACAACGGTAGTCAGCAGCAGCGCCACTCCCACCACGACCGCGGCGCCGATCACGTTGTACCAAAGAAATGTGATACCAGTGAATGCCGCCGCAAAGAAGATAGCTGCTTCTCCGCAGATCACTCCCCAGAATGCAGCGGTGCCGCCTACTCGCTTGAACCCGAAGGCCAGGACAAACGCGCCTAGCATTCCGCCGTAAAAGAGCGAGCCGATGATATTGACCCGTTCGATCAAGGCTCCGAAGCCGCGCGATCCGAAGGCGGCGAACGTGACGGCGTACGCGCCCCAGAAGACGGTGCCTAGACGCGAGGCGATCAAGTAGTGCCGATCCGTGGCGTCTTTCTTGATGAACCGCCGGTAGATGTCGATCACCGTCACGGTCGCGAGCGAGTTGATCTCGCCCGACGTGGAAGACATCGACGCCGAGAAGATGACTGCAATGACCAGACCCACGACACCGACTGGCAGATAGCTGGTCACGAACGACAGAAAGATGTAGTTTGTATCGTTGAACTCCTTAGCGTTTTCAAGGCGCGCGGCGACGGCGAGACCCTGCTTGCGCACGCCGTCGAACTTGCTCTGCGAGGCGCGGAATGCCGCCAGGACCGATGCGCCGGCATGCTGCGCGGAAATCGCGGCGCCTTTCGCGGCAGCTCCGGTGTGTTCCGATTGCAGCAGCCGATAGGCGACAGCCCGGCGCTCCTCGAAGGCACTGTGATACTGAGCTTCGATCTTGGGCCACTCAGCCGATTGCGCGGCACGTTGGGCTTCAACCGGCTGGAAGATGGGTGGCGCTTGGACAAACAGGTTCAGGACGAAGACCATCGCTCCGATGAACAAGATGAAGGCCTGCATGGGGATCTTGGCCATCGCCGTGAAGATCAGGCTGAGGCGGCTTTGCGCGATGGACTTGCCGGTTAAATAGCGCTGCACTTGGCTCTGATCGCAGCCAAAATACGCCAGGGCCAGAAACATGCCACCGATGAGCCCGCTCCAGACGTTGTAGCGATTATTCAAATCGAAGTGCAGATCCACCGGACTTAGCCGTCCGGCCGCGCCGGCGAGACGGACCGCATCCAGAAACGAAACATCCGCCGGCAGGAGATGAATCGCGATGAACAGACTGAGCAGCAGCGCGACGAGGATCATCACCATTTGTTGCACATCGGCCCAGGTCACGGCCTTGATGCCACCCGTCGCGGTGTATGAGACCACCAGGACGCCCATAATTACCGTGGTCAGCCGGTCGGACCACCCCAGTACCACGGAAAGGGCCACCGCCGGCGCATACAGAGCGATGCCTGCCGCCAGGCCACGCTGTATGAGAAAGATCCCGCCAACCAGCGCCCGCGTCTTGGTGTCGAAGCGCTGCTCCAGATACTCATAGGCGGTATAGACTTTCGCACTGTGAAAGATGGGCACGGCGGTCGCAGAGAGAATCACCATCGCCAGCGGGAGGCCAAAGTAGAACTGCACAAAGCGCATGCCGTCGACATAGGCTTGCCCCGTGGTCGATATGAACGTGATTGCGCTGGCTTGCGTAGCCATGATGGAAAGGCCCATCGCATACCAGGGCATTGTCTTGCCTGCCAGCAGGTATTGGTTGACCGTGTTGCTTCCCCGCCCCCGGTAGAGGCCGTAGCTGACGATAAAGATGAGCCAGCAAAAGAGCACGACCCAGTCAAGCGGTTTCAAAGGGAGATGCTCCGCGTGTTCGGCACGTCCTAACAGGTTATCCACACCGGAGCAGATTCGCTACCATAACGAACACATGTTTACCAGGCGGAACTTTGGCAAGACGGCGGCGGCGATGGGCGGATTCGCGTCGCTATTCAGCAGGACGACCACTGCGCAGGAGGAGACGGCCGAGCACGCGGCTCCCCTTCCCCCGGCTATTGCGGCCTTGAAGAGCCGGAAGTCCGAAGCCAAGCCGATTACATTGGCCGAGCGGCGCGATCGTTGGGAGCGGGCCCGCCAGTTGATGGACCAGAACCACCTCGATGCCATTTGCCTGATCGGCGGAACCTCGCTAGTCTACTTCACCGGGGTGCGCTGGTGGAATAGCGAGCGCCTGTTCACCTTTGTGCTTCCGAAGAAGGGGCATCCGTTCTATGTCAGCCCGGCCTTTGAACGGGACCGCGCTCAGGAGCAGATCGCCGATGCGCCCGAAGGAGCCGATTCCCGAATTTTGACCTGGCAGGAGGACGAGAATCCGTATGCGTTGGTCGCCAAGGGTCTCAAGGACGTTGGCGTGAGCATTGGTCGCATTGGGATCGAAGAGCGCGTAACCTTCGTGTTCTCCGATGGGATTGCAAAGGCAAATCCAGCGCTTGAAATTGTCAGCGCGACGCCCGTCACAGCCGGCTGCCGGATGATCAAGAGCCCCGCTGAACTGGCGCTGATGAGCCTCGCGAACCAGGTGACATGGTCGGCCTACGAGGCGGTTTGGAAGAGCCTGCATCCAGGCATGACCCGCAACCAGTTCTCGCAACTGATTGCCGCTGCCTACGGCCGGCTGGGCTTTCCGGGCGAGGCCAGCGTCCAAACGGGCGAGTACTCCGCGCTGCCGCATGGCTCTCTGAAGCCGCAGGTGATTCGTGAAGGCACCATCGTCCTGATCGACGACGGTTGCACCGTGGAGGGCTATCAGTCCGACATCAGCCGGACCTTTGTCCTGGGCAAGCCCACGGACAAGATGAAGACCGTATTCGACATTGTCCACAAAGCCCAGGCAGCGGCGCTGAAAGCCGCCCGGCCGGGCGTGGCCTGCGGCCAGGTGGATGCCGCGGCGCGCAAGGTGATCGGCGATCGGCGGATACGGCGCCCAGTATGAGCACTTCACGCATCGCGTGGGCCACGGCATCGGCATGGATGGCCACGAATGGCCTTACCTAGTGAAAGGCAATATGCTGCCGCTCGAAGCCAACATGACCTTTAGCGACGAGCCCGGCATCTACATTACCGGCGAGTTCGGCGTGCGGCTGGAAGACGACATGCACATCACCGAAGATGGTGCAGCGCTCTTCACGCCGCAAAGCCCTTCGCTCGAAGCGCCGTTTGCCACGGCTTAAGAAGGCCGCCGCTTGATAAAACTGAAGCTATGAACGCAAGCGTGATTGGAGCGGGGCTGCTGGCGCTGGCGGTGGCCCTCGGCGCGTTTGGAGCGCACGGCCTGAAGGACAAGCTCGATGCCTATTCGATGTCGGTCTACGAGAAGGCCGTCTTCTACCAGTTCATCCACTCGCTCGGAATCCTGGTTGTGCCGCTCTTCGCCAAAGCGGGCGCGATCTCGGAAGCCAGTTCGACGCGCATCGCACTGGTATTATTTGGCGGCATTCTATTTTTCTCGGGAAGCCTGTATGCGTTGGCTATCACCGGTGTCCGGATGCTGGGAGCGGTTACGCCGATCGGCGGCGTCTGTTTCATCGCCGGCTGGTCGATGCTGGCGTGGAGCTTAGCCAAGGGCAAATAGGCCCGGGGCTAACTCCAGCATGCTGTCGGCAGCCACGCTCGTCTACCTCGCCATCCCTTATTTCATTTTCTTTCTAGGCTGGCTACGATTGCCGCTCGCCATCCCGATGACGATCTTATTGTGCGCCGCTGTGTGGGGCGCGGTGCGCCAGCTACTCCCGGATCGTCAGGCGGTTAATTTCCGGGAGCTCGTTCCGGGCTCGGCTCTGAACTGCGCTTTCGCGTTCGCGTTCCTGGTCACGCTGCTCTACATCTCCGGGATATCCGGCTTTGGCTTCCAAACTCCCGACTGGGAAAAGCACTTTGCAATCGTGAACGATCTCGCGAGAAAACCCTGGCCCGTACTCTACCCCGCTAGCGACTCCTGGCCCGTGGCGCGCTACCTGACCTACTACTTTGCCTATTACATTCCTGCCGCTTCCATTGCTTTTTGGGGCGGGCCGCTGGCGGGCGACATTGCCCTCTTTGTATGGACGCTCATCGGCAGCTGGCTATCGTGCCTGTGGGTTTCCCGTCTCTGCGGCTCCTGTTCATGGCTCCTGTGGACCGTATGGTTTGTACTGGGCGGCATGGACATCGTCGGAATCCTGCTCCACTCCGCCACCGCCGGATTCATACCGGGCCGCCTGGATGGGTGGTGGGCCGGCTTCGGTCTTCTCCCGGGCAACCCCGAACTGCTGCTGTGGGTGCCTCAACACATGCTGGCCGGATGGCTGACCACGGGCCTCGTCTTCTGGCACGGGAAGCGCTGGTATGATGCAACGCGGTCGGACCAGGCTTGCCCGCCTGTCTTCTCCCTTTGCATTCTCACCACAGCGTTGTCCTCTCTCTGGAGCCCCTTTATCACCATCGGCCTGGTGCCGCTTCTCCTGCTAATTGCCTGGCGGACCGGGCTGCCTGCGTTGTTTCGCCAAGCGGCTCAGAATTGGCTCGTCGTCGCGGGAGCCGTCGCAATCGGCTTGCTCGTGGCCGTCTTCCTCTCCAGCGTCAACCACGAGGCGGTCCCAAGCGGCTGGAGTTTCCTCGAGGGGTCTCGGAAGCGTTGGCCAGTGAAAATGGCCTCCGTCTGCCTGCTTAACTTCGGCATACAGACCGCATTGGTCCTGAGTCTTCTTCGGCTCCGGCGAAGCAAAGACTCAAGCCGGACTTGGCTGTGGATGGCCGGCATCGCCCTCTGCCTGATCCCGCTTTACTATGCCGGCGCCTACAACGACTTCATGATGCGCGTGTCCATTCCGGCCTTGTTCGTTATGCACGTTATGATGCTCCGTTCGATTCGTATCGAAATCACTCAGTTCAGGCCTCTGAACTGGCAGGCCTGCTGCTTGGCGGCATGCATCATTCTCGGCTCTGGCCAAGCGGCGCTCGCCTATGCCGAGCATTCCGCCTCTACTCGTCTAGGCTCCAGAAACTTCGCTGGAGGATCAAGAGATTGGACCATTCCGGAATTGCTTTACACAGGAGGTCCATTGCCTGCCAGCGCCGATCTCATCCGCAGCCAATACTATGGATCGACTCAATCATTCTTCTTTACTAAACTGGCCCGAAGGCCCTCCAGCGCGAGGTAGTGATTTTACCGCACTGCGGATAGCTCGAGTAAGGTCCTGGCGCCCATCTCATTGGGCAGCTCGTAACGGTCCACAACTTGTGCCGAGACTTTGGCTCGCTTCAACAATGGCTGCGCTTCTTCCATCTCTTTCGACACGTCCGGCCCTTTGTAGAGCAACAGCAGCGTCCCCTTCCTGGTGGCAGGTGCGAACAGCTCCAAAGCTTTCGCGATGGGCGCCACGGCGCGAGCCAAGACAATTTGCGCGTGCTTCTTGGCTAGGAACGATTCTGCCCGTTCGGCGGTCACGGTTACATTCGCGAGCCCCAGCGTCTCGACGACGGACGAAACAAAGCGCGCCTTCTTCTGGATGGATTCGCTGAGCACGAAATGAACGTGCGGCAGCACAATGGCGAGAGGGATGCCCGGGAATCCGGCTCCTGTACCGGCATCGAGAACCGTCTTCGCGCCAGCCAATCGGCGCCACGGCGTCACCGAATCGAGCACATGCTTCACCGCGGCCTCGTGCGGATCCAGGATGCGCGTCAGGTTCATGATCTTGTTCGCCTCGACGACCAGTTCCAGGTGACGGGCGCCCTTTGTGATCAGGTCGTCACGGTGAGGAAGATCGCCCGGCAGAACTTGACTCAGCGAGTGTTCAAACGACACACGCTTATCATGCCACTGCCGTCCCTTCACCCCTAGCAGGCTCAAACTTTCCTCTTGACTTGTACTAGTAAACCAGTACACTAGAACTAGGGATCAATCCTGTGGCAGCAATAAACGCCAGAAACCAATTTCAGTTTTGTCTCGACCTGAAAAGCGGTGTTCCCGTCTACCGGCAGATCATGGATCAGATTCTGGGTGGCGTGGCGGCGGGCGCACTGGCTCCGGGCGACCAGCTTCCAACCGTCCGGCAACTCGCCGTGGATCTCGCTGTGAACCCGAACACCGTTGTGCGCGCCTACCGGGAGCTGGAGATTCGCGGCGTGCTCGAGACACAGCAGGGAACGGGCACGTTCATCTCGCAAAAGAAACCAAAGCGCGACGAGGTCGAGCGCGAGCGGCAGTTAAACCAGCTCGCCGCCGACGTCGCGGCCCGGGCCGGGCAGGCGGGCTTTTCGCTCGACGAACTGATTAGCCGCTTACAAGAAGCGCAATCAGACAGAAAGGAACGAAACAAATGAGTACCGCAGTATATAGACCGAACGTACAGTCACCGGTGAGCGGCCCCGGTGCCGCCGTGATGGTGATTTTCATCGTCGTAGGAGCCTTTTTGACCGGCGTCCTGGGGTCGCCCATACCGATAGCCGTGGGCGCAACCATTGGCCTCTACCTGATGTTCGCCATCAAGATCGCCAACCAGTGGGAACGCGTCGCCCAGCTTCGCTTGGGCAAGTATCTCGGTCTGCGCGGCCCTGGCCTGTTCTTCATCGTTCCCGTGATTGATTCGCTCAGCAAGTATGTCGATCAGCGGGTGCGAGTCACGGACGTCCGAGCCGAGTCGGCGCTGAGTAAAGACACCGTGCCGGTGAACGTGGACGCCATCATCTTCTGGGTGGTGTGGAACGCCGAGAAGTGCATCCTCGAGGTGGCCGACTTCAACGAAGCCATCATGATGAGCGCACAGACAGCGTTGCGGGAATCGATTGGCCGGCACGAACTGGCGCAGATGATCACCGAGCGCGAGACGCTGGGACACGAACTGCAGCGCATCCTCGACGAGAAGACCAACCCTTGGGGCATCACCGTCCAGTCGGTTGAGATCCGGGATGTGAAGATACCAGCGGCGCTAGAAGACGCCATGTCGCGCCAGGCTCAGGCCGAACGCGAGCGCCAAGCCCGCATCATCTTGGGTCAGGCTGAAACCGAGATCTCCAAGAAGTTCGAAGAGGCCTCGCTGGTGTATCAGAACAATCCAACGGCGCTGCATCTTCGCGCCATGAACATGCTCTACGAAGCGATCAAGGAGCGCGGCTCCATGATCATCGTACCCTCCTCGGCCGTCGAAACGATGGGACTGGGCGGATCCCTGGCCATGGCCTCGCTGGCGAAGAATCAATAGCGCGGCGCATAGCGCTCGTTTGCGGGTCGTTGAAGCGAGGCCAGCGTGGCGTTGCTTCGCGAATCGTGAGTGGTTTTCGTCGATATTGAGTGGGGAAACGGCTCCTTTCAGGAGGCAAACTTCATCTGTTCGGCAGCGCGGCGGAGTTCGACACCCTTCAAATAGGCCTCGATATCGGCAATTGAAGATTCGCACCCAAGTTCAGCGGGGTTGAACGGCTTGTTCTCTTTCTTCGCAGCGAGATAGAGGCGGGCGGCCAGCATGCGCCTGGACTCCTCTTCCTGGATGCGCTCCTTTTGCATGGCTTTGAGGAGTTCTTCCTCGCGGTCGGCCAGACGCATGAGGCGCTGCTCCTGCAGTTCGAGATTGCGAAACTCCTTGATGTATCGGGCATAGGTCTCGCCGGAGATGAGCATGGCGCGCTGTTTTTCGTCATAGCCTTCAAACATATGATTGAACTCGATGTGGCCTCGGGCATGAAGCGCGGTTTCGAGGCCGTAGATGCGGCCGACACGCCAACGGCAGTCGGAGATGGATTGGACCAGTTCGGTTTCGCGATCGGTCTGAGGGTCGAAGCGATCGGCATAAGAAAGCAGATGGGCTTCGTAGCGTTCCGCGTCGTCGGTGGGAAGCAGGACGGTGTGGCCGGTGAGGCCGGGTTTCAGGGCATTCCGGGACGATTTGGCCTTGCCTTCGGGGGGGTTCGGACCCGAGGAGAGTTGGGCATTGGCCTGATTCGGGGATAGGAGATAGCGAGGTTGAAAGCTGCCCACTTGCGCTCTGAGCCTCGCTGAAAAGCGTTGAAAATAAAGGAGCGGCAAATTATAAGTTAAATGCTGCACCGCACAAAATCGCGTGTCCCGAGTGCCACTGCAAAAATAGAAGAGTTAGCGAGGTCTAAAACTGCCCACTTCGCTCGTTGTGTCGCTGAAGAACCTAGATTGGTGTTGAAAATAAAGGGGAGGGCGCAACCAGGGGAATAAGCCGCCGCGAAAAATGGTGGGTACAGGGTGCCTGCAAAAACAGAGGAGATAGCGGGCGCGGAAACTGCCCAGCCTCGCTGGCGGGTGTCGTCCTAAGAACCAAAAATTGGAGAGGAAAAGAAAGGTACAAGGGGCGGAAAAATGCGAAGAGAAAATATCTTACCTCGCTATTCCTCAGATCCAGGCGATTCAACCAGACCCTCACGTTCAAGTACAAGCTGTACCTCGTGAAAAGCGGCCCTGATCTTGTTCTTGGGGAATCGAATTTGGCCCAACCCCTCAATGTTGGAAAACTCCTCGCACCCTTCCTCAAGCATCACTATTGCTCTGCTGAATCCTAGCCGTCCTTGAAACAGTCCTGCTTCGTGCACGACGTTCATGCGTGCCTGAGTCTTCCCGTCTGCTTTTTCATCCTCTGCCGTCATGACTAGAAACGCAATCGCGGCAGCGTCAAGCATTGTTGAAAGCCGCACCGTGTTCGGAATTCCTGCAACTGGTACCCGATTGAACTCGTCCCACGGCAGTCGCATCCGTTCACTTATAAAATCCTTCAAATCCTTCCATTCTTTAGAGCGGCCATGGCCGATGAACACATTGGTTCCGATATGTTCTGCCTTTGCCAGCCGTTTTTCTGTTCGCTCTAGGTACGAGAATGCTTGCTGCGCGATTCTTGCGAGCGATTCGCATGCGACCTTCGGTCCCTTCATGCCTTTGACATCAGCCAAAACGGCTATGTGTGGTGGTGTCCAAAATCCTTGGCCGAGCGCGATCATGTCCCTGCTAATGAACTGTCCTGATGGCTGCGAGTAGGCTATGAAGTCCGCCTGACTGTATGGCTCTACTTCTTCCGCCTCCTCAACTAGCTTTTCAAGAAATTTGTCGTCCCGAACGCCCTCTGCGGTCCTCAAGATAGTTACAACTTCATCCCGTTTCCGTTCAAAAAGCCTCCTGCCTTTATCGGCTACATCCTGTGCTCTGGTGGTGTCCGGGTTTCCCGCCCGCCTTCTAATTTCTGTCTCTACAACACCTTCGGGGAACTGAACCCAGTCGCCGCGCGTGCCCATTGTGTAGAGTTCTTTAAAGCCCCACTCAATGCTAAAGTTTGCACCCGGCGGAGGCGGTTCTAAATCCCGATAGTAGACACGAGATTGATAGCCGAGCCATGAATGGCCCCATGCCTTTCCGATCTCCCTGGCGCTTTCTTCGAGGGCGTCAAGCTGCTTTAGAATGTCTGGTTTACTCAGACTCTCCGCAAGGGATTTTAGCTCTTCGTAAATGCTCTTGAGTTCCAAAACCAACTCGCTCATTCTCAAATCCCCATTTTCCGTTACCCATCAACGCTGCATCGTGGGCAGAAACAGATTGCTTGCCGCCCCCCTTGTATCCTGGGTCTGCCATAAAAGCCCGCGAATGGTGTCCTTAATCACACGCTACAACAGAACGGGATGGGAATGTTTTTTTGAAGCTAGGCGAACGGGTGGCCGAAGTAGCTCAATAGCGCCAAGGCCACCAGTGCAACGCCAATTAGTGATTGAATTCCTGAAACCGTACGCATCCACCCGCGTGCCCGGATATCAAACTCGCGCGGCTGCATCATGCGAATCCAGCGACCAAAGTTAAACTCGCGGAAACCGATGTTGAAGACGCTCATCAGGCTAAACAGGAAGGCGGTGCCGAGAGCGTTGAATTCCCGCCTGAGCCATTGCCGAAACGGCACATAATCTACAAACTCGGGCCCTACGCGCTTCGTGAAAGTCTCCGGAAACCGGATGCGAATCTGGAACACGCGCTCTTTTCCCTTACCGGTTGTGATGCGCTGACCGGAGGCAGCCAGATACAGACCGCTCCGTTCGTCGAAATGCATCCCGACCCAATAGATAACTGTAGAAATCAGGCATAGCAACACAACGAGCCATAGCGGCCTCAACCAGTTAGCACCCCACTCGCATGTCCGGTCGAACAACCAGGTTTCGAGCCCACTCTGGTCATGACGGTGAATGGCGGCGGTCACTTGCCGAGCCGCGTCATGGAACCCTGCTTCGAGGAGAGATTTGCGCAGGGCGAATATCGGCCCCGAGTTTTCTTCCCACGTCAGGTGATCCAATTCGCGTGCATAAGCGATCGCCTCCGGCGCAGGACTATCAGTCGGCTCGAAAACCGTCCCATTGAGGAATGCCTCGTTGAGGTGCGCCCCGCTGAGGTTAGCGCCGCTGAGGTCCGCATAGTTGAGGAATGCCTGATTGAGCTTTGCCACGCGGAGGTTCGCCCCGCTAAGGTCCGCCCGGAAGAGGTTCGCCTCGCCGAGGTCCGCCTTGCTGAGGTCCGCCTTACTGAGATTCGCCCCGCTAAGGTCCGCCTCGCTGAGGTCCGTCCCGCTGAGGTCCGCTTTCTTACCTTCCTTGCTGCCTGTTTCTAACCAATGGTGATGTTCCACTAGAATGGCCTGGAGTTCGGCGGGTGTCCGTGTGTGCTTATCGATATCCCTCCAAGTCCACGGTTCTTGCGCGGTTGCTCGAAGTATCATTAGGAACCAGAGGAGTCGGCTCCATTTCCTCGTAAGAGTCCTGTCCAGTGTAGCCCGTTCACGCCTTCGTTCCGGAATTCCACGTACAAACAGCAATGGCCGCTGTAGCGCAGCGCAGGCTAATTATGACCGATCTTTCCTATCGGGAGTTACACCCACCAACTCCGCCAACCTCACCCAGTGTCGCCGATGCGGAATCTTATCGCCGCGTGCAATCTCGTACGCATAATCCTTGGTGACGCCGAGAGCCCTGGCGATTTCAGCCCTCGATAGCCGGTCGAGAACGGGTTGAATCTTGGTCGTGTAGACCGTGTCGTCCAACCATTCCGGGAGATCCGATGGCTGCCAATTGCCGATCGCATCCCGATGGCTGGTCATCGTCTTGGAGCGTTTTTCCAAGGCGTCAGGCGTGACTGCATTGAGTCGGCCCCTGCCACTGGCCGCCGTAATGCGCTCAGTAGCGGCAACCGCTGCACAGGTTCCGCAATATCGGCCCTTGAGGGAGATCGCAGTACCGCAGACACCGCAGACGTTCTGTTGCTTCGGTGCTTGCTTCGGCGTCGGGACGGCCACGCCTGCGCCTTCGTAGCGCCTGCGCTGCGTGAGCCGTGTGCCGGGAGCACGAACCCGTCCGCTGTCTGCTGATGCAGAGGACAGCGTCTGAGCAAACCATTCCACGATGGGCGCTACTTCGCGACTCCACGTCGGCGCGGTGTCTGAGAGTTGCACCGTGAGATCCGACATCAGACGGCAGCAGCCATCGCCGTGCTCGAAGAACCAGGACCGCTTCAGGGGAGCCTTCAGAATCCAGTCGAGTACATAGGCGTCGATCTTTGGGCGTACTGGTTCCATCAAGTCATAGACGAGGCTGTCGCGCGTCGCGTGATCGACGTGCAGGAGACCAAAGCCGGGGTCGAGTCCGAGTGCTGTGATGGCGAGTCGAGTTTCCGATTCGAGCAGAGTGTAAAGGTAGTTCAGAATCGCATTGACCGGGTTGGGTGGTCTCCTTGAAGTGCCAGAGATGGGGGACCGTCGAGTGCCGAAAGTCAGCCAGTGTTCCGGAACGCGGGGAAGATCGCCCTTCGGAAACTGAACGGTAAGGCTCTGCCATGCCGTCCAATAAACCCCTGCCGCGTGTCCTTCCAGCATTCGCAGGGTGTCGATGCTTTCCGCGTCGTCGAGTTGCAGGCTAATACCGGCGATAGCATCCCCGGCAATCGGGTTGCCCAGTTTCTCGCGGGCAACGCTCTCCTGACCCGACACCTTCTGACGGATGAGTTCCCGGACAATATCGACGGCCACGGGTGAGTGCTGCGCGCAAGCCTGCGCACGCCTCAGTCGCGTAGCCGAGGCCGCGACCGGTCCGGTCGTCAGAAGCACGGTGCCGTCCCGGTCCAGCATCACGAAGGCAATGTTCTGATCGGCAAGCCACTGCATTGCGGCCAGGGAGACCATGCCGTCATTGCCGATGATCACGATGCGGCTGAGACCGTGATGAACACGCGGGAAGCGGCCTTCGCGCCGGTCGTTACCGATACCATCTTCGAGGATCAGATGGCCTCGGTCAACCCGAACCTTGATGCCGAAGCCGACGAGCACGACAACGCCGTGACTCGGGGCAAACAAGCGCCGGAAATGGATAGTTGCTGGTTGTCGCGAACTTCGAGTCTGCGTGGGCTTGTGGACGCGCAGCGATTGCGCTACGGTTTTTGTAGCCTTCATGGGAGCTTACTCTCCTGTGCTGGTTAGGGCTTGCCGCTTGCTAGTAACAAGCTGCAGGCCCGCTAAACCTCTATTTTACGCTGTTTTCTGGGTCGGATGCAGTCAGCATTAGCAAGGATGCGGTCTATTTCTGACGGGTTGTTCTTCCTGTTCGTGTATTCACGAAGCATGGCGTACGGTCGCTGTTTGGAGTGTACTTTTTCTGCCAATACGCTAGTAATTGCGCAGCTGACGTAGTACCAGTTTCGACGTAGATCCAAGACTACATGTGACACCTTTGAATCGGGATGCTCAATCCACCTTCGTGCATTGGCCTGGAGCTTCTCTGGCTTGGATGAATTCAAAATGCGACGGAATATCAGGTATGTTTCGTACCCCATCCCTTCTTCTTTGCGGGGCCACTGATTCGTTCGTCTGAGGGACTGCCTGAACTCAATAAACGGCAAACCTGCAAGTGCGTTTGCCACATTCAATGGCGTCAGCCGATATCGCCCGCTTCGGCAAAAACGCACTAACTGCGTCTTGCAAAAGTGTGCTTGGTAAATGTCTAGCCGCTCCTGAAGCTCCGTGCGCTCGATGATCGTGAGATCGCGTTTTTGTATTAGCGTTCTGCCCTGTGACAGGGAGTCGGCTATTAGGCGAGTTCTCTCTACTGAATCGGCCACGTCCGGCTGAATCCGTTGCAAACGTTCTAGTTGCGTTCGGAGTGCACGTATCTTTGAATCTGTTTCGTCGATGCGGATATCGAGTTGGCTCGCTTGCTTGCGCAACGCACTCAACTCAACGGATTTCATTGCGCTACTCTCGGACGGCCTCAACAAAGCCTTGACGATATAGAGGTCTTCGTAACTCTTCCACGATTGCAGGACATCCGGTACTTCTGAGAGCCTGAGCTTCTCGTCGAGTTGACCCCCGACGTTTCCCCACGTGCAGTCGATCAGGCTGTGTAGGGAGTCTCGGTTGTTTAGCAGGTGATCATCGGTTATTGAAACTGGACGACCTTTGGATCTCTGGACAGGGTCGTCTCGTTCCAGCGACAAAATAAATTCCGGCACGTAATCGTTTACAAAACAGTGCCCGTTGCCACTTATTATCCGCTCGAAAAGATCCCATTGCCACTTAATCGATGTTGCACCGCTATATCTCTGATTTTACGGTACTTACTGGCGGATCTAAAATCAAGTCGGAGCAGTATGAAACCTAAGAAACAAAACGCGCCGCGCAGGCGGACACGGCGAAATCACCGAAGAAAACCCGCCACCCCGCGCTTAGTTGAACAATTCTTCGCGAAGTCTGAACCGCAACAGGATACATGGAACCGGGCTCTCCACGCAATCGCAAAAATGCGCTCCGAGGGTCTCTCGCTGAGCAAGGCGGCGAAGGAAGCCGGTATCAGCCCTGGCACCGTAAAGCGCTTGGGCGGTCGAGCGATTAAGCGAAAACCAAACGGGCGTTACTCGGCAGCCCGTCGCGACAGCCTGTTGCGCGTTATGCAGGTTCCCACGTCCGGCGGTTCGCGCGACGTTGCGCTTCGCAGCTCCCGACACGCCAGCGTTCTCGGCCAGTACTGGGATGCCGTTCAGAAATACCTGCAAACCGGCGATTCGTCGGGGGTCGAGAAATTCCGAGGCAAGCGAATCAAGGATGCCAGCGGCCAAGAGGTTCCGTTGATCACGGATCTCAAAGAACTGAACCACATGGGCTCTGCGGGTTTTTTGTCTTTCGAGTCTCTTTACGCGAGGAGTGCATAAACATGCCACGCCGAATACCCCAGCGAGACCCAATTGCTGCTGACCAGCGTCGGGCGACGGCGGCCCGCCGTGCCGGAATCAACGCACGCTGCCGGTGCGGAGAAGACCGGCCTGAGGCTCTGATCACGAGAGTCAAACCCGTTACTTGCTTCGAGTGCGAGAGAAGCAACAAGGGGAAGAGAACCACGGACAAACATCACATAGCTGGTAAAGCAAACAGTCCGATTACCATTTCGGTTCCGGCAAACGATCACCGTGTGCGCTTGAGCGTTGCCCAATATGATTGGCCCGCCAGAACCCTGGAGAATCCCGATGGCAGTCCGTTGCTTAAGGCTGCGGCGTGCATTCGGGGATTCACCGATATCGTTCATTCCCTGATGGAAGAATTCTTGCGATGCATTGCCGACCTGCTGGAAAAGCTGGATGTCCATTTGCACGAGCGCATCGGCCCTAAGTGGTGGCTTGATACGAAGCTTGAGCAATTTGCTCCGAAGGAGAACTCAGATGAAAAATAATCGCTCCCCGCTGCCAATCGCTGTCCGCGTCTTCTCGGAACCGAGGAGCCAAACGGAAGAATCAAAACAACGCAATAGCAAGCCGTCGAGGACGTGGCGGCGTCCCGACACGATGTTCGTATTCGACACGGAAACAACGACCGATGCGTTGCAACGGCTGACATTCGGCAGCTATCGCTACATCGTGAAGGGCCAATGCGTGGAGGAAGGTCTTTTTTATGCGAACGATCTCCGGGAACAGGATCGGCTCATTTTCGAAGCATATGTCTCAAAACACCACGCCGATACACCTAGCCGCTCCAATCAACCATTACAACTACTAGCCCGCGCCGAATTCGTGAACCGGCTTTACAAAGCCGCATTCAAAAGCCGGTGTCTGCTTGTTGGATTTAATCTTCCGTTTGATCTGTCGCGTGTTGCTGTTGATGTCACGACCGCGCGAGGCCGTTTCGCGGGCGGGTTTTCGTTGGGGCTGTGGTCGTATTTCGATCAGGACGGCCAGGAACGTCCGAACCCATATCGACCTCGAATCGGAATCAAACACATCGATAGTAAGCGGGCCTTGAAGGGTTTTACCGCTCGACTGAATCCCGACCCGACAGACCTCATTCCGGAAGGTTCGTCAACCGGTGAGCCCGAAAAAGGCTATCGTTTTCGCGGTCATCTCCTCGATCTCCGGACCCTGGCGTTTGCATTAACGGACCGTGGCTATTCGTTGGAGACTGCGTGCGAAGCATTCGGCGTGGAACACCGAAAACAAAAAACAGCCGCGCACGGCCTCTTGACGCCAGAGTATATCGATTACAACCGTCACGATGTCCTGGCAACGTCCGAGCTTGCCGTGAAGTTGCTCGAAGAGTACGACCGGCATCCCATCGAGCTTCAGGCGACAAAAGCGTACTCACCCGCATCATTCGGCAAAGCGTATTTACGAGAGATGGGAATTACGCCCGTGCTCCAGCGCCAGCCGGATTTCCCGAAGCGATTTCTCGGATATGCTCAGTCGGCCTTCTTTGGAGGCCGCGCGAGCGTACACATCCGGAAATGCTCCGTACCCGTCGTCTATACGGATTTTCTTTCGATGTACACCACGGTCAACAGCCTCATGGGGCTGTGGCGTTTCGTGATTGCCAAGGACGTTCGGGTTATCGAGCACTGCCAGACTGAGATCCAGACATTTCTCAGGCAAATAAAGAAAGACGACCTCGTCAATGTAGCCACCTGGAAGCATCTTCCGGCATTTG
Organism: uncultured Acidobacteriaceae bacterium; assembly: GCA_963771305.1. Lineage (GTDB taxonomy): Bacteria > Acidobacteriota > Terriglobia > Bryobacterales > Bryobacteraceae > CAJCIT01. Next base: position 143,064 of record CAVYTS010000035.1, read on the forward strand.
TGCAAATCATTCCCAATGGCGATATTCTGCTGGCGCGTGGAAAATACAGCGCCGAGAGCAATGACTGGCAGGTAGGCCTTAACCACCTTCACGCAGACCCGGAGCTTGGAAAACAACAAGCCTTGTGGTATCCGCTGCCGGACGTTGTGACCTCTGTTCTCTTAACTGGCCGAGTCCCGGAAATTATCGATGCCTTCCGCCTTGAGCCGCACGGCGTTTTACCTGGATTGAAATCGACTATGCTTCGCGGAGCCATCGAAATCGACCCGCGCAAACAGGACTTCTTCAAGGTCGTGATTGAGGAGCGCAGACGCTTGAAATCGCGAACGGATCTCGCTCCGGCTGAGAGAGATCGACTCGACAAAGCTCTGAAGGTTACTGCAAATGCCGCGAGCTACGGAATGTATGCGGAGATGATCCGCCCGGAGTCTGATGAGGGGACCGAAACGACCTGCCATGGCATCGATGAGAATCCTTTTACCTGTCACGTTTCCCATCCGGACACGGCGGGGGAATATTGCTTCCCCCCTCTCGCGTCGCTGATTACGGGCGGGGCGCGGCTGATGCTCGCCCTTCAGGAAAACTCTGTAAAGGAACTGGGCGGAACTTACGCGATGGAAGACACCGACTCGATGGCAATTGTCGCAACGAAGGGCGGAGGGCTCGTTCCCTGTCCCGGCGGGCCACATCGAACGAAAGATGGCCGCGAGGCGATCAAGGCGTTGTCGTGGAAACAGGCCGCGCAGATATCGGAGCGATTTGCCGCACTGAATCCGTACGACCGCAATGCGGTGCCCGGTTCCATCCTCAAAATCGAGGACGAGAATTACACCCCCAAGACACGAAGGCAGCGCCAGCTTTATTGCTTTGCCATTTCCGCCAAGCGTTATGTCCTCTTTGTTCGCGACAAGAATGGGTGCCCGGTACTGCTTAGAAAGAATCTGAACAACGATAAAGACCGATGGTCCGAACACGGACTCGGCCATCTACTGAATCCCACCGACCTTCAAAGCGCGGACCGCGACTGGATCGCCGAGGTATGGCGCGACATCGTCCATCGCGCGGAGGGCTTCGCTAGCCAAGCCCCGGCGTTCAAAGACGTACCTGCCGTCGGGCGGGTGACGATCAGCAGCCCCGCCGTCCTTCGGTTGTTCGAAGAGTTCAACGCGGGGAAGGCCTACGCAGACCAAATAAAACCATTCAGCTTTATCCTGACCTGCCAGACAAGCCCACTCGGTCATCCGACCGGCGCGGACCCGGAACACTTTCACTTGATCGCACCTTATGAATTAGATCCCCGAAAATGGCTGAAACATAAATGGATCGACCAATACTCAGGCAAGGCATACCGCATCACCACGGAAGGCCATCACGGCAGCCGCAACACCGCGCGGGTCAAAACGTATGGAGACATTCTGCTGGAGTACGAATACCATCCGGAATCCAAATGCGCCGACGCAAACGGCAACACCTGCAACAAGCAGACCGTCGGTCTGCTGCAGCGTCGGCATATTCAAATCGGAGCGATCAGATATATCGGCAAGGAATCCAACAGCCTCGAAGAAGTCGCATCCGGGATGATTCAATCCGCCGAGAACGTCTACACGGAATACCCCGATCCACGGCGGGATGAATGGCAGACCAAGATATTGCCATGGTTGAAGGCAATGACACTGTCTGATGCGGAAAAACTGACCGGGTTCCCGCGACGGACGCTGATCGATTGGAGGGCTGAGAGGAGTAGGCCGCATCCGAGGAATCTGGAACGGCTGGCGGCAATTCTACGAACAAACAGTTAACTGAAGATCCATCTTAGCCGCAGCAGTGGGCTATTGAAGTTCGGTAGCTTCTTCAACGAGTGCATCGCGCCGTCGCTCACCGGTGACGCGCTTTACGCCGCCGCTCCACTTCCTTCATCACTGCTTCGTTGTTCGCGGCGATAAGGATTCGCAAAGTAGGGAGTTGCTCCGGGCTCAACCTCGGGATGAGGTCGGCAAGCGCCGCTTCGAGCGAACGCATGCATTCAGGATAAGTCAGTTTGCCACGCCGCGAAGCGCATCAAAATGAGCTTCGTTTTGCGTCGGTACGCTTTCAAACTCTGCTCGAAGTATATCTCCGTCATTTCGCCGGACCCTCAGTCGTTGATCCCGAAGCCCATTCGTCAATCTCTTCTGTTTGGTTTAGGCAACGTTGGCACCATAGAAGATGTTCCTCAATCGACGGCAGTTCTTCGTTGTTCCGCGTGGCTCCCAAGCAATACAGCAGTAAGTCGCCGTCCGAAATGTGTTCCATAACCGACTAGTGGCCGTACAGACGGAATATTCTCATGGAAACTTTGCGGATTTCTGACGGGCTGCGCATTCCGGGACGCTCTGATTCATAGCCGGTTTTGGCTATGCAATCCGATGAGCGTCCAGTGACATGGGGACGCGAGACGATTACCGGTGTATATAATATTGCCGTAATGGCCGTTCCGCCCGAGCGCCCGACTGAGCCCAACACTATCGTTTCCTTCCAATCGACGGACGCCGTCTGTACCGCCTCCTGGATCCTCTGGTGTTCGTCAGCGCCAGGGGAGCAGGCTTCTGTACACGAGGAAGTGGACACAATATTCTCGGACGGGTTTGCCTTCTACCCAGAACTAGAGTGGAGGAGCCGGTACCCTCCACCACAAGGATATAAGGTACTCGGAGCTTGGCGTGACCCTCTCGATCGTGGGATTTCATTTCTCTTGGACAACCCAGGAATGACACCACCCCCGGGAACGGGGCCGCTTCTGCTCCACTATGCGGGAGCCAGAGCTGAACTGACTCATTTTCTACCGAACATTCAGCGACTCAAGAGAGCCTTAGGGCTGACGCAAAAACAACTTCACAGATTGGGTGAGATGGTGTAGTTCCACTTCGGAAGAACCTGGTGCGGTTTCAGTCGAAGTGATTGAAGCTGTTCGGGTGTCGGTTTGGCGCCGGTGGGATAGTTGCGACGGTCGAGTTGAGCGGTGACCGACAAGCCGGTATTCGTTCTCGTGGAGCGGATGAAGTTGAGAATCTTCTGATAAGTGTCGAGTGGTTCGCCTGCCCAGTTCTTGGATATTTCGGAAAAGAGACGATGTTCAATGGGGTTCCATTTGGAAGCGCCGGTCGGGTAGTGCGCCACGGTGAGGGTCAGGCCGAGGGAGTCGGCCAACTGAGATTGGAGTTCGGTTTTCCAGGTGCGGCGACGAGCGCCATTGCTGCCGCCGGTGTCGCTCAGGATGAGGAGTTGACGGGAGCGGGGATAGCGTACCGCGCCTTCCTGGCGCCACCAATGTGCAATGGCGTGCGCCGCAAAGGCGGATGTGTCATGCGAGACGCCCAGCATGACCGCTCCCCGATTGGCGAGCAGATCGTAGATGCCGTAAGGGATGGCGACACCGGTGGAATCCGAGCGGAAATCGTGGTCGTTGACCAAGCGGGGAGATAGATCCCAGCGCGCGCCAGGGTTCTTGAAGTTGCCGACCAGTTCGCGTTTCTTGGTATCGACGCTGATGATGGGCAGGCCGCGGCGTTGGAAGCGCTGACGAAGATCGCTCAGATAAAGGAACTGATCGTTGCGGTCGGGACTAAAGTCGGTGGAGAGTTTCTTGTGATTGACCCGCAGGGAATAGCCCATCTGATGGAGGAGACGAGCGACGGTGTTGGGGCTAACATTGACACCGAAGTCGCCCAGCGCCATGGCAATCTTCTCCGTAGTGCGCCGAGACCACTTCAACCCGGTGATGGGATCGCCGGCAGTGTCGTATTCGAGCAGGAACTCGATCAGTGTGACGATGTCGGCGGTTTTTTTTCGACCGGTTTGCGGCCGCCGCCAGAACGGCGGGTGCGCTCCGTCGATACATTCTGATCGAGCAGTTGTTGGCGTCCGCGAGCGACGGTGTGCGGGTCCAAGCCGAGGAATTCGGCCAGAACGCTATCGCCTCCGTGACCCAGCTTGATGGATTCCAGCCCAGCAAACAAGCGACGCAGCTGCTCGTCAAGCAGACTGTAGAAAAGCAAGATGGCCGCTTTCAGTTCATCGGGAGACACCTGGAGAGCGGAGGCATCGGTCAGTAGAGGGACCGACTGGGCGGTTTGCCTGGTGCGGAGTTGACCGCGAGCTTGCCGGCCATCGGCGGAGGTGTAAAGAAATCGTCCGGCCACCTCGGAGCGGCGCAGGCGGTTGGCGCGCACCAGATCGTGGAGGGGATCTTGGACCTCAGCATGAAGAACGTCGGCCAGTTCATCGGCGAACCAGCCGTTCGGGGACTGGTTGACGAAGGACTCGACGGTAGAGACGAGGGTGCCGTAACGGGAAAACCAAACTGCATCGTGGGACCACAGGCCGATGTCATCGAAGCGGGCGGCTTCGCGTAGGGCATAGTAGCGGCCGCGATGGGTATAGCTGGAAAGGTAATCCAGGAGCTTGAGCTTTCGAAAGACGGTAAGGTCGGCGGACGTGCCGAGAGCCGCTTTGAGTTCGGGCAAAGTAGCGATTTTGTGGCGAAGGAGATGCTTGCGGAGATCTTGGGGATTGAAGGAGAGTGGGCGCATAATGTTAGAGTTCCGACTAATCAAACATTTCACTCGGAACTATAACACAATCGACAGAAGCACGGGTAGGCGGACCGTGATCGCGACTTCTCCAGTGTTTACAGAGCTTGTAGGCGGTGTGGAGGCCCGTTGATGGGGCCCGTCAAAGCAACGCGCAATGATTTCTTTCCGATTTCGGCGTACTAGTTAATGTTGCGCAAACCCTTAGCGTCCAAAAATGGACGCACTAAGGCTGACCGACGCTTACAGGTGAGGCTCAAACAGGCGGACGCATCTAAATCGCTCAGACGACTGATGTATCTCATGGGTCCCATAACCACCGTAATCAACGCCCTCGCTCTTTACTTGCATAAGTTGTCCCCGCCGAACATAGAGTCGGAGCGGCTTTCGCAATTGTATAAGCTTCTTCTGCCCATTGTATATATCTCATCACTATCGCTTCTTTTGCTTTTTATCGTTCTATGTATGCTCTATATCTGCAAGTACGGAATCCTATTGCTCAGAAGGCTCTAATTCTATGAATGGTCAACGAACCTCCCCGGATGATAAGAATAAGATGGAAGACCCAGCTATGGATTCCGAGAGCGACCGAAACATACAGTGGCTTCCAGACCCCCCTCTTCCTTACAAACTTACAAAAAGCGTTGTCGATGTCGTAGTGTCAATTTTAGCGTTACTCGTACTTTTGCCGCTATTCATTCTTATCATGCTAGCCATTAAGCTTACCAGCGAAGGACCCGTGTTCGTCAGGCAGACGAGGTTAGGTTATCATGCCAAACCTTTTCAGTTCCTAAAATTTCGTTCCATGTACAAAGGGTCCAATTCTAGAATTGGTAAAGAGTACGTCGAACGCCTGATCTCGGGCGGCTTTGGAAAGATGGGCGAAACTCCGGTGTATAAGATTGGTGCCGATCCGCGGATCACTCCCATTGGTCGCGTTCTGCGAAGGACTTCGCTCGATGAACTGCCTCAATTTATCAATGTTTTGCTGGGTCAAATGAGTTTGGTTGGTCCGAGACCGGCACTGCCTTACGAGTGGCAATGCTATGAGGACTGGCACAAGAAGCGACTTTCGTGCAGGCCCGGCATAACAGGCCTTTGGCAAGTCAGGGGAATGTCCGGAACGACATTTAATGAGATGGTTATGCTGGACCTTGAATACATTAAATCCCAGTCAATTTTCCTAGACCTCAAGATACTGGTCCGAACGCCCAGGATTGTGCTAACCGGCGCCGGTACGTACTGAGTGAGTTGTTCCTGACCCTTGGCCCTGAAGTGCCTACGCAACGATGTTGCCCGATGAACCTTGCTCTTCTGGTGCTGTGCAATTACTTCTCGCACGAGCCGATAATTTGAATCTTTGACGAAAGGGGATGCTTCGCTCACTTGACAAGCTGGTGAACCGGGTCCGAGAGCCTCCCTTGAGGTTCTTCGCGCCCTGGTCGGTCATCCACCAAACCTAGCCAGGATCATGGAAGAACGGGGTCGAGGAGAACTTGAAACTACACATGCCGGGGACACTGTCTAAAATCCGGCGGTCTTGCTTCCTCTTCTAAGTGACGGTGAGAACGCTGATATCTTAGAACCAGTGAAACGAGGTTGCATGAAACGTCTGTGTGTTCTTCTCGTCGCGCTCGTCTCACTTTTCACTTCGAACGCAGTTGCTGGGCTGCGTCCAAACGAAGCTAGTCTTGCACCGTCCCGAAGCTCGTTGAGCTACTCTGCCCCTCGGTTCCAAAGCGAGCAGGAGGCTCAGAAGCATTGCCCTGCGGATACCGTCGTGTGGGTTAACACCGCCACTGGCGTCTACCATTACAAGGGCCAGCGATGGTACGGCAACACCAAACACGGTGCGTACGAATGCAAGAAAGAAGCGGACGCCGAAGGTGATCGCCCGACGCGAAACGGCCAGTAAGCCCCTCGTTAGAGTCTCACGCCAGATCGGTAGGCAAAACGCGACGATTGAACTACCTCAGCTGAGGTAGTTCCGCCACTCGGGCAGTAGCGCAACCAGTTCATCACCTCGGAGCCAGGTCAAACCGCGAGCGGTCTCCGTCTGGCTGTATGCCCAATGGGCAATCCCGTTCGTGGGGGCAGATGGCAAGGGAGTTGATCACTCAGAGCGGACGTGAATGGCCCCGCCATAAGCGCGCGCTAACCGAAGCTCGTGTGCCGTCCTGTTCGATGGAGTGAGCCAGTTTAGCGTTTGCCGAAGCGCTTGCGGCCAATCCCGAACAGTACCAGGCCGACACTCAACAAGGCAAAAGACGCCGGTTCCGGTATTCCCACCAAGAGTGCAGCGGAGTAAGTGTCGGTGATCGATCCACCCGCGTCAATAGTCGATGCAATGGCAGCCGTGTTGGAGGTCAACTGCTGGGAAAATAAGCCCTTGTACGGCGAAGTGCTCGAGTTTCCAGTGTCCGTGACTACACCGAGTGTCGTCCAACTGAGCGCTGTCAAGGCACCCTCGCTGACTAATAGGATGGGGGACCCAGCAGAAGTCACACACGAATGCCCCAATGCAAGAGCAACCGTGGTGCTGCAAACGCCGTCAGTCGGCGAAACTGCCCCGAACCCTGTCAGCGAGAAATCCAGAACTCCGCCGGCTAGTACCATAAACGGGTTAGTGCTGCTCCCCGAAAGATCGCGAATAGTGCCCGTACCCGAGGTGAAAGTGCCGCCCGAGTAGCTGAGGCTGGTTGGAGGGCCGGCGGCTATGCATCCTACGTTCGGGCCGGCTGAAGGAAGCCACGTAAATGTGGTGGCGCTTATTGTGACGCCGCCGCCCGGCGGGCAGTTCGAGATATCTGCCATCCCTAACGGACTTGCAATGGCATGGCTGGACAGGCCTAGAAATGCTATCCCTGCTACGAGATACAACCGATGATCAAGCCGTTTCATAGTCTCCTTGGACTCCCCGGTAGGGAGTTGTTCGACCCCAGTGTCAGGTATCAAACATAGCACAATTTCGCACCGGAGTTGATAAGAGCTTACTTAGAACAAGATGGAATAGTACTTGTCAGGCTTTGAACGCCATCTTAAGCGTGATGATTGTAGCGGATACCGGCTGTTTGGACACAGCATCGTCCACGCCGCTACTCCTGGGAGTAATGCTTTTAGACGAAATCAGCCGCCGCCGGGGATAGTGCCTCGATGGTCTGGGTGGTATCGGAATCGGCCTCCTTCACCAGATTGGACAGTCCGAAATCAAGTAGCTTGACCGAACCCGTCGCTGCGTTGCTCGTCTTGCGATCTGAGTTTTTCCCGCCTTCATCCTCGTCACAGCCCTGGTGGGCAGTTTCCCAGCTCTCTATCTTCATCATCATTTTTCAGTGGCACCTTGTTCTCGTAGCCATTTCTGTTCGCACATTTTTATCGGCGCGTTTTTCCTTGTCTATTTTTTCTTTTTTTTCCTTCCGCCAATTCTCGATTCTTGAGCCACATTCGGAGTGGGGTGGGCAGTTTTCAAGCTCGCTAACTCCTCTATTTTTGCAGTGGCACTTTGGACACGCGATTTTGTGCGGTGCAGCATTTAACTTATAATTTGCCGCTCCTTTATTTTCAACGCTTTTCAGCGAGGCTCAGAGCGCAAGTGGGCAGCTTTCAACCTCGCTATCTCCTATCCCATTGGCCTGATTCGCGGCAACTTGTGCTTGCGATGACATTGGGTTTCGTCTTCCTTTAGGTTGAAGTTCGGACGGGTTGAAATGCTGCGCCGCTCCGTAGCATGAGGCCATGCGGCGTGAGCGGCGGTTCGAGGCGCAACGGCCCGGGTTTCTGGTTAATGGCTGGGGGCCACAAAACGAAAGGGCCGAACGCGGGTTAGCGCGACGGCCCTTCGGCGAAATTCTTCTTACAACACCATTATCTCAGGCGGCAATGGTGATTCTGGGCGGCTGGCTTTGGAAGCGATTGAAAAGAAGACGAAAATAAAGTTGGGAGACCTGTGACCGCCGTTTGTTCACTTAGAAATATACTAGATTGGCAAATGTAGGCATTTGTCGTTCTCTTTCAGTCATTTAGGAGGGAATGCCGCTGAATCGCGCCGACTTTAGACTTTGTGCCAAAGCAGACTGTCCCGAAGCTCTTAAGCTCTCACCAGAAGTTCGATCACGTATCGGCGGACCGGTCCGCTGACGTGCCCCTCTCCGATTCGGGTTCAGCAGGCCTGCGAAATCGCTTGCTGACGCGCAGTTGCCCTGAAAACACCGCGGTTGACGAGTAACATGGCTTACACGTCGTCGGAGAGCCGGGCGTGGGCACCTGCTCCGAGGCGGAGGGCGGCGCGGGTCTAGGGACCCGCCCCACTTGGCGGTTCGAACGGCAATCGGCTACACAAATGCTTCGGGTGAGAATATGGGACCGACTAGTTCATGTGGCGTGGCGGCTGTGGTTTTGATTCTCGCAACTTCAGGAATTGGGAGGCCGCTATCTGGAGATCTGATTTCCCGCGAGGCGGAGCAGCCGACCACCGCCGCCGTAGGGCCAGGAGCATCCGGCGCCAGGGTGATTCGTGCGCAGATTCTTCTGGGCTGTGCAAGGTTTTCTCCAGGAGAAATTGACGGCCGCTATGGAGATGACCTGGCCATTGCGGTCAAAGGGTACCAGGAAAACCACGGGTTGAAGCCAACCGGCGTCATTAACGCGGAGATGTGGCAATTGCTCGATGCGCACACCGGCCCGCTGTTGATCACCTATACGATTACAGCCGCGGACGTCAAAGGCCCATTCGAGCCAATCCCGAGTAGTGCTGTGGATCAGGCCAAATTGAAATGGATGGGGTGGGAGTCGCCGCAAGAGGAGCTAGGTGAGAAGTTCCACATGTCTCCGAGGCTGCTTGCGGAATTGAATCCCGGTGCGAAACTGTACACGGCGGGGGAGAAGATTTTTGTAGCGAATGTGCGGCTCGCCCCTGCGAGGCGGGCGTCACGGGTAGTGGTATCAAAGTCAAAAAGAACGGTAACGGCGCTGGGCATTGGAGACAAAGTGCTGGCGCAGTATCCGGCGACGATGGGCGACTCGCATGATCCGCTCCCGATCGGAAATTGGAAAATTCTTAGCGTGATACACGACCCATGGTTTTATTGGGATCCCGTTCACTATTGGAATGTGGATCCGGACAAAGCAACACAGAAGTTGGCTCCGGGACCGAACAATCCAGTAGGCGAGGTGTGGATGGGGCTATCGAAAGCACATTACGGAATCCACGGAACGCCGGATCCAGGCCATATCCGGCATGAGGAGTCGTATGGTTGTATCCGACTAACGAATTGGGATGCGAATGACCTTTCCCATATGGTTGCTCCGGGCACTCCCGCGATCCTTGAGGAGTAGCGTTGCGTAAGACCGGCTGGATTGTTCCCCTTTTCGTGGCAATGCTCCTCGTTGGGTCCAGTTCATCGTCCCTGCTCGAGATGGCGCCACCAATTGATGGACTGACGGTAGCGGAGGTGCGAGATACGTTCAATGAAGTTCATTCCGGGCATTCTCACGAGGCGATTGATCTTCTGAGCCCAAGGGGAACGCCTGTGCATTCCGTCGCTTCCGGAACTATCCGCAAGCTTTTTATGAGCAAACCGGGAGGCAACACGATCTACGCATTCGATGAAATGGGTGTGTATTGCTACTACTACGCTCATCTCGACCGGTACGCCGAAGGCCTTCACGAGGGGATGCGCGTGGAACGGGGGCAGGTGATCGGGTTTGTGGGATCCAGCGGGAACGCAAGTGCGGGTTCGCCGCATTTGCATTTTGCCGTCTTTGAGTTAGGACCGGGAAAAGAATGGTGGAAGGGCAAAGCCATCAATCCTTATCCCGCCTTGTTGTCTGCTGTGAGTCGAGGCAAGTGAAGAAGGTCCGATCCGCTCCGTCGAAAAATGATCCAGAATCGTATGTGGTGCGGGCCAAGATCCCCTCCCTCACGGTCGGGGTTCTGTGCTGACGTTTTCGCACAGAGTCTCACGCGAGCGGTTCCGTGTGGATTTTTCACGCAGACTCTGAAGGTCACGGCTCCGAAACACTTGTGTTGGTTTGGAATGAGTTGCAGAGTTCCATGTGCTTCGGAAACCGCCCCCTTGACGACCGTCGAGGCTAATTGACTTCAATCTTGAGGTCGGCGTCGGAATGTTGGTGGCGCCAGTTCCAGTATGCTTGTTGATTCTTTGGGCTCTGCTTCGAAAAATCGTTGTCTTTGTGATGGTACTGTTTCTGGTACGCGCCATAGGCCTTCTGTTCCTGGCCATTCCACTCATGATCGTCATTGTGGGCTTTGTCGTGGTAGGTAACAGAGGCGGTTTCGGCTCGCAGCATTGAAGGTGCGATTGCCGATGAGACTACAAGGGCGGCGCCCAGAAGGGCCGCATTCAAGAAACGGGGCGTGGTTGTTTTCATACCTGAGGTAGTGCAAGTGGCGCACCACTCATGCGCTGACGAGTCCCTGTGCGCAAGCACTTGACTGCAAGGACAGTCTTACCCGCAGAACGGCCCTTTCTAGTCAATTATGATGCGATCACGCTCGCCGATTGACCTCATACGGTCATAAGCGCCGTGAAATGCTGAGGGCGATGAATCGCACCGACAGCAGTGTACCGGAGCCAGTAGGGGGCTCCTTCGCCGGATAGTAACTGACGCGTTCAAGATTCCAGGGTCATTGCGCCGAATGCGTTACCCTATGTGGAAAACGGGCTTGATAGGCAAGTTCCAGCAGCTTATCAATGTCTGCCGCGGCATCGCACGATGCATCCGCCAGTGCAATTTCTTGCAGCGGCCATGCCGGCAGTTCAGATCCCGGCTGCGGAGTAAGTTCTATTTTCAAGCTATACTTGCCGGGAGTCGTTTGCTGAACATTAACCATCATTCCCCAGTCGGAGAGATGATGCCTATCAATGAACTTTTCCAAGACGGCCCGGCAATCGTTCTGCTGCTCTTCGGTGAGCCCTAAAGCATCCATTCGGCCTTAGTCCAATCTGTCGAAGGGTAGAGGGCGATCCACCGTACGCCGATCCTTCGTCTACCCTCCAGTTCGATCCCGCCGTGTCACGCTCTCCGGATGAGGAAAACAACGAGACAAATCACAAGAATGGTTCCAACGAGTCCCATGCCAAGCATTTCATTTCTCCTTTGCTACGACATCAGTCAATCTCCCTGAGAGCATGAGAAGGACCGAACGCTTCTTTACGGGAGGCACCGCTGCTGCCGCCCAAGCACCGAGACGGCTAGGAAGGCTAGGGCGAATTCTGCAACCAGGCTTTTCTATCGATGCTTGAGGCAGTTTTTCTCGAAAGGACTTGACCACTTATGGTCATTTGACGAAGTGCGGTCATTGCCGTTGCGGTATTCAGGCAGGGCTGAGCAGCGAGCGCCCCTTGTAAATCAACCCGCAAGGAGATTTGAGAGCAAGGCTACAGGGTGGAAACGAAATCTTATCGGAGGTACGGGAATCGCCAGCGGCACAACGGCGTTGCCGGATATCTGCGGCGAGCGGGTTCGGCGGAAAAAGGGTTGCGTTCCCGATAGTACGAAGACAGGTGGATCGATGATTATGCGGCGGAGAACAGCGCTGATTATCGCCGCTGCAGCAGTCGCCGGCATCGGGCTGGGGATCTGGATGGTGCCGCACAGTCAAAGCGCCATCCAGTACCGGACGGTGACAACACAGCACAGCCGCATTAACGTTACGATTTCTGCCACCGGCAACCCGAATCCGGTGGTTACGGTACAGGTCGGCTCCCAAGTATCGGGGATCATCCTCGCGCTAAACGCAGACTTCAACACAAAAGTAACGAAAGGCCAGCTGGTCGCGCGCATCGACCCGGCGCCCTTCCAGGCAAAGGTCGATCAAGCGCAGGCGTACGTTGACACCGCGAAGGCCGCTGTGGTGAATGCGGAGGCGGGCGTTCAGAAGGCGCAGGCGGCCATTCAGGCAACAAATGCCACACTGGCCAGCGGCAAAGCCAATGTCGTCAAGGCGCAGGCGGCGGATCTGGACGCTAAGACGAAGGCTGGACGCCGCGTTCAATTAAACAAAGAAGGAATCATCGACAAAGAAGATGTCGAGACTGCGGAAACGACCTCTCAATCGGCGGCTGCCGATGAGGTGGCGATGGCTGCCCAGCAGCATCGTCCGCCGACAACGTCAAGGTGGCGCAAGCCGATCTGCGAGTGGCACAAACCCAACTATCTGAGAATCAGGCGCAAGTGAAGCAATTCACAGCGGCGCTGCAGTCGGCGCAGCTCGACTTGGATCACACCGTGATCCGGGCTCCTGTCGACGGTGTGGTGGTTTCACGCAATGTGGATGTGGGTCAAACGGTGGCAGCGAGTTTGGCCGCTCCTACGTTGTTCCTGATTGCCCAGGACCTGACCAAAATGCAGGTGGATACGAACGTTTCGGAAGCCGACGTGGGAAGGGTGCTGGTCGGCCAGGCCGCCACATTTACGGTGGACGCATATCCCGGGCGCGTCTTCAACGGTGCGGTCACTTCCATCCGGCAAGCTGCTATCAACCTGTCGAACGTGATCACCTACGACGTGGTGATCGGCGTTTCGAACGCTGACTTGAAGCTCTTTCCAGGAATGACAGCCAATGTGAAGATCCTGGTAGATCAGCGCAAGAACGTGTTGAGTGTGCCAAACGCTGCGCTTCGTTATCACCCGGCGTCCCAAACGACGACGGTCCCAACCAGCGTAAGCACCGGACGCAAGACGACGGCACCCGAGCAAGCGGTTTGGATCCTGGACGCAGATAACAAGCCTCAGCACGTCTAGGTGACAACGGGGGCGAGCGACGGGAACTACACCGAAGTGACGTCAGGAAGCCTCAAGGACGGAGACCGCGTTATCGTTGCGGCCGTGGCGAAGAGCGGCAGCACAACGGCAAGTCCGACCCCTCAAGGCCGCGGACCGGGATTCTGAGGCGAGATCGATGCCAGCAGTTATCGAAGTGAAGGATCTGGTCAAGGACTACAGGCTGGGTGAAATACCTGTTCATGTCCTGAAGGGCATCACGTACGAGATAGAGCGCGGGAGTTTCGTCGGAATCATGGGGCCCTCGGGGTCGGGAAAGTCGACGCTCATGAATATTCTGGGTTGCTTGGACAAGCCGACGTCCGGGCCTTATGTTTTGGATGGCGTCAGCGTGGGCGAAATGAGCCGGGATGAGCTGGCGGAGATCCGCAGCACGAAGATCGGCTTCGTCTTCCAGCAGTTCAACCTTCTGGCGCGGACCAGCGGTGGAGAACGTGGAACTGCCGCTCATGTACACGAACACACCGGCCCGCGAACGGCGCGAAAGGGCAATGGCAGCGCTCAAGGCGGTGGGATTGGAAGGGCTTGAGGAGCATCAACCGAGCCAGCTTTCCGGCGGTCAGCAGCAACGCGTGGCGATCGCGCGATCGCTGGTTAACAATCCGAAAATCATTCTGGCAGATGAGCCGACCGGCGCCCTGGACTCGTGCACCAGTATTGAAATCATGGCCATCTTCCAGCGCCTGAATCGCGAGAGCGAAATCACGATCATCGTGGTGACTCACGATCCGGATGTGCTGCTCTTTGCGGATCGCGAGCTCGAAGTCAAGGACGGCCGGTTACAGAAGAATGCGCCATCAGCGGCCGGCGGGATGCAAAGACAGATCTTGAAAAGCTGCCGGCCGAGGAGCCGGAAGTGGTGGCGTCTACATGAACAAACTTCTAGGCAGTATCCGAATCGCGCTGCGCGCGATCCGAGTGAACGGCACCCGCTCGGCGCTGACAATGCTCGGGATCATCATTGGCGTTGCGGCGGTGATCGCGATGGTCGGTGTGGGCTCGGGCGCCACGGCGCGGATTCAGGACCAGATCCAGAGCATAGGTAGCAACCTGATCATCGTATTGCCGGGAAGCATCAGCAGCAATGGCGTGCGGCTGGGCTCAGGCGCCGTGGCTACGCTGACCGAAGACGATGCCAAAGCCATTGCCGAGAATTGTCCGTCTGTTGCCGTGGTCGCTCCTACTGTAAGGGGCAGCGTGCAGGTGGTGTTTGGGAACAGCAACTGGGCAACAACTGCGCAGGGCGTTACTCCCGACTACATGACCATTCGAGATTACTCGATGCTGTCCGGCCAGTTCTTCAATCCCAAGATGTCGATGCGGCGACAAAAACCGCAGTGCTGGGCGAAACCGTGGCTGTGAACCTGTTTGGGAACAGCGATCCTACCGGGCAAACGATCATCCTCAAGAATGTGCCGTTCATCGTGGCAGGAGTGCTGACCTCGAAGGGCCAATCACCATCCGGACAAGACCAGGACGACGTGATTCTGCTGCCGATCTCCACCGCCAAGCAAAAGGTGTTTGGAGTCAGCAAGGCGAATGCCAAGGCGGTGGGTAACGTGATGGTGCAAGCGGTCGGTCCGCTGGCCATCGACCAGGCCCAACAGGAAGTGGGGACATTGCTGCGTGAGCGCCACCGGATACTGGCGGGCCAGGACGACGACTTCACGATCCGCAATCTGACGGAAGTTTTTGCAGCGCAGGAGACCTCGGCCCAGGTGATGTCGATTCTGCCGGGAGCCATCGCCTCCGTGTCGCTAACTGTGGGCGGGATCGGGATCATGAACATCATGCTCGTTTCGGTGACCGAAGGGACGCGCGAGATCGGCTTGCGGTTGGCCGTAGGCGCAAAGATGCGCGACATTCTCTCTCAGTTTCTGGTGGAGGCGATCACGCTCTCATTGCTAGGGGGAATCATCGGCATTGTGGTGGGGTTGACATCCTCCGTGCTCATCTCGCACTTCGCGAAATGGTCGACCCAAGTAAGCCCGCCCGCCATATTGATGGCTTTTCTGTTTTCCGCGCTCGTGGGTGTGTTCTTTGGCTACTACCCTGCGCGGAAAGCGGCATTCATGGATCCGATTGAAGCGCTGAGATACGAGTAATCCGATTCCAGGAGATGCGAGGCGCACTTCTTCGCCTCCGGATAACGCTTGTTATGACCGCCCATGACTTCCGCCGATTGAGTCAAGACCGGCGATTATTTCGGAAGGAAGTTGCAGGGTTGCGGCCGTGAGATTCTCACGGAGATGCTCGACGGAAGATGTGCCGGGGATCAGCAGGATGTTGGGCGAGCGCTGAAGAAGCCATGCCAGAGCAACCTGCATCGGAGTGGCGTCGAGTGACGCTGCGGCTGCGTCGAGTGCCGATGACTGTAAAGGAGTGAACCCACCCAACGGGAAAAACGGAACATATGCGATGCCTTGTCCAGCGAGGTCACTGATGAAGCCGTCGTCGTTCCGGTTTGCCACGTTGTAGAAGTTTTGCACGCAGACGATCTCTGCGATTGTTCGACCTTCGGCCAACTGTTGGGGATTGACGTTACTCAGACCAAGATGCCGAATCAGTCCCTGCTGCTTGAGGTCGGCGAGCACCGTCAGCGGTTCATCGATGGATCCGTCCGATGGCTCCGTGAAACCTCCCACTCGAAGATTGACGACGTCCAGCGTGTCCAGGCCCAGGTTTCGGAGGTTGTCGTGAACGGCATTGACCACTTCCTGGCGCGAAAGAGCAGGAAGCCAAGACTTGTCTTCGCCCCGGCGAGCGCCCACCTTGGTGACGATCACCAGGCCGCCCGGATACGGATGGAGGGCCTGTTTAATGATCTGATTGGTCACATGCGGGCCGTAAAAGTCGCTGGTGTCGATATGGTTCACGCCAGCCGCAACCACCTCTCGCAGAACAGCCACCGCCGTATTCACATCACGCGGTGGTCCCCACACCTGCGGCCCAGCCAATTGCATGGCGCCATAGCCCATGCGGTGCAAGATCATCGAGCGGCCAGGGAGCGTGAAGCTGCCACCGAGGTTCATTTGTTTGGTCATTCGTTTCTCCTCTAACAGGTTGATGAAAAAGGCCGGGCAAGCGCTCCCCTGAAAACACCCTACCCCTGGCTCTCTGCCGCGGCGGGGATGACAGGGCTCAGTGTGACGGCATAACCGAGCTTTCGCAGAGCCTGAGCGAGCCGCTGAGCACGCCGTTTTCTGGCCTTCGGAGTCGTTTGATTGCCTTGTTCGATGTAACGGATGCCGTCATGAAGAATCTTCCAGGCGAGCTTACCCAGCCGGTGTGCCACCAGCCAGATGGCTCCTTTGTACCCTAGCTTCGGTACGAAACGGCGGAAGAGCGACTGAAAATGACAGCCCTTTTTCTTCACCGCGGCCTGAGCGGCTTGCGTCAGAAGCTTGCGCACATAACGGTTCCCTTGGGGAGAGCGCGAGCCGTGCTTCTGCTCAGCGCTGATGTTGGATCCCGGACAGCCGCCGAACCAGGAGCCAAATTCCTCGGCCGAGGGAAACGCCTCCGCATCCACCCCCACTTCGGCGATCAGGCGTTGCGCTGAATCCACTCCGAATCCAGGCGTTTCGGCCAGCCGGATCACCGCCTCTTCATGCTTCTTCAGTTCGCCTGCCATCAGTTGATCCAACGACCCAAGCATTTCGTCGAACTTCCGCAGCAGTTCTAGATGCAGTTTGAGGATCGCCAGTTGGATCGGCGACGGATGACCGCGCAGGGCATCCGCCAGCGTTTCCGGCCCGCACCGCAGGCTCCCGTCGCCCAGTTCGGCTAACCGCACTGGATCGGTTTCTCCTTCCGACAGCGCGTTCAGTATGCGACGGCCACTCACGCCGAACAGGTCGCTGATCACGCCCGACAGCTTGATCCGCATCTCCTCCAGCAGGGCTTCCACCCGGTTCTGCAGGCGGGCCCGTTCGGCCACGTAATGATCCTTGGCGCGCGCCAGTTCACGCCACCTGCGCTGCTCGCCATCCGGCACAAAGCTCAGCATCAACTCCCCCGCCAGCAGCCGCCGGGCCAGCCGTTTGCCATCCCGAAAGTCGTTCTTGCGCCCTTTCGGCGCACGATTGGATTGCGCCTGCGCCAGATGCAACTTCCCGAAGTGCGGCTCCAGATCCAGCCACACCGGCTTCCAGTACTGCGCGGTCGACTCCATCACCACTTCCTGCACTCAGCGTTCCTTCAACCAGTCCACCAACTGCTGGCGGTCCGCCTCCAGCGCCCCGAAGCGTCGGCCTTCGAATCCCAGCGCTTCGCCAACCGGGTCTTTAACCTGTTCGGACGCGGTGGCCACCACCACCATCAAAACCCTTTTGTGAACATCAATCGCTGCTATTGTGTAAGCCATCCTCTTCCTTTCCGCCGAGGAATGGCAGAACGCGCGACAGCCAACTTACGCACCCCTACGTGCTCTCGGCCTTCCTCGTCGGAAGGTCGAGTCACATTTATCGGTTCAGAACGCGCGATCCGGATCAAGCTCCAACACGGCCTCAATCTCTCCAGAGCGCTTACGACCTCTTCCACTCCTCGACCATAGAAATCGTAGCTGAAATCGCGCCGGTTTTCATCCGATTCGGTGGCCCGCCGGGCCATGAAAACTCCATTTACTGTCGCGCCTCAGAAAGCTTGCTTTGTTTCACGGCAGTGCAACCCTTGCATAACGGTCACGGCTCCGAAAGCATCCGCTTGCCCACGCGCGCGGTTGCTCTGAAAACACCGGCTGGCGAGTGAGATGGTTACGGATCGTTCAGAGAGCCGGGCGTGGGCGCCCGGCGCGGGTCTGAGGACTCGCCCCACTTTGATTGCTTGCATTTTCATCATTGCGGGTTTGCGAAAGCTCATGCCGAGTTCTGTGCTGGAGTTTTCACACAGACTCTGACATCCGAAGCGCTTGTGTTTGTTTGCAATGCTTACGCGTAGTTAGATGAAGGAATTGTTAGATGAGACGCATGGATTTGCGCTCGCGATCACAATTTGTGATGCCTACTCCATCGCCGCGAGTACCTCGTCTAGAGGGACCGTGGCGAAACCTGTCGAGTGATCGGCCATGCCGTACGGGATGATCAACTGGCCCTGGCGGAGGAGAGCGCCGCACGTGTAAACGACGTTGGGAACATAGCCCTCCCGCTCGCTTTGATTGGGTTTGAGCAGGGGCTCGCGAAGCCGGCCGATCACCTTACTGGGATCGTCCCGATCTAACAAGAATGCGCCGATCGCGTACTCTCGCATCGGGCCAACACCGTGGCTCAGCACCAGCCATCCCGCGCCGGTCTCGATTGGCGATCCGCAGTTGCCGAGTTGAATCAGCTCCCATGAAAACGCCGGCTCGAGGATGACCTTGAACTCATTCCAGAAGTGAACGTTATCGGAGAACATCAGACAAATGTTCTCGTTATCCTGGCGCGAAAGCATGGCATAGCGGCCCTTAATTTTCCGAGGGAAGAGAGCCATGCCTTTGTTTTTAGCGGCTGGGCCATTCAGGGTGACGAACCGAAACCGCAGGAAATCAGAGGTCTCCACCAACTCCGGCATAACGACCCTGCCATCGTAGGCGGTAAAGGTTGCGAAATACGATTGGGTGCCGTCGTCATTCTGAAAACAAACGAAACGCGCGTCTTCGATGCCGTTGCGTTGGGTCGGGGTGGCGGGGAATAGTATGCGGGAAGACAGCGGCTGTTCCGGTTGGAACTGGACCTCAAAGTTCGACCGCGCCAGCATCCAAATCCCCCGTGCCTCGTCTCCGTCTTCCTGCGCCGGTCCATCCGGCACGAGGAGCTTTTCGTCTCGCAGGCTGACGCGGAGATCTTCCAGCTCGAACGAGTTCCCAAGTTTGCTCATGACCTGGCGCGCAAACTCGCACGTCAATCCAAGCTCGGCGAGTGTTCGCGCGAACAGCTCCTTTTCGTAAACAGGATTAGGGATTTGACGAGGTTCGGTGAGAAAGCCCGTTGCCGGCGGCACCTCGATGCGGCCATCGGAAAGGATGACACCCGTTCGGAATGTGATGGAGGAGATGTGCCCTTCCCCGGTAGCGCGCAAACTGAGGATGAAGCGCAAAGCGCCCGCTGGAAGACCAGTTTGGTCCGGATCCGCGACGATGGAAGGGTTGAACAGGGCCGCGGATTCCAATGAGTATTCGGCGAGGAAGTAGGAACCGATCAGCAGCCGTCTTTGTTCGGACATCTTTTCAGTCGGCGATATTGACGAGCGGACTTGTTCAAAGCGTTCCAAGAAGCGCTCGCGGAGGTGCTGATGCCGCTCGGAGAACCCGATGGAGATCTCTTCGACGAGAAGGCCGACCGCTGCTTCGGGTAGCAACATGATCCTTGAAATAATCGAGTGTGCGCGCTGCGCGCCGCCGGGATCAAATGGCCGGAGCAATACGCGTGATTGGTCAGGCTTGAGGATGGTGTCGGTGCGAATGACGCGAACCGCATTGGCAATCATGAAACAGCCCACGCTCCGACGGCGATCGGCTCCTTAAAGCTGGTGACCATGTTTTGCACCAGGCGAATCTCGGCTAACGACAGCAGGCACGCTAGGGTGGATTCGGCCCCCTGATTGCCATTCACGCGGTCTACGTGCAGTCCATCGCTGCAGCCCCCGCTCTCAGGGGAATAGAGTTCCAGGCCGAGATCGTTCCAACCGATGAACCAGTCAAAGGCACGTTGAGCTTGTTCGTACCACCAGATGTCGGAGGTGGCGCGATAGGCTTCCAGTGAGGCGGAGACCATGGCCTGCGCTTCGATGGGCTGCTGGTCGAAATCTGCACGGGTGCCACCGCGGTGATAGAACCCATTGCTGCCGACCGGCCGAAAATGACCCTTTTCGGAGATCTGCAACTCGTTCAGCCACCGCAACGAACGCAGACCTGCCTCAACAACCTCAGGCCGTCCCGTTGCGCGTCCATTCAGGATTAGTGCGTGAGCCAGCTTCGCGTTATCGTACGAGAGCTTCTGCTCAAACCAGTACCAGTCTTCCGTCGCGTTCCGCTCAAGAAGACCCATGAGTCTGTTGATGAGGGTCTCGCGAGTCTGGTTGACGAGACTGTCACCCCTCAGACGGCGCAGATATTCATGGATGCCGATGAGGCCGAACGCCCAAGCGCGGGGAGACGTAAACTCCGTCAAGACCGGTAACGCCCGTGCGAAAAGTTGTCCGGCCAGCATCTGGAAGCTTCGGAAAGGCGAACGCCCTACGCCGATGCCGAGAGCCCATAAGGCCCGGCCCTGACAGTCTTCCGATCCCTGAAGATCGAGCCAGCGGCGATCAAAGCTCATGTGGTTATGGAAGCGCTTGGTTTGCTCGTCGAAAGCATACTGAATGAACGCGGCGCTGGTGGTTGCCAAGCTTCGCACTTGTTCCGGATCCAGGCCCAATTCGCCCAACAGCACGGCGAGAATGAAAGCGCGCGCGTTGTCGTCAGTGCAATAGCCCTCGGAAAAATTAGGAATGCTGAAGGTTGCGTGCTGGAAGATTCCCGTAGAATCGGTCATGCGGAGGAGGTGGTCCAACTTCAAGGCAGGAAGCTCGCGTGGCCGGCGGTCCAGTGTTTTCGAGACAAGCGATTTGCGAGACAAGGCGGCGCCCTGAAGCCGCGACAGTTCAAAGGAACGCATGTATTGCTGTGCGACCTTGCTCCAGATCATCTCCCGGCCGATGCGGTAGGCATTCTTACGCATCGCATGCCGGCGGGTGTCATCCTGCAACAAGCCAGTGACTTCCCGGGCGATCGCCTCGGCATCGGCGAACGGGACCAGTACACCGCGGTCCTCGGCCAACAGTTCGGCGGCATGCCAATAGGGCGTTGAGATGACGGCTTTGCCCGAACCAAACGCGTAGGCGAGCGTGCCGGAGGTGATTTGAGCCTCGTTCAGATAGGGTGTGACATACAGATCGGCCGCTTGGATGAACTCGGTGAGGTTCTCAAGGTCTACGAAGTCGTTATAGAAGATGACGTTATGCTCGACGTTGTTTTTCTTGGCAAGCAATTCGAGGCTGAGCCGGTAGGCTTCGCCATGTTCGCGCAGTTCGTTCGGATGGGTGGCGCCCAGAACAATGTAAACGACGTCAGGGAACTCGGCCACAACCCGTGGAAGAGCATTGAGCACGTATTCAATACCTTTGTTGGGCGAGAGGAGGCCGAATGTCAGCAGTACCACCTTCCCTTCCACGCCAAACTGATCCTTAAAGTAGGTCGGGTCGACGAACCCCACATCGGGGATGCCATGCGAGATCAGATCGATCTTCGCCGGCGGCGCCGCGTAGACGTCCTGCAACATCTGACGCCCACGCTCAGCCATGACAACCACTCGCGTCGAAAGCGAGATGATCTCCTGCATAACGCGCCGCTGGTCTGCTCTCGGTTCAAGCAAGACGGTGTGCAGTGTCGTGACAACCGGCATCCTGAGCTCACGCAGAAATGCGAGAATATGTCCCCCTGCAGGGCCGCCGAAAATGCCGAACTCATGCTGCAGACAGACCATGTCGACGTTGCTGATGTTGAGGAAGTCCGCGGCGCGCAGATAGGACGATAAGTCCTGCTCGTCAATCTCGAAGCGAACCACCTCCGGATAGTCGTATCCGCCCTTGACATCGTTGACGGACACGCAGAAACACTGACTCTCCGGATATGCCGCCGCAACGGCGGCAGTTAAGTCGGAAGTGAAGGTGGCGATGCCACACTTGCGGGGCAAGTGATCGCCGACAAAGGCGATTTTGCGGACTTTCGAGGCTTCTTTCATGGGCATATTCATATCCAAGGGAAAGCGTATGATCATCGACACCTCAGCACGCCCGGATCGGGCGATACTCAGGCTGCCACATCGCATCTTGCACTTGTTGAACGATGTCACCGAGTCTGACGCGGGCCAAACCCTCAGCCAGAGCGGCCTCGGCGACTGCGGCGGCGACGGTGAGCGACACGCTGCGCAGGTCATCGATATGCGGGAGAAGTGACGCACCGGGCTGACGAACAGTCACCAAGCTGGAGACCGCGTTGGCGGCCGCGGCGAACATACCGTCACTGATTCTGCTGGCCCGCGAGACGATGGCGCCGAGGGCCAGGCCCGGATAGAGCATGGCGTTATTCGCCTGACCAATGACGTATGTCACCCCCTTATACGTCACTGGGGCGAAGGCACTGCCGGTGGCAATGAGAGCCCGCCCGCTGGTCCAGGCAATCAGGTCAGCTGGGGTTGCCTCGGCCCGCGTTAGCGGACTGGAGAGCACAAAGATGATGGGCCGTTCGGTATGCGCGGCCATTTCCCGAACGATCGCTTCCGTGAAGCTGCCCGAAGCCGCCGACGCGCCGATGAGCATGGTTGGGTGCACCCGGCGCACCACCTCGTCCAAGCCAACTCCGTTGCCATGCCCGTCGCGCATCCATCTCTTGCTTTCGTCGGCTGGGCGGGCGTACGTCTCCTGATAGTCGCGTAGCCCACCCTCGATCCCGACCGTCAGCAGCCCCTGGTGATCTACGCACCAGAAGCGCTCTGATGCCTCGTCTTTGGAGAGCCCGTCACGCACCATCGCGTCGCGAAGCTGGTCAGCAACTCCAATACCTGCGGTACCGGCTCCAAAGATAACCACGCGCTGCTTGCGCAGAGGAGTGCCGCAGGCGCGGACTGCCGAGATCGCCGCCGCCAGCGTGATAGCGCCGGTGCCCTGCATATCGTCATTGAAGGTGCAGATTTGGTCGCGGTAGCGGCTGAGGATACGCCGCCCATTGCCCGGCGCGAAGTCTTCCCACTGCAGCAAGGCGTTGGGAAACAGCTTGGTGGCGGCTTTGACGTAGGCGTCGATGAAGGCTTCATAGCGCTCGCCGCGAATACGGGCGTGCCGGTTTCCGATGTACATCGGATCGTCAAGCAGACTCTGCCGGTTGGTTCCCACATCGAGCATCACCGGGATGACACGCCTAGGGTCGATGCCGCCCGCCGCCGTGTAGATGGCCAGCTTGCCGATGGACACTTCAATGCCGCCGATACCCCAGTCGCCGATTCCCAGGATTTGCTCGGCGTCGGTGGCAAGTATCAGGTCGATATCTCCGGAACCGAAGCCGAGATTGGCAAAAGCCTCTTCGATGCCATCAGAATGATCGATGGAGAGGTAAAGGCCACGCGGGCGCCGGCACTCGTGATGGTACTGCTCGACCGCCATGCCCACGGTCAGATCGTTGACGATGGGGATCATCTCGCGCAGGTGCTCTGAAAACAGCCGGTAAAACAGCACCTCGTTGCGGTCGTGCAGGGCGGTCAGGTAAATGTTCTTGCCTAGGGCATCCGGGAGCCGGTCGTATTGGATATAGGCGCGCTTAACCTGAATGTCCAGCAGACTGATGTCCGGCGGAAGCAGACCGGTAAGCCCCAGCGTGATTCGTTCCTCAGCCGAAAAGGCCGTCCCCTTGTTCAACAGGGGTGAATTGAGGACGTCCATCCCACGAGTTTTGGTTTCGTAGTGACCGTCCCGATCCTGCCCGCGCCTGGTGACGGGTGCATTTGGCCGGATAACTTTTTCTAGCATTGCGTTGCCTCTTTTGTTGCGAACTGGGAGACGCGGAGCATTCAGGGCCCTGCAGGGACCGTCCGGAGTGGGCGATTTTGGAGGAATTGACCGTGGAGGGTCAGGTGACCGAATGTCGTCAAGGGCCAGATCCGCCGGAACAAGTACGGCCGGGTTAGATCCGGGTCGCGCCCAAGCATCCCGCCCAGTGCGCCGGTGGGTGACCGACGCCCCTAAGAAGCCGGTCATCCATGGATCCGGAAACTGGTCACGTTACCCCACAATCCGACTGCTTGCAGCAGCCAAATGCAGACCGCAATGACCACGACAATGTTCAGAATTGTTTTGATGCTGGAGGCCATCGGGATAAAACGGTTGACCAGCCACAGCGCCACCCCGACGATTACCAGTACGACGACCAGGTTTATTAAAGGCATGTTTTTGGGCTCCTGTCAGGGATACGGGAGGCAATTCGCCATCCAATCGTTTGCGGCGCGATTGCACCGATCCTTAGAGACTCCACAAGACATGTCCGATCCAGAAGAAGTTGGCCAGCCTCGTGCACAGGAAGCGTAAGGAGGGAGACAGTCATGCGTATTCGCTTGATTGGTTGGGTGTTGTCGTTGCCGTTAGGAATACTGTTGACGTCGACGGCGTCTTTAGCGCAGGTCGGCGTAGCCGTGACAATCGCACCCCCAGAGCTGCCCGCCTACGAGCAGCCTATGTGCCCCGGCGACGGTTATATCTGGACGCCTGGGTATTGGGCCTGGGATGGTGGTCAGTATTACTGGGTACCGGGCACGTGGGTGATGGCCCCCGAGGTCGGTTTCCTCTGGACTCCGGGCTATTGGGGTTGGGGCGGCCGCGGATATTTTTTCAATGAAGGTTACTGGGGCGCGTCCGTCGGTTTCTACGGCGGAATCAGCTATGGCTTCGGATACTTCGGCAGAGGTTATGAAGGCGGCCGCTGGGAGAACGGGCATTTCTTCTACAACACGTCGGTGAATCGGGTGGACGCCAACGCCATCCACAACGTTTACAACACCAGGGTGGAGGAGAACGCTAACCGGGTCAGCTATAACGGCGGTAACGGCGGGATCAACGCACGGGCCACTTCTGAAGAAGAGGCTGCTGCTCGCGGCAAAGCATGTTGGGCCGGTAGGCGCTCAGACTCAACATGCGTGGTCTGCCCGCAATAACCCCCAGCAAAAGTTTTCCGCGAACCACGGCGCGCCGCCAGTTACCGCGACTCCTCGCGCCAACCTAGCGTCGCACCCTAAGGAACTGCCGCCTATCGAGCGCTCCGCTGCCCTCAAGACGGGGAACGGCAAGCAGGACCAGAAATACCGGAAGGAGCAGGAAAAGGTAATCGCGAAGCAGAACCAGGATCGGCAGAAACTCCAGCATGAGCAGGACAAGGAACATCAGCAGCTGGCGAGACAGAACGCTGACCCAGCGAAAACGCAGTAATTGGAGCAGCGGCACCAGCAACAGACGCAGCAAATGCAGCAAGGGCACGCGCAGCAGATACAGCAGGTACAGCAGAGACAGTCAGGTGGCGGAGGAGGATCTCACGGAGGTGGGCATCAGTAAATTGACCATGGAGCGTCGACTGACCAAATATGGTCAGGATAGATTCGCCCGCGGGACATGATTGAAGCGGCTTCTCCATATTGAAAGTGCCTGATTCTGGACTAAATTGGCCCTGGCGGTCACTGAGCCGACCGACGAAAGCCCTGGCCACTCACTTGCTGTAGTTGCGGCGGGCGTCCAACCAGATAAACCGCGAGTCGCGAAGCTTTGAACCCAGTCTGGTTGGGGGCCTAGCCTTCCTAGAAGGCGCAGCGTGATTCGGAGGGGCGGCGCTGATAGGTTTACTCGAAAGAATGAGACCTTGCAGCGTCACCGCGCTGAATGGTGCTAGTGTAGTGTCTTCGAAATAACTAGACAGTCACTTTTTTCCGTTTTCTGGACTTGGGACTCGTGCAGCCGGGCAGGATCTGTTCCAGAGTTCGGCGGCAACGGGTGAGCTTCTCCTGGATGGACTCGACGGTTGCGGTCCACACGAAGGGTTTAGGTTCTTGGTTCCAGGCCTGGAGAAAAGCTTCAATAGACGATTCGAGGTCGGCGACGCTGAGAAAGACGCCGCGGCGAATGGCCTTGTTGTCGAGGTGGCTGAACCATCTCTCCACCAGATTCAACCAGCTGGAACTGGTGGGTACGAAGTGAGGCACGAACCGGGGATGACGCTTCAACCACTCCCTTACTTTCTGGTGTTTGTGTGTGCCGTAGTTATCCATGATCAGCTGTAACGGGACCTTGCCGGGGAACTCCGTGTCCAGTCGGCGCAGGAATTTCAGAAACTCCTGATGCCGGTGTCTCTGATGGCATTCGCCGACGACCTTGCCTTGTAACGTGTCCATTGCGGCGAACAGGGTCGTTGTGCCATTGCGCTTGTAATCGTGGGTCATGGTGCCGCAACGGCCTTTTTTGATGGGCAATCCTGGCTGCGTCCGATCCAGCGCCTGAATCTGGCTCTTTTCGTCCACGCACAGCACGATTGCCTGTTGTGGCGGATTCAGGTACAGACCGACCACGTCGGTCATTTTCTCCAGAAACTTCGGATCGCGCGACAGCTTGAACGTCTTGGTGCGATGTGGCTGCAACTTGTGGGCACGCCAGATATTGTTGACGGTGGACTTACTAACGCCTTGGCTTTCTGCCATGGTCCGGCAACTCCAATGCGTCATACCGGCCGGTTTGGTTTGCAGGGTTGCATCCACGATGGCCGCGATCTTGTCTATTTCGTAGAGAGGCTTCCGTCCCCGGCCCGGAGCAATATCCCACAGACCGTCCAATCCCTCCTCGGCAAAGCGCTTCCGCCACAGAATCACCGTATTGCGGTTCACCGAAAGCTGTTTCGCGATATCGACATCCGACTTACCGGTCGCCGCGGCCACCACGATCCGACAGCGCAAAGCCACTTGCTGTGGTGTTCCATGCGCCGCGATCCACTGCTCAAGCTTCTCCAGCTCCACGGCAGAAGGCTGACATGACCTACCCATGCCCCAGGATAATTCGGATTTTTAAATGTGTCTAGTTATTTGTTGGACAATACACTAGCGGTATTGACTGCCAGGCCACGAGAGAACGTAGATGAAACTCCTTGGCGTTTATTTAAAGCAGATAGGCGGGTTTATGCAAGAACATCGCGTGAAGGACGCGCCGCTGGGAAGCAAACGGAGAGTCAGGACGATCCTCCTTTGTGCGGCGGTGTCTGCTGTTTTGCAATTCGCTATGCCCCCAACGCCACGGCGGGCCCGATCCTCGGAAGCAATCTGAGTACTTTTGCGATCCTCGGTGGCGCGGGCGTGACCATTGCCGGTACCGGGTCCGTGATCACCGGAAGCGTGGGCGCCTACCCCACCACCTCGATCACCGGCGTTATACCGACAAATTTCTCAATATCTGGCGGAACGGTACAAGCAGGTGGCGCAACCGCCCAGGCGGGTCAAAGCGAATTAGGAACTGCGATCACTGCCCTGGAGGGCATGTCGGGGGGTGCTACCCCAATTACGGGGGGGATCCTGGGCGGATTGACCCTCGGGCCGGGCGTCTATTCGGCTTCGTCGACGATGGGCTTGACGGGAACTCTCAATCTCGACGGTGGAGGCAACGCCAATGCGCTGTGGGTTTTCCTGGTATCTAGTGCTTAATCGCAGTAATGCATTTATGTATTAAAATGTTTGGGAGATGCCTAGACATGCACCTAAACTGGAATGCTCGATCGACGACAAGGCGAGTTTAGTGGCCCTCACAAAGAGCCGTACGACGGAGGCACGTGCCGTGGAGCGGGCTCGAATCATTCTGGCTTGCCTGGAGGGCAAGGAGATTCAGCAAGTGGCTCGGGAACTGAGGGTCTCTATCCCTTGCGTTTCCAAATGGCGCCAACGCTTCTCGCTATGGGGGCTGAGAGGACTACGCGACCGGTCGCGGCCGGGCAAACCAGTCAGATATGACACGGCGTTTCGCAACCGGGTGCTGGCCCTGCTGGAGGAGACACCGCCGCCCGGAATGTCCCACTGGGACGGCCCGGCGGTAGCGGAAAGGCTCGACGCCAGCGTGCATGCGGTATGGCGTGTTCTGCGTCGCGAAGGAATCTATCTGCAACGGCGACGCAGCTGGTGCGTGAGCACCGACAAGGAGTTTGCTCCCAAAGCCGCCGAAGTAGTGGGATTATATTTGAACCCGCCATTAAACGCCGTGGTCCTGAGCGTGGATGAGAAGCCGAGCATCCAGGCGATCGAACGGGCCTCCGGTTATGTTGAGACTGACAGCGGTAAAGTAGTGCGAGCGCTGAAGAGCACTTATAAGCGTCATGGGACGCTCAATCTGTTCGCGGCTCTTGAAGTCGACACAGGCCAGGTTCACACGAAATTCACCGAGAACAAGAAGCGGGAGGACTTTCGTGGGTTTCTGGACGGCGTGTTGGCCGATCAGCCGCAGGACCGAGAAATCCACGTCATCCTCGACAACTATTCCCCTCATAAACGAAACGACGACTGGCTTGCGAAGTTCGAGGGACGAGTCCGCTTTCACTTCACGCCGACTTCGGCAAGTTGGCTGAACCAGATTGAAATCGTGTTCAGCCTGCTGCAACGCAAGACACTCAACGGAGGAAGCTTCAAGACCAAAGATCAGCTACGTGAGGCGATTGAAGCTTTCATCCGGAGGCACAACGAGCACGCCAAACCGTTCCGCTGGCGGAAACGCGAGGTCAAGGGAAGCCAGCTCCGAAATACCATTGTCAACTTACGCAACTAAACGCTAGCTCGCTCACGACTGCCAGCAACTCGGTTGTCAACTTGTATGGCACAGGTTCAGGTGCTGGTGTGTATTGGGTTATGGAATCAGGTTCCGCGACTCTCGGTTCAGGCTCTACGTTCGAAGGAAATATCCTCTCATATGCGAGCATCACTGCGGGTACGACGGTAACAGATCCGTGCGGCAGACTCTTGGCGCAAACTGGCGCAGTTGGACTGGATGGTACCGACACCATCGGCATTGGTTGCTCGGGCGGCGGCGGCGGCGGTGCTGTTCCCGAACCGCGTACCGCCTTCCTGCTTCTCCTGGTTGGGCCGGCTTTACTGTGGTGGCTGCGCAAGCGAGAATTAGTTCGCGAGTAACGGCAATCTCATTTTTCACTTACAGATGGTGCTAGGGATGATCTTGGTGGACAGGGCTGGCAAAACAACAATCCTAGGGATTTCCCTAGCATTGCAGCCCAATCAGTGCTAATCTTTTCGTACAGCACGATCAGCACGCACCCCTATCCCACGCTGGTCATGCCCCAGTGAGCGCTCTTGGACTCTCGGACAAAGGGTTCCCAGCGGCAGTTGCGAACCAAACGGTTCGAGGTATATGGCGACTTAGACGTTCCGGCTAGGAACCATCCACAAAATGTCTTGCGTAGAACTCGAAAAATCTCTGGGACGAATACCATCGGTCAATAGTGGCCTTGAACGCAGCCGCCAACGACGTGTTCGTCAACGAACTCAGAGATTCCGGCTTTATGCAAAGGCGGGCCACGCTACAGCACGCCAGGACCTTCTACCTCGCGGCCCGGCGCGCCTTCGTCATCCAATTCAGTGAATACGGATGTGTCAGGGGTGGGCTTGGGCTGGAAGCACGGACAATTCCTCAATCGCATTGGTCGCGCCCCGGGCCTGCACCGTGCGGCTGAAGTTGCACGGCCTGGAATTTCACGAGCATCTCCAGTTGGTTTCAGGCGGGACGTCTTCCTTGAGGCTGGTCAGGTATTCGCCCGCCCATTGGGCTACATATTCCTTGGCGGATTCCAGTGTGCTTTGCACGGCGCTATCAAGGACGCTGGACGGCTCCAGACGGAGATCGTCCACGTAAACCGTGAACCCGTTCACACTGACGGTGGCTTGAATTCTCAACTCAAGTGGGCCGTATTCCGCTCGGCAGCCGTTCTCGATTTCCATAGTTATAATTGGTGTTCAGGACTCACGGCGTTAGTAAGCACCTTAGGGGCCGCGTGCAAAGCAATACTCGTGCTTTGGTCCGGCGGAGGCTCATCTGACCAAATATGGTCAGGTAAAGTGTACGCCAGCCTCCGAACGATGATAGACTCGAGTTGGACCGCCACTCTCGGCTACCCACCGTTTGGAGAACGTGTCTCCAGGCCGCCGGCCTCCCGGATCGACGGGGCAAAGGAGAAACGTTATGAACTCCGCCGCCTCACAACCGCAAGCCACCGGATGGCTCGTTGAAAACGGTCCCAAAGAACTCGAACTACTGTTCAGGACGATCGTGTTCAACCCGTCCGTGCCCATTCTGATTGCGGACAACGACCGCCACTACCGGGAAGCCAGCGTGGGCGCAAGCAAGCTACTGGGTCTCCCACGCGAAAAGATAATCGGGAAGAGCCTGGATGATTTCGCAGAGCCCAGCTTCAAACCGGTGATTTCGGAACGCTGGCGCGACTTTCTTAAAGAAGGCGAACAGGAAGGCACCCTTCAGCTTTTGGGGCCAGACGGAGGTCCGCGAGACGTTCAGTATTTGGCAAAAGGAAACGTGTTGCCGGTGCGTCATGTCCTGGTGCTACGGGAGAAGAATGCCAACAGGCCTGACTCCGCGCCCGTGGAGCCGGCGAAGAGCAGCGTTCCCGGTTGGGTACAGGACTATGCGCTGTTCCTGTTGGCTGAAGACGGTCAGATTGTCACCTGGTATGCGGGAGCGGAACGCATCTACGGCTACAAGAGGAGTGAGGTTATCGGCCAGCACGTATCGATCTTCTATCCAGACGAAGACGCGGTGCGGACGCTCCAGGAAAAACTGACCAAGGCCGCGCACGAAGGCCATGCCGGAACGGAAGGCTGGCACGTCAAGAAGGACGGGTCGCGCTTCTGGGCCAATGCGATTACGATGGCGCTCAAAGATGAAAACGGAGACTTGCAGGGCTTTGCGAGAGTCGTGCGCGACTTCAGCGAGCGTCATGAGCGGGACGAAAAGTTGCGGCGCGATCGCGCGCGCACCCGCCCGATTCCCGCTGAATCGACGATTGCCGGTATCGTTTCCGGCGAGTTTGACCGCATCCCCGAAGTGAACGATGCGTTTCTGGACTTAGTCGGTTACACTCGCGCGGACTTGGCAGCCGGCCGGATACTCTGGCCCGATCTCACTCCGCCGGAATACGCCGCACTGGATGAACTGGCGCATGAAGAGGGTCTGCGGTTTGGTGCGTGCACACCGTTTGAGAAAGAACTGACTCGGAAAGATGGAACGCGTGTGCCGGTGCTGGTGGCTACCGCCGTGTTGAAGGTCGCGCCGTTCCGATGGATCTCTTTCATACAAGACCTGCGGGAACGGGACCGGCTGGAGAACATTGATGCAGACGAGGCCGAGATCGAACGGGACTTCGAGGAGATGGTCGGCGCCAGCGCAGCCCTGAAGCGTATTCTGCGGCTGGTTGAGGTGGTTTCACCGACCGATGCGACCGTCTTGGTGCTGGGTGAGACCGGCACGGGGAAAGAGCTGGTTGCACGGGCCATCCACAGGTTGAGTCCGCGCAAACATCTGCCCTTCATCACATTGAACTGTGCTGCTATTCCGACCGGGCTTCTCGAAAGCGAGTTGTTCGGCTACGAGAGAGGCGCGTTCACGGGCGCTTTATCGCAGAAGATTGGGCGCTTCGAGATGGCTCATCGGGGCACGCTGTTTCTGGATGAGGTGGGAGACATCCCGTTGGATCTTCAGCCTAAGTTGCTGCGTGCGCTTCAGGAGAAGTCGTTTGAGCGGCTGGGCGGCACGAGGACAATTCCCATTGACGTCCGGCTGGTGGCGGCGACAAACCGGAACCTCACCCAAATGATGGGCGACAAACTCTTTCGAAGTGACCTCTACTACCGATTGAAGGTTTTCCCGATCACGACGCCTCCGTTGCGAGACCGCCCGGAAGACATACCGGTTCTCGCCCGGCACTTCACCAAGAAATACGCCGCGAAAATGGGCCGGCAGATTGACAAGATCCCGGCGGATACCATGCAGGCCCTGGTGGGCTGGCGCTGGCCGGGGAACGTGCGGGAGCTTGAAAACTTTATCGAACGGTCGGTGATTCTCTCAAGGGGACCCAGCCTGCGTGCCCCGTTAGGAGAGATACGGCAAGATGCCCCGGACGCTCCCGCTAGCGCCACGCTCGAACAAGTGGAGAGGGAACATATCATCCGGGTGTTGCGAGAGAGCGGCGGCGTGGTTACCACAGCCGCCACTCGCCTCGGACTTCATCGGACGACGCTGAACGCCATGATGCGAAAGCTCGGCATCTCCCGCAACGATCTGTAGCTAGTTTACTAGGTTACAGGATAACCGAGATCGCAATCCCGTCTCCAGGATACAAGCGGTCATAAAGGTAGTAGCCATTGTCGTAAACGATATAGAGGTTATCGCTGCCATACCAGTTGTCGGCCCATGCCCCCGGCCACGGATCGAGCATCATAAATGAGAATCCGCCGTACGAGAAACGTGGATAGCCCATATACATGACCGGCTGTGCGCCTAGGAGGAAGAAGTTTTGGCTACCGAAAGAGGCGCTGAAGCGGTCCTGAGGGATGTAATAACCGCCGTAACCTCCGCGTTGCGCCCAAGAGCGATGGTCAGATGACCAATTCTGGGAACGCGATTGCTGCCAGCTACTCTGACCCTGCCAGCTGCCGCCGCCCTGCCATCCCTTCTGTTGCTGCCAGGTTTGCGCCTGCTGGCGCGAGCGCTGCTGCGGAGCATAGGCCTGCTGTTGCTGTTGAGCGCGAGGCTGCTGTTGAGCCTGTTGAGTGTGGGCCGCCTGTTGTTGAACGCGTGCCGGCTGCTGGGCCTGTTGGGTGTGCACCTGCTGTTGTTGTTGCTTTGGTTGGACCTGCTGGGCGTGCTCTACCTGTTTGGGCTGAGTCTGGGCCTGAGCGTGAGTTGGCTGCTGCGGTTTGGGTTGGGCCTGCTGGGCGTGCTCGACCTGTTTGGGCTGAGTCTGAACCTGAGCGTGTGTTGGCTGCTGCTGTTTGGGTTGGGCCTGCTGGGCGTGCTCGACCTGTTTGGGCTGAGTCTGAGCCTGAGCGTGCGCTGGCTGCTGCTGTTTGGGTTGGGCCTGCTGAGCGCGCTCCACCTGTTTGGGCTGAGTTGGCTGAGCGTGGGCCTGCGGTTGCGGCTTGGGCTGCTGGGCGTGCTCCTGCTGTTTGGGTTCCTGTTTTGGTTCCTCGCCCGCGCGCAGTGCACACACTGGGATCATCGCTCCCAAAAACAAGAATGCTGCTGTCGTTCCGGTCACTCTCACGAACTTCATGATGATTGACCTCCTATCGGGTTCTATAAAGGCACGCGGACAGCCAGATGGCAGGAGGCTTCAGGTCCAAGAGGACAATACCCCCGGGGAAACTGTGACCAGGCGTACATGCTGACGGCAGGTGGTCAAGTGACCGCGGATGGCCACCCGTTAGGAACGTAACGCTTCGGCCAGCCGGCCCGATCCTAAGCATTATGCAAAGTATTTCGACCCTTTCGCCGGTTTCGCGCCAATGGCCACCGGTGTGCATCTGTGAAGGCGACTTGCTGCGTAACGGTTTGTACCACTGACGCTCCAGGAACGGCTTCCCTAAGAGATCAGAGGCGGCCAGCCTGAGAGTGAGTTCATCAGACATGCCAGCGATACAACCGATCAGTCCGGCAACGTGCCTCGCGGAGGAGGCGCTTTAGCGGAAGGGCGGTTGTCGCAGGGAACCAGAGCACGAAGACGGCACTGGTTCCTGAAGCCGGGAGCGCCGTGCAACCTGGTCAATTCAATGCCTATCCTTGTCTGCTCTTCCCTTCACCCCTGGGCCCAGTCGCGGCTCGCAAGCGCCGCTCGTCTGATTGTGTTGCTGTTGCTCTGCAACTCGGTCTTTTACGGCTATTCGGTGCTCACCCATGAGGCCATTGTTGACTCTTTATGGGACACCTCCATTCAGAAAATGCTCTTGAAGCGGTTTCCCACCGCGACGCCCGAAGAACTGCAGCAGGCCCATGCATACGCTTATGGGGGCTGCATTCTACAGGACATGGGCTACTACCCTTTCAGCAGCCGCTTCTTCAGTGATCTGACACATTACGTCCGCAGCGGAGACCTTGTTGCCGCTCTGATCAACGAATCGCAGGACCTCAACGAATACGCCTTCGCACTGGGTGCCCTGGCCCATTACGCTGCCGACAACGCCGGTCACCGGATGGCCACGAATCTCTCCGTACCTATTTTGTATCCAGAACTCGGCACCAAGTTTGGTAAGAGCGTGACGTATTGGGACAATCCCGACTCGCACATTCGGACCGAGTATGGATTCGATGTCTTGCAAGTCTCGCAAGGACGCTACGCCCCGGATGGATACAAGGCGTTCATCGGCTTTGAAGTATCCAAACCACTGTTAGAGCGCGCGTTCCGCGACACCTATGGCCTGGAAATGAAGGACGTCTTCGGGAACCTGGACCTTGCACTGGGTTCCTACCGGTACAGCGTTAGCACCATTATTCCGGGCATGACACGGGTGGCGTGGAAACTCAAGGAGAAGGAACTCGTGACGGAAACGCCCGGCCTGACAAAGAAGAAGTTCCTCTATAATTTGTCGCGGTCGAGCTATGAAAAGGAATGGGGAACGGAATACCACCGGCCCGGCATGGGTTCGCGCTTCATGACTTGGGTGTTGGAGATCGTCCCGAAGACCGGCCCCTTCAAGTCGCTGGCATTCCGGCCGCCCACGCCGGCGGTTGAAAAGCTGTTTATGGCTAGCTTCAACGCGACCATAGACAGCTACCGCGCGTTGCTGCTAACGGTGGATGCCGGCCACGTGGAACTGGTGAATGAGAATTTCGACGTCGGCACTCCCACCGTTGCCGGGGAATACCTTGGGGCTGACCTTGCGTACGACAGGCTTCTGGGCAAGCTAGCGAACCATAAGTTTACGGGAGTCTCAGCCGAGTTGCGCAGCAATATCCTGGACTACTATCAAGGTCGGAAGGCACCTGCCTCTCCGCTTACCAAGAAGGCCACTGCCGAATGGGCCAAGCTAACCGAAGAGCGCGAGCAACTCGACCAGGTCCAGGCGGTAATTGCGCCGACACCATGAGTTCTTGAGAGAAAGGCTGTTCATCTGAGGAGAACAACTGTGACAATAGGCAAGCAGGCAAACAGGCCTCAGCCCGCGCTTCGGGCCACTGTCCTTCAGCCCTCGTTGCTGAATGCAGTATCGATCTCTGGGTTGATGTTGACCCCGGTCGCATTCCTCGCGGCCGTGCTGGGCGTCTGGCGGTTTAGCGCGGACCTGGGCTGGACAAGCGGTTTCTTTATCGCGGGCGGATGGCTTTCGCGTTACCAGCTGTGGTTCGCCGTGGCGATCGCCGCGCAAACGTCCGCGTTCCTTCTGAATCGAGCGATGACAACTCGCAAGCTTGCGGCAGCCTCGCCGCCAACCGAAGCCTGAAGGAGCGTGATCTGGCTCGTCGCTCACGAGCGGCGTCCGGACAAGTCCTAACTCGGCCGCTCGAGGTTTATGAGTTGCCGTGATTGCTAGCGACCTAGAGGGAGGGGACTTGAGCTCTCGAATCCGCTGTCTTCCCCGCTGGGTGGCAGTTTCGCCACAAGGAGTCCATATACGAAATTGCCCGAAGCAAATCCATCGCGCAGCGCTTTAAAGCCTTTGAGGTTCTTCACGAAATCGGCTCCGAGCCGCAGCGCCAGCTCCCAAAGCGCTTTCTTCTTGATAATGTCTAGTCCGATGTCCCAGCTGCGTGCACAGTGGTCGTTCAGTATTTCCCGGTGAACAACTCGGCAGCCGCTGGCTTCCAGGTACTCCTGGTAGTCACTCATGGTGTCCAACTCCACGAACATGCTCTGCTCGATAGGCCGGATGAAGCGCCTTGTCTGCTCGTCGCTCAGCCCGGGCTTCCTAAACCAATCCGTCAGCGCGAATGTTCCGCCCGCCTTCAGGTGAGGGACGGCACGGCGGAAAAAGCGCCGGCGATCGCGATAGTGCGAAATCGATTCCACCGACCACAGTACGTCGAAGCATTCATCGAAGTGAAGTTCCTCCGCATCCATCAAATCAAAATGCGCGTCGAGGCCCTCCTGGGCTGCCGCTTCGTTCGCCATCCGAACCTGCACCGGAGATATGGTGATGCCTCTGGCAGACACGCCTAGCGTTCTGGAGAGAAACAGACTACTTCCACCGAAGCCACACCCAATATCGAGCAGGCGGGATCCGGGCCTGATTCCAGCCAGCCCCGCCAAGTGCTCAATCAAGTGCTCCTGCGCTTGCTCCTTCGTCTCGTCGCCTCGCACCCAATAGCCATGGTGGATGTGGTCTCCCCACAGGGATTTGTAGTACTGGCTGACGCTCTCGTAGTGTTCAACGATCTTGCGCTTGTCGTTTGGTCGTGTCATGAGGGGCGCTGAGGGAGGTTAGTTTAACACCCTCAATTCGCGGAAATGACCTCCTGCTCCTTCATGTCGCGCCCCGCGAGCGCGTCATTAGCGGTCAGGTGACCGCACGCAGCGCAAACTTTGGCGTTTCGGCTGAATCGAGCGATGACCACTCGCAAGCGAGTCTGCGCTCCCTTGCTCCCGCGGCGGAGAGCTACGGTCGCGGCGCCGAAAAGAATCCGCCTGCTTACGAGTCTGTGTCTGGGACAGAGTGACGAATCGACTGTACAGCATCTTGGGACAGACTCGCTCTGTCCACGCGGGGATTGAGCTTTGTTTATACAAAGTACTTTGTAGTAGGAAGAAAGTGCCCGATAATGACGGTATGGATTCCTCCAGCCAGCCTGTATTGTTGGTCATCCCGGAGCAGCCTGAGCCATCCAAACCCAGTGAGCCCGACGGTCGGGTGAAACTGCGGCGATGCGTACCCGCGAAGGTGAAGCGGGGCGGGCAGCTTGGCCACCACGTTTGTTGATCGCGGTTTGACGCGCGCGGTTCTGTGCTCAAGTTTTAACGCAGGCTAGGTCGTCACGCGGTTTCGCGGGCGAGGAAAGCGTCCATACGCGCGTTGGCTTGCCCGGCAATTGCCATCGGGAAAAAGTTGAAGCCGTGGGCTGCGCCCGGATAGACCGCGAGTTCCGCCCGGTTGCCGGCGGCGAGATACCGCGCGTACATGAAGAGTGAATCGTCGAGCAGAGCGTCGCGGGTGCCAATCGTAAACAGCGCGGGGGGGAGTCCCTTCAGGTCGGCGTAGAGCGGCGAGATATCCGGATGCCGGAGGTCCTGCTCGACGGGGAGATATGCGGCAATGAAGTTCTGAATGTCCACGGTGCGAAGCACCAGCCGCTGGTTGCCGAACTGATTCTGGCTGGGTGTCATGGAAAAATCGTAACCGCCGTAGACCAAGTTCGCGGCGCGGAAGCCCGTGAAGCCGTGGCGATCGCGCATGCGCAACAAGGAGACCGCGGCCAGGGTCGCGCCTGCGGATTCGCCGCCGATCGTGAGTAAGTCGGAGCCGAATTCGGCCTTGGCGTTTCCGACGAGCCACAAGGCGGCCGATTCGCAATCGTCCGGCGGAGCCGGGTAGGGGTTCTCCGGCGCGAGGCGGTATTCGACGCTCACGCAGGCGAGCCCCGCGTTTTCGTTCACACGCTCGAGCATCGGGTCTTGCATGTCAGCCGCGCCGAGCACCATCCCTCCGCCGTGGATGTGGAGATAAACACCTATTGGATTTCGCGGTGCGACGATTCGCAGCGGAATCCTGACTCCTCCATTTCCTTCGATGGTGATGGTACGTGCCCGAGCTGACTTCGGCGCGAGTGGAAAAGGACCCTCGCCGCGCGAGCGAGATTCGCGGGTGGCCTGCGCGCCGACCTCCCACCAGTTGGGCATCGGGGTAAGCCGTTTTATGATCTCTTCGTTAAAGAGGCGCGTTTCATCGGAGATCGCTTCGGGTCGAAACAGCGCCGGGTCGAGTGGGTTCCCTGTTTCCTGAATGGCATGGCTCATCGCGATTCCTCCCATGTGCTTCATCCTGGGCCCGCAACTTAAGTCGATAGACTCAACTTGCTCGCAGTGCCACCATCGGATCGATTCGCGAAGCTCTACGAGCGGGAAAATACCCAGCGAGGGCAGCCACTAAAATCAGCAGCGCTCCTATCCCGATAAATGTTACCGGATCGCCGGCGGTAATACCAAACAACAAGCTTTCGAGCGCACCCGTCAGAGTTCGCGACGCTGCCATTCCCAGGGCTAGCCCGAGGAAAGCCAGTCCCAGCGTACGCAGAAGAATGCGGCTCTGCAGGTCGGTCGCGGAAGCCCCCAGGGCCATCCGAATCCCAATCTCCTGCACCCGCTGATTCACCGAATACGAAATTACTGCGTAAATCCCCAGCGACGCGAGCAGCAGAGCGAAGCCGGCAAATCCAGCCAGCAGCAGCACGAGAAACCGCCGCGGCGAAACTGCCCTATCGACGAGATCCTGGAACGTCACAAACTCACGGACCGGCAGGTTGGGATCGAGGGGGCGGAGAGCGGTTCGAATCCCTGCCGCCAGACTGTCCGGCGGAAGCGCGGTTCGCAACACCAGTTGCATGGCCGCGAAGTCTCCGGTTTGCCGCATCGGCATATACATTTCCGAGCCGCTCGCACCCTCCAGGGCAGCATGACGGACATCGGCGACGACGCCCACAACCTGCCGCCCGCCCTTGCCGTAGTAATCGGTAATGGTTTGACCCAGCGGATCCTGACCGGGCCAGAGTATGCGAGCCATCGTTTCATTGATCACCACCACAGGCTCGCTCGTTGCGCGATCCCTCTCCGTAAACGGTCTCCCCGCCCGCAACGGAATTCCGGCCGCCTCGAAATAGCCGTCGCTCACAACACGAATGAATGCCTCCGGGTGGCCTTTCTTGTAAACCTGCCCTTTAGCGGAAATAGCCCACGACCGGTCATCGCGCAATGGCAAAACGTCAGTAGTTCCGGCGGCCAAAATGCCAGGGACCGAACGCGCCCGGTGCAGAACATCGTCGATAAAGGAGTTCTCCTGCTCCAATGACGCGATCCGAAAACTCGGGTCAATCCTCAACGCGGCTACCCGCTCCGGTTGAAACCCCAGACTTACGTCGAGCACCCGCAGAAAGCTGCGTATCAGCAGCCCCGCGCCCACCAGCAGCATGCACGCAAACGCGATTTCAGAAACCACCAGTCCTTCGCGAATCCAGGCATGCCGCTTGCTGCCGCTCGACCCGCGGCTCGCGTCTTGTATGCCTTCACGAAGCGAAAACGCACTTACCCGTATCGCCGGCAGCAGTCCAAACAGTACGCCCGAACCCACCGCGGCCAGCAGGGTGAACAGCAACGCGCCGGCATCGATCCGGACACTGGCAAGCAATGGAAGGTTGAACGCATCCAGATGCGCGAGAGCGCGCGTACCCCAAAACGCCAGCAGTAGTCCCAGCACGGCGCCGCAACACGAGAGCGCCACGCTCTCCGTCAGCATCTGCCGCAGGAGACGGAAACGTCCCGCTCCCAGTGCCGCCCGCATTGCCATCTCTTTTTGCCGCGCGCCTAACCTAGCCAGTTGGAGATTCGAAAGGTTCGCGCACACAATCAACATCACCACGCCCACCGCGCACGCGAGCACGAAGACAGCCGGTCTCGCTCGACCGCTCACATGCTGTTCTAGCGGGACCAGCTTCGGCGTGATATTGTTCCGCTCCGGATGCTGGCTCTCAAGCTGTTTTCCCAGCGCCATCAACTCAGCCTGCGCAGTCTCGCGTGTCAGGCCGGGCTTCAGTCTTCCAATCACTCTTGTCGTGTTTCCCTGTGGCTTCGTTGTGTCCTTCAGCGGCCAAGGAACAATGATGTCCATCGTGGTGCCCGGGGCAAAGACGCTCCCGAAATCAAAGGATGCCGGCAGCACGCCCACCACCGTCACAGGTTGGTTGTTCAAAGTCAGCGTCCGGCCCACTACATTGGGGTCTGCATCAAACCGCCGCCGCCAAAAGTGATCGCTCAAGAGCATGGCCGGTGGGGCAGAAAACTTCCCTTGGCTCTCCTCCGCGGTGAAAGTTCTTCCGACCGCCGGCTGCACGCCCAGCACTGCAAAAAAGTTCTGGGTCACGGGAACGCTCGAGAGACGCTCAGGTTCACCGGTTCCGGTAAGCTCTCGATCGCCCACGCCATAAACCCCGTATCCCGCCAAGTCGGAGAACGATTGGTTCAGTTCCCGCATATCCACGAAGTGTTCCGCTTGGGTGGAGGTAAATTCGTCGCCGTTGTTGATCCATACCAACCGCCCCGGATCGCGAAACGGCAGCGGCCGCAGCAGCAGCGCATCCACTACGCTGAAGACCGTGGAACTCGCGCCGATGCCGAGGCCCGCTATCAGGAACGTAAACGCCGCAAACCCGGCGTCGCGCCGCATGCCGCGAAACGAGTAGCGTAAATCCTGGGCCAGGTCGCTCATCCAGCGCGCGATCCAGGTGGAGCGAGCTTCTTCCGATTGTTGGGTCATGTTGCCAAACTTTCTGTGAGCCGCCACACGAGCATCCGGCTCGGACATGCCTCTCTCGACCAGGTCTTGCGTCATCGATTCGATATGGAAATCCATTTCCTCCCATAGCAATCGCTGCCGCTCGCTGCGTCGCGCCCAATACTGCAGGCGCAGCCGAAACCGCTTCCATCTCGTGCCGAATCTCATACCGTCCCCAAATGCGCTCCCGGCTCCGGGGAATGCCCATTGCCGGAACCGTCCTTTATTCCCATAGACTATCTGATTATTAAACGAACGAATTCAGGGCTGGTTAGGAAGAAAAGGTGTTTTTTCTCTCAGGCAGTCTGAGCGACAACAGAGGTGACGGAGTGCCGAGGAGTCACCGCGGGCCTGTTGCACGTTCATTCAAGGACGATTGCTTCCCAGGGAAGCATCTTAACGCCGGTCGCTAAAGTCTTCGACGTGCCAGCGACGTTCGAAATGAGCCTGCGCCTCACGACAATATCCGCCGGCCACAGGAAGTCGGCTGGCTCGTTGGAGAAGTTCAAAACCACCAGCAGCTGCTCCAGCCCAAGCGTGCGGAGATAGGAATACACCCGCGGATAGCCTCCCGAAACGTCTCGATACGCGCCGAAAACGAGCGCTCTTCTTGACTTACGCAGCTGAACCATCTCGCGATAGAACGACAAGACTGAATCCTTCGCGCCGATCTCGGCCTGCACGTTGATCTTCGAATAGTTTGGGTTCACCGCCAGCCAAGGCTTGGTCGATTTGGTGAATCCAGCACTTTGGGAATCGTCCCACTGCATCGGCGTACGGCTGTTGTCGCGGCTGGTCAGCGCGTTATTCGCCAGGTATTCGGACGCCGGCACCTTGCCGGACTCTACCAGTTCCTTCCACAAATTGTGAACCCCAATATCGTCATATTGGGAAACATCGGTGAAAGGGAAATTGCTCATGCCGATTTCCTGGCCTTGATAGATGAGAGGCGTTCCCCGTAACGACAACAGCATCATTGCGAGGAGTTTCGCGGAGCGATCTTGAAACTCGGGACGGTCGGAACCAAATCGTGAAACCGACCTCGCAAAGTCGTGATCTTCCAGGAAGACCACGGGCCAGACATGAAGGTGGTCAGAGAAGCTGTTTTCCTGGTTAAACTCTTTGAGCTTGGGCAGACTCCACGGCACCCTGCGCCACCCCTCGGCAACATCGAGCAGTTGAAAATCGAATCGGAAAGCCGAATTCAATTCCTTGTTGCGGTCATCCGTCGCCCGAACGATTTCAGCGCGCGACATGCCCCAACCTTCACCCACAAAATAGAGGTCAGGATGGCCGCTTGTGGCGGCTCGCATACCCTTCAAATACTCATCTAGACGTGCCCCCGAAGTACGTAGGGCATTCCCGTCATCCTTCAATTCCTCGGGCGTCATGTCTCGAAACGGGAGCGGCTTCGAGACCTCGCCGACACAATCGAACCGGAATCCGCTCACGCCTTTGTCGGCCCAAAAATTCAAGACCGCACACAATTCCTGACGGACCTTGGGATTCTCCCAGTTCAGGTCGGGCTGCTTGACCGCATAGTGATGCAGATAGTACTGCCCCGTCGCCTTATCGAACTCCCATCCGGTACCGCCAAAGAAGGAAGGCCAATTGTTCGGAGGGCCACCATTCACGGGATCTCTCCAGAAATAGAAATCCCGGTACGGATTCGTCTTCGAAGAACGGCTCTGCTTGAACCACTCGTGTTCGTCGCTTGAGTGGTTGAAGACCATATCCAGTATGACGCGAATTTTATGCTTCCCCGCCTCCGTCATAAAACGGTCAAAATCGTCCATGGTCCCGAAGTCGGGGTGAATGCGACGGTAATCCCGGACGTCATAACCGTTATCCGCATTCGGTGAATCGAAGCACGCGGTGATCCAGACCGCGTCGACTCCCAAGTCTCGGAGATAGCCCAGCCGCGACGTCATCCCGGGGAAGTCGCCGATGCCATCGCCATTCGAGTCCTGGAAAGAACGTGGGTAAACCTGATAGAGGACGGCGGTCTTCCACCAAGCCTCAGCGGCAGCACTTGACGTCACCGACGTTAACAGGGCGAAACCGGATGCACATACGTATTTCGAAAAGCCACGACGGGTTATGGTCATTGGATCTCAGTTCAGGAAGAGGCACACAATTTTCGCGCGAACGAGTGATGTGGCCCCGGTACATTTTAGCTTCCCAAGCAGCCCCCTATTGGCACTTGAAGTTACGAGCGTCGTTGGGATCGCCCTGCCCCGTATACTGGGCGTGCTTGGGATAGGCGCACAAGGGCCGACTCCGGTCTGGAAACGCCTTTCCCGTGGCGATGACCGATTCCGGGGCAATGCCTTTCTCCGTCCAGTTCACCACCGCGCTCAGCATGTCGAAGTGATCGAGCGCCGGGCCGCCGCCGCAGTGGCCCATCCCCGGCACCAGAAACATTCGGCTCCATGCGGCAACCTTGTCGGCGCCACCGTTGCCCGCGGCGAGGGACCTGTAGTACTCGAGGGTATC
Source organism: uncultured Acidobacteriaceae bacterium (assembly GCA_963771305.1). Classification (GTDB taxonomy): domain Bacteria; phylum Acidobacteriota; class Terriglobia; order Bryobacterales; family Bryobacteraceae; genus CAJCIT01. The sequence continues at coordinate 186,007 of CAVYTS010000035.1, forward strand.
CAGAGATGAGAACCAGGGATCGCTGTCTCCATGGAAGAAGATGAGCTTGCCGCCGTTCGAAGAAAACGTGGACAGATTGGGGGACGCCGGCTCAACCAGCGGATCGGAGGCATGCATGGCCTCTTTGTCGACATCGATTTGCAGGGCGGTCGTATAAGTGCCAAAGAGGCCGCCGGAGCTGAGGGCAAGCAGTCCGGGGACTTGACCGCTCTCCGCGATGCCTGCGTCGTACAGAAAACCGGGGTACACCTGGGTTCCGTAAGAGTTCTTGGGTCCGGCAAAGGCCTTCTTGATGGCGGCGATCTTTTCAGGAGCAATGCAGCCGTCGGTTCGGCCGCTCTTGCAAGCCAGCACCGCGGGATCGAAATCGCAGCCCAGCGGGTCGGAGATCATGCCGTCGGCCAAACCGTCTTTCGCGTCGCACCGATCCATCAGAGCGGCCATGAAGAGTTTGCGATCGGCATCGGTGAGCAGTTTGTCGATTAGGGGCTTTCCCGAAGCGTCTTTGGGCGCGGCCTGATTGTAGGCCACCGGAATCCATTTGCTGATGGCGAGATTCGAGAAGCCCGTGCGCATGGCCGGATCCCCGGAGACGATGCCGTTGAAGACCGTGGGATAGCGCTGCGACAGGATCATTCCTTCGCGACCTCCGGTCGAACAGCCGACGAAGTAGGAATAGGCCGCGGGCTTGGCGTAGTACTGCGCGATGAGCCACTTCGCCACCCCGGCCACCTCAGGGTTGGCGAGGAAGGCAAAATCGAGATAAGCCTGCTGGTCGCGCATGAATGAGAAATCGAACACACCCGATTTCGACTTATGTCCCGTATCGGTGCTGGCCACCGCGAAGCCGCGGACCAAGGCGGGCTTGTCGCCGGTGTACGATGCGCCCACCGGGTAGCCAACAAAGCCGTTGGCGCCCCCGCCGCCCGGCATCATGAAGTCGCCATTCCAGGCTTCCTTTTCGGGCATGGCCACTGCGAAGCGGATTCCAAACTCCTCACCGCCGGCTCCTTTGCGACGATTGATCACGCCATCCACGCGGCAATGCGCCGGCAACGGGCCCACGCTTGGGGCGCCGGGATACGCCGGCGGCACTGTTGTGCCAGCCGGAACCCAGGCCGCTTTTGTGATCTCGACGCCATCCAGCCGGAGCTCGGCGAGTTTCGCACAAGAAGCCGCGGATTCCGCCTGAAGGGCGGCAGCCGCACCAAACGACATCACCGCAGCGATGAGGATCCTAGTCTGCATCATGGTTGTTGCTCTCTCTCCCGATTTTCGCGCCAACGTTCGAACGGGTGCCTGCGAAGGCATCGTACGAATAGTTGATTTAAATTGCCTCAAGGGCCGCCAGAATTCGATGGCGGCGGATACACATGTTCCTTAGCACACGTTCCTTAGTGCTTACGTTCAGAAGTTCGATCACATGTCGCCGCACAGCTTGCTGACGAGGCTGTGTGAAAACTCTGGGACAGGGTGACGAGTCGACTGTGCTGCATCTTGGGACAGGCTCGCTCTGTCCACGCGGCGATTGGGCTTGAGTTGACAAGAGAGGATTTCGTGATCGCCTTGGGACAGCGGCGCCTGTCCCGGTCGGCCTTGTCGGGATCCGCTCGCTGCCGCTCGCGGTTCAGTGCTGGAGTTTTCACACAGACACTGATGCGCGCGGCTCGCAAAGGCGTTTGTCACGCTGAAGGGAGCGGTTGGCGACAATACGTGAACGAACTTCCGAAAGCGACCACTTAGCGACACTACTTCCCACCGCCTTGTGATATTGTGCTCCGCGCCGCTGCCTTCGGCTTTCCCGGAACTCTTCGCGCTGGTGGTTCGACGCCCAGTCGTGGGTCCCGGTTCAGCGCAAGAGACACTAGTTCCGGAGCAAGGCTTTCGAACTCCGGATGCGACTGAGAGAGGTAAAGCCACTTTCCAAGGACCACGTGCGGCGTAAATTGGGGATAGTCGGCCAAGATCGCCGCGTGGCGATCGCGCGAGGTGCATACGAGGAGGCCGCTCCAATAGTCTGTACCATCCTTTACGGTTAGATAGAGTTTGCCGTCCAGATAGGCGGCGTCCGTACTGAAGAGCCTTCTTCGTACGAAGCGCGGATCATCCTCTAATGGCTCGTACAACCAGAGCAGGGCGTTTTTTCGCTTGGACTTGATCTTCACGTAGCCGGCCTCGAGACATTCTTAGTCTATATTTGTTCGAGAGTGGACATGACTCTTTCCTCACGCGCAATACGAGCAACATGGCCGCTGCTCCCGATGGGCCTCCTGGCTGTCGTCGTTTCTCAATTTGCAGCGGGGCAACCAGCTCCCAGGGCGGATGCGGGACCGACTTCCGCTTGTTCGGCTGGCGGGCCGCTGCCAATGAACTGGACGGCGGAACAAGACCATCGGAACATGATGGATCAGCTCGGCATCAAGGCTCTCCGCCCCGGAGCGAATGGCAACGAGAAAGCTCCCGATCACGCAAATTACGACGAGTCCAAAGCCAATCCGTTTCCTGATCTGCCCGACGCTCTTACGCTAAAGAACGGCAATCGGGTGACAACGGCGGAGCAATGGGGGCACCAGCGCCGCCCGGAGATCGTGGAAGATTTCGAGCGTGAGGTTATCGGCCGCATCCCGGTCAACGTGCCAAGAGTGACCTGGACAGTTACCAGCACGGCCAACTCGAAAGCTGGTGTCTTCCCCGTGATCGAGAAGAAGTTGACCGGACACGTGGACAACTCGATGTGCCCGTCGATCAGCGTCGACATCCAGATGACGCTGATGACGCCCGGTAATGCGATGGGCCCGGTGCCGGTGATGATGATGTTCGGCAGCCAGGAGTTTCTCAAGCGGATGGCCGAGTACATCGAAAAGCACCCCGAACTGAAAGGCATGCTTGGGACCGATCCGCCTTCGACTGAGCAGTTGATTGCCAATGGTTGGGGCTACGCATTCATCGATCCAGGCAGCATTCAGCCTGATAATGGCGCGGGACTGACTCGCGGCATAATCGGCCTGACGAACAAGGGTCAGCCTCGCAAGCCGGAAGACTGGGGCGCGCTGAGGGCCTGGGGCTGGGGTGCGTCGCGCGGCCTCGACTATCTGGAAACCGACAAGGCGGTAGACGCAAAGCGGGTCGGCATCGAAGGTGTCTCGCGTTTTGGCAAAGCAGCCCTGGTGACGATGGCGTTCGACACTCGCTTCGCGGTGGTGCTGGTGGGTTCCTCCGGGGACGGCGGCGCGAAACCGCACCGGCGCGACTTCGGCGAGAAGCTTGAGAACCTCACCGGCTCCGGCGGGTATCACTGGATGGCCGGCAACTTCCTGAAATACGGCGCGGCCGAGGCTACATTCGGCAGCAAGAATGCGGGTGACCTGCCCGTCGATTCCAACGATCTGATCGCGTTGTGTGCCCCGCGGCCGACCTTCATCAGCTACGGGGTTCCTGAGAAGGGCGATGCGAACTGGCTGGACCATCAGGGCAGCTACATGGCAACCGTGGCCGCCGGGCCCGTGTTCCGGTTGCTTGGCGTTAAGGATCTTGGCGTGACGGAGGATTATCACGTCGCGAAGAAGCCGCCGGTGAATGTCGGAATTCTGGACAGCCAGTTGGCGTGGCGCCAGCATGACGGCGGCCACACCGACGCTCCGAACTGGAAGTACTTCATCCCTTGGGCTGACCGGTTCTTGAACTATCATGCGGCGGCGTGGCAACTTCCCGCGGATCAGCCGGTGTTCCGGACTGATGCGAACTCGCTGGTGGCCCATGCACAACTGCTGTCGAAGGCGAAGCAGGGCGGGATCGATGTGTATTTCGAGGGAGACTCGATTACGCGCCGCTGGGGCGCCACCGACTATCCTGAACTGCTGACCAATTGGAAGCAGAACTTCTTCGGCTGGAACGCGGCTGACTTCGGCTGGGGCGCCGATCAGACACAAAACATTCTTTGGCGGCTGGAGAACGGTGAACTCGACGGAGTCAATCCCAAGTTAGTTGTTCTGCTCGCCGGCACGAATAACGTCGGCAATACGTCGGTGCCCGGCGATACGAACGCAAGAGCCGAAGATATTACGCGAGGTCTTCAGGCGATCGTGCGGATGATTCAAACGAAGGCGCCCGGGGCGACGGTGGTTGTCGTAGGGATCTTCCCGCGAAACGACAACATGAACTTCATGCCTGTGATTGACAGGATCAATGGCAATCTTTCCAAGATCGCCGACGGAGGGAAGGTTCGGTATCTGAAGATCAACGACAAGTTAGCCGATCGTGACGGCCGGCTTTTTGACGGAATGATGAATGCAGGGGACAAATTGCATCCGACCGTCAAGGCGTATGAGATTTGGGCCGCGGCTTTGAGACCGATCCTCACCGAATTGCTGGGACCTCCCACCGCGGTCGATCATGCTCCGCCGCCCACCGGCGATCCCAGCGCCGCTCGCTGATGGCATTCCGTCTTTGCTCGCCGCTTGAAGTCGGCAACGTCCGAACGGTTAGGAGTTAACAGATGGCACGCAGCCGCATCCCGCTCGTATTGGGTCTCATCCTTAGCCAAGTTGGCACAACACTAGCCGCTGATCTCCCGCACATTCATGCAGAGAATGGCGTTGAGCAGCTAATCCTCAACGGCAAACCGTTCCTCATTCTCGGGGGCGAACTGGGTAACTCCTCTGCAGGAACAGCGGCGCAAGCGGACGCCATTCTGCCTGACATGGCGCGCATGCACCTGAATACGGTCCTGATGCCGGTTGCCTGGGAGCAGATTGAACCCACTGAAGGTCATTTCGACTTCAACATTTTGGATCACTGGATCGATGTCGCCCGCAAGCTCGATCTTCATCTGGTCCCGTTGTGGTTCGGAAGCTGGAAAAACGCCTTCTCGGAATACGCTCCCGTCTGGGTCAAGGCCGATACCAATCGTTTCCCGCGCGCACAGTCCGAGTATGGCGCGCCACTTGAGATCCTCTCCACCTTCGGAGCTGAGACACTCCGCCTGGACAGCCGGGCATTTGCGGCGCTGATGAAACATCTCCGCGAGATAGATCGCGACCAACAGACTGTCCTGATGGTGCAGGTCGAGAACGAGGTTGGCTATCTCGGTCCGGGCAGAGACCGCTGCCCGGAGGCAAACACGCAGTTTAATGGCGACGTTCCGCGGGAACTCATCCAAAAGCTGGCTGCGCGGCGGCTCGAGCTTTCGCCTGAACTCAGTGCGCACTTCAATGCGCAGGGTGCAACATGGCGCGAAGTCTTCGGCGAAGCCGCCAATGAGGTCTTCATGGCTTGGCGCTACGCGACCTTCATCAAGTCGGTCGCCCAAGCGGGGAAACGGGAATACGCCCTGCCCTTGTACGTGAACGCGCAGCTCCCGGCCCTGATGGAACGGCCTGGTGAGTACCCCAGCGGCGGACCGCATCCGTACTACCTGGCAGTGTACAGGGCCACGGCACCCTCGATCGACTTTTACTCGCCCGATATCTACTGGCCGGAATTCGAGTACTGGGTGAAGCGATATCAGATCGGGGGGGAACCCGATCTTTATTCCGGAAGCGCGGATCGAAAGCGCCCCCTACAACGCGCTGTATGCCTACGGGGCGGCGAAAGCTATCGGGTTTTGTCCGTTCGGCATCGACAGTCTGCACCCCCCAGCGAATCCAACCGATCCCTTGCCGGCGACGATGCAAGTCTACGCGGCACTCGCCAGCTTAGAGGACGTTCTCCCATCGGCGCAAAGCGGTGGGCGCACCCGCGGAGTCGTTCTGCATGCCAGCAGCCCACGCGGCACGCAGACGGTCGCACTTGGCGGATATCTTTTTGAGGCATCGTTGTCGCACGCGTGGAAAACCGGAACGTTGTTGGCGGAGGACGGAGCCATGCTCTTGTTAGAATCGCGGCCCGACGAATTCCTTGTTATTGGCAGCGGCCTCACTGTGAAGATGAGCAAAGACCCCGATGGCGTCAGCCGAATAGCCGGAATTGCGAGCGTTGAGCAAGTCTCGAAAGCCGGTTCGGAATGGGTTGTCTCTGCCAGATTGAACGGAGATCAGACGAACCAGGGCAGACAACTTAGCATGGATCCCTGAGAGATCCGAACGTATCGTGTCCGGCTTTACAGCGTGTCCCGGTGACATCCCGATGCGGCGCGTCAAAGCGGCGGAACAGCCGACGCGATCGCCCAGGCCATGCTCTTCAATGATGCGCCATGTAGGTCTCGCCCGCCGGTATACGGACAAGCAATCGATTCTCCTTCTGAGGCATCGGGCAAGCAGCGTTTGGATTGAAAGCGCAATAGGGATTGTAGGCCTTATTGAAGTCCAGGACAGTTTGCCCTTGCCGGGGCATGGCGGCCTCCAGGAAACGGCCGCCACCGTAGGTTTCGATTCCCGACGTTTGATCCTGAAACATCACCAATAATTCGTCCCCGGAAATCAGGGGCTCCAACCGCAGCGTCTGACCACCAATCGAAAACACGAGATGGCCCGGCGCCGAGTAGGTTCTCGCGGAGCCTGTTGTATCGGTCACATCAAGTGTTTTCGGGTGGTCGTAAGGGATGAATTGAGCGGCGACACGGTAGGCCGGGTCGATTGGAAACCAGGTCTTTCCGTGGAAGTCTAGAAGGAAGTTGCTTTGCTTGTCTGAGAGAAACAAGTAGGTTTCCTGACCGATCGGCCGAATTGCAAATGTGAAGTCTCCGAAGCTGACCCGATCAGCCGGCGCCGGCCCTGCGACGGCCTTCAGCCGGATATCGCCGGACACCGGATTGCCATTCACAAAGGTCTGTGTTTCGGAAGTTGGCCGCAATGAGATGTCGGCACCGCGGCGCAGGATAGCGCAGACACGCCCGGGCGCTTTCTCCGGCAAAAGAATCTTTGATCCTGGCAGACTTCCAACCGTCGAGTCGCCTTCGTCGATGCTGTAGCGCTCAACCAAAAGCAGCGGACTCTTGGCGGAGCGCATGAACTGGTCCTGCTCCTGCCTCCATTGTTGAATTTCGCGAACATACGAGCCCTCGGCGGCCAGCGCCGCAATAACTCCAACCAGGAGCAAAACCTTGCAAAGGCGCTGAAAACCCAGGAATCGTTTGAATTGAGTCAAGGTCATCCTCGCTGACTCCTAGAGAGCCACTCCGACGGGGCACCTTCCTTAATTTATGAGCACAAAACGACCACGTTGGGGATACGGGATTACGGAACGAATGCTACATTGGTACATATGTACTCTGATAACAAAGAGCCTGATATTACGGTGGAACGTGTTCAGACCGGCGTTCGCATTGAGAAAAGGATCCTGAAAGTCATGAAGGCCCTGGCCGAATACCATGACCTGACGCTCGGCGACCTTATCGAAGGCATCGTGCTGCACGCCTTCGAAGGCAAAACCCCATTCGGGGACGAATCGCTGAAGCTCATTGCCAAGCTGAAAAACGTGTATCATCTCGACCTCGGAGCCAATGCCAGCCACAAGCTTATTGAGCGCAAACCGCCAAAGAGGAAGCGGGCATGACCCAGCAGGTAGGTCTTACGGTCCTAAGGCTTGTGCTGGGGCTCGTGGTCGGCGGTTACAGCATCGCGTTGGTCCAGACACAGCTTCGTGGCGCCACACATCATGCTCTGGTGTTGTTGGGTCTCGCCGAGTTAGCCGCTGCGATTCTGTTTCTCATTCCGAGAACGGTGCGGCTAGGCGGCATTTTGCTGATGGTCGTCTTCGGCGTTGCGGCTCTGTTTCATATGCTCCACGGCGAGTACGACATCGGTCACCTCGCCGTTTATGGTGCGGCAGCGTTCGCCGTGGTCTCGAGCCGGGCCCGAACATGAGCGACGAAGATTTTAGCGCTCAGCTGGAATCGTGCACGCTTCGCGAAGGCCGCTTCCATCACGTTGATCATTTGCATGCGGCCTGGCTGTACCTCACGCGGTGGCCCTTAACCCAAGCGATCGCGAGGCTCTCTGAAGTCCTGCGCGCCTACGCCGCCTCTCACGGCAAAGCGGACCGTTACCACGAGACCATCACGTGGGCCTATCTGCTTTTGTTGAACGAGCGCATTCGGCGCCCGGGCTCACCCGCTACTTGGGAGCATTTTGCGGCTTCACACCCCGACCTGTTCGATTGGAAGAACTCGATCCTGCTGAAGTATTACCGGCAAGAAACCTTAGACTCCCATCTGGCGCGTCAAGTGTTCCTCATGCCCGATCGATTCTGACTCCGTCCGATCATTATTTCAACCGCATCAGACCACTCCGAACCCTGCACGGAGTCGGTTGTGCGTAGCGACGAGTCCGCAGAGAGTACGGTACAACTGTTTTCTGTAGAAAACTCCCGCCGAGATCAAGCCAAGCAGAAACAGCAGCGCTGTACCTGGCTCTGCCGTGGGGGTCGCTTGGACGATATTTACCGTTGCGCCCTCACCCGTGAACGTCCCGACGCTCGAAAACGAGCCGGCGGGAAAGAGGGAAGTTTCTGCCAGTGAGTTGTTTAGCTGGGTGCACCCGATGGGGTTTATCGAGCCCAGCGCGCCGCAAGAGTGGGTATTGCCGGAAAACGAAAAGCTGGTGACACCCCCCGTAGAGAACAGGAATTGGTTCGTGCCACCACTGGATTGCAATGTGGGCTCCGAAAAAGCGAGGATATTGCCATTGGTGTCCTCATAAGTGAACAGATAACCGGAATATTGGAGGATATCGACCGTTGCGCCATTGGAGCCGTTGAAAACACCGGGAGCCGTAAAGGAGCCGTTTGGAAACAGCGCGTGACCCAGCGAAATGGAGTTCACGAGTCCGGTACACCCGGTGTTCAGCGAAGCGAGCCCCTCGCATGCGGCCGGAGCATCACCGTTAAAAACGAAGGCGCTAACCGAGTTCTTGTCGAAAAGAAAGGTACTTGTCTCGCCCGACGGTTGAAGTGTCGGCTCAGTGAATCCAATAAGATTTGCGGCACTGTCCTGGTAAGTGAAAAGATAACTAGCTTTACAGTTCAGAGCCAGTGCGCCGGCGAGTAGCAAGGCAAGGCATGTTAAACGCGAATTCATGAGTGACTCCTTGTGGGTGGAATTTTCTGTCACTCCTGATAGCGACAAAGCTTGCTCAAAGACCTCATGAAAGTGATATCCGGTGTTCGTTCAGGCTTCGAAGTCGCTCGCGCGGCCGAGATCGGCGAGTGGCCCAGGCTGTGTTGTGGGGGCGCCGCAGGATTCCGGGGTGATCAACACTTCCGAGGTCAGTCGGCTAGAGACATCACCCAATCCGCTACCCTTCGACGCGAATGAGCTATGCCACTACGGTGGCAGGGCCGCGTGTGGCAAGCTGCTTCGTTGGCGCGAGAGCGATCAAAGCCACGCCGATGACGACAAGGACCGCAACACCCACCAACTCGCCACGGGAAACGATATTCTGCACGGCCTGCACCCCCATAACAACGGCATGAGCGAAGCTGGACCATGCTGTAAAAGCGATCAGGCTGCGATTCGCCGCCGGGTTGCGGATCGCGAGAAGCAGGAAAACGCCGAGCGTCACATAAATGCTGAACATCATCGACACTGAAGGGTCCTGCCGAGCAAAGGCTATCAGGGGATAAGCCAGCGCCAAAAAGAGCACTCCTACCAATCCCAGCACAATCTTCAGAGCCATTTTTCGATTCATTAAGGCCCTCCGCATACGATGTTAACGCCCGGTCGAGTACGTTGCTAGACTCTCGGCATGCCTTCCCGCATCCGGCTAGAGATTGAGAAATCCGCAGCCGTCGTTCGCCCTTGGCTGGATACGCCCTCTACGAATGGACCTACAAAATGGCGAAGTCCAAGCGGCGCACCACGAGGGTCGCCATTTTGATGCAAGGGTACGCGATCTGGGCTGGATTTTCGCGATCACTCATCTGGCCTTTCATGTGGCCGCAGAGTCAGTACCTTCTCTTTCTCTTTGTGTGCCTGCTTTACCTTCTTGGGGACCGCGTTATGAACGCGATGCTGACCTCGGAGTTGTTCGCAAGACGCAGCTTGAAGCCGACCAGATTGCCGCGCAACAAATCCAGAAGACACTCCACCCCGAGAAACTGGAGAAGCTGGCTGGGTACGAGATGGAAGTGTTTTACCAGCCATACCGCGCGGTTGGCGGCGACTACTTCGACGTGATCGAACTTCCCGGCAACCGAACACTATTGGCGGTCGCAGACGTCTCCGGGAAAGGAATGGCGGCGGCCTACTGGCGGCCAACATACAGGCTCTGGTCAGAAGCATTGTCAATGTTGAAGCGGGTCCTGAGGCGTTGGCCAGACAAATCAACAAGCACTTGAGCCGTTACACCCCAAGTAATCGCTTTGCGACGGCGGTATTCATTGTGCTCAGCCGTGAGTCGGGGGAACTGGTTTTCGTGAATGCCGGGCACAACGCGCCGATGGCGTGTTGTGACGGATCGGTGACGTCTCTGGGAGCGACCGGTATGCCGATGGGTTTGCAGAGCAACGCGGAGTATGAAACCGGTACGGCCTCCATTCCGTTCGGTGGATCCCTTCTGATATTCACAGATGGACTGACCGATTCGATTCCTGGAGACGATCCCGAGGGCCGTTTGCGTGACGCAGTGGCTGATAACCCGGTAAAAACCATGTCTAATCTCAGATCGTTAATAGATCCAAGGTTCAGCGAAGATGACGTCACCATTTTGGTTATAAAGCGCACGGAAGGTCCCGGCTGAGAGCGATCTTTTGTGATTGGTCGCCGGTATAGCTCAGTAAGCCGGTTGCTTGGCGATGGCGTCGCGGGTTGTGTCGGCGAATCAGTCTCCATTTCAAAAGACTGCTCCAGCTGTTGGAAGGCTCCGCAATAGACTAACGGGTCACTTGATTGCGGTGTCTTCCTAGTCGACGTAGTGGCAATATATGTCTGGACCTTCAACCAATTCTGCAAAATCGAGCAGGCCGCCTCCTCGTTAGGAGGTGGTAATGTTTCCAAGCGCTTGGCCCCGCTCTTGATTTCCATCCATACAGACATCTGCCCCTCGTTCGTCAGGGTAGGTCCTGCTCGAGTCTTCCTCCGTGATCTCTCCTGCCGCCGCAAAGTAAGCGTGGAGCTTCATGTGAGGGTCGGAAGGCATGGAAGCAAAGAGGGAGCTCCAACGAGACCATTCAGCGGCGGCGCTCGAAAATCAAAGATCTCCTGAACAACGTCTTTGCCGGTGGCGGGGTTTCTGTGACTGCCGAGCGATGAACCGTCAGAGAAAATCACGGCGGCAACGCGAGTGTTTTCCAATGTGGGATTCAGCCACGGTGCGAGCGCCCGCACTGACTCGCCGTGTCTCCTGTCGTGACCTGGAAAACTACTGGTTGTGAAATTGGTTAACCAGGGCCACGGATCTATGTTGACTGGAACCACAACCACTGCGTTGATCGGTTTTGTCCCGGTCACTTCGATGACCGCGAAGGGGGCGATGCGAACATCGACGGACTCGATCATCGTGATTCGAACGACATCTTCAGGAACGAATGTTTGGGGAGGTTCGGGTGCCTGTGCGGCGATCAGAGGCAGAACCGCGCAACAAACAAACAGAGGAATCAGCCGAGACTCTCCGTCTCTGGGCGAGATTGTTGCGGTGGCCAGCAAAAAGAGGCAGCGCCAGAACTTCCGCGAAAGCCTCCGACTGACCAGCTTTCAAAGCACCGACCCTTCTGTCGGCGTTAACGTCCATCAAAGTATCATGTTTAGGGACGTCGGAAACGTCAAGCCGACCTTGTCCTGAAACGTGCACCCAAAGCCGCAAAGCACCCCTTGGCGACTGCCCTCGGCGCAAGTTCGCCTTACAACACGATTATGTCGGCTCAGCGTGAGTTCCCGGGCGGCGGGATTGGAGCCAGGAACGTAGAACACGGCGAGCTGGTAGTTTTTGCCGTGCCGCGTTGGGAATTTCCAGTCGAATAGAACGAGCAATTGCTCGGGATTCCCTTGCGACTGTGGGGCTTACGGTCCAATTCCGAGCTGTGTATGTCTTGGCGGCACAGTTGCTCACTTATGCCAGCAGGAGAATCCCGATGCGCGCACTCCTAATCACAATAGGGCTAGCTGTGGCGCTCACGGCTTGCCGGCAAGACGCCAAGTTAGAACAGGCGAAGCAGCCGCAAACCACCTCTGCGCAAACTCAGAATCAAACTGGACAGCCGCCAGTCGAGGGCAGCATCCCACCGCCGGCGTCCGAGCCGGTAAACTCAGCGAAAGCGTCCGCGACTCCGCCACCCGCCGAAGCTGGCGCCACATCGACAAATGCAACGCAGGCGAATGCGCCAACGCAGCCGGCTTTGCAGCAAAGTGCGCCTGTTCAGCAGTCCGCATCGCAGCCAGCGCCGGCACCCGCGCCTCCACCTCCCATTGCTATTCCGGCGGGCACACGACTTCGCGTTCGCTTGGACCAGACTATTGACACGAAACGGAACCGACCCGGTGACCGTTTCGAAGCGACCCTCGTTTCTCCCGTCCAAATGAACGGTGAGTTTTTAGTTCCGAGCGGCACGACGTTTGTCGGCCACGTTACCGAAGCCAAGCCGTCCGGACGGTTCAAAGGCCGGGCTGTCCTGGGCGTTGAGTTAGACTCATTTCGCCTGGACGGCGCCGTTTACCGCGTTGTGACGGCTCCGGACGTACGTGTCAGCGGGCGTCATCGAAAGCGTAATTGGATCCTCATTGGAGGCGGAGCGGGATTTGGCGCCGGCGTTGGCGCTGTGGCCGGCGGCGGCGTTGGAGCCTTGATCGGAGCCGGCGCTGGGGCGACCGCCGGGGCCGTGACAGCATTCTTTACGGGCCGCAAGAATGTTTCGCTGCCGGTCGAAACACCTCTCACGTTTCGTCTCCGAACCGAGGTGGCGCTGAGCAGCGCGCAGCAGCCGGGATAGGATCTTGGGCGTTGACTTTCACCGGGCTTGCTAACGCTCCACAGGGCCGGATGGCAAATCCGTGAACAGAGCGTGATAAATCAGGTGAGTGGCGGAATCGATCCAACGCTTCAACTCGGATTGGGAAAAGCGGCTCGCTTGCGCTAACAGGTCCCAGAAGAAGCTGTCCATGATTCGCGCCAGCCCGGGTATGTCCACATCGGGCCGTGCGCCAATCATGTTCTGAAGCAGAGAGAAAGCCGCCTGCACGCGTGCTGTCGTCCATGCCTGAATCTGTTCCTGCTTTTCCGCCAGGCCGGTATCCGAAGCCGCGGCCTCCTGCCAAGCGCGATACGCGCCGAGGTAATGGAGATCCGTTGAGAACGCGCGGGTCAGCAAGTTGCGAAGCCCAGCGCGGATATCGGCCGCACCTTTGGGACGGAGGTCAAGCCGGCTGAGCCCCTCCAACAGGTCGTCCATCAGCACCAGCAGCAGCTGGCGCTTGGAACGAAAGTGCTGGTAGAAACCACCCACCGCGAAGTTGGCGTGGTGTGCGATGTCGTCGATGGAGGTCAAGTTGTAGCCCTTTTCAGCAAACAGTGTGAGTGCAGCCGCTTTCAGCCGTAGCCGCTTGTCCACACTTCGCGTCTGGATTGGCAGCGGCGGCAGAACTTCGCCGGCCAGTAGATTGGGGCGCGACGCCGTAGGCGTTTTACCGCCGGACGATTGCGCCAACCAAACCTCCCGCGCAACAAATGATCATCCAGCCGCCGAACAGCCCGGCAGCCTCGGGTCGAATATTCGGAAAGACCGTGGAGAAGAATGCGCTGGAGAAGGGATCCAGCAGCAGCGTAGGGAGCAAGAGGGAAATCGCGGCAGCCGGCCACTGCTCCGGAGGAACCTGGAGGCGTCGACAAAGTCTTCGGACAAACCAGGCTACTACCCCAAAGCTGATCGCAAGAAGGATTACTGTTCCGGGCCCGTTGCCTGGGTGGAGCAGGCGCTGACCAAACAGGCGGAAAGCGACGGTGGCAGCGAACCAGATGGCGAAGCCGAGAAGTACGAGCTGGCGATCCATATGAATATGAATTCATATTCATATATTGGCCTGCAGAATACAAGAAGAAAATGGTCGAGATCGCATTTGCGGCTACCCGCGGAGCGTATCCAGAACTCACCATTATGTGTGAGTTGCGTTCCTAAAAGCTGTGCCACGGGCTTGCCCGGCTGTTGCGGAAGCTTCTGACACTTCTGGCAGGCTGCCTAGGCCCTCATATGCTGACGACCGTGCCGCACTGCAGCTTGGTGGACGTTGGAGGTTTGCGTAACATCAGGCCGGTCCGCAATGGGCTATGACGCGCTTTTATGGCAGCAGACTTTATCGCCTTGTTCCAAGCTTGGACTTCGCCAATGCTAAAGTTCGGGCAGGGCACTCTATGGCAATCGGCGGATCGAGCGGTCGCGGTCGGAATCCGATGACGTTTTCATTTTGTGGTGACATCGCCCTCAGGTCGATTGCCGTTCTTGGAGTTTTGTTGCTGATCGCACCCGTGGCACCGCTGTTTGCCAAGCGCAAGCAAGCGGACACTCCGACGATGACGCTGCCTGCCAACCTGGACGCCACGATCGCGCAGGCGACCAGCGACGGCAATTTTGCGCTGCTGGATAGCCTCGCGAAGATCGCGGACGCGCTACGGAAGTACGATGTCGAGGCGAGGCTTCTTCAGGAGGCGCTGATCATCCGGGGAAACGTCTCCGGCCAGATGAGCGCTGACTACGGCATCGGATACCGGGAGCTTGGTGACTACTGGCGCGATCAGAATGATTTCTCCTACGCCGCCGGCTTTTACGAAAAGGCCCTGCCCCTTTTCAGCGACGGCCCCGAGGCTGCCACGACTCTGATCCATATGGGCATACTCGCGATCGGGAACCAGAACTATTCGAAGGCCGCGGACTACCTGAATCGGGCCAGTTCCATGGATTCAACCAAGACCGCCCAAGCCAACATGTGGTTGGCTATCAACTCACAGGCACAAGGGAACTTGAGCGACGCGGACTCGTCCTACCGAAACTCTCTCGCCATGCAAGACCCGAACTCGCCGGCGGCGGCAACGGGGATGGAACTACTGGCAGCGTTGCTGCGGCAGGAGGGTCATCCCAATCAGGCGAAGTCGTTTCAGGACCAGGCGCTGGCAGCGCGGAAGGCGCAGCCGCCACTGGTGGTGGCTACGGTATCCGGAAGCGGCCTGTCCGCGCCGACCCCGAATCTGGTCAAGATCACTGGGAGCGTGAAACCGCCCGCTGTGGTATCGCGCGTGGACCCGGTCTACCCGGAGGAGGCACGCATCGCTAACTATCGCGGAACGGTCGTCGTCTCATGCGAAGTATGGCCAGACGGCTTCGCGCACCATATCAGGGTTGTTAGCGGCCGAGGCTTTGGACTTAGCGAAAAGGCGGCAGAAGCCGTCAGCCAGTGGAAGTTCAGTCCGGCCATGAAGAACGGCCAGCCAGTGGCGGTGGCGCAGACGATTTCGGTGAGCTTCCGGTAGCGGTGAAGCCTGTCCGGCGCTGTCACGCGCATGACTCCGTTAGCGCCCGCTTGCTCACGCGCGGTCTTGTGCTGGAGTTCGCACTCTGGCGCGTTCAATCTCTCCGCAGAGTTTCTAGCGGATTCAGGCATGCAGCGCGCAGGGCAGGCCGAAGGCTCGCCAGGAAGACAGGCAGCAGCAGCGCCAGAATCGAGACGACATAGGCGAGTGGATGATTCGGCTCCACCGCATAGAGCTGGCTACGCAACAAATGGGAGAAGAGAAGTGCCAAGGCGCCGCCCAGGCCAAACCCGATGGCGACGGCGACAAGGGAACGCCGGAGAAAGAGCGAACAGATCTGCGTACGAGTGGCCCCGAGCGCCATGCGTATCCCAATTTCAGCCGAGCGCTGAGTCACGGAGTACGAGACGACTCCGTAAATGCCCGCCATCGCGAGCAGAAGAGCGATAGCAGCAAAGGAGCTCAAAAGGCCCATATTGAAACGGGGTTGTGCTACTGACTCATGAATCAAGTCATCGAGAGTGGCGACTTCTCGAATCGCCTGATTGGCGTCGAGATCATGTACCGCGGCTCGAATGCCAGGCAGCAAGTGATCTGCCGGGAGGGTTGAGCGGACGACAAAAGTCCGACGAGACGTGTCGCCATCGGCTAACATGTAGAGTTCCGGACCCGCTGCCCTCGCGATGGAACCCGCCGTGCCGCGCACGTCTCCGATGATGCCAACGATCTCAAACTGAGCCCAGGAGTTGATCAGATGCCGTCCGATCAGGTTTTGGTTCCGGCCATATTGCCTCGCAAACTCCTGGTTCACCAAGGCCACCAACTTCTTTGAACGGTCGTCACTCTCAGTAAAGGCGCGACCAGAGAGAAGCGGAATACGCATCGCTCCCAGATAGTCACCCGAGATGTGGCGGTCCTCTACGTTCACTGCGCTTTCGTGCTGCGTGCGCGGCATCCAATCGACATCGAAGTTGCTTCGCAGATGCCAATCGACGGTGGGCAGCGCGGTGATCTGGCCAGCGGCAATGACACCGGGGAGACCTTCGACCTTCGTCTGAAGTTCATCGAAGAAGCGACGATTCCGGAGCGAGCCATCGTCCCACGGAAGCTCCAATCGAAAGCTCAAGACGTGATCGGGCACGAAGCCGAGCGGGGACTTCATGAGGTTCCAGAGCGACTCGCCAAGCAGCGAGGCGCCGACCAGCAGGATGAGCGATAGTGCGACTTCGAGAGCGATCAGCAGCTCCCGCAAACCACTTCCGCTCGCGCCGCCTGTCCGGCGGTCGCCGCTCTTGAGGTTGGCATTGAGGTCGTTGCGGCGGCTCGCGAGGGCCGGTGGCATGCCGAAGAAGATAGATGTCGCCAGGGAAAGGGCTAAGGTGAACCCGGCCACTGGCCAATTAAGTTCCACAGCAGCGGCACTTAGTCTTCCGGGAAGCCGGGCTCCGAGCCAAGCGACTGTAGCGAGAGCAGCGAGGAGACCGAGGGCTCCGCCGGCGAGGGCCAGGATCATGTTTTCGGTCAGGAACTGCGCGACGACTCTGCCCTGCGATGCGCCCAATGCGCGGCGAAGAGCAACTTCGCGGCTGCGTGTTGTCGCCCGGGATAACAGAAGGCTGGCGACATTGATACAGGCAATCAGCAGCAGAACCGCCGACGCTGCCAGCAAGATCAGCAGTGCAGGCTTGAGTCCCCCGTATAGGTAGTCTCGAAGAGACTCGCTGCTGAATTGCCACTCCGAGTCGGAAGCGGGAAACTCCTTGCGGAGTTGCTCTCCAATCCGCAGGAAATCCTGTTGCGCCGCAGCCAGCGACAGACCGGGCCTCAGTCGGCCAATGACGTTCACAAAGCGAGAACCGTTGAGGCGGTTGTCGGGATGCATCCAGTCGGCGGGGTCGAAGTGGGAGGGCCGCCAGATCTCAATCTTGCTTGGGTACTGGATACCGGGCGGCAGCACGCCGATAATCGTAGCCGGCTTTCCATCAATCTGGACCAGTTGATTCAAGATACGGGGATCGCCCCCGAAGGTCTTCCTCCAAACAGCGTTGCTGATGACCGCTACCTCCGGCGCTTTGGGCTTGTCATCGTCGGCAGTGAAGGTACGCCCCAGGGCGGGGCGAATGCCCAGTATGTCCCAGAAATCGCCGCTGGCCTGAGTACCTGCCAGGGGTGTGGGCGAGGAGGAGCCTGCGATCAGCGTAGGAGCGTCAAAGTAGTAGAAGGCGAGTTTATCAATGGAGTGGCTGCGCGCCCGCAAGTCAAAGAAGCGCGGAACGCCGACGAGGCCGCCAGTCGACTGGCCCACGAGTCGAGTGTCCTTAACGCTGATGATGCGATCGGCATCCCGATAGGGCAGGCCTTTCAGCAGCGTTGCGTGGACCAACGTAAAGATTGAAGTAGTGGCTCCGATGCCGAGGGCCAGCGTGGCGGTGGCGATTGCGGTGAAGCCCTTATCCTTCGACAGCTGGCGGAAGGCGTAGATAGCATCCCGGCGAAGGTGGTCGAGCCAGACCAGCCGATCCGATTCATAGAAGAACTCTTCCGAGCGCGTCACATTCCCGAAGGCTCTCTGGGCCTGCTCGCGGGCCTCCTGTTCGGGAAGACCATGCTCCGCCATGAGGCGGTCGGCTTCAAGATCCAAATGAGCTTGCACCTCAGAGGAGAAATCGCCTTGCGATCTCTTGCGCCGCCACAACATCACTCACCCCTCCTGGCCTTCCGGGCCGAGCACGCTCGCCATCGCCAGTGCCAGGGTGCGCCAGCGGCTGGTTTCTTCGACAAGCTGTTTGCGACCTTGTTTCGTCAGAGTGTAGAAGCGAGCCTTTCGATTGTTCGAGGAGGTCCCCCACTCGGCGGCGATCCAGCCTTGCGCTTCAAGGCGCTGGAGCGCCGGATAGAGTGCGCCGTGTTCCACCAGCAGCACTTCATTGGAGTTTTCCTGAATAGCTCGCGCGATTCCCTGGCCGTGCTGGCTCCCCAGGAGAAGGGTGCGAAGGATCAGAAGATCAAGTGTGCCCTGAAGCAGCGGGACCCGGCTCGGCTCTTGGGTGGACATCTTACCTGAGTGTCCACCGACTTGAGTAAGTTGTCAACAGGAGAATGGGCCAGGCTTAACCATGCGCCGATCCCTTGTCGCAGGCCCAAAGGCGGCTACGAAGCATCCTGATACGCCGCTTTGACTTTGGCTAAGATGCGGAGTCCGTGAAAAGCTTGCGAGCGGCTCCGGCCCAAGCTTCGCAATTGCGAGAGCAACCGTTTCACGCGCTCTCGCAGTGGCAGCGGCTCGCCCTGAGCCTGTATCTCGAAGTCCGAAAGGTATCGCCGGTAGCGGCGCCAATTGCCTAGAACGGCGCGGACGACCTGGCGCATGGCCAAGGAATCGGCCAAGTGGGCCAAGTCCTGCCCCATGGGTCCCTCGCGCGCTTGAAGGCTGAACAAATCGACCAGTTCGCGGCCCTCTTCCGACGCGAGCCGCGGAGCGTCCGACTCGCGGCCCGCGATCACAGCTAACGCAAAGACAGCCGGACCCATCCGGCATCGTTCAACGTGCACCATAGTGCTCTCCCATTCGCCGCGGCGTTCTAACAGATCCAACCATCGCCGGGCATCCAGGACATCGCGTATCATCCCGTTGGGCGCGAAGCGGTTCGCAAAGCGTGATGCCCCGACAGCGCGAGCCCGTCTGCCGGCGAGACCACAAGCACCTCCGCGCCGAAGAGCTTTTCCCGCATAGCGCGGCTCATGATCCGCTCCACCTGCATCTCCTCGACGGGCCGGCGGCCCAACCGCCAATGCACATCCAAATGTTCGAACGGCGGGGCGTCCACAGCGAGGCTCTCGTTGCCCGCAAACCCTGGCATGTTGCGGATCGCTTGAACGTAAGCGTCGAGGTCGCCGCCATGCCCGGCGCGCAGGTTTAGCTTCTCGAGCGCGGCGACAGCGGCCTTCAGATCTGGCTCAGTGATCAGAATGTCGGCGTCTTTGACGGTGCGCTCCGGCGGGCCGGGATATAGATGGATGATTGACGCCAGCCCTTTGAAGAGAACGGCTGGTATCCCAGAGCGCTCCAGATACGCACACAGTTCGGCGCCTCGG
Source organism: uncultured Acidobacteriaceae bacterium (assembly GCA_963771305.1). Classification (GTDB taxonomy): domain Bacteria; phylum Acidobacteriota; class Terriglobia; order Bryobacterales; family Bryobacteraceae; genus CAJCIT01. The sequence goes on from CAVYTS010000035.1 coordinate 205,488, forward strand.
TGGGCTACGTTCGCGCTGCTGGCGAAGGCCCTACGGCATCGGATGGCCAAGTCGGATTTGACGGCCGGATCAAGTTGGAAATTGAATTCTCGAATGCGACTGCTAAGCGCGGGAAGAACACACCAGGACTCCGCTTGCGCGATGGTGCGCATCCAGGCATCACCGCCACCGATCTTGGACGTGGATACAGAAAACTGCTCAGGCGTACCAATGAGAAGGGGAACCAATTCCGGAGACTCATTGACCGCCACTTCCGCAACCTCCGACTGGCACACGCTGCCGCCGAACCGTTGCAAGCAAAGCCTCCGCGAAATCTCCTTACCGGATCGCTACATGGAGGCGTTTTGCGTCAGATTTGCGAGTTACCGTAGTCCCCGACAGCCGGCGTTTCGTATGTCAGGCGTGGAAGAATGTCCTGAGCGGGTTGGTTGGGCCGGGTTTGCATGGTTAGCTGATTCTACAAGGGTAAGCATCACGGCGCAAGGCGATGTCCGGGATGCTGCAAAGAAGCTGGATGCCGGAAACTTCGTCGACACAATGGAACGGGTACTCACCTAGCCCCGTTGGTCAGAACCGCCGTTTGAGTTCTCAGCGAGGCATCCGTTCTTCGTAATCGGCTAGAGGCGCTTCGCACCTCTCGCGCGGAAGATCACTTAAATGGGTGATGTAGACTGCGTGAGATCCGCAGCGGGCGGTCTATCTAATGCGAGGAGAAGCAACTTCTGAAATCCGCTTGGCTTGTGAATTTCGCGGTTGCGGACGACGGGATCTACTACATGCCTGCCCCGTCCTCCGATGGCAGCACGTCAATACGATCCCAAGCTTCGCGACAGGTAAAGATGCGGAGATCGCCCTTATAAGCAAAGCCTCCCAGGGGCCAGCTGTTTCGCCAGACCGCAAAACGATTCTCTACGCAATACCCGTTCGATTCGGCAGCAACATCATGGTGGTCGATAACTTCCGGTAGGAGCGGGGATTTAGTCTCCTATTGCTGCTCGGCGGGCGGTGGGGTGGTCTTGATCGATACCGCCGGAATGTCCTGGGACTTCACAAACTTGTTAAAGGCCGTGACTTGCTCGGTCAGGATCGTGTCCAGTTTCTTGAGTTGAGCATTGATGCCGGTTGTGATGTCTTCGAACACCTGTTGTTCCTGCGCGGTCGGCGGTGCGTCGGCGCTTTGGATGGCTTCGAGCAGCGAGGCCATCTTGTTGTTCAGGCGGATCGGGAAGTTGAGCGGGTCCTCGTTGGCTTTGTTCTTGGTCTGGTAGAGCGCTTCTTCCACGGAGGTGAGTTCGGCGTTCAGAGCCTTCGCCTTGGCGGCTACGTCCTTGTTGTCGACGCGGGCGGCGAGATCGTCGACCTGGCGGCGAATCGAACGAATGTTAAGGATCGCTTCATGGGTCTTGGTCAGCTTGTCGCGGATCTGCAGTTCCAGCTCCAGTTGGGCCAGGTATTGGTCCTGCGTGGTGTTGAGCCGAGGATCCCTCAACACGTCGAAGGTCTGCGATTCGGTCTTGCCATCGTAGGTGAGCTTCACGGTGTAGGTACCCGGCACAATCAGCGGACCACGCAAGCTGGCATCCCAAAGGACCATGCCCGGGATCTTCATAGCATCGGCATAGCGCAGATTCCAGACAAAGCGATTCATGCTGGCGTCCGCTGGGATGACGGTGGGACCCGCCAAGCGGGCGCTGAAGTCTTCCTCCTCTTCGGCTGATTCCGCGGGTTTTTCTTCCTTGCGCTCCTCGTGGTTGGTGAACTTGCGAATGAGCTTGCCTTGCGTATCCAGGAATTCCAGACTGGCGTCTGTGGCTTTGGCGGGCAGGTTGTAGTAAACCACTGCGCCGCTGGCGGGATTAGTACCCAGGTTCCCGCCGCCGCGCATGCCACCGAAGCCACCGCGCGTTGTGACGCGGTAGGATACTTTCGGCTTGTACAGGACCAGCCCTGAGGGATTCGCCGCGAGCTGATGCAGCAGCTGCATGTCGTCGAAGATCCAGAACGACCGGCCCTGCGTCGCGACCACCATTTCCTGGTCGCGCTTCTGGATCGCGATGTCGGTGACCGGAGAGATGGGCAAATTCAGCTGCATCGACTTCCAGTTGGCGCCGTCGTTGAATGACACATAGATGCCTGTTTCGGTGCCGGCGAACAGCAGCCCTTTCAGATTGGGATCTTCGCGGATCACGCGCGTGAAGGCGTCGGCGGGAATGCCGTTGTTAATGGCTGTCCAGGTTTTGCCGTAGTCGCTGGTCTTGTACAGGTAAGGACGGTAGTCGTCGAACTTGTACATGGTCGCGGCGAAGAAGGCGGTGCCGGCGTCGAAGGGCGAGGCTTCGATGGAATTGATCTGAATCCATTCCGGCAGGCCCTTGGGCGTGACGTTGGACCAGTGTGCGCCCGCGTCCTGGGTGACGTGAACCAGGCCGTCATCGGAACCGGCCCAGATGACGCCTTTCTTAACCGGCGATTCGGCGACGGTGAAGATGGTGTCGTAATACTCGACCGCGCTGTTGTCCTTGGTGATGGGGCCGCCGGAGGGACCCTGTTTGGATTTATCGTTGCGGGTCAGATCGGGCGAGATGGCCTTCCAATTCTGGCCTTGGTTGGTGCTGGTGAACAGCACGTTGCCGGCAGCGTAGAGCAAATCCGGATCGTGCGGGGAGAAGAGGATCGGGAAGTTCCACTGGAAGCGATACTTCATGTCTTCCACGCCATGACCCATGGGGTTATCGGGCCAGACGGTGACGTCTCGGGTCTGGGCGGTACGGTGGTCGTAGCGCGTGATGAGGCCGTCGTAGTTGCCGGCGAAGACAATTTCCGGATCCTTCGGATAACCGGCAATCCAGCCGGATTCGCCGCCGCCGACGGGATACCAGTTGGCCTCGCCAATACCGCTCGAGGAAGTGCGGGAGACGATTTTGACGGTAGTGTTGTCCTGCTGCGCGCCGTAGATCCAGTACGGGAATTGATCGTCCAGGGAGACGCGATAGAACTGGGCGGTGGGCTGGTTCATGATGCTGGACCAGGTCTTGCCGCCGTTGAGACTGATGTTGGCGCCGCCGTCGTTGCCTTCGATCATGCGATTTGGGTCGGACGGCGCGATCCACATCTCATGGTTATCGCCGTGCGGCGGGTGGAGAGTGACCGAGAATGTCTTGCCACCATCGATGGATTTAAAGAACCCGACGTTAACGCCGTAAATGATGTCCTCGTTCTTGGGGTCGCAGAAGTAGCGGTTGTAATACCAGGCGCGCTGGCGTAGCTTGCGCTCCTGGTTGACCTTCGTCCACTTCTTGCCACCGTCGTCGCTGCGAAAGAGGCCGCCGTCTTCGGCTTCGATGCCTGCGAAGACGCGGTCCGGATTGACCGGAGATACGGCCACGCCGACAGTGCCGATGATGCCTTTGGGAAGACCGGGCGAGCGGGTGAGATCGGTCCAGGTTTCACCGCCGTCGGTGGATTTGAAGAGACCGCTGCCGGGTCCGCCGGAATCCAAAAGCCACGGCTTGCGATAGGCCTCCCAGAAGCCAGCCCAGATGACGTTGGGGTTGGTGGGATCGAGTTCGAGATCGGAGCATCCGGCCTTGGGACCGCGCGTGTAGATCTGCTTCCAGGTCTTGCCGCCATCGGTTGTTTTGTAGATGCCGCGTTCATCATTCGGAGCCCAGACGTGGCCAAGCGCGCAGGCGTACACGATGTCAGGGTTCTTGGGGTGAATACGGACGCGGCCGATCTGACGGGTCGCCTCCAGGCCGATGTGCGTCCAGGTCCTGCCCGCATCCACGGACTTGTACATTCCGTCGCCATGGGAGACGTTGCCCCGAATGGGAGTTTCACCCATGCCGACGTAGATGATGTTGGGGTCGGAATCGGCGACGGCAATGGCTCCGACGTCGGAAGTGCCGAAGGGCTGGCCGTCGGAGATGGACACCCAGGTATTGCCCGCATCCGTGGTCTTCCACACGCCGCCGCCCACACCGCCGAAATAGAACGTGGAGGGCTGGGAATCGACGCCGGTGACCGCAACGACGCGTCCTCCACGGAATGGACCGACCTGGCGGTATTTAACGGTTTTCAGTGGAGCTAGATCTTGGGCGAAGACCGAACCGGCCAGCATAAGCGACGTTGCGAAGACCGAGACTTGTGTGCGCATGGATTTGCGCAAATGTTAACACGACACCGAATCCCGCTGGAAATGGAAGCGCGTGAGGGGCTGACAGAATGCCGCGAACCTGTTACTTCTTTGGCTCGGTCTTTTTCGCTACGACCTCCAACTTCGCCTTCACGGTCGCGGCTTTGAAGACGAAGCTCAGTTCCTGGCTGGATGCCTTGTCGGTCACCTTGCCTGCCTTCAGCCCTTTGACTATCACCGACTTGCCATCTTTGGCAGGATCAAAAGCGAGCGGCTTCTCACCGAAGAGAACCTTTGTCAGACCACCCAGGTTGGTCCCGGTGAAAGTCGCCTGATCGTCGCCTACTGGCACGGGGGCTTTGGCCTTCACAGTGGGTTTTGCCGAGTCGCCGCCCCCATCCGTCGCCCCGTCGCCGCTGCCATCCATGCCGGATGAGTCGTCGCCGGGCTTGGGCGCCGCCGCGGGCAGGGAAACGAGGAAAGGACGCTCCGTGCCACGCCGAATCAGAATCTGTTTGATGCCGTCGACCTGCGCCGTCTTCAGGGTGAAGCGGCGGATTGTTGCCTTGTCGGGTCCCGGTTCTAGCGTAATGCCGTCCGGACCGAGGATCTTGACTTCGTCAAAGACGGCTGCCAAACAGCAAGTAACTGGACGCATCTTTGCCTTTCTCCAACAGCACAATGCGTTCTATCTGCGCTTATCTGCGCATAGGGACTGTAGTTCAGGGGCCAAGTGGCGAAGTAGCGGGGCTCGGTAAACAGCGGTTTCACCAGCAACGTGGGATTCGCCATCAGCAAAGCGGTCGGCACGATCGCGCGAATGGAGCCCGCCTCCTCCGCCGGGTAAAAGGAGCGTCGCTATAGCCGAAGACCTTACTCCCCACAACCAAAACCAACTTGGGTTTGTCGTCCGTGACAGAAGCGGCGTCTTTGAACTGAATGGACACCAAGCTATTGGTTTCATCCACCGTGGAAACATCCACCTTGGTAATCACTGGTGGCGGCATCCGCGTGCTGGTGTCTGCCAGGTGGGGTATTGCCAGAGGGAGTTCTGAACCATCGCGCGACACGAGAAACACCTGCTTTGTGGCCAGGTCTGACAAAGACGCCACAAACTCGATGCCCTGGGGTGTGTTGGCGACGATGCCACCTTCTCCGCTGGTGAGGATCGTGGCGCCGATCCGCAGTGTGGTGTCCGGCAGGAATCGCTGGTGCAGCTTCACCAGCATTTTGCCGTTGCCCAGATCCTCCAGGTCTCTGTCGCTGAAGCCTCGCGGCATCAGCAAATACGATTGTGCGAAATTGGGGATCTCCGCGTTCAAGTACTGAGTGTGCAGAGAGCCCTTGATCACACGGCCAAGCGTGCCCTTCTTCTGGTCGTACTGGCGCCAATATGTAATAACGGAGACCGTCCCAAAAGATTTGTCCGTCCAACTCGCCGGGAACGCAAGTTGGACGAACGTCTGTTTCAGGCCGGCCGCGACATAAGATTGGCCCAGCACGGACGGAACTGCCACAGAAATGCCGTTTTCTTGAGCTTGTCTTGGTCGGTCACCGGGAGCGTCAGGGCGACGGTGTCCTGATCCTGCACCATGTAGTACGACTTGGTGCCGTGCAGGAAGGACCCGGAGACGCCAAACACCTGCGTGACGGCACCCCCGCCCAGCGACACGTTGCTCTCACGAATGGCGGCTACGTTATGCGTTTTTTCGCGAGGGAGCAAAGCGGTGATAGCGGGCGGCTCAGGGAGAGCCGGCTCAGTCTTGGCCTTGTCGTTTGTGGCTGCTTCATCGGGGACTACGTCGGCTGCCCCCACATCCGCAGTCCTGGTCACCTCCACTTCAACAATGGCCACGGCGCTCTTGTATTGCGGCGTGATGGCAATCGAGAACCCGATGGTGGTCCTCGGCTTGACGAGTTTCTGGTTTCTATAGACTAACCGATCGGAAAGAGAGCCTTCCAGCAACAACCGGAGGTTCGCAATCTCTGCTGTTAGCTGCATCTGTTCATTCAGGATGCTCGAGGATGAAGCGCCGATGTTGGAGGGGAGCGAGATTGATGGGCCGGCCGCGCTAGCCGCCGCAGGACTGGCGGGCTTCGCTCCAGGTAGAGACGGGCCTCCCTGCGCGTTAACCGCTACGCTGTTCACGGTTTCGTGCGCGCCCGCAGTCGACCCAAGCTTTGCCGCAACACCGGCATCATCCAGCACCTTCATCGAGAAGAGCTTGTCTTCCGCCGCCTTCAGCATCTGCTGCAGGATGAAGTCATCGAATACCTTCGGTGGTGAGACGACAATGCCGGGCCCGGCCTTAATCGAGTCATTGATCTGTTTCTCGCGATCGGCGTCTGCGATGCCCGGGTTCTGACCCAAAGCGCTGCCGCATAGAACCAGAACGGCAAAACCGGCAATCCAAACGAAGCGAGGCCCCACCGCTATTCCGGATCTCACCTCTTGGTCGTCCGATGCTTAGAGGCCTTCCTTGACGCAGGTTTCTTGGCTTTGGATTTCTTTGTCGCTGCTTTCTTCGGCACAACGTTCTTAGCCGCGGCTTTCTTAGCGACCGCTTTCTTCGTCACGGCCTTCTTAGCCGCAACAACCTTCCTCAAGCGCTACCGCTGGCCTCCGCGCCTTGGCGGCTGCGCTCTTCTTAGTGACGGGCGTCTCGGCTGGAGCTGCGGCCTTAACGGCGATGGCTCGCGGCGCCGTTTGAGGGCGATCGGCAAAGGCTTCGCTCGGCGCGATGGCCCCGGCGGCGGCCCGGGCCACTGCAGCCGCGGGTACGTGCTCTGCCTTGATCATGTCGATCACGGTCTCGTTTCCCAGCTTGCGCTCGGTTCCGGTGACGTCCGCCTTGTCACCATTGAGAAAACCGTGGTTCTCCAGAAAAGCTGTCGCATCGCCCGCGGGTCTTCTGCCCTGAGGACGACAAGCAGAACACCGTTCAGGCGTGATTCCTTACTGTTGTCATCAATCGATAAAGTTCCGATTCGCCATAAAGGTATCCTCTCGGGAATTGAAGTGCCCTTAGTCTTGCAGAATGACAAGAGTGCGTCAAGACAAATGAGCGCCTCGGCGATTCGAAGGAACCTCCGCTGGGCGACAGGTTAGGAATCCAATCGGAGAAGTTTCACTCACCCATCAGATGTAAGATCACCGACCGCTCGTGCGGGATCGTCCTGTGCTCGAAGAGGTACAGCCCCTGCCACGTTCCCAAGGTCAGCCGGCCTGCAATCAGCGGGATGCCGGTGGAGACGCCGGTCAGGGTAGATCGGATGTGCGAGGTCATGTCGTCCGGACCTTCCAGGGTGTGACTGTAGCCCGTGACGTCTTCAGGCACAAGGTGTTCAAAATAATCGCGCAGGCCGAGGGTCACGTCCGGGTCGGCATTTTCCTGAATCACCAGCGAACAGGAAGTGTGCTGGACGAAGACCGTAAGCAGGCCATCGCGAATGCCCTGCTCCGCCACCCATTTCTCAACCGCCCGCGTGAAGGGATACAAGCCTTTGCCGCGAGTGGAAACGGTGAGCGTGGTGCGGAACTGCTTCAAGCGGCTACTCGACGGTAACGCTCTTGGCGAGATTGCGAGGCTGATCGACGTCACAGCCGCGGCGAACAGCAATGTGATACGCCAACAACTGGAGCGGGATCATCTCCAGCAGGGGAAGCAGCAGTTCCCGGGTTACCGGGATGGCAATCATGAAATCGGCCATCTTGGCCACTTCTTCATCGCCCTCGCACGCGACCGCGATCACAATGCCGTTGCGGGCTTTGACTTCCTGGATGTTCGACAGCGTCTTTTCATAGTGGACCTGGCTCTCGGCCGATTCCGGGTCCCGGGTTGCCAGCACTACGACCGGCAAGTTCTCGTCGATCAGCGCGTTCGGCCCATGCTTCATCTCGCCCGCCGGGTAACCCTCGGCGTGAATGTAGGAAATCTCCTTGAGCTTGAGAGCTCCTTCGAGCGCGATCGGGAAGTGGATGCCGCGCCCGAGGTAGAGGAAGTCGGTAGAGCGGAAGAGGAATTTCACGATCTTGTCGTAGACGGATGTGTCGGAGAGCAGGTGCTCCAGCTTGCCTGGAATCTGGGCCATCTCCTGCACCAGTTGGAGAGAAGCTTCGGGGCTCAGGACGCCGCGCAGTTGGCCCAGGTGCATACCGAGTATGATCAGGGCGGTGAGCTGCGAGGTGAACGCCTTGGTGGAAGCGACGCCAATCTCCGGGCCGGCGTGCGTGATCAGCGTGCCGGTTGCCTCTCGGGTAAGCATGGACCCGACAACATTGCAGATGGCCAGCGTAGCGGAGCCCTTGCGTTTTGCCTCGCGCAGTGCCGCGAGCGTGTCGGCTGTTTCGCCGGATTGGGAAATGACAATGGTTAGCGTGTTCGGCAGAACGATGGGGTCGCGGTAACGGAACTCGCTGCCGTAATCGACTTCCACCGGTATTCGGGCGAGGCGCTCGATGATGATCTTGCCTGCAAGACCCGCATGCCAACTGGTGCCGCAAGCGATGATCTTCACCTGTTGATAGCTGAGGAAGTCCTTTTCGGGGATGTTGATCTCGTCGAGGAAGACGCGACCGCTTTCCCGACCGATGCGACCCAGCATGGTGTCCTTGATGGCCCGCGGCTGCTCAAAAACTTCTTTGAGCATGAAGTGCTTGTATCCGCCTTTTTCGGCCATGATGGGATCCCACAAGATGTGCGAGACCTGGCGCTTGACGTTCTTGCCGTCGAAGTCGGTGACGTTCACACCATTGGGCGTCAGGATGGCAACGTCCCCATCCTGCAGAAAGAACATGTCGCGGGTGTAGCTGAGAATGGCCGGCACATCGGAGGCGACGAAGTATTCGTTGTCACCGATGCCGATCACTACGGGCGGTCCCTGCCGTGCGGCAACAATCTTGTTCTTGTCGATGCTGGAAATCACGCTGATGGCGAATACGCCGTGGATCTCTTTAACCGCCGAACGCACCGCGGTCTCGAGATTGCCGTGGAAATGTTTCTCGACGAGATGGGCGATGATCTCGGTATCGGTCTCGGTCTTGAAGATATGACCTTCGGCGCAAAGTTGGCGGCGCAAGGCGAGATAGTTCTCGACGATGCCGTTGTGGACCACCACCAGTTCGCCTTTGCAATCGCGATGCGGGTGCGCGTTTTCTTCCGTGGGCCGGCCGTGAGTTGCCCAGCGCGTGTGCCCAATACCATAGCTGCCCGCGAGCGGATTAATCCGAATCGCCTCCTCGAGATTGCGCAGCTTTCCGGAAGCGCGGCGCACATCGAGACAGCCGCTCGGCGCGAGGACCGCTACGCCGGCTGAATCATAACCGCGATATTCAAGCCGTCGAAGACCATCGATAATAACCGGCACCGCTTCGCGGCCGCCTATGTACCCGACAATTCCACACATGATTGAGCCTCCGAAAGAGCGCAGTTGCTAGTCGAGCAGTTCGAGACGGTACTCCTCGATGACCGGGTTCGCCAGCACATCGTGGGCAATGGTCTCGAGTGCGGACTTGGCAGCGTCCTTGCTGAGGCCGTCTGCAAAACCAATCTCGAAGTACTTTCCTTGCCGTACCGAGGCTATTTCCTGATGGCCCAGCCCCCTCAGGGCACTGCAGATGGTCTGGCCTTGGGGGTCGAGCACCGAAGGCTTCATTGTTACGTAGACGCGCGCTTTCATGAATCTTCATTGTAAGGGGGCGGCCTGCCGAATCCGCTTGCTGAGGAGCTTGTGTGAAAACCCTGGGACAGAGTGACGAGTCGACTGTGCTGCATCTTGGGACAGGCTCGCTCTGTCCACGCGGCGATTGAGCTTAAGTTGACAACAGTGGATTCTGTGATCGCCTTGGGACAGAAGCGCCTGTCCCGGTCGGCCTTGTCGTGGGTCCGCTCGCTGACGCTCGCGGTTCTGTGCTGGAGCCTTCACACAGACACTGACGCGCGCAGTTTTGTGCGAGGGGCTGCCCGCTTACACTCAGAGAGCGGGTTCATGAAAAAACACGTTCTGATTTTGGTGGCGCTGGTAGGGGTCGCGCTTGGGTTGGCGGCGCAGCGGATAAGCCACGGACTCTTCGGGTATGACGAGGCGGATTACATGTACGCCGCAGAATTCGGTCCGGCGGCGCACTGGCTGGATTTGCAGGCAATGCCGCTGGTCGACTATGTCCGGATCGGCTTGGGGCGCGGCCGCGACCCCCAACAGCGATTGGCTATTTCCGAGTTGGGGCGAGCCGGGAAAGACCCGAACGTGTATCGCCACTGGCATGGGCCTGTGTATTGGTATTGGCTTGGTTTCGTCTCGAATTTCATACAAGATGAGCAAACGCTACGCTGGCTCTCGCTTTTCTTTCCGGTGGTCACCGCCGTCACGCTTTACTTCGGCACGCTGCGGATACTTCCCGACGACAGCGGCCCGCTAGCCGCCATTCTGTCGACGGCTCTATTTTTGTGGAGTCCGGCGACGCTCGAGACAACCGAACTAGCGCCGCATCTGGCCTTTGTGTTTTTTTCCGCGACCTCGCTTCTGTTTCTGAGCAAAGTCATGGTGGATGGAACCAGGCGGGATTGGTACGCGGCTGTGGTGGCGGCAGGTGCGGCCTTCTGCACACTCGAAGTAACCTTCGTCCTGCTCGCCGTAGCAGCGATTGTCGCCTGGAGGCGACAAACGGCCTTGGCAGCGGACTTGCGTTTCTGCGGAACATCGATAGCGGTGTTCATCACGACGGTCCTGGCGATCTGGCCCGCCGGCTTGCTGAAGCTCACGTTCGCCAAAGCCTATCTGTTCATGGCCTACCTGGCGGTGTTCCGGAAGGCCGCTTGGGGAAACGTTGGTTTCGCCGGCGCATGGGCCCTGCGTTTTGCGTTGTCGCCGGTGGAATGGATCCTCATCGCGGTGGGCTTGGTGCTTTTCTTCCGGCGGCGACACGAACCGATGGCGCGAGCCGTGGAGCCCTTCATTTGGTTCAGTTTGCTGATGGTGCTGGTACTGGTGCGCGTCAACGGCGAAGGACCGCGCTATTCCGTGCCGTTTCTTTTCGCTCTTGATGTGATTGCGGGCTGGATGATCGCCTCGGCTCTGCCCTTCCGAGAGATCAGGGCGCGTTACGCAACGGTCCTCGGACTGGTTACGGTGCTTGCTGGTGTCTCGGCGTGGAAGCTTAGCGAGTACCACCCCGACGATAGCTTGCGTCTTCGTTCGATCCTCGGGACAATTCGTGCGCAAGGCGCTGAGAACCTGTCGATCCTGGCGCCACAAGAGGACCTGCCATCATTGCACTATTACTTGCCGCACGCACAGGTTCATGGGTACCTGGTTCAGCCGGGTGCCATACATCTCAATTTTCTAGTCCCAGTTCCCGATGGCGCTTCCGGGAGTGCCTGCTGCGTGGTGGTCTATCCGGGCGACCCTCCGAGGGTGCGACAAATTGGGAAGCAGAACTAGGACGATTGGCGTCTAACAACTGCCGAAACATGTTTTTGGAGAGAGGGTCCACATTGCGAATACTACTGGCAGCAACGGTTCTCTGTTGTGCGCCGTTTCTTTCGGCGCAATCTCCGCACATTCAGCCCGTTCTCAAGATCTTTATCGACAAGATGCCGAATGGCCTCGATCAATACTTAGGAGCGGAGTTCTCAAAACAGATGAAGGGAAGAATCGCCATCGTGCTCACCGACAAAGGGGCGGATGCGACCCTAAGCAGCCTCAGCATGGTGAATAAAGATCACAGAGTGCTTCTCTGGTCGGACGATGCGGGGGACAAAATGATAACGTACCGAGTGGCGCCAGGTGGGGAGCGCAAAGCTGCCGAGCATCTTGTATCGAAGCTAAGAAAAGAGATTGACAAGGAAGCGAACTTAAGAAACTGAACTAGCCAGTTCGGCGCCATAACGCACCCGCGCGGAGGTGAAGGCAAAATCGCTCAACAACCGCTCGAGCCGCGGCATGGTTTTGGCGAGGTTGTTGTAATGGCGAACGCGCTTAACCAGCGGCAATGGCATGCGGGGCTGATCGGGGTCCACTTCCCAAGGGTGTAGATAGAAGTTCACTGGCCGGCCCTGCCGGTTACAGAGTTGCATTAGACTCCTGGTAACTGCATAGGGAAACTGGCGGAAGTAGCCGCCACCACAGCAAGGCACTCTTTTCCCTGCCACCTCGGCAACGCTCATCGGCATCTCCCAGATTCCCTCGGAGAGATGGTGCGCCGTGAGTGGAGCTTCGGGTACGCCGTAGTCAGGATGAAAGCTGATGGGGAACATCGAAGAATCGTAATGAATACCGCATTCGCGCAGAATATCGAGTGCCCACCAAGTCTTCCTGGTAACTGAGAAGGAAGGAGCGCGGAAACCGCGGATTGGCTTACTGGCAAGCGGCGTGAGAACTTCGAGCGACCGTTCGAGGTCGGCGCGAAACTCGTCCCGCGAGAGATGAGTGATCAGACGGTGAGAGTACCCGTGGGTGGCGATTTCATGACCACGGCGTTCCACCTCGCGGACGAGATCGGGATGGCGCTCGGCAACCCAGCCCAGTACGAAGAAAGTGCCTTCCACGTGGTGCTTCGATAACAGATCGAGAATTGCCAAAGTCGACGGTTCCACGCGCGATTCGCAGCGATCCCAATGTTCATAAGGGATTACCTGGCTGAGGTTATAAACGCAGAACCACTCTTCGAGGTCGATGGAGAAGACGTTTATGCCGGCAGGTCCCATGGTCGCCTCATACTGTCTTATCAGTATCGAGAAACGTCATGCCACGCTGCTTGAGAATTGGGATGGCGCGGGCCAGCACCCCTTGCTTATCCCAGCACCAGACCTGGAGCGGAAGCGGGAAATAGCCCCGGAGGATGGCGCTAAGCCGGAGCTGCCGATTCGATATCAGCACTTCGCAAAACTTGGCGCCACGGCGACGCAGCACCCGCCACAAGGCGGCGTGCTGCGAAAGGGACCCAACATCAGGCTGCACAAAGGTGCGGCCAACGCCGCCGATGTCACCAGCGGCGAGGGCTCCGATTTGGAAAAGTCCGACGTACGTCGCCAGAATGACCGCTTTCCCGCTCCCGCCGGCCCACGGCTGGGCTAAACGTCCCAGCGAGAGAACAAGTTCCACAGTCATGCCAAGGGCGTCGTGCAAGCCCGAGCAGAGTTGCAAAGCGGTGCGCACCCACCGCTTCTCGACGCGGCTGCCGTAGTCGGCCAGCGAGTGTCCCAGGCTGATGAAATGAACAGCGCGCCAGAAGCCTTCGAACGGCTGCCAGCGAAACAGTTTGTAGAGTTTTTCGGCGTCCGGCGTGATGCCTAAGCCAAAGATGGCGGGGTACCATTGCATGATCTGCCGGACAAGCAAGCCACCGGCACCGGCCACACCGGGGCGCGAAGCGACTTGGAACATGTAGTGCCACGCTAGCTTTTCACCGGACAATTCAAGCTCGGCCGGGAGCAAAAATCCGACACACTGCATCGCAAGGTTCGCGTCGCGAAGAACAACCAGCTCCACGCCCATCTTCTGGAAGGCCGCGAAGCGAGCGGGACTATCCAGGCCGCGTTGATATTCGAAGCGTGTGTAACAAACTTCAGACGCTTGTTGAAAGTCTTCGAGGGTCGGTTCAAGGATGCGCTCTATGTTGGCCACTACGATCCGATCTCTATTGCGCTCAAGCGATGTAGACGTAGCGCATGAACTCCAGCAGCAGGTCGTTGCCGTCCCAGAAGCGGTTGAAGTTGAGTGCCTGGCCGGTGGGCACGATGCGATCGACGCCGCGGCCCTTTAGTTTCCGGGCGAAATCTGTCAGCTCGTGCTTGTCGAAGCCGAAGTAAGTCATGGTCTGGTCGCGGCGGTTCACGAACGGAACAATGTCAAGGAGGTTTCCAATGCGGTACTGAAACAGCAATCCTCCCCCGCAGTGTTGGCGGCTCAACTGTTCAAACCGCTCCAGTCCCAACACGGTCAACTCGGTGAGATCTTGATAGCTGCTGGCGGTGCCCTCCATCGCGGCGAGGCAGGCAAACGTAAAGCGGTTCAGCCGAGTCGCGACCTGAACCTGATAGTTCTTCTGCACTGCATTCCGACGGACAGACTCCAGAAATCCGGCACTGGCTTGGGCGGCCTCTTCCGCACTGCCGCACCAAAAGACCAGACGCGGAGACGAACAGCCTATCTGATCGAACCAGAACGTGTCGTTGAAGAATTGCTCGGCGAGCGGTGTGCGATCTTCGACCCGCAGATAGGCGCCGGCGTGAATAACCGCGAATGAAAAGCGGTCCGGGAAGGTCAGCTCGCGCGCGTGGGGCGGCAACGGCACGGACCGGATGGCATTCACGCTGGTATCGCCGCCCCAGACGACCCGCACGTCTGCCACAGCCGAGATGGCTTGAGTGATCTCACGTTCATGACCATAGCGAACCATAAGCGTTTCGTACTTCAGGGAATCCGGCGCGGTGATAAGCGTTTGGTTGAAGAGGCGGCAGAGGATCTCCGTCTGCGGTGAAACCCGAAGCGAGAGGCGAATGATGTTGCGATTTCCGGCCAGCACGGAGAGCAGCCAGGAGTAGATGAAGATGGTATCCACATTCGCCGGCGGAATGTGAAATGCGACGCCTCTCGGCGCGAGCAGAGCGTCGGGCCGTCCGAGGGCCACGAAGGCATCGCGTAAGCGGATCAACTCCGCCCGCCGCATCCAGAAGGCAAGAGCCTGTAATTCCGGGTACTGCAAGGCTTCGCGGTCCTTGAAGATGGCTCGGGAAAACGAGGCGCAGAACTCGATAATCTCGTCGCCGAACGGATCCAGGCTCTCGCGCTGCATCAGCGATTCCAGCGCGGCGGGCAGATCGACATTACCGGCCGCCGGCACAACCTGTTCGACCGTCATGCCACCACCTGGCTGGCATGCACATCGCTGCACCCGCGCAATTCAGCCTTCGGGACGCGGCCGGTGACACTGAAGTATTTGCCGGAACGGCCGCAAGTTGAATCGTCGATACCGTGAACGACGCCCATATCCTCGGTGAGGATCGAATGGCCGGGATAGCTGAGTGGCAGAATACTCAGCACCTGGATCACACCGGGTACACCTACGGGCTGTTCGGCGAAGGTCATTGGATCGCGGACGATGACATCAGCAAAGTTGGGTGGATACAGATAGCCATCTTCGCCCTCCAGGTAGACGCTGCCCACCTGCTCTACCATGCCGTAGAAATTGTAAATCTTTTGCAAACCGCACTGTGCCAACCGCCGGCGGAATTCCTGGTTGCTGACAGCCATTTCCTGCAGTTTTTTCCAGCCGCCGCTATGAACCAAAATTCCGTTCCCGAGGTCGAAGTTGCGTCCTGCGATTTGCTGGAAGAGGTACTGCCAGACCATGAAGGTAAAACCGAAGATGAGAAACGGCTGATTGCCGAAGCGATCCAGGAAAACACGCAGACCGGCCTCATCCAACTTCATGTCGTCGTCGAGCGCGTAGAAATGCTGCCGGCCGAAGTTGGCCATTCCCAAAACGCCCGCGGCGCGGGCATTGAAGCGCAGCCGATCCTTAATGAGTGCGGCGCTTTCAATCAGCATCATCGGCATACGATCCGGACCCAGGATGTGCGTCATGATGCGCGTGAGCGCCACGGTTTGACGGCGAGCGGTTTCGCGATCGAGCACAATCTGGCTGACCTGCTGGCCGCTGGTGCCGCTGGACGTGAGGGTTTTGAACTCGTCTGCCACGGAGACGCTGGAGAGCCGCTGCATCTTGAACAGGCCGACAGGCAGAAAGGGCACTTCGGCCAGGGTGGACGCCTCCGAATAGTTCGGGTAAATCACATTGAGCACTTTGGCGTACGGCGCGCAGTGCTCCCGATGATGGCGCGTCAGGTTGTTCAGCATCGGAACAAGCGCCGCCTGCTTCTCCGCCTGGGAGAGCGAGAACTGCCGGAGGTCGAGAAGCTCCTCAAAAGTCATGGGTGGTCCAGCAGCGACTGATAGTCAATCTTGCCGCTGCCCTTGGTCGGCAGCTTCTCAATGCGGACGAATTCGAACGCGCGATAGTTGATTTGCAGCTTGGCCGCCAATTCTTTCCGGTGGTGCTCGAAGGCGGCGTCATCACCATACTCACAAAAGATGCGGAGCTTCTCATCTCGGCTGATGACGGCAGTGGCGCCATGCTTACGAAGCATATCTTCCACTTCGTCGAGGTTGATGCGAAGGCCGAATAGCTTGGCATCCCGTTTGGCGCGGCCCGCCATGTAGACGAAGCCTTCCGCGTCGAGCGAGGCCATGTCGCCGGTGCGCAAGACGCCACCAAGGACATCGCCCAACTCGAGGTCGTCGCGGCTGGTGGCATACCCCATCATTACGTTAGGGCCGCGATAGACCAGCTCTCCTACATCGCCGAGCGGCGCTTCTGCGCCTTCTTCCGACTCAATCGAGACGCGGCCTTCGGGAATGGCCACGCCGGCGGAGCCGAGCTTCGCCGGCAGACAGCCGCTGGGCAAGACCGCGATCCGCGCGGTGGCTTCGGTCTGCCCGTACATCACGAAGAACCTGCCGCCTCGAGCGTTCATCTGGGCTGAGAACTTCGCGATCAAATCACTGTTGAGCTTCCCTCCAGCTTGCGTCAGTGTGTGCAATGAAGGGACACTCAACGCGTCGAGACCCAGCCGATTGAGGATCGAGTAGGAATACGGCACCCCGGCAAACGAGGTACAAGCATGATCCCGGATCGCCTGCCAGAAGGTGGGCGCCGTAAGCCCGTCATCGCTCAAAACAACACTTGCACCCGTCAGCAGATGGGTGTTCAAGACTGAGAGTCCGTAAGAGTAGTGAATGGGCAGGCTGGCAATGGCGCGGTCCCCCGGACGGATGGCCAGTGCCTGTGCGATGGAGGCCGCATTCGCTTCCACGTTGCGGCGCGTCAGCCGGACGAACTTGGGGCTGCCGGTGCTGCCTGAAGTTGACAGCAAGAGCGAGAGATCAGCGTGAAGGCCGCCGCGAAAAGGCGCCGGCGTTCGCCACAGTCCTCGCGCAAACTCGGCGACTGCAGCAGATGGAGCGGCGGCACTCGAAACGAACTCCGGGCGATAGAGATCGATGAGGTGTTGCTTCAATTCTTCGCGCAGGTTGTCATCTAGCAGGGCGACCGGCTGGCCTGCTTCCATGGCTGCCAGGTACACAGTAACGGAACGCAAATCGTTCCTACAGAAATTGAAGATCAGCGATTTGGGAATGGCGGCGAGGCTTTGAGCCAGCGGCGCAACGGCGTCACCCAGGGCGCAGTGCGAACACCATCTGTTCCGTGAGGGATCGTAGAGCGCCGCACGATCGCCGTGCTGGTCGATTGAGAAAATCAAACCAACTCCTTAGCTCGTGTCGACATGAGTCGTGTGTCACAAGGCGGATCCGGTCCTAGAGGACCATGCCACCATCCACGCCGATGACCTGGCCGGTTACGTAGGAGGCGAGATCGCTAGCAAGAAACAGAATAACCTTTGCCACCTCGTCCGGCAGGCCAGCGCGGCCCATCCGGATACCCGCGAGGGCCTCCTTCAGCTTGGCCTCGGGCAAGTCTTTCACGAGATCGGTCTGGATGAGACCTGGGGTCACGGCATTCACACGGATTCCTCTAGGTGCAAGTTCTTTGGCGGCGGATTTGGTGAGGCCCAGGATGGCCGCCTTGGTCGTGCTGTAAACCGCTTGGCCTTCTTTGCCGTTGCTGCCGATGATGGAACTCACGTTGACGATAGACCCGGATTTGTTACGGCCCATCAGCCGCGACGCTTCCTGCAGATGGAACAGTGGGCCGGCCACGTTAACCGCCAGCGATTCCTGAACCAGTGGTTCCCCGATCATGCCCAGGACCGTGTCCTGCATAATCCCCGCGTTGTTCACCAGCACATCGAGTCTCTTAAACTGTTTGAAAATCTCCGCGTAACAGGCTTTGACAGCCGGAACGTGGGCTGCGTCCGCCGTAAATCCAATACACGGCACGCCGTGCTGGTCGCGGATTTCAGCAATACGCTGATCGAGAAGCACTTGGTTGGCGCGGCTATTGAGAATGAGCGTGGCGCCATGCGCAGCAAAAAGTTGGGCTGTAGCCCAGCCAATGCCCCTCGTCGACCCGGTAATGAACGCGACTTTACCCTGCAACAACATCCTTTATTTTATGTTTCCCGAAGAACGCCTAAGCGTCAAGGTTGACGCCGTGTTTGGATACGATCTCTTTGGCCTTCGCGAAACTGCTCATGTCGATGACCTCCTCAGTGGCGAACATGATGTTGAAAGTATTCTCGATTTCCGCTACCAGGTTCATGTGAGCCACAGAATCCCAGCCCTGCGTAACGGCGTAGGCGAGGCCGTCGAAGTTCGTTTCGGGGTTGATGCCGAGCGCTACGACGAACGCATTTTTTAATTGAGCGAGTCCGGTCATACTTGGGCCTAAGGGCTGTCTGTCCTGTCTTGAGGCTCGAAACTCCAGCTACGCAAGTAGTGTAGCCCACGCACCGAATCGCTCAAGCACGGCGAGCGGATCAGGCCGGGCCGCGGTGCCGGGCTTGCGTGACAGTCCAGAGCTTATGAGGCGGCACGAAGAATACAGTCACCGCCAGGGCAGCGGCCGCGAGCATCACGGTGACGGTGCGGGCAGGAGCCGTGACCTTCTTCACGATGTTATCCTCCGGCATCCAAAGGTCGAGGATGGCGAAACCGTAAAATGCGACCTGGCCCATGACCGCCAATACCGACCATGGCATCGGCAGTCCGAAGCTGGCGGCGAACAAAAGCAGAAACAGCCATGGCAGCGCGAGGCGGCCCAGCTTGTACGAGATGAAATGGAAGAGTAGCGGATTCTTCGGGCTGAGCAGCGCGGGATAGAGTTTCATGATCTGGTAGACACCGGCCTGGGTACGAACCTTGCGGCGAAACTCGCTCTTCATCGAGAACGGGTACTCCAACGCCCTGGCTTCCTCGTCGACGATTACCCGGAAGCCTTTGAAGAACGCGCCGAGCGGGAGGTACATGTCGTCGAGTAGCGTGGTGGGCGGCATCGGGTGCGCGAGTTCGCGGCGAATGGCATAGAAAGGGCCGGTGGCGCCGAAGGTGGAACCCAGTTTGCCCAGATTCTTGCGAATTTCGCGCTCATAGCGCCAGTAGAGCGAGGTATTCGATTCCTCCGAGTCAATGCCTGCCCGCATCGGAAGGTCGCCGCTGACCACGCCGATGGTCGGGTCAGCAAAACAGGCAACGATTTCTTTGATGCTGTCGGGCTCCAGCAATTGCCGCACGTCGGTTAGCACCAGGATCTCCCCGGTGCAATGTGGCAGGCCCGCATTCAAAGCGGCCGGCTTACCGCTATGGGGCAACTCGAGAAGTTGAATGCCATGCCGCGCATAGCGCCTGGCAATTTCATTGGTGCCGTCAGTGGATCCGTCGGAAAGAACGAATATCTGGAGCAATTCGCCCGGATAATCGAGCCGGAGAACCGAGTCGAGTTTTTCAGCAAGAAACTTTTCGCCGTTATAGACAGCGATGAGCATGGAGACACTCTTCGCCTCATAACGCTTGGCCGGCAGTCGGCCTCTCTTGCCGGCCAGCCACCTCAACAGCATCGGGTAACCGGCAATCACGTACACAATGGCAGCAGCCGCCAGCAGGAAGATGACCAGGCAGAGAGCTTCCATGTGGAGTGGTTTGGCGATGGGATTCCACCGCCATGGTAACAATCGGCCGCAGTTGCCGGAGCAAAGCGCGCTGGATCGTTCCAGCTATTAACTGGATTCAGCGGCCGCGAGGACCTTCTGATAGATAGCCATCAGGCGCGCGTCATATTGGCCGGGCGTGAATTCCGCCGCGACATGGTGGTGAGCCTTCGCGGCCAATCGCGACCGCAGTTCAGCGTTATCCATCAACTCGACCAATGCCGCGGCCATCGCGCCGGAATTGCCAGCCGGCACCAGAAGGGCGGTTTCCCGGTCGCGAACGATTTCCGGCACGCCACCGACTTTCGTAGCGACCAGCGGCACGCGCGCCGCCATCGCCTCCAGCACAACGTTTGGCGAGCCCTCTGAGAAAGAAGGTACAACCATGACGTCAGCCACGCCAAAGAACGCTTTCACATTCCCGACCTGGCCAACGAAACGAATTACGCTCTCCATCCCCTCCGCCTTCGCCAGCGTAGTCAGGTCGTGTCGCAGTGGGCCGTCCCCTACCAGCAAGACCTCAAGAGCCAGATCCGGCCGCCACCTCCTCGCCTCCGCCGCCGCCTTAATCAGCGTGGCGTGGCCTTTCTCTTTCGACAGCCGGCCAACGGTGAGAATCCTCACGACGACGGCGGCGAGATCTAGAGACGTGCGCAATTCTTGAATCTCGTCCGGCGATGGACACCAAGCCGGGTCGATGGAATTGTGTAGGATATCCACCCGTCCCGGTTTCACGCCACAACGTTCCAACTGTGGGACGAAGGCTTCGCAGACAGTCACAACGCGGCCGGCTTTGCGCAGACTATACCGGTCGAGCGCATTATAGACTCGCATCTTGAGGTTCTCTTCGGTATAGCCGTGATGGAACGCGATCCACGGCCGCTGGCCACCGAGCAGCGCGAGGAGAAAGTGCGATTTCACTGAATGCGTCTGCACGACTTGCGGTGGGTGCTCGGCGAAATGCTCCTTCAGGTGCCCGAGCACGCCCAAGTCAAATCGACGTTTCTCCGGAATGACGTGGACCTTGAGTTCCGCTTTTCGAGCCGCATCGATGAAAGGGTTCGTGGCAGCCGACGCAGACTGAATGCCACGCACGAAAGTGAAAATGCGAATATCCACGAGGTGCCGGTTTTCACTTGCGAACCGGATCAGGTTCTTGGCGGGCCCCGTAACCGTGGCGGCTTCTATCAGTGCGGCGATGCGAATCGGGTCTCTCGGCACTTTCAGGCGTTCTTCTCGAGCCAGGCGTTGAGCACCAGCAGGTGCCACAGTTGCCTTGGCACGGAGTGGCCAGCCAGCGCGCTCTCGACACTCGCCCTTATGGCATTCGATTCAATCCACCCCTGCCGGCAGATTGCCGAATCGTTGTCCAGTGACTTCAGTTCGCGCTTCCCGTACTGCGCCAGCCAGCGCTCGATGGGGACGGTGAAGCCACGCTTCTCGCGCTCGGCGACCGAGTTGCCCATCTTTCGCCGGGCTAGCTCACGCAACACTGCTTTTAGCTGGCCCTTGTGCAACCGCACGCTGGTGGGTAGCTTCAGAGCCAATTCCGCCAACCGGAAATCGAGAAACGGCGAACGAGCTTCCAGCCCGCTGTACATGGTCGTACCATCGACCTTCGGCAAGTACTCGCCGGCAAATACGGTGCGCAGGTCGTAGCGAACCAGGTCGTCCAGCACCTGATGGGCTGATGCGAAAGAGAGTTCAATCTCGCGCTGTGCCACGGTTGCCGCTTGAAGCCGAGCACCTAAGAGACCATGCTCTTGGTAGAACGGCAACCCGTCCCGCACTCGCGTCACCGCGCCTAGCCCGCCTGTTGCGTAATCGATCAGATGTTTGGCTCGCCGAAACGGCCCAAATCCGTTCACAAGTGGCCGTACTCCCGACCGCCACAGAGCCGGGGCAAATCCGGGCAGGATTCCCGCCAGGCGTTGCGCCGTGGCCATGTGCTTGTGATAGGGATAGCCTAAGAAAAAATCGTCCCCTCCGTCGCCGGTCAACAGCACGGTTGCGTATTGCCGGACCGCCCGCGAAACTCGCAACATACCGAGCGCTGATGAACAGGCGAAGGGCTCGCTGTAGGCGTCGACCAACTCGTCAAGCTTGAGTTGCTCTTGGGGCGGCAGTTCCACCACCTCGTGGCTGGCGCCGAGTATTCGTGCTGTTTCGGTCGCCGCCTGCGCCTCATCTCCGGCATCGCCCGGCGTGCTGACCGTAAAGGCTCGAATATTGGCGTTTAGCTTGCTTACGGCCCAACAGACAAGCGCGGAATCGATGCCGCCGCTCAGCAGCGAGCCAATCGGTACGTCGGCGACTAACCGCGCTTTGACAGCGTCCAGCAGGAGCGCTTCGGTCTGCTCCACCGCGTCGTCGAAGCTGACCGCTGTTATCGCTCCTGCCGCGGGAGGCTCCCAGTACGTTTGCGTTTTCAGCCGTCCCCGAATCCACGTCATCACTGTGCCGGGTTGGACTTTGCCGACTCCCTCATAGATGGCGCGGGCGTCGGTCACGTAGCCAAATTCGAGAAACTCTGCGACGGCCATCGAATCAATCGTCCCGGCCAATCCTGCTTCGCGAAGCGCACCAGCGGTTGAGGCGAATGCGATGCGCCCGGTGGCGGTGCCAGCTGCGAAGTAAAGCGGCTTGACACCGAGCCTATCGCGCACCAGCGTCAGCGTTTGCCGCTGGTTGTCCCATACCGCGAAGGCGAACATGCCCTGTGAGCGTCGCGCCAGTTCGGCCGCACCCCACGCCCGGTAGCCGTGGACCAGAACCTCCGTATCGCAGTTTGAGCGGAAACGGTAGCCGGCGCCTTCCAGTTCTTTGCGCAATTCGAGGAAGTTAAAGATGCAGCCGTTGAAGACAACACCGACCTGCCGGTCGTCGGAAACCATGGGCTGGTGGCCAGCCTCACTGAGGTCGATGATCGCGAGACGACGGTGCGCTAAGCCGACTTGGAATTCGTCTGCGCTCCAGTGATCGGTGCCCTCGCCATCGGGACCGCGGCGACGCAACTGGGAGAGCATCGCCGACAGGACGGAGGCGACATGCTCAGGCGACTCCGGTCCCAGGTAACCAGCGATTCCACACATGTGTCAAGAGGAGGTAACTGAGGCGGGCATACCCGGCTCTAGCCTTCATAATCCCATAGCCCTGCACGCTTAACCTATTTTGCATTGTCAAGGCTGGGCGCGTTGATGAAGATGAAGATGTCAGAATACGGGGGAAGACCAACCCATTGCGGATACTCTATTTCTCGTCGCGTGAGTGTTGGCCGCTGAATACAGGCGCTCGTTTGCGCGACTTTCACTTGGCCAGTCAACTTGCCCACCGAGGCGAAGTTGTTTACCTGGGCTTGCGAAATCCACAAGACCCGCCACCGGTCGAGCCGCCGGTGGGCGCGGGCTTCGCCGGGTTCGAACTGGTCGAAAAGAACGCGTCGTTTTCGCCGCCGAACCTGATTCGAGGGTTCATCGGCCCGGTCCCGGTCACGCTCCTCAATAACAAGAGCAACCGAGCGCGCGCGGCGCTGGTCCAGCTGCTACAAAGCCACAAGTTCGATTCCGTTCAGGTTGAGGGCGTCCATTTGCTTCCCTACGTGGATGTCATCCGTCAGGAGAGCCCTGGGACGGCCATCGTTGCCGATTGGCACAACATCGAGTCGGAGATTATGTGGCGCTATAGCGAGGCGGCCAACCCGCTCAATAAGCTGTACGCTCGCCGGACCGCGCACATGATCGAAGACATGGAGACGCTCCTGCTCCGCCGCTCGGATGCGCACACGATATGCAGCCAACGGGAAAAGGCGACCCTAGTCCAAAAGGTCCCAGGCGCCATCATTCACGTGATCGGAAACGGCGTAGACGTTGGCGCCCATACGAGTGATCAGATCGCTGCGGCGTGGACCAGGGCTGGAGAGCCCGGGCCGGTAAGTGGGAATGTGCTGTTTGTCGGTTCGATGGACTACCACGCGAACATTGACTCGGTGCTGGAATTTGGCCGCGAAGTCTGGCCACTGATTCGGACCAAGCTGCCTGGCTCGCAGTTTCTGGTCGTCGGCCGCAATCCGAGCGAAGCCGTGCAAGCGCTCTCTCGCGAACCTGGTATTCGCGTTACCGGCACAGTGGACGATGTGCGCGCTTTTTACCACAAGGCGCTGGCAGTGGTCGTTCCGCTAAGGGTCGGTAGCGGGACTCGGCTGAAGATTCTCGAAGCCATGGCAGCCGGCGTTCCCGTGATTTCGACGGCGCTGGGCGCTGAGGGCATCGACGTGGCGGATGGGAAAGACATTCTCATTGCCGAGTCGCCCGATGATTTTGTGGCAGCCATCATGCGACTGGCATCCTCGCCGGAATTGGTGAGGTTAATGCGCGAAGGCGGCCGGGCTTTGGTGGCGGCCCATTACGATTGGCCTGCTCTGGGCGAGAAGCTTTTTCGAGTACACTGCCAAACGGCGGAGCGGGTGCAAGCGGCGCTTAAGACGTAAGCATCTGGTACTTCTTCATCTTGTAGCGCAGCGCATCGCGGCCGATTCGCAACAGCCGGGCCGCTTGCGACTGATTGCCGCCCGCCTTTTCCAGTGCTTCCTGAATGAGGCGGCGCTCGTGTGACTCCAGCGAATCCGCTTCCAACTTCTCCGGCGTCACGCTAGCATCGACTGCAGGTGGCTGCAGTCCGTGGAGATACTCGGGGAGATCTGCCACGTCAATCGTGTCGCTAAGCGTCATCATGCAGCCGTGACCAATGGCGTTCTCCAATTCCCGCACGTTGCCGGGCCAACTGTGCCGTGCCAACAGAAGCCGTGCGCGCTGCGTCAAGCCGCGGATCGGCTTGCGGAACTCGCGTGAAAACCGGGTTACGAAATAGCGCTCCAGCAGCGCTAAATCTTCCTTGTGTTCGGCGAGCGCTGGCATCCGAATTTCCACCATCGACAGCCGGTAGAACAGGTCCTCGCGAAAGCGCTTGTCAATGATGGCTTGCCGAAGATTCTGATTGGTTGCCGCGATCACGCGCGCATCCACCCGTCTTGGGGTCAACGACCCGACGCGCAGAATTTCGTGGTTCTGGAGGGCTCGCAAAAGCTTGGCCTGGGTGGCCAGCGGCATGTCGCCGATCTCATCCAGAAAGAGCGTGCCGCCGTTCGCATATTCGAACAGGCCCATTTTGTCTTGATTGGCGCCAGTGAATGAACCACGCACATGGCCAAAGAGCTCGCTCTCAAACAGTGTCTCCACCACTGCCGAGCAGTTCAGCACGACGAAGTTGCCGCGATCTACCGGGCTGAGCTGATGCAGAGCCCGGGCAACAAGGTCCTTTCCGGTGCCCGTCGCACCGGAGATCAACACCGTTCGGTAATGGCGGGCGACACGCCGAATGCGGGAGAACAACTCCCACATTTGCGGGCTGTTTCCAATGATCCCTTGGAACTGCGAATTTTCGAGTAGCTCTTCTTCCAATTGCAAGGTGCGCTGGCGTCGCTGCGCATCGTCCAACAGCTTGGTGATCCGCTCCCGCAAGGCAGCGAGCGAAACGGGCTTATTCAGGTAATCGCAAGCGCCGCGCTTGATGGCCTCCACTGCCGATTCGGTCGAATAGTAAGCCGTCATGAGGATGACGTCTATGGCGGGGTCGAATTCCACCACGCGGTCGAGCACGTCCATACCGGTCAACTTCGGCATCACCAGGTCGCTCAATACAATCTGGGGATGCTTCGAAAACACCAGGTCGAGGCCCTCTTCCGGATCACTCGCCGTGTAGATGTGTAGCCCGGGCGACGCCAAGGCGGACGACAATAGCTCGAGGCTACTCTCGTTATCGTCGATGATCACCAGCGAAATTCCTAAGTTGTCACTCATCGCAATCGGGGCCGGGAGCTGCTCGCCAATCAATAGTCTCACGGCCCAGGGTCACAACGGATTGTAGCGAAGCGCCGAAACATTTTAGTTGTCCTTGGACGCTGCCAGAAGGATCAGGTGGTCAACGTGGCCCCGCTCGCCTCGGGCGGAAGGTCTAGTTTGCTCACGCGGTCCATCTGTAAAATGAGATCTCCGTCTTCGCCGATGTCGAAAGCTGGCACAAATTTGCCACCCCATGCGACTTCGTCGTAACGGTAGGAGAACTTCTGATGGACGGTTTGGCCGAAGGTGTCGTCGATCCCTTTGATCAGAATCAGAAATTCTAGTTGAAGTCTCTCAAAATCGCTCGCGGTCAGTCCCTGCAACGGGCTGCTGGCGTCAATCGGGTGAACGATGGTCCACGTTAAAGGTAGAAACAGGACACCGGGTCTTTCCAGTGTCAGTTGAGCGAATTTGCGCTGTAGCTTGCCGCCGACGCTTTCCACCGTCATGAGCAACACTTGCGCCTGCAGCTCCATCAGAGAGTTACTCCTTCTGTTCACAATCCGGAACTGCAGACTGGTGCCGTCCTGGTAAGGGGCGACGAGCATCCTTTCACTGAATCCGATCCGGGCCGACGGCCGGGATATGCGCCCGACAAGCAGCCCGGTCGCTACGGCGAACCCCATCACGCCAAAAAAGGCCTCACTGGTCGAGACGACGTTTTCTGCGATTCCTACCGGATAAATGTTGCCGTAACCAACCGTCGTGAGCGTATGGGCGCTGAAAAAGAAGGCATTCATAAAGCGTCCTACGTCTGTGGGGGCTTCGGCTCCATGTAGTTGCTGAACGCCGATTAAGGTATAGGCAACGGCGAATGCCGTGTTGACGAACAGAAAGGCCGCCACCACCCAGGCGAAGAAAGCAGTCCACGAAACATGGATGAGGTACAGGTAGGGATGGATATCCCTCCAGCTTGTACCCTGCCGCGTCACATTGAACTGGCCATTTTGGTTGATCGCGCGGCGTAACGTCCCGGCGTATTTCTGAGTGAGACCCGGATCAAAGGTCGGCTTATCCATACCCGCGATGATAGGGCAAGCCGGTTGGAGGGTTCTCATGGCCTGGGTCGAAACTCCTCCACCGCAAAGGAACGGCGGACCACTTCCCGAACTTCTTCCAGATCCTTGACTTCGCCGGCGCCCATAGCCTGCGTCAGCGCATTGCCGGCGGCCGTGGCCTCGCTCGGTCCAGCAATTACGGTGCATCCGGTGACGTCGGCGGCCAGCTGATTCAGCAGGCGATTCTTGGAGCCGCCACCGACAATGTGGATGACGTCAATCTTTCGACTCGTCAGCGCCTCCAGTGTCTGAAGAACCTCCCTGTATCGGACCGCGAGGCTGTAGAGAATCACGCGCACCATGCTTCCAGGGTCTTCGGGGGTCTCCTGATGCGTTTTCCGGCAGTACTCGCGAATGCGTTCCGGATGGCGCCCAGGCGCCACGAATTCATCCAAATCAAGAACCGTGGCTGTTGGCTTGGCGTTCGACGCCAACTCGATCAGCTCCGCGTAGGAATACTCATTCCCATCCTTGGCCCATGCGCGGCGGCATTCCTGCAGCACCCATAACCCGGCGATGTTCTTCAGGAGGCGGATACGGTTGCCCACGCCGGCTTCGTTGGTGACGTTGGCCGCGAGGGCCGCGGCGTTGATCACCGGCGCGTTGAGTTCCACGCCCATCAACGACCAGGTGCCCGAACTGATGTAGCACCAGTTGGTTCCCTCGCGCGCTGGAACAGCGGCCACCGCGGAGGCGGTGTCGTGGCAGCCGGTGGTGTAGACGACCGGGTCGTGCCGCAGGCCGCACTGCTCGGAAATGTGAGGCAGAACTTCGCCCAAATGAGTTCCGGGGTCGACCAACTCAGCCAGAAAGCCGCCCGGGATGCCCAGCTTTCGCAGCATGTCGGTGGTGAACGCTCTGGTCGTCGGGTTATAGAACTGCGAGGTGCTGGCGATGGTTCGTTCGGAACATTGGACGCCGGTGAGGAAATAATTCAGTAGATCCGGTATGAACAGGACTTTGGAAGCATTACGCAGCAGCTCGGGAGTGCGCTGAGCGATGGAGTACAGCTGGTAGAGCGAGTTAATCTCCATGAACTGGGTGCCCGTATGTGCGAAGACCTCCTGCTTTGGAACGATGCGAAACACCTCTTCGGTCACCCCGTGGGTTCGAGCGATCGCGGTAGTGACGCGGATTCTCGATCAGCGCGCCGTCGGCGCCCAGCAGGCCGAAGTCCACGCCCCACGTGTCGATGGCAATGCCATCTAGCCGGGCGACCGCTTTTGCGGAGGCACGAATTCCCTCGCAGATTTCATGGAACAGCCGCAGGGTATCCCAGTACAAACCGTTCGGCAAACGCACCGGCGTATTGGGGAACCGGTGCAGTTCTTCGAGGTTGATGGTGTGGTCGGCGAGCGTGGCAAGCATTGCCCGCCCGCTTTCGGCGCCCAAGTCCAAGGCTAGGTAACGGCGGCGGCTCATCGTCCGCGAGTATATCGCTGGGTAGGGAAAGAACTGCTCTTTGGAGTTCGCGCCTTAAGTCACGACAGGTGTCGCACCGGCGGGGGTGGGGCAGGATAACGCCCCATCAGAGAATTCCAGTATGCCCAGGAACGGCGATCAATGATCCCGGGTGGGGCTTTGTCCAACGCTTCAAGAAAATCCGCATTATCGACGTAGCGCCGAATTACCTTCATATCTTCGTGCGTAGCTCTCGCCATGGCGTAGGCCATAAAGCGGACAGGATCAGTCAAAGCCTCCTCGGGGGACTCGAACCAAATGACGCGCCGAACGATCGGTTCTGTTTCTGGGTTCAGCGGAATCGGTTTCATTTACTGCGCTCCAAGTCCGGATCGTCTCCCTGAGGCGCTAGCGTGATGTCCGGCAGCCAATCGAGGTCCACGTCGCGGGCCGCATGGGCCAAGCGATCCTGGACGTCACGCGGCAGATGGGGAAGGTTGCCGTCACCGAAGAACGACAGCGCCTTGAGTGTTATTTGAGGGTTGAACTGCGGCCCATAAATAGCCAGTGCACCGGCAAGCGCTAAGGGCAAATCGATACGGCCATCTCGCAGGAGCGCGTCGATATCCTGGTAATCCTTCGCTTCTGCACGTTGCTGCACAACCGCAACCTTGGTGCCGGCCAGGTCCAGGAGCGTAGCAACCTGCAAGCCGTTGTCCGAGGCGATATGCGGAACCTGCAAGCGCGGTATATCAGGCAGGCCAAAGAAGGATACTTTGATCGGTCCGCCGCGATCAATGGTGGCGGAGAGTGTGTTGGGTTCCTGTTGCGTAACCGTGGCTCCAGTTAGAAACGGGATTCCGGTAGTCAGCCTGCGGGGATCGAAAAGGCTGTTGCCAAAGAAATCGAAGTCTAGGGATTGGCGGTGTCCAAGATGCAGGGCGAGCGCAGTCCCCCCATAAAGCACGAACTCACGAGGCACCGCCCCAAGTTCGTCCCACAATCGCCGCTGCGGCCCTGGAAGGATGCTGAGATTAGGCTGGAAGTCGGCGAGCATTTGCAAACGGCCTTTCGTAAGTATATGGCTCTGAAGCATCTGACGAGCTTGATTTAACCGATTTCGCACTTCAACCCCACCAGCGCAGCACCAATCCCGCTAGGCACCCGCCGATCATCAGGCAAACCGGGTTAACGCGCTTCCAGTACAGCAATACCAGGCAGAGGAGAACCAACGCCAGAGTCGCCCAATCTATAACCGCGGTGCGGGCAATCTGAGTCAGGACCGCGAACATCAGCGCCAGCGAGGCTACGTTGACGCCGTCGAGAAAAGCGCCGCAGAGTTTCGACTTTCGCAAACGCGGCACCAGCGGACCACTGATGGCGACGAAGACAAACGCCGGCAGGAATATGCCCAGCGTCGCCAGGAATGCGCCTTGTACTCCGCCCAGCAGGTAGCCAATGAAGGTTGCCGTTGTGAAGACTGGCCCGGGTGTGATCTGGCCCACCGCGATCGCATCCAGCAGCTGGCCTTCGGTCAGCCAGTGCCAGCGGTACACCAGATCATTTCGCAGGAACGCGAGCAGCACATAACCGCTGCCGAACAATACGGAGCCCGTCTTCAGGAAGAACAGAAACATCGGCCAGAGGCCAAAGGGCTTGGCGACAACAGCAGCGGCGCTGGCGAACCACAGTCCGGGCATCGCCACGAACGACCGGATTCGACCAAAGTCCTGATCTCTGGTTAGTTCGACCAACAGCAACAGGCAACCAGCGCCCAGCAGAATCAGCAGTTCGTTCACTTCGCGCAGGGCGAGCGCTGCTGCGACCAGTCCGCAGATCGCGAGCAAAGGGGTCTTCACCGCTTTGCAGCCCAGGGTTATCAAGGCCTGAATCACCACGGCTAGCACCACCGGCTTCAGGCCGTAGAAAACGGCTTCGGTTTGCGGTAATTGCCGGTAAGTGACATAAGCCCAAGCGATGAGGGAAACCATGATCGCCGCTGGAGCGATGAAGCATGTGCCGCTGATCAACAGGCCGGGCCAGCCGCGCCTCGCACGGCCGACGTGGATTGCCATCTCCGTAGAGTTCGGGCCCGGGATCAGGTTCACGGCGCCCAGCATGTCGAGGAACTCCTGCTCACTCAGCCAGCGCCGTTTCTCGACCACCTCGGTGTGCATCATCGCTATGTGCGCCGCTGGCCCGCCAAACGCAGTCGTGCCGAGGCGCAGGAACAGTACGGCCAACTCCTGCAAGCTGGTTTCAGCGCCGGAAGGCGCAGTCAACTTCGTGGCCGTCGGAGGCACTCACCAAAGGTTAACCGGAGCGAACCACAAGCCTATGACCGCGATATCCGGAGCCCTCAGGTAGCCTGGAATTAATGCAGAGAATCGCTATCGACATGGATGAGGTGATTGCCGACACACTGGGGAACTTTCTCAAAACCTACAACGCTGATTTCGGACGAAACCTCACCAAGGCCGAATTGCACGGACGACGGGTGATGGAAGTTGCGCCGCCTGAAGACATCCAGCGCATCCGAGACTATTTCCGAACGGAGACGTTCTTCGCCGAAATCGACGTCATGGAAGACAGCCAGGATGTCGTGCGCGAGCTGATCGGAAAATACGAAGTGTTCATTACCACCTCGGCGATGGAAGTCCCCATTTCGTTCATGCCGAAATTCAATTGGCTGCAGCAACACTTCCCGTTCATACCGGCTAGCAATGTGGTGTTCTGCGGCGATAAGTCAATTGTCAGCGCTGACTACCTGATTGACGATAACGTGCGCCACTTCGAACGTTTCCGGGGTGAAGGCATCCTGTTCACGGCGCCCCACAACGTGCACGAGACGCGATTCCGGCGCGTCAGCAGCTGGCAGGATGTACGGAAGATGTTTCTGGAAGAATCAAACCCGTAATTCGTAGCCCAGCGCGCGCATGCCGTCGATTACCTGATTGCGCAGCGCGGTAACCTCGTCGCTTCCCAGCGTGTGATCCATCGACCCCACCTCCAGGCGATAGGATACGCTCTTCTGGCCCTCCGGCAGCGGCGGCCCGGCATACTGGCGCACAAACTCAATCTTCGCCAGCGCCTCACCCGCCAGATTCACCAGGTCGCGCTGAATATCAGCGACCGGCCGGCGCAAATCGGCAACCACGGACAAGTCGAATCCACTGGTCGGATACTTGCGCAGCGGAACGTACTTCACCTCGATAGCGGCCAGCGACTGACCCGCGTCGAGATCCACGTCGAACAGGAAGGCGCGCCCTTCGAGCCCCTCGGCCGCCAGCAGCCCGGGATGCAGTTCGAACAAACGGCCAATCGTCTCTCCGCGCCATTCCACCGTTGCGGTACGGGTGGGATGTTCGAACACTTTCGGCTCGGCCGCCCGCAGAGCTGCGGACGGGAAAATGCACTCCAGCACCCGTTTGAGCTCGAAGAAATCCTGTTCGTCACTTGTGGCGTCGTAAAGCGCTGCTACCAGACGCGTCATCTCATCGGGCAAGCCGGCTTCGCCTGTCCCCTCGGCACCCGTTCGCGGATGAATCTCGCGGCCGATTTCGAAGATGCGAAAGTCCAGGTAGTTGCGCGTATTGCCGGCGATGTTCTGGAAGATACCCGGAAGCAGGCTCCGCCGCATATGGGTATGTTCAGCGGCGATGGGGGATTTCACCGCAACGTGAGTCGCGGTGTCCAGGCCAAAGCGCGCCACCGTCGTTTGGTTTACGAACGAGTAGTTGTACACCTCGGTAAACCCTTGCGCGGTCATCTCCAGACGCACTTTGCGATGATAGCCGCGGACAGGACTCACGGGCGGAGGTACGCACTCGACCAGCGGTGCGGTGGGCGTAATCTCCCCGTATCCGACGATGCGTCCAATTTCCTCCACTAAGTCGTCCTTCAACGAGACGTCCTTGGTAGCCCGCCATGACGGGATAGCGACCAGCAGGGTCTGCGGCCCGACGGCCTCGGCGCCGAAGCCGAGCGCCGACAGGATACTCCTGATCTGCTCTTCGCCCAGCTGTTTGCCGAGCTTCTTACTGATGAAATCGACCGTGATCCGGATTGGCGCCGGCGCAGTTACCGCGCCGCGGGCATCGGTAACGCAGCCCTTCGTACGGGCCTCCGGACAGACGCCGGCAATCAATTCGACCGCACGAGCCAGGCCGCGAACCGTATTCTCAGGATCGAGCGCTTTCTCAAAGCGCATCGAAGCATCCGTGCGCAGCTTGTGGCGCGCGGAAGTCAGACGCACGCTTGCCGGATGGAAGTTCGCGCTTTCGAGCACGATCCGCGTGGTCGTTTCAGAAATGGCGCTGTGGGCGCCGCCGATGACACCTGCGATGGCAATTGGTCCAGCCGCATCGGCGATCACGAGATCGCAAGTGGTCAAGGTGTATTCCTCGCCGTTCAACGCCTTCAACTTTTCGCCCGCGCGGGCAAGCCGCACGAATATCGTGTTACCGGAGAGCTTGTCGGCATCGAAAGCGTGCATCGGTTGAGGCAGTTCCGCCAGAACGTGATTCGTGACGTCAACGATATTGCTGATGGGATTCATTCCCACTGACTCCAGCCTGAACTGCAGCCAGAGCGGCGACGGCGACACTCGTACGTTGTCCATGACCAGGGCACTGTAGCGAGGGCATAGCGCATAGTCAGCGATTTCAACCTCAATGGCGGCTTTGCCATGGGGCAAGCGCGAGGGATCCACTGGATCAACTAGCTTGCCACCGGCGATGGCGGCGACTTCGCGAGCCAAGCCGTAGTGCCCCCACAAGTCCGGCCGGTGCGTCAGGCTCTTGTTGTCGATCTCGATCACCCAATCTGGATGCAGACCCGGGAGCCGCTGGCCGGCTTTCAGTCCGTCCAGCTCGATCAGTCCTTTGTGGTCGTCACCAATCGACAGCTCAGCTGCGCTCGCCAGCATGCCTTCGCTCTCGACACCGTCGAAGCGGGCTCTGCTGATTTCGCGGTCTCCCAGCTGCGTGCCCGGCGGCAACCAGGCGGTCAGCAATCCTGGCCGGACATTGTCGGCCCCGCAAACGACCGTATGGATGGCGCCGTCGCCCGCATCGATGGTCACTCGCTTGTTCCTTCCTTTGGGAAGTGGGTCCACTGTGAGTACGCGCGCCGCCACAGCCGTGGAGAACTGTTCGCCAATGCGCTCCACGCCTTCGCACTCGGCCGTCTTCATGGTGATCAGGCGCTCGAGCTCCGGCGCGTCGGCGCCAAGGTCGCTCACCATTCCCTGGATCCACTGATAGGAAAACTTCAACGCTACCCCCTTTCGGTTCCTGCTTGACTGCGCCGCGATGCCGGCATCTAGAACTGCGTCAGGAAGCGCAGATCGCCTCCCTGCAACTGCCGGATATCATCGATCCCATAGCGCATCATGGTCAGACGCGTGAGCCCCAAACCGAACGCAAATCCGCCCCATTCTTCCGGGTCAATGCCGCTGAGGCGTAGAACATTGGGATGCACCAGCCCGCAGGGCAGCAACTCTACCCAGCCGCTCTGTTTACACACGGCGCAACCAGGCCCTCCGCATATCAGGCACTGAATGTCGAGTTCGAAGCCTGGCTCGACAAACGGGAAATAGCCTGGCCGCAGCCGCACCGTGATGTCGCGCTTGAAAATGGAACTCAGCAGCGTCTTCATGAAGTAGATCAGGTTCGCCACTGAAACATCGCGATCCACCATCATGCCTTCCAGCTGGTAGAACGTATGTTCGTGGGAGGCGTCCACTTCTTCGTTGCGGAATACGCGACCTGGCGCAATCATCCGCAGCGGCGGCCCCAGCTTGCGCATGCCACGAACCTGCACCGGTGAAGTGTGCGTTCGAAGCAAGTGCCCGCTCGACAGCCAGAACGTGTCTTGCATGTCCCGTGCCGGGTGGGCGGGAGGAATGTTCAGCGCATCGAAGTTGTGCTCTTCGGTCTCCACTTCCGGGCCATCCAGCACGGCGAAGCCAAGCGACGTAAATAGATCCTCAATTTCCCACTGCACCTGGGTCACGGGATGCAGACTGCCCGGCCGTACGCCCGGCGCCGGCAGCGTGACGTCAATCCACTCTGTCGCCAGCCGTTGTGAGAGATGCAATTGCTCGAAGCGCGCCTTCTTCTCCTCATAGGCGGACTCCAGGTTCTGCTTAACGGAGTTCAGTAGCTTTCCGAGCGCCGATCGCTCCTCCGGCATGAGCCTTCCAAAGTCTTTACTAATTTGCGCTAGAGTACCTTTGCGGCCCAACGCCTCGACCCGCGCCTCTTCCAATTCGTGCAGCGATGCTGCGTAGCCGAAACGCGCAAGGGTAGCCTTGCGCAGTTCTTCCAGTTGACTTTCCACCATGTCGGCTAACTCAGTTTGGCGCCAAGCTGTTCAAGCAAGGCAGCCACTTCGTGATGTCCTTTAAGCAGCGCCAGGTCGAGCGGAGCTTGATTGTTGGCGGCGCGTACGTTGATGCTCGCGCTGTTCGCGAGTAGCGCTTCGATCATGGCGCGGTCGCCGTTTTGCGCTGCCGCATGCAGAGCGGTCCAACCGCCCTCCTGTGTCGCATCGGGATTGGCGCCATGCTCCAGCAGCAGTTTCATCAGCTCAACTTGCCGGCCGGCCGTCGCGGCGTGGAGAGGCGTATTCTGCATAGCATTCGTGGACCGGGAATCCACTTGAGAGCCTAGCTTGAGGAGCGCCTCTGCCAGTTCTTTGTGTCCGAAGAAGGCGGCCAGATGCAGCGGCGTCCAACCGTCACTGCTGTGCGATTCGAGCGCCGCCGGATCCGCTGCGATCTGTTTCACGACATCTGATGTGTGACCCGCAACGCAGGCGGTGAACAGGTCCAACTCGGGGTTCAGCCCTAACAAATACTCGGCCACTTCGGGCTTGCGGTAATAACAGGCCAGCAAGTAAGCCGTTTGGCCCGATTCGTTTTTCCGGTTCAGCAGCGACGGATCTTCTGCAAGCCCGGCGCGCACCGCAGCCAGATCTCCATTCTTCACGCTTTCCTGGAATGCATTCAGCGTCGGCATCCGCGTCTCTCCTTCGCCCTGCGCCGGTTAGGCCGCAGGCAGGAACACATGTTCCGCCTTGTTGAGTTCGAAATCCAGATGATTGATGTAGAACAGCAAAACCTCGGCCGGATACTTGTCATGAAACTCATCGTAAACGCGCTTCTGCCATCCCTCGGTCAGGTGCTCATCAGCTTTCAGATCCTTCTCGAAGAAGCCATCCTGATGCGGAATCTTCAGGAAATCAAGCACGCCAATGATCATGTCGAGGTGGGAGATCAGCAGTACCTGCGACATGTCCGTCGCGAAATCCTCTTCACCCGCTTCAATCCGGGCCCATAGCCTCGGGCCGGCCTTGCGCAGGGATTCCGAGTTCAGTTTCACCAGGCGGGCTCTCAGCTTGAAGCGCTCATAAACCTGGTACGTCTTAAGCTTGCCAATCGAAACGTGGCGCACGAGCTGGTTGAAAACCTCGGGCCCGAGCCCCACGAAAACACCGCACATCTGCATTGTGCCAAGGGTAACATAAACGGCCCTTGTGTCTCGGCTTCTGCAGTGCCTGAAACCCCTGATTTAAAAGGCCTTCCAGCAGTGTAAGCTATACTAGGCGCTTTGGGTTTAATGACCCTTTCACACACATGAGTAATCTCATCGTTCTCGGGGCGCAATGGGGCGACGAAGGCAAGGGGAAGATCGTTGACCTGTTCTCCGAAAAATTCCAGGCCGTCGTGCGCTACCAAGGTGGCCACAATGCCGGACACACGGTCTACATCGGCGACCAAAAGTTTGTACTGAAGCTAATACCAAGCGGCGTTCTTCGGCCCGGGGTTCTTGCCGTAATCGGAAATGGCGTGGTCGTGGATCCGGGCGCGCTGCTACAGGAAATCGCAGGTCTGGAAGCAGTCGGTCTCGACGTCAAGGCGCAATTGCGGATCAGTAACCGCGCGCACGTCATCTTCCCGTTCCATCGCACGATTGAAAAAATATCCGAGGGACGCGAGGGCCATGTCGCTATCGGCACCACGTCTCGCGGTATCGGCCCCTGCTACGAAGACAAGATTGCCCGGCGCGGAATTCGCATCGCGGACCTGATCGATATCGATTTCGACCATCTCTATCGCAGCCTGGCAGCGGACAAAGCCTTGATCGCCGAAGCCTTCAAGATTCATGACGCCGGCGATTTCGAAGCCATCCTCGACAGCTACAAGCGGTTTGCCGTACAGATCAAGCCCATGGTCTGCGACACGGCATATTTGCTGAACCAGATGATCCGCGAGGGCAAGAACGTCCTGTTCGAAGGCGCTCAGGGCACCATGCTCGACATCGACTTCGGCACTTACCCGTTCGTCACCAGTTCCAGCGCCGCTGCCGGAGGAGCCTGTACCGGCACCGGTGTTGCGCCAACCAAAATCACCGGCATCGTCGGCGTCTCAAAGGCCTATATCACCCGCGTCGGAGCGGGTCCTTTCCCATCAGAGGACCTCACGGAAGCAGGCGAGCAAATTCGAAAGTCCGGCAATGAATTTGGAGCCGTAACGGGACGTCCTCGCCGCTGTGGCTGGTTCGACGTGCCGCTGCTTCGCTATACAGCCGAAGTGAATGGTTTCGATAGTCTGATCATCACCAAGCTCGACGTACTGGACGAGCTCGAGTCGATACCGGTGTGCGTCGCTTACGAGATTGACGGAAAGAAAGTCACGCACATGCCTTCGAGTACGCGCGGCATGGAAACCATCAGGCCGGTCTACGAACACCTCCCGGGATGGAAAACAACCACGCGGGGGACAACCACGCTGTCGGCTTTGCCGCTTCAGGCCAAGGAATACCTGCGCTTTCTGGAAGAGAAGACCGGTGTCGAGATTGGCTCCGTGTCGAACGGCCCCGAACGCAGCGAAACGATGATCGTTCCTGGTTCGAAGCTCGAACGCCTTCTGCCTCACTAACGTTGTGTCTCAATAATTGGTGTTGCTATGCCATCACCAAGCAGATTCAAGCGCGGCGACAGCGGCCTACCCCTTGGCG
Source organism: uncultured Acidobacteriaceae bacterium (assembly GCA_963771305.1). Classification (GTDB taxonomy): domain Bacteria; phylum Acidobacteriota; class Terriglobia; order Bryobacterales; family Bryobacteraceae; genus CAJCIT01. The sequence goes on from CAVYTS010000035.1 coordinate 242,667, forward strand.
ACCCTCCTTTCCCAAGTACTGGTGGCCTTCACTATCGAGTTCGACAACGAGTTCGAGCACCAGATGCCGCACCGCACCAGTCGCCTGAAAGCGGCCGGCGAATCCCGAAGTGGACCCTGGCTGGTGTCGATGGTGATGTGGTCGAACCTTATGCGTCACGTGACCGGGGAGGGGGTGACCGTCGGCACGCTTCAGACTCTGGCTCGGACGGCGAAACTGTCATTGACGGGGATGGAGAGATGGGGGTACATCCTGGTCGAGCCCGATCGCACTGACAGCCGACCGAGACAGCCTCACCGCCACTGGATGGTTCGACCCACCACAAAAGGCCTGAGAGCTCAACAGGTGTGGCGTCCGCTCTTCGACGTTATCGAGAAACGCTGGCAGGCGCGCTTCGGCAAGGACCGGATTGAGTCGCTGAGAGCATCGCTAACGGCGTTGGTAACCCAACTCAATACCGATCTGCCCGACTATCTTCCCGTGTTGGGATATGGGCTGTGTGCGGAAGTCTATTCTCCTAAGGGGCAACCGCCAGGCGCCTTAGAAACCGGTTCCCCGGCGCGTCTGGACCTGCCGGCGCTGCTCTCAAAAGTTCTGCTCGCCTTCACGATCGACTTCGAGCGCGAGTCCGACCTGTCGCTTGCTGTATGTGTCAACGTTGTGCGGCTCCTCGAAGAGATCGGCGTGCGCGTCCGGGACCTCCCGCGCCTGTCAGGCGTGTCGAAGGAGGCAATCAAGATGGCGGTGAGCTTCCTCGCGAACCGACGCTACATCGTGCTCGAGCCGGATCCGACCGCTGTCGGAACGAAGTTGGTGCGGCTCACCCCGAAGGGTCGCTTGGCGCAGGATGCTTACCGCGAGCGCCTTAGCGTCGTTGAAGAGCGCTGGACGGAGCGATTTGACCGCGACAACATTGCCAATCTCCGGGAGACGCTCCAGCAATTGGTCGGCGAGCCCACCGCGGCGGAGGCGCCGTTGTTCCTCGGGTTACAGCCCTACCCGGAAGGGTGGAGGGCGTCGGTTCCCAAACCCGACAAGCTGCCGCACTATCCGATGGTGTTGCACCGCGGCGGGTACCCTGACGGCAGCTAATTGATCTCGCCGCGGCCGCCAGCCACTACTTCTTCCGGCGCTGCGCGGGCTTGACGGGCTTTGAATTGTGCGACCAGCGCCCCAACCGGTATGTCCGTGTGTACCCAGCGGAACAATTCGCAATGGTTACCGCAATCGAGCCGCTGGCATCGCATTCGTACGATTCTTGAATCTGCTGCAATCGTGCCTTGGGCGCATGGACCACGGTCTCGGCTTGCAGGCTGGGATGCTTGGCGAGGTTTGGCTCAAACGGGAAATAGATGTCATCCCAGATAGCGACTTCGCCGCTCGGCGCACCGTCTTCAGTGCGGTGGCTGCACTCGAGAAAGCGAAAGTGGCCGATGTTATGAACCGGCGAATAGCAACGGGTGATCCGCAGAGGTGGGGTTCCAGGCACCGGCAGCTGTGTTCCTTTCGCAAACAGGGGATCAAACACAATTCTGTGACCGCCCTCGGCTTCACGCCAGACACCGAAGTTTCTGGATAAACGCTCGCTCAGCCGGTATGCTTCGGGCTCGTCCGCCTGAATGGCCAGACCGATGGCTGTGGCGGAACGCGTATAGCTAGAGCGGCGCACCCGGCGCCCGAACCGCTCCCTGAGCACACGCGCGATTATGGGCAGTTCGCTTCCGCCACCGGTAAGATACAGCGCCTCAAACTGCTCGCGGTCGTGGCGGGCCAGCAGATCCTCTGAGACGGCCAGCGTTTCTTCCACCAGCGGACGCGCCAATTCATAAAAATCCGCGACGGCGATCTGCACCGGGACCGTTTCACCATCCGGGTTCTCCAATTCGACGGTGATTCGCCGGGAGTTCGGATTCAACGCCTCCTTCTTCACGCGGCACTCGTCGAGCAGTCGAAACCAACCGCCAGCGGAGAGCCGGTCCCGGTCGGCCATGCTGACGCCCGCGCGTTCCAAGGCCAGATCGGCCAGCAGGTGATCGAAGTCGTCCCCGCCTAGTGTTGGAATGCCTTCGGTGCCCAAGACATGATGGACATTGTCGTCCAGCGTCACCAGAGAAGCATCAAACGTTCCGCCGCCGAGGTCGTACACCAGAATCGTTTCGCGGCCGGTCGTACGTTCACGCTCGCGATGACCGAATTCAATACTCGCCGCGCTCGGCTCATTCAACACGCCGAGCACATGAAATCCGGCCAACTGGAACGCCTCTACCGTCAGAAAGCGCTGATTGCTGTTGGCATGTGCGGGAACGCCCAGCACGATCTCCAGCGGCTCGCCGGCCTTCAAATTCAGATTCGAGTCGTTGATGAGCGCGTGCTTGAGCGCGCTCGTCAGGCCGTGTAGCAACTCCATCAATTCGATGCGGTGAGGGCCCACCTCCACGACCGTCTGCGGACCGGCATCTTCCAGCAGCCGTTTGACGGATCGCAGCACGATCCAGTTTTCGTCAGCCTGGGCACTCCAGGCGTCCCAACCAAATCGGCGTTCGTTGTGATGAAGGCCGATCAAGGACGGATACCAATCTGCGGTTGAATCCTCAGGCCCGTCGAAAGAGACGAGGGGATAGTTGCCACGATCGGCCTGGGCCAACACAATGCGTGTTGTACCGAAGTCCACTCCAAGTTTCATCTACTGTAGTTTAGTCTTCGGCGCCCGGCAAAGCGTCGGGAACGCCTGTCGATCAACGTTTAGTTCGAGGCTGTAACCGTCACCAGTTCGTTCGTCGCCGGCTGCTCGTCCGAAAAGAAGCCAGACTCTTCGCTATCGCCTTCCAGGTCAAGGAAGCGCGTGTCGAGCAGGCGGCCCGTTTCCACTTTGCTCATGGCCGAAAGCAGTGTTTCTTTCAAGAATGGATGCTCCTGCTCCAGTTCCACGAAGACATCCCGCAAAGAGCGGCGCACGGTGCCGGTTTTCTGAGAACAGCCGCAGGGAATCACCGGCGCCCCCAAACTCGCAGCGAACTCGCGCGTCAAGTTTTCTGTGACGTAGACCAGGGGCCGAATGAGCCGGAAATCCCGGTTGCGCGAATAGGCCATGGGAGGCAGGGAGCTGATGCGGCCGTTGAATAAGGCATTGCGCATGAAGGCTTCGCAGAAATCGTCGGCCGTGTGGCCCAAAGCGATCACATTGGCGCCGAGACCCTTGGCAATCTCATAAACCGCCCGGCGCCGGAAGCGGCTGCACAAATCGCACCCATGGCCCGGCTGCTCGTCGAGTAAACGCAAGGACGGTCCATCCTGGACGTAGGTCCAGGGGATGCCTCGCTGCTTCAGGAATTCACCGAACGGCTCGATCGGCGAGAGAAATTTCCCCTGCTCCACCGTGAATGCGCAAACTGAGAAATGAATCGGCGCGCGCTTCTGCAATAAAATCAGTGATTCCAGCAGGGTGACAGAGTCTTTGCCTCCCGACAACCCAACGGCCACACGATCTCCCTCGCGAATCATTTTGAAGCGGCCAATCGCTTCCCCGACCTTGCGGAGGATAGTCTTTTCGAGATCCACGGTGCGTTCTTTCAGAATAGCGGAGACTGGATCTCAATGCGGGAAAGCCCTAGGACATGCTACACTCAGACCCAAACCGGCTAGTTGTCCAGATAGCCGTCTGATCCGGGTGTCGCCCCGGGTTGAGAGAAAGTGTCTCTGTCTTTTGAAACGCCTTGTGGGTTGCAGTCGTCCATGGGCGGACGGGTGGGGGATTATTCCGATCGTGCTGACAGTTGGATTGTGAACGCCGGGGTAGCGATTCACAAAAACGTACGTCGAACATGTTCTACCGGGAGAATCGATAGGTCGGAAGATGGCTCCGTTGCTCTACTTGATGCTGTCGATGAATATGCTTTCCGCGCACGAGCTGCCGGCCGGCACCCAGTTGCACGTTCGACTAATCAACACTGTCGGGTCATATGCGAGCAAAGTCGGCAGCCCCGTCAAAGCCGTCCTGATTGCCCCAGCGGTTGCCGATAACGAAGTTTTGCTGCCAGTTGGCAGCGTCTTGTCCGGTGCCGTAAAGGCCGTCAATCGGATCGGCTACGGAATTCGCCACGAGACCGCCACCCTCGAACTGGCGTTTACAAACGTAACCTTCCCGCAGGGTGATGAGCAGGCGCTCTCGGGTCGAGTATCGGAGGTGGATACCGGCCGCGAAAGCGTGAACCACAACGGCAACATCCAGGAATTGCGTTCCACGTCCTCGATCAGCTACCGCATCACCGGCTACATACGAACCGCTCTGATGTGGGAAGTGCACGCCCAAGTCGCGACTTGGCTTATCAAGTCGCTTATCGTTCAAGTTCCCGAGCCCGAGATTTACTTCCCGGCCGGCGTCGAACTCACGGTGACGCTGAACAAGCCGCTTCTGATCAGCCAGCCGGCCGACGAGGAGGCCGGGGCGAGGCATTTGAGTTGCGCCGAGCGGGCCGAACTCGTCCGCCTCGCGGAGGAGCTGCCCTTTCGAACTGCTATGCCCAAGTCCAAGCGCCCCTCCGATGTCACCAACCTCATGTTTGTTGGCACTCGTGAAGAGGTCGCGGCCGCATTCCGCGCCGCTGGCTGGGAGGAGGCGCAGCCGTCGACGTTCCGCAGCCACATTCGCCTCATCCGCGCGGTGGGTGAAGGCGGAGGCTATACCAACGCACCCATGTCTTCACTGTTGCTAGACGGGGCACCGGCGGACATGTCTTGGCAAAAGGGACTGAACGATGTTTCCAAACGCCATCACATCCGCATCTGGAAGCAACCCGTTACTTGGCAAGGTCAGGAAGTCTGGGTCGGCGCTGCCACCCGCGACGTCGATTTTGCCGTCCTGCGAGCGGGCAAAGCCTTGTCACACCATATTGACGAAAACGTGGACGCTGAACGGGAAAAGGTTGTTTTTGACTTGCAGTTCACTTCCTGCGCCAAGCTGGTGGATTGGACCGAGCGCACCCAGGTGCCCAACGCAACTCGGAACGGAACGGGCGACCCCGTCACGACGGACGCTCAATTGGCGGTGGTCATGATGAACAAATGCCGCGCGCCGCGATTCCCAATGGCGTTCAGCGTGGATCCGGCGCCCGTTCCGATGCACGGCAGCCCGCTGCAGCGTTTTGCTCGCCGTGAAATCCTGGTTACCCGGAACGATCTGATGCGCAACAACATCTATTGGCGGGGCTACGAAGCGAGCCGATGGGCTTACCTGTATCTGCGTGACCGTCATCGGAAGCATGTCAATGAGGTTGCCATAGCGAAGTCCACCGCCACTGCCCAACACCAGTCACTCGGCACCGGCATCGCGAGTGCCACCAGAAAAACCAGCGTCCCGGTGGCTTCGGTAACCGCGAACTGCTTGGTTTCGTCCCTCCAATCACCGTGCGTCCACCTGATTCCATGAACGACGTCCCGTGCTCAGACGCGCCATCTTTCTCCTGCGAGCAGATGCGTGCTGAGCGTGCGCGCCAGGTGAACGCCGAAGTCACGAGCGCCCGGTTAGAAGGCCTCGAGCCGGTGCCCGATTTCTTCCTCCTGGCGGAACGCTATGTTTCTGGCGCGCTGACGCTTGAGCAATTCTCGGCAGCCGTCCAGACTCCCGCGCCAGTCGTTTAATCAACCCCAATTCAAGAATCAAGCCGCCTCGAAGACGCGTTTCGGCGGTCGTCGGGCGGATAATGGTGGGCATGGAAGACATTCTGAAGATTGCCGGCCGGGAGTTTCGCTCACGGCTTTTTGTTGGGACCGGCAAGTATCGTAGCAAGGCATTGATGGCGCGGTGCCATGCCGCTTCCGGAACCGGAATGGTGACGCTTGCCGTCCGACGCGCGAATCTCACCGATAAGACCAAGGAATCCGAGCTCGATTTCATCGACCGTTCTCAGATCTTCATCCTGCCTAACACTGCCGCCTGCTACACAGCCGACGACGCTATCCGCACCGCACGCCTGGCCCGCGAGGTGGGTCTGTCCAACTGGATCAAGCTTGAAGTCATCGGCGACCAGAAGACTCTCTTTCCCGACAACGAAGGCCTGCTGGAAGCCACCCGAGTACTCGTCAAGGAAGGCTTCATCGTGTTGCCCTACACGAACGACGATCTGGTGAATGCCCGCAAACTCATCGACGCCGGTGCTGCTGCTGTAATGCCGCTGGCAGCGCCTATCGGCTCAGGTCTAGGCATTCAGAATTTGACGAACTTGAAGATCCTGCGCGAAACAATTACGGACGTGCCCCTGATTGTCGATGCCGGTGTGGGAACTGCGTCTGATGCGGCCATCGCCATGGAACTTGGCTACGACGGTGTCTTGCTGAACACCGCTATCGCCGAGGCGGAAGACTCGGAACTCATGGCGCACGCGATGAAACTCGCCGTTGAAGCGGGCCGTGCAGCGTTCCTGGCAGGACGCATGCCGAAGCGCGAATACGCCGTCGCCAGCAGCCCATTGACTGGGACGATCGCCAGCACTCGGTAGAATCAACCGGTAGACCAGTCTGGGTGAAAACTTCAGCACTGATCCGCGCGCGTCAGAGTCTGTTTGAAAACTCTGGGACAGAGTGACGAGTCGAGCGTACTGCATCTTGGAAGGCTCGCTCTGTCCACGCGGCGAATAGGCTTGAGTTGACAAGAGTGGATTTCGTGATCGCCTTGGGACATAGGCGTGTCCCGGTCGACTTTGTCGTGGAGGGATGCTTGATCAGTGTGTAGTCGCACTTCCAATACCCGTGGGCCTGTCGTTGCAGTTCCATTTCGATTTCTATGCCTTTGTAGATGGCTTGAATCACGGGCGCTCCCTTCGCCGGACAGAAAGGCTATTGCATTCAAGTCTAACTGTGATTGCCGCTATTGCGCGTTTCTTTCCGGCAACAGGGTCGGATAGGCCTATCAACTTTTGCTTTCTGACGGCGACAAAGGCGACAGAAGCCTGGGTGGATCGCAATGCGCCAAATCGGCCCTATCCCTCGCGTTTTTCGAGGAAAGGACTTAGATTAGGCCACAGGCTCAAGGGACTCGACAGGCGCAATGGCGTCGTCTGTGGCTACTACGGTCATCCGGTAGCGCCGACGCATCTCAGCGCGGAGCAAGGATGCAAAGCGGCGGCGGCGAATTTGGTCGTCGCCGAAGCAGGTGCCGCAGGCGGGCGTAAAGCCCAAGAAGTTGTAGGCCTTCTCCGCCTTGCCGATCTGGGAAGCTGAAAAGAATGCCGCAAAGCGACGGGTTTGTTCCAGGTCTGTGCGGCGTGCCGCCCAATAGTGTTCGCGGCTGCAGCCGTGGCCCACGTGGAGGCGGTTGCTGTAAGTGACTCCCATCAGGCAACTACAGGGGTTCATGAAACTCATATTCGCGTCCTGGTTGAAGGCGGCGACGCTGGCCAGCTTCTGATCATCGAAATGGGTGCGGACCCAGCCACGAACGACCCGTTTCGCATTTCGCAAGTCCCGCTGAAAGCTCATTCCATCCTCCCCAGCGCGGCAGAGCGCTATCTTTTGATGCTAGCGTTTTTCGGCGAGATTGAGACCTGCTAAAAACACGACTGGGTTCCTTCGGCACTGCGTTTGGTTGGCTCTGGCTGTTTTGGAACGCCTAGACGAAGCCTCCCGAACGGGGCGGGTAAGCAAATGGACACCCGCGTAAAGCCGAGATGACTCTCGGCTCAGCACGCTAACAGCGTGCGCCACACCCCTGATCGAGCTTTCGGAAAAACCTCGGCCGTGCGTGGGCTGGTAAATCCACCGGCATCTGCAACGCAGTGGGAACATAAAGGGTAGATCGCCGTCCTTAAAAGCAGGCCGAAATCGAGGCCAGCTGCGAGCCCACATGGAAACTCTCATTCGCGATCTTCGTCACGCACTTCGCATGTTCCGGCAGAGTGGCCTCTCCTTCACCGTGGCGGCTGTCGTCGCCTTAGGTCTGGGAATTGGCGCCAATACGGCGATGTTCTCGCTGATCAACACGGTGCTCTTGCGAGAGCCGCCATTTCCCAAGTCGGACCATATCCTAATCCTGAAGACCAAAACAAAGGAAGGGAGTTTCAGCGGGGCGTCCCCGACGAAATTCGCGCATTGGGTGCAGCAGACGCAGGTGCTTGAGGACGTCGCGGCCTACGGCGGCGGCGTAGTGAACTGGACCGGCGGCCCGTTCCCGCAGCAGCTTCGCTCCGAGCGAGTGAGTTCCGCGTATTTTCGGTCTGTTTGGTGTGCCCTTTGTTGTCGGCCGGCCTTTCAGTACGGAGGAAGACAAGCCCGGCGCACCGGCCGTGGTGGTGATAAGCGAGGGATTGTGGCGGGCACATTTCGGCAGCGATCCAAATGTCGCGGGCCGCACCATGTTGCTCGGCGGCGAGCAGCACGTCATCACCGGCGTTGTGGCGTCGCGGTTCGACTTCGAGGATTTGGATAAAGCTCCCGAAGTGTGGGTGCCCTTTCAGCTTGATCCGAACTCGGTGGATCAGGGTCATTACTTTGAAGCGGCAGGGCGAATGAAGGACGGCGTGAGTCTCCAGGCAGCCAAAGCCCGGTTAGGCGTTTCGGCGGATGCGTACCGGCGCAAATTCCCGGATGGCTTTCCAAAGGATGAGAGCTTCGACGCAGCCACGCTGCGGGACTCGTTGGTCCAGAATGCGAAGCAGTCGATCTGGGTCTTGGCTGGAGCCGTCGGGTTTGTGCTCTTGATTGCCTGCGCTAATGTTGCGAACTTACTCCTGGCGCGCGCGGAAGTACGCAAGCGGGAACTGGCTATCCGCGCTTGTCTGGGAGCCGGCCGGCTCAAAATCATACGGCAGCTACTAACGGAGAGCCTGTTGCTGGCGGCCGCGGGGTCGGTGGTCGGATTAGTGATTGGCGTGGTGGGCATTCGAGCCTTACTTTCGGTGAACACGGCCGGGTTGCCTCGCGTAGGGACAGATGGCGACTTAGTCTCGCTCGACTGGCGCGTTCTCCTATTCACGGCGCTGATTGCTTTATTGACGAGCCTGATCTTCGGACTCATTCCGGCGTGGCACGCCGCCCGCTCCGATCTCAACTCAGCCCTGAAAGAAAGCTCGAGCCGATCGGGGAGCGGGTTCCGTCAAAACAAGGCACGCACCATCCTGGTGGTGACCGAGGTTGCCTTAGCCGTCGTGCTGCTGGTCGGCGCGGGATTATTGATCCGGACTTCGGTGGCCCTTTACTCGGTGAAGCCCGGGTTCGAAACTAAAGAACATCCTCACTATGCGCATGTCGCTGTCGGCGAAGGCCTACGAAACCAGCAGCGGAATTGAGCAACTGGTCCGAACCGCTACCGAACGTCTCAACCGCTTGCCTGGGGTGGAACTCGCTAGCGCGACCTGCTGCATTCCCTTGGAGGGCGGCTATGGACTGCCCTTCAAAGTAATGGGCCGGCCCCTTACGGATGGACCTTTCCATGGCGGCGGCGGTTGGAAAACCGTGTCACCGGGATACTTCGAAGTGTTTCGGATTCCCGTGATTAGAGGCCGCGCATTCACGGAGCGGGATAGTCACGGCGGCGCTCCGGTAGTCGTTATCAATGAGAGCATGGCCAAGAAATTCTGGCCGAAGGGCGATCCGCTAGCTGATCGCATTCTCATCGGGAAAGGCGTGATGCCGCAGCTCGAATCCGAGCAACCCCGGCAGGTTATTGGCATAGTGGCGGACCAGCGCGACGGATCGCTGAACCAGGATCCGGGCCCCGAGATGTACATTCCGAACGGTCAGGCGACCGATGAGATTCAAGCGCTTAACGTGAGACTCACGCCACTGGCATGGGTTATCCGGACGCGCGGCGAACCCATGCAACTTCGTGCGGCCGTCGAAGAGCAACTGCGCCAGGTAAGTGGGCTGCCGGTCTCAGACATCCGTGTCATGGACGAAGTAGTTTCCCGATCCACCTCCCGCGAGCGCTTCCACATGCTTCTGATGAGCGTATTTGGCGGCGTGTCGCTGCTGCTTGCGGCGATCGGGATTTATGGCTTAATGGCCTACTCCGTCGAACAGCGGACGCAAGAAATCGGGATTCGCATGGCGTTAGGGGCGGTGCGGCGCGATGTGCGGCGAATGATTATGAAGCAAGGCCTGACGTTCGCGCTGATTGGCGTTGTGCTGGGAATCGCCGGAGCGTTTGCATTGGCGAAACAAATTGCCAGCTTCCTGTTTGGGGTCACGGTCTGGGACCCCTGGGTGTTTGGGGCAGTCCCGGTGTTGCTCCTGGCAACGTCGGTGTTGGCGGTTTGGTGGCCCTCCATTCGTGCAACGCGTGTGGATCCGGCCACGGCGCTACGACAGAGCTGACGAACCTTGCTGATTAGAACAAGAGCAAGGTTGGTGACCCCCAATCTCTCTTCCTTCACACGCTTAGGTGAAAAATAGCCACGCCGCGCTTGGACTCTTGCCCCGGGCACATCGATAGCGATCTTTAGCCGATGATACGCGCCGTCGTTCTTCACGTTTGGCGAGAATCCGAGGACGTAAACGTATTCCGGCGCCCGTGTCAGCTGCGCTAATGCACCTTTCAAGTCGTTACTATTACGAAAACAGGTTCCCCCACTGCCGTCGGCCAGTTCCTGCATTACATGTTCGTCCGACATCATCGATTCTGCGTGATACTGAGATTTCCTCACCATGTCCGACGTTGAAATGCCTTCTTCAGCAGCTTCCATCGCGGTTGTGTATAGACCTGAACAGCCAACGCCGGCTTCAAAGGCAAGATGCTCAGGAAGACAACCACGGCGGGTGGGGTCCGCAAAACTGCCCTATTGTTGAGCCACTTCATCTGCTTTTGTTGCTAAAAGAGCTGTCTTCCATTCCGCATAACGGCGGAATCGCTGGTCTATGGTCTGCGCTCCTCCAGAATGCCACTTATTTCTTCCTGAGTTCGGCGTAAGAGGAAACCAGGCGAGCTACTAACACGCCGACATACAGCACGCCAGTGGCGGCCTCGAGGACCGTTAGGATTCGCGCTAGAGGCTTGAATGGCACAAGGTCGCCCATGCCGAGCGTGGTCAGGGCTTCGAAGCTGTAATATATGCGGTCTCCGGCGTTCAGCAGATAACCGGGACCGTTCACGGTGGAGTGAAATGACCCGGGATTCACCAACTCTACGACGCCGTAAACGGCAAACCAGCTGAATCCCAACAGCAGGTACACGCAGACAGCAAGGAAAATGTGGTCTCTGTCGACGGTGCCGCTCGCGAGAACCCTCGATAAAAGGCAAATGACGGCATAGAAAAAGAACATGGAAAGTAACCCGTATCCGAGAATTCCCGCTGAGTGGACACGGCCAAAGTGATACACGAGAAAGGCGAGTAAAGTCGGGACGGCCAGGGCGAAGGCGGGCCAGCGCTGCTTCTTCCATGCCGACATCTGCAAGGTGGCCGAAAGCAGCACTGCGAACAGCATGATGAGCAGGAAAAGCGATGCAAGGTCCGTCTCATTCATGAGCCCGTAGGCAAGCAGCAAGGCCACCAATGAGAGCAGGAGGAAGAGGGGGCGTTGTTGAGTCTCGATCATCGTCGCAGCGGGACTTCGCTATATGCGAGGGCGTTCTAGACCGCCATGTTCGGTGGTTGGCGGATTTCGGTACATCCCTTGCCAAGAGGCAGAACTTTGCCGGGATTGAGGCGGCAGAAAGGATCGAAGAGCCGCTTGAAGTTCTTGATCATGTCGAGCGAATCGTCGCTGAAGAGGTGGGCCATGAGCTCCGCCTTCTCCATGCCGACGCCATGCTCGCCGGTAATGGAGCCGCCCGCGGAGATGCAATAGTCGAGAATCTCCTCGCCCGCGAGTTGCGCACGGCGCAAATCGCCTTCCTTGCGCGGATCGAAGGGAATGATGGGGTGCATGTTGCCGTCGCCGGCATGAAAGATGTTGCTGATGGCGATGCCGTATTTACTGCCGATTTCACCGATGGCGCGCAGGGTGGGCGCGATCTTGGTGCGCGGCACAACACCGTCCTGAACATAGAAGGTGGGGGTAATCCGGCCGACTGCGCCAAAGGCGTTCTTGCGGCCTTTCCAGAGCAGGTCGCGCTCGGCGACAGTCTTGCGCGACTCGGAACTCGCGCGCACCACATTGCCGGCAGACGGCTTCGATCTCCACGGCCTGTTCTTCGGCGGTTTCCTTGAGGCCCTCCACTTCGATGAGCAGAACGGCCGCCGCGTCCATCGGATAACCGGCATGGGTCGCCTCTTCGACAACTCGCAACATGGGCCCGTCCAGCATCTCGATGGCAACCGGCGTGATGGAATGGGCGGTGAGTTCGCCGACCGTCGCGCCGGCATCCTCGGCCGTGGAATAGATGGCGAGCATCGTCTTCACGACTTCGGGCGCGCGCGTCAGGCGAACGCCGATTTCGGTGATCAGCGCCATGGTGCCTTCCGAGCCGGTCAGCAGGCCGATCAAGTCATAACCGGGGAGATCCAGCTCCTTGTCGCCCAACTGGATCACGGTGCCATCCGCGAGCACCGCCTCCAGGCTCACCACATGATTGGTGGTGACGCCGTAGGCCAGCGTGTGTGGGCCGCCGGCGTTTTCGGCGACATTGCCGCCGATAGTGCACGCTTTCTGGCTGGACGGGTCGGGTGCAAAGAAGTAGCCATGTGCTTTAACGGCCTGCGTCACGTCCAGGTTGACGACGCCGGGCTGAACGATGACGCGCTCATTCTCGATGTCGATATCCAGAATCCGGTTCATGCGCGAGAAGGAAATGATGATGCCGCCATGGCGCGGGATCGAACCGCCGCTGAGGCCGGTGCCGGCGCCGCGTCCCACGATCGGCAAATTATGGGCGATGGATTTCTGAACAATGAAGACGACGTCTTCGGTGGAGCGCGGAAAGAGAACCACGTCGGGGAGCGCCTTGTCGACCCCGCCGTCGTACTCGTACAGCTTCAGGTCTTCGGGACGAGACAAAACTCCGTGCTTGCCGAGCTGCGTTTGAAACTGCTGCAACAGTGGTGCGGCGATGGGCATGAGAGAGAAGCCTCCCTTTGCAGCCTACCAAGCGACGGCAGCCGGACGGTAGCGCGAACCGCGAGGATCCGTATCCGCTTGCTCACGCGCGCGGTTGCTCTGAAAACACAGGTTGCGAATAAGATCGCGTACGTATCGTTCGGAGAGCCGGGCGTGGGCGCCCGGCGCGGGTCTGGGGACCCGCCCCACTTCGATTGCTTGCGTTTTCATCATTGCGGGTGTGCGAAAGCTCATGATGAGTTCTGTGCGGAAGTTTTCACACGGTCTCTGACGAGTACGTCGGGGCTGTCAACAAAGCCCGCTTACAGTAGGCCCTTGATGTAATCGACCGTGTTGTCGCCCGACCAGTTCTGCTCCCCAATCAGTTTGCGGACGATCTTGCCGTCCTTGATGATGTAGGTCTCCGGAACCTGGAAGGTGCCGTACGAGGAGCTGATGTCGGCTTCTGGATCCCGGGCAGTGTCGAACGTCACGCGAAAGCGATTCAGGAAATCGCGGTATTTCTTGATCGTTCTTGTCGATGCTAACTGCGACCACCACCGCGCCATCGGCCTTCAAACGCTTCTGGAGTTCATTGAGCGAGGGGATTTCGCTGACGCAGGGGGCGCACCAGGTGGCCCAGAAATTCAGCACCAGCACTTTGCCGCCGAATTGGGTAGGCGTCACGACTTGGCCCCGATCGGTCGTAATGCGGAAAGAAGGAGCGGAATCACCCTCGTTGGCGACGCTTTCGCGCATGCTCCAGGCAACGAGCACAAGGAAACAGGCAGTGGTCAGGCCAAGCAGGCCAAGCAGGATCTTATTGGTATTCACAGGCGAGGCGGAGCGGGATGTTTCCCGGCTCAGCTATTTTAAGAGTATCCGATTCAACCATTGGGGCATCGTACTTAAGGGATGTATATCACCAGAAAAGCCGAGTTCTCTGCGTCGCACGTTCTGCCGGCTACCCGGGCGTTCGGACGAGGAGAACCACGCGATCTACGGCGAAGCGGCCCACGCACACGGGCACGGACACAATTATATCGTGGAGGTGACGCTTGACGGCGAACCCGACCCGATAACCGGCATGATCATGGATCTGAAGGAGCTAAAGGAGATCCTGGACCGGGCGATCGTGGAGCCCATGGACCACCGCTTCCTTAATTACGAGGTTTCCCCGTTCGACACCGTGGTTCCGACTGCGGAGAACGTTGCACAGGAGATCTGGCGCCGGCTAGACCGGAGTCTGGCCGGCCGAAGCGCGGGCAAGCTCAGCCGGGTTCGACTGTGGGAGACGGCGGACTTATATGTCGATGTTGAAGGCGGGCAGGGTTAAGCCGATGACCGGGCCAGCTCTTGCTCTGACGCGACGTTATCGTTTTGCCGCCTCACACCGGCTTCATTCCCCCGACTTAAGCCCGGCTGAGAACGCTCGAGTCTACGGGAAATGCAACAACCCGTACGGCCATGGCCACGATTATGTTCTGGACGTGACTGTGCGAGGCGAGATCGATCCGGAGACAGGGGCACTGGTCCCATTGAAGGACCTCGATGATTTGGTTGAGACGCAGGTTTTGAAGCTGTTCCGCAATCGGAACATCAACCTGGATGTGCCTCCTTTCAGAGAAGTGGTGCCAACCACCGAGAACGTGGTCCTGATCATTGCCCAGCTCATCGAAGCAGGGTGGCGGGATGTGTTCGGTGAGCGGACGGCGCGGCTGGAGCGGGTGCACATCCAGGAGACGAGCCGGAATGGCTTTGAGGTAGTGCTTGACGGCTCAATAGAGGGAAAGAACAGAGCCGGGCTCGGTGCCGTGCACGCCGGAGTGGCAGCAAGAAGAGGAGATTCATGAAGCTCGTGAAAAAGAACAATGCAGTCATCGATTTTAAGCCCCAGTCCGGAAGCGAGTCCATCGCATCGCATATGAAGGCCGTGCTGGCGGCTCTGGGCGAAGATCCCGAGCGGGATGGACTAAAGCTGACCCCCGGCCGGTCTGAGAAAGCCTTGAAGTTTCTCACCAGCGGGTACGCGACCGACATTCGTGAACTTGTCAACGGCGCTTTGTTTGAGGTGAAGTACGACGAAATGGTGATTGTGAAGGATATCGAGTTCTTCAGCATGTGCGAGCATCATTTGCTGCCGTTTTTCGGCAAGATCCATGTGGCGTACATGCCGGGTGATCGCGTTATTGGCCTCAGCAAGATTCCGCGGATCGTGGACGCGTTCGCCCGCCGGCTCCAGATCCAGGAACGCCTGACGCAGCAAATCGCCGAGACGATCCAGGAACTCGTGAACCCGCGCGGCGTCGGCGTGATATGCGAAGCACGCCACTTCTGCATGATGATGCGCGGGGTTGAGAAGCAGCACTCAGGAACCATCACCAGTGCCATGCTCGGGGCATTCAGGGAGAGCAAGGAAACGCGTGACGAGTTGTTGTCGCTGGTTAGCCAGCGCTCGACACACTACTAAGAGGGCTGGTCCGGAATGCGGAACTGGCGTGGCTTCCACCTGTCTAAAAGCCCCGTTGCAATGCGGGAAACGCGTGCTAGCATTGGGGTGAAATGTCAGATAATCCACGGCACTTTGAGGCTGGGCCTGACCCATTCGGACGGAAATGGAACGTGAAGTTCCGGTGGCTCCAGACCGCCATCTCGATTCGTCACGCTGACGCGGTGGACGTGAAATTCGCGCTCGCCTGCGACGACGGGACCGAGGAGGAGAAGGTCATTGCTCTGCCTCATTCAGCGCTGCTTTCCCTCGCCGCCGAACAAAAGCGAGAGGTAACGGATCCATGGTGCATGCGAATGGCGGGGGCGCATCTAAAGCGGATGATTGAAACGTTCGAGGACATGGAGAAGACGCTGGTCACGGTGTCGCCGGGGGACTTGGCACTGGCCGCGGAAGAGGTTGAACGGGCGGGTTCGCTCTCAACCGCCGGGGCCGGTAGGAAGTAGAGCTGGGTCGGAAAGTCCCCCAAGACGCCGGTGCGATACAACGCCGGTGCGGCGGGGAGTGTTCAAGCGGGAAAATCAGCCAAAAAGGAAATGTATGGTCAGCTGCCCAAAATGTGATTCGCCTATCGACGTGGAAGAAGAAGATCTGGACGAAGGCGATGTGCTCTCGTGCGATGAGTGCGGAGCTGCTCTGAGTGTCGCAAGCGTGAACCCAGTGGAACTGGTAACCGAAGACGATAAGGGCGAAGACGAGGATGAGTTCGGCTTCGACGACGAAGAGAATGAGGACGAAGAGGAAGACGACGAAGAGGAAGAGGAGGAGTGGCACTAGCCTTTCTCCAGTCCTTCGCTTCGGGAGTATTGCTTGAAATACCAGATTGCCGCGTTGATTCTGCCGGTTGCCTTACTGCTGGGCACTGCCTCCCCGGCTGCCTGCAGGCAGAGTGATGGGGGGGCGCGTTCCGTCGAAGGTAAGGTATATAACTCAACGGGGAGGATCGTAGTCGGCGCGGTGGTGCAAATTAAAGATCTCAAATCGCTGCAAATCCGCTCTTTCATCACACAGAGTGATGGCGTTTACCGCTTCTTAGGGCTCAGTACAGAATCGGAATACGAGTTATCCGCGAGTTACGCCGGGGGTTCAAGTAAGCCGAGAACGCTTACGGTTTTTAACAGCCACAAGAAGGCCGTTCTTGACCTAAAGCTCAAGTAGAGAACATACTTGGAAAGTGTAGAGTGAGTTGTCGCGCCGACGCCTGCCACTACGGCGAGACGGGTGGGGCCGGCAACAGGAAGGACCGCGGTCAACGGGCTGACGACGACCTTGGACTCCCAACAGGAGGAGACGTCACGCCCTTTCCTCGTCGAAGCTGGTCCGGAATCCAATTGATAGCGCAGAACCGGGCGTTGGCGCCGGCCATGATTCTGGCATTGGCGCTGACTCACGGTTGCCAATGGAATCAGCCCTTTGCCAGCCAGACCCCGGTCACCTCGGTCAAAGAGATCCGCGAACTGTCCAGTCAGCAAGTGAAGCGGGCAATTCCGGCCCGAATCCACGGCCACTGTGCGTTTACTGACCCCGACTGGAACGCCAACTTCTTTCCGGATGATGCCAATGAGGGTGTGCGCTTCGACAACCCCGAGGGCAAAGTGACGTGCGATGTCGGACAAGAAGCGGTGCTGACCGGGGTGGTTGCGGCCGGGGCTCCGGCCCCGCGGATTTCCAATACGAAACTAAATTTGCTGGACAAGCGGGTTCCTTACAGAGGCATCCATTTGGAGCCATCGCAACTGACTGACCCGCATTTTGAGTACGCCAGCGTTGAGTTCAAAGCAACGGTCCGGTCCGCCGGCGTAGAGGGCACGGGCCGTATGCAACTGCTTCTGCAGTATGGACCGGAACGGATCAAAACGACGGTCGTTACTTTTGCGGGAACGGATATCGAATCGCTGGTCGATGCGGAAGTACACGTCACCGGCGTTCTCGATACCGACTACGATGTCAACGGGGTGGCCGGCGAAATCCGTTTGTCGATGATGGACATGTCCCAGCTGACCGTCATTCGAGCGGCGCCGTCCTCTGATCGCGTACCCGAGACGAATGTGCAGCGGATACTGGCCCGAAAGAACCCATCCACCCACCGGGTTCGCCTGGTTGGTTCGATCAAAGAAAATGCCTCCACCGCCATTTTCACTGATCCCAGCGGTTCAATACCCGTCGATTTTGCGGAGGGGCAGAGCCCCCTCTCAGGCAAGGAGTTGGAGTTGCTGGGTTTTGTCGACGCTTCACAAGGGACCATGAAAATCGTCGATGCGAGCGCCAGCGAACTAACCCGGGAAGGCTCGGGGCTGAAGACGGTTTTCACCAACGTGCACTCCATACGGAAGTTGGGCCGGCGCAAGGCCGCTCGGCACTATCCTGTTCGGCTCAGCCGGGTCTACGTCACTTACTACGATCCGATACAAGTATTGATGTTCGTTCAAGATGCGACCGGCGGTATTTACGTTGACACCACACGCCTGCGTGATCTACAGATCAAGCCCGGAGACTTGGTGGATCTGGACGGAGTAACTGACCCAGGGGGCTTCGCTCCGGAGATCGTCATCAAGAAGGCACCGAAGGTTGTCGGCCAGGGGACTCCTCCTCGTCCAGCGCAGGTAAGCTTGGAAGAGATTCTGATTGGAACCCAGGATAGTAACTGGGTCGAAGTAGAGGGAATGGTCCAGTCGCTGGACATGGAGGATGACCAAGCGATCATTCGCCTGCACTGGGGCGTCCACCGGATTAAGATTTACGTCCTCCAGAACTCGCCGCTGCCTGCGAGCCTGATCGGCGCGAAAGTCAAGGTGCAAGGTGTGTGCGGGAGCGAATTTAACGCGCGAGGCCAGTTCCTGAGCGCTTCGATCTACCTAGCCGACCTCAAGCAGGACCTGAGGATTGAAAGCCCGCCACCCAACCTGGGCTTGGTTCCGTTTACTAACGTCCAGGACTTGATGGCCTTTTCCCCTGATCGGGTACCGGGAGAACAGGTCCGGGTCCGAGGAAGAGTGACCCTAACCCGTCCTGAGGGGCCAACTTATATACAGGACACGACTGGCGGTTTGCTGATTCGCAACCACGCCCATATTGGTTTAGAAGCTGGAGACCAGGTGGAAGTGCTGGGGTTCCCGTCCGAAAGCGAAACGGGGCCGGAGCTGCGCGACGCGGTACTAACCAAGACGGGGCCAGCCACCCACATTACTCCTGCTCCCATAACGGCGCCGCAGGTTCTTGACGAGGGCTGCGAGCCGGTGCTGGTGACCATTGATGCCAAGATCGTGGACACTTCCTCGAATCAAGCCGGCCAGGTGCTTGAACTCAACGTAGGCAATAGCATTTTCACCGCTCAACTTCTCGGCTACAACCAGGTTCTTCCATCCTTCGATAAGGATTCGATGGTACGGCTGACCGGGGTATGCACGATCGAGGCGTTCAGCGAGACGAACCCGATTCCACCGCGTAGTTTCTCACTACTGCTGCGATCGCCGGCCGACATTAAGCTGTTGCATGGCGCGCCTTGGTGGACGGCCAAACGTACACTGAATCTGCTGGCTTGGATGTCGTTGGTGATCGTCTCGATTTTGGTCTGGGTTTTTGTGCTCCGCCGCAGAGTGAAACAGCAGACCGAGGTGATTCGCCGGAAACTTTCGGAGGAAGTGGCGTTGAAGAAGGAGGCTGAAGCAGCCAACCTCGCCAAGAGCGAATTCCTCGCCAACATGAGTCACGAGATTCGCACGCCCATGAACGGCGTGCTGGGCTTCGCGGGCCTTTTGAGCCTAACGGATCTCAATCCGGAGCAGCGCGAATACATTGAGACGGTAGAGTTCTCGGCGCAGTCGCTACTCGTGATCTTAAACGACATCCTCGATTTCTCGAAAATCGAAGCGGGCCAGCTCCTGCTCGAATCGGCGCCGTTCTTGCTACATGATTGTGCGCGGCACGCCATGAACGTAGTCAACCCGGATGCGCTGAAGAAGAAACTGACAACAGTGGTAAACATCGCCAGTGACGTGCCCGATCACGTGCTGGGCGACGCCAACCGGCTGCGTCAGGTGCTACTGAACCTGCTGAGCAACGCGATGAAGTTCACGAGCCAGGGGACCATCCGGCTCGCGATCAGCCTGCAGGAGGCGAATCCCGAGGATTGCCTGCTGTATTTCACGGTGGCGGACACTGGTATCGGGATCCCGCAAGAAGCGCAGGCCACCATCTTCGAGCCATTTCAGCAAGGTGACGGTTCAATCTCGCGCCGCTACGGTGGAACCGGGTTGGGTCTCACCATCTGCGCGCGACTGGTGAAACTCCAGGGCGGACAGATCTGGCTGACCAGCGAAGTTGGAGAAGGGACCACGGTGCACTTTACGGCTCGCTTCAGGCTACTGCCGGAAGCGATTGAAGCCAGGAAAGGCTCAAGGGAGTCCGAAAGTACGCGCTAAGGGGCGATCTCATAATCCCGCGCCCGCCGGATTACCGCGTCGCACGATCATTCCGATAGATCACGCCTTCCTTCATCACGAAGAAAACGGATTCGGTGTTGTGAATGTTCTGAAGCGGATCGCTGGGAACCGCGACAACGTCAGCGATCTTACCGGGCTCCAGGGTTCCGATCTTCGCAGATAAGCCCAGCAAGTCCGCGGCGCTCGATGTGCCAGCCTTCAATGACTGAGCGGGCGTCATGCCATCGGCGCACATCAGACCAAACTCACCCGCGTTATTGCCGTGAGCATAGACGGCGGCGTCCGTCCCCAAGGCAATCTTGACGCCCATTTCGACCGCACGCCGCATCATGTTGTCCGCTTGCGCCATGGCTGCGTCCGCTTTCACCTGAACGACCGGTGGTAACTTCGATTCCCGAATGCCAGTGCGCACCATCAGGGTTGGAACGAGATAGGTCCCGTGTTCGCGCATCATGCGCATAGCTTCGTCATCCAGAAAGGTCCCATGCTCAATGGAATCGATTCCCGCATTGATGGCGCGCTTGGCGCCGGATGCGCCGTGGGCATGAGCCGCGGTCTTGCGGCGAAGCGCGTGCGCCTCGTCCACCAATGCGTCGAGTTCAGCCTGCGTCAGTTGGGGTGTATCGACGTCGTCGGTTAGCGACATCACGCCGCCGGTCGCGCAGGTCTTGATCACATCGGCGCCATATTTCACATCCAGCCGCACGGCGGCGCGGGCCTGGTCGGGCGAATTGATGATCCCGTCCTCGAAATTCGTCTCCCGGCCGAATAAGCCGAACCGGAAGCCGCCATTGTCGCAGTGGCCGCCCGTAGCCCCGATGGCGTGAACTGCAACCAACATACGAGGACCGACGATCGCTCCTTTTGCGATGGCGTTGCGTAGGCCGACGTCGATGAAGTCGTATGACCCGACGTCCCGAACGGTGGTGAAGCCGCCCACTAGAGTCTTGCGCGCGTTAACAGAAGCCAGCAAAGCCATTTCCGGGATACTAAGCTTGAGGTTCAGCAGCTCTTGCGCCGCATAATCGGGGTTGAAGGCCATGCCCAGGTGGGTATGCGCATCGATAAAACCCGGCAGCAGCGTCGCATCGCCCAAGTCGATGACTTCGGCCCCGGAAGGCCCTGAAGATCCGCCCGCCGATTGAATCTTGCCGTCTCTTATTACCACGAGGCCCGGCTCAATGATTTTGTCCGACTTCCCGTCGAACATGCGAGAGGCGCGCAGAACGATGGTCTTGCCGGAGCCGGCCGGAGCGGAACTCTGGGCGAAAGCTGTGCCTGAAAAGAGCGCAAAGCCGAGAAACATTGACACCAGACAAGTCTTCAAAGCAGGTTTTCTCCTTGCGGACACAAACAGCCAATATACAATTTGCACGGGAGCACAATTCATTGAATAGCAACCAGTCGGTCCAACTCATTAAGGAAACCGGTCTTGTGCCGGTGATTCGCACGTCCAACGCGGAGACGGCCATGCGCGCCGTCGAAGCCGTTTTAGAGGGGGGCATCCGGTGCGTGGAAATCACCATGACCGTGGATAGAGCCATCTACGCTTTGGAACAAGTTGCGAACAAGTATGGCGACAAAGTGCTGCTTGGGGCAGGGACGGTCCTGGATGCCGAGACCGCACGCAGTTGCATGCTGGCTGGAGCGAACTTCTTTGTCACGCCGAGTTTAAACCTAAAGACCATCGAGATGGCAAAGCGCTACTCGAAGGCAATCTTCCCCGGTGCCCTGACACCAACCGAGATACTGGCCGCCTGGGAGGCGGGTGCGGATGCAGTGAAGGTTTTCCCGTGCAATGCGGTGGGAGGCCCGTCCTACATCAAGGCGCTAAAAGGGCCATTTCCACAAATCGAAGTGGTTCCTACGGGCGGCGTAAATCTGGAGACGGTGGGTGCGTTCCTGCAGGCCGGGGCCTGCGCCGTCGGCGTAGGCGGCGAACTGGTGGATGGGAAGTCGTGCGCCGCTGGAAACTACCAGATTTTCACGGAGCGGGCGCGCCAGTTCCTGGCAGCGGTTAGGGCGAATCGAGGCTAGAAGCGTCATAACTTTGGCTCAAGTTGCAGCGACTCAAAGTACATCAGATTATGATCGTGCGCAACGGCAGGCCGGATTCGAACAAGATACTCACCGGCCTTCGCGAAGCGCACGGATCCCACGTCAAAGAGCTGGTATTGAAACCAGCCGGGAGTCGGGGTGACCACGGCTGAGAGTTCTGTTGCTCCGGCCGTTACGACAAACCGGTCGTTTCGCGATTCATCGCGCGCAGCATAGCGGACTCGAATCAAATACTCGGCCGCCTGGCTCACTTGCACCCGCCAAGTGATTGAATCGGTCGGATCACTCCACTTCGCAATGTGGAAGCCACCCTCGCGATTAAACCGTTTTACTGCTTTCCCGCTGGTGGCGGCCGTCAGGTAGTTGAGTACGATGGGTTCTTCGGTGTCCTGCGTCACGATCTGCTGATCGGCCTGAGGCGGGCCGTCGACGTCGAGCACGACCACGGTGTCATTCCCGTCAGGGCAGCTAGCGGGCAAGGCCACAGTGACGGCGCCGGGCTTGGGAACGACTGCCAAGTGGCGGGAGGGATCGGTGAGCAAATATGCGGAACGAATCAAGTTCTTTAACCCGGAGACGCGCAGCGTTCCATCTGCCGGCCAACTAAAGACGTGTAAGTAGACTTTCTCCGCCTTGACCGTGCTGCGGCCCCACGGATATTCTGGCAGCGGACTCGCGGACGTGCCATAGATACTCTCGCTGTTCTTCTGCATCCAGGCACCGACCCCGCGAAGCGTTGCAACACTCGGCGCGGGTATTATTCCATCACCAGTGGGACCGATGTTCAGCAGATAGTTGCCGCCCTGGCTCACAATTTCCACCAGGCGATGGATCACGTTCCCGGGCGTCTTCCATTGCTGATCGAACCGGCTGTAACCCCAGGTGGTGTTAAGCGTTTGCGGCGTCTCCCAATATTCCTCGAGGCCCCCTATCGGCATACCGTTGTCGCCCATATCCTGGTAGTCGCCCATCAGTTCCTGTCCGTAGCCGCCAACGCGGCCGCTGATGAGGCAGCGCGGCTGCAACTGGTGAACCAGGTCGACAATTTGGCGAGCATGCTCCGGGGTGTCCATACCCCGGTCGAACCAGATCAAGCCAAGCGGGCCATAGTTTGTGAGAAGCTCCTGCAATTGGGGCTTCGACTTGTGTTCGAGGTAGCGATCGAAGTCTTTTTTGGAGCGATCGTAGTCCCAGTTGTTACCGTACCCGTCGGGATCGTCCCAGTCTTCGCGATGCGAGTAGTAGACACAGAAGCGGATGCCGGCCTTCTGGCAGGCTTGCGATAGTTCCATCAGCGGATCGCGGCCAAACGGAGTCCAGTCAACGATGTTGTATTTGGAGACTTGGGAGCGATACATGGCGAAACCGTCGTGATGTTTCGCGGTGACCACGATGTACTTCATGCCGGTGGCCTGCGCCAGCCTCACCCACTCTTCCGCGTTGAAATGCGTTGGATTGAACTGATGGGCCAGTTGACGGTATTCGGCCGCGGGGATGTTGAAGCGCTGCATGATCCACTCGGCCTCGGTGCCCACTGGTACTTGATGACCCTCCCATTCGCCAGCCAAGTTTGAATAGGGGCCCCAATGGATAAACATGCCGAACTTGTCGTGACGAAACCAAGCCATCCGGTCTACGGGGGCGGCTGCCGGCGCCGTCGAGGCCTGCCGGGGATTGGCCAGTGGATTAACTGACCCGCCGCCGACGGACTTCACCGTCTGCCTGTACGTCTGGACGCCTTGTGACAAAAGCACACCCGCGAGAATAACGAGCGCCCCTACGAGGAGGATTCGATTTTGAAATAGGCGGAGTTTCATTGACCGTCATTGTATGTGCAGGCACATGGCTTGCCGTTTGTACTATCATGACGAAGCTATGCTTCATTGGATACTGAGTCTGGTGATCAGTGCGGCCATCCTGCTGATCATTTCGCGAGTTGTCAGCGGCTTTGAGCTCGATGGCTTTGGCCCCGCGCTGATTGCGGCCTTGATTATTGGCGTTGTCAATGCAATCGTCCGCCCGGTGCTTGCATTTCTGACGCTCCCTCTGATCATCGTGACGCTGGGACTTTTTCTATTTGTCCTCAACGCCCTGATGCTCAAACTCGCCTCAGCCCTGGTTCCCGGGTTTCGCATCCGAGGGTTTATGCCCGCTATCTGGGGCGCGATTTTGCTCGCCATCGCGAACCTGGTGATCGATCGAATTTCTTAGTCATTCGCCGTGTCGGAAGGCTCCTGGAGGTCGTTTTGAAGTCGGTCCGCTTCTTGCTATGCATGTTAAGCAGCGTGGTTCTCCTGGCGCAAGAGACCCCGGCGCCTGAGATAGCGTTCGAGTCGTTGCCCAATCCACTGACCCTTCCGGCCAATCTCTATCTGGGCGAGGTTGCGGGAGTGGCGGTCAATTCAAAAGGCCACATCTTCATCTACGCGCGTAGCGGTCACACGCAGCTGCTCGAATTCGATGCGAACGGGAACTACATTCGCACCATCGGAAACGATCTGTACGGCTTTGTCTTCGCGCACGTGGTACGCATCGACAAGGACGACAACATCTGGTGTGTCGACGAGGGCTCGAACATGATCATCAAGTTCAGCCCGGAAGGCCGCGTGCTGATGGTGCTGGGCAGAAAGCCGGAGACGATGGAGGCCTCGCATTCGCCGGATGCCGTTCCGCCACCGGCGAGGCCGGGAATCTTCAACCGGCCCACGGACATTGCCTGGGACGTGACAGGGAACAGCTACATCAGCGACGGCTATGGCAACTCTCGCGTTGCCAAGGTCGATCAGTATGGAGACTGGGTCACGGCCTGGGGAAAGCGCGGCTCGGAGCCGGGCGAGTTTCACACACCTCATTCCATCGCAACGGATGCCGGTGGCAACGTATATGTCGGTGATCGGGAGAACCGGCGCATTCAGGTCTTCGATGGAGATGGGAAGTTTCTGAAGCAGTGGACCAATATCGGCGCTCCGTGGGCGATCTGCATCACGCCGCCTGTGCCGGGATCTAAACAATTTCTCTACAGCTCAGATTCCGTGCCCGGACGCATCTACAAGCTGGATCTGGATGGAAACGTTCTGGGGGCATTCGGCAAAGCGGGCAAAAGGCCGGGGCAGTTCGGCTGGGTTCACGAGATGGCCTGCCCTTCAGAGAATGTCTTGTATGTGGGTGAACTGCTGAACTGGCGAATGCAGAAGCTGATCCTGCATCCGGAAAAGCGTTAGCGAATGAACGCACCATAACGATTAATCACGGAACGGAGGAGTTCCCGACAATGAGTCTTGCCAGGAACATGCCCTTGAGGAAGCCCGAGCCGCAATAGATAAGGCGAGTTGAGTATTCACCCCGGGAGTCGCGGGATACTGCGGCGGGAATATCTGATAGTTGCCAGGCGATGTTGACTGTGTGGCCACTACACGACTCCAACGCAAAACGACCTATCGGAAGGATCCATAATGCTTAGTTCTGAATCCCGAATCTCATCGCCGGCAGCAGCGAGTATTTTCTTGCCGGTCACACCCGCCCCGCGGAGTGGCGCCGCTCGCAGCTCGAAGCCGTCAAGGCGCTGTTCACTGAAAACCACGACGAGTTGTGCGAGGCACTCTGGAAGGATCTGCGCCGCAATGTGATCGACGCCGACGTAAGGACGTCACCGACTGCGTCAAGGAGGCCGAATACGCGCTGAAACATCTTGAGTCCAGGATGGAGCCGCAGCGCGCCCCGATGCCGCTCATGTTCGAGCCCGGCCACATCCGCGTGCGCCGTGATCCGCTAGGCGTGACACTCATCATCGGCGCCTGGAACGAACCGTTCATGCTGACGTTCGGGCCGTTGACGGCCGCGCTGGCCGCAGGGAATACCGCCGTGGTGAAGCCGTCGGAAATCGCGGCGGCCTGCGCGGCGGCCCTGGTGCGCCTGGCGCCCAAATACTTCGATTCTCGGGCGGTCGCCGTAGTCGAGGGAGGCGTCCCCGAGACAACCGCACTGCTGGAGCAGCAGTGGGAATTCATCTTCTTCACTGGTAGCCCCGCGATCGGCAAGATCGTGCATCGGGCGGCCGCGAAACACCTGACTCCGTGCGTATTGGAACTGGGCGGCAAGAATCCGACAATCGTGCCTCCATCGGCGGACCTGAAGGTGGCCGCACGCCGCATTGCCAACGGCCGCTTCATGAACTCGGGGCACATCTGTACCGCGCCCGATCACGTGCTGGTGTGGCCCGAAGTCAAGGTCGAGTTCGTGCGGCTCCTGGTCGAAACCATTGGCGAATTCTACGGTGACGATCCGCAGAAAAGCCCAGACTACGGGCCAGTGATCAACCGCAAGAACTTCGACCGGTTGGTGGGACTGCTCACGAGCGGCAAAATCGTCGCCGGTGGTCAGAGCGACCCGGCCGACCTCTATATTGCGCCGACGGTGATTGTAGATGTTTCGCCGGATTCGCCCTATCATGCAGGAGGAAGTGTTCGGCCCTATCCTGCCGGTGCTCGAGATCGATTCAGTCGAAGCGGTGATCAACTGGGTCAACCAACGGCCCAGCCCGCTCGGCCTGTATGTGTATGCGAAAGTCAATGATTGCGCCATCACCCGCTCTTTCCCGAACTTCCTTTTGGGGGCGTTGGCAACTCCGGCATGGGCAAATACCATGGCAAGTGGGGATTCGAGGCGTTCACCAATGCGCGTGGCGTTCTGTATCACAGCGCGAAGCTGGATCCCGGTGTGCGTTACCCGCCCTACACGAAACACACCTTCGAACGGCGCTTCACCAGCAAACTGATGCCGTAATCCGAACTTCTGGGCCTCGGCTTCAAGCGCGATCCGGGGACCCGTCCTACAACCAAAGATGAAGCGTCAATTTGTTGTCAGTCGCTGCCTGAGGCGATCCGCTGAGAGATGACAAAAAGGAGGAGCAAAATCATGTCGAGCCACCGCTTTTCCGTCTTGAGTGAACTCAAGGTAAGGCTCTCCGGAACTCTGCCAGGCAGACCAGGAAGGAAGACCGGCTCCGTTCGGATCTCCTGTCTTCGCGAAGTTCGTCCAGTAAGTCTCGATTATGTGTGAGAGCTTGTGATCGACTTCCGAGAAAGGTAGCCATCTCCAACTCCTATCCTCGAAGGAGTTGAAGACATAAGGCACCTCAAGACCGTGAAACGCTCCGAGATCGGCTTCTCCTTTGCCCGGAATCGAGCGATCGAACTGATAGACATAAACCCTCAGTCCGGCATTGCTTGCCAGGGCGGCGACCGCCCCGACTGGACAGGCCATCAGCATATCGTTGCTCGCCCGGTCGATAGCAGCGTCGCGATGAATCAACATCTCGCCCATGTACATGCCGATGGCGGCGTTGGTCCAGCCGCCATAGAGCGGGTGTGCTGTGTCCGCGAGCTTCTTGACCGCGTCACCAGAGTCCCCGCCCTTTTCCTGTGTCGGGTTTTGCTTGGCGGCCATGGCGGCGCCAGCACGGAACGCACTGAGTTCTCGGCCATTGAGTCCAACCAGGAAATCCACCTTCTGGATGGTTCCCGATCCAAATGCTTTCGATGTGGCCTGGGGAAGAACCCACCCGTCGACGAGCTGTCCCAAGGGGTCGAATCCTTTGAACTGCGTCTGGATGGTCCGGCTCGCGAGTTCGACAACCTGAGTGGCCGGCAGACTGCGCAGGTTCTCAAGAGATGAAGTCAAATGTCCGGGAGCAGCCTTGCCGATGGCGGTTCCGACAGCCTCGGCTTGCTGAAGCGTGTGCGCAGCTCCCAAGCCAAAAGGCGGACCACTCTCGAGGATCACGCGCCGAAAGAGCCCAGTCGCAAGTGGCGACGCGACAAGCGTGCCCGCATCAATGGAGCCGGCGGACTCACCGAACAGGGTGACATTGTATGGGTCGCCGCCGAACCCGGCGATGTTCTCCCGCACCCACCGAAGCGCAGCAAGCTGATCCAACAGGCCATAGTTCCCGGAACTGTGGTGTGGTGACTCCTTAGTAAGCTCCGGGTGGCTGAAGAAGCCGAGCACGCCCAAACGGTAGTTGATCGTTACAACGATCACGCCATGTGCAGCGATAGATTGGCCGGCGTAGGTGCTCTGTGCGCCGCCCCCGATCCTGTTGCTGCCTCCATGGAGCCACACCATCACCGGCAGCATGCCCTTATTTGGCCAATTTGGCGACCAGACATTCAGGTAAAGACAGTCCTCTGAGGACGAAACAGGTTCGATGTTGTAGCTTGCACCGTACATCGCAGCTAAAGGCGCGATAAAGGTACCGAGTCCGGCAACGTTTTGAATGCAGGCATTGCCAGGTTTCGTTGCATCACGAGTTCCAGACCATAGCTGCGGTGGTTGTGGTTCGCGCCACCGCAGGGAACCAATGGGAGGTGCCGCGTACGGGACGCCCTCAAAAACTGCCGTCGCCCCGTTCAGCGTCCCTCGTAACTGGCCCTCTTTGACGGAGGCCATCGGGCGGCTATCCGTCTTGCGGGGTTGTGCATACGTGATCGGAAGCAGCAACGTCACGACGAGTACATAGCAGAATAGGGAAAGCCGCACACTTGATCTTAGGCCAGGAATCACCAACGGATTGGAGGTAGGCCGAACCTCTGCGACAAGCGATTCAGTTCGGCTCGCACCGCTACCCATTGGTTCGCCAGATCGGCGTTACCCTTGAACGTGGTCATGTACTTATTGATCGTCTGACCAAACGAAATGGCTGCGGTGACAAAGGCGCGCGTCTTCTGCGGGTCGTGGTCCCGATTCCAGGAGTCGCCGACTTTGTTCATTGCCTGTTCGAGCTGATCCGCGTTCTGCTGAAGGTTAGGAGCGCTACCCTTGGCCTTGAGCCTGACACTTCGCTTGAAGCTGGTCGATCGCTTCACGCAGTCGTTGATGACGTTGGTGGTTTCCTGAATCTTGGCCGCCGGGGGTTTCCCGACTTGGGCCGTTGCGAATCCGGACAGCAGCATTGCTGTGACTGCTATCCGCGTGTATTTGTTCATCTTTTTTCCCTGGTTGTCAGTTTAGTTAGAAGGCAGCAATGCGTTGCATGACCCAGAACATCGCCACGCTGCCGATAGCATAGGGAGGTAGAAGCTGAATGATCGCTGATCGTTCCTGGTAGATGGGCGCGAGTTTTCGAGCGGCTCGCAACAGGAGTGCGGTTACCGACAAGACGAAGCCGATGAAAAGGAAATGTCCGGCTTCCACGCCGATGCTGAAGAACAACAGCGCGGTGGGGATATGTCCGTCCGGCAAGCCGGCGTCTTTAAGCCCGCTGGCAAAACCAGGCCGTGCATCAGTCCGAACAAGAGAGCCACAATCCAGGGTGCGCTGGCCGTGATGCCCTTACGGCCTTTCCTGCCATGCAGAATCTCCGCCGCGACAAAGACGATACTCAATGCAATCATTGCCTCGACCGGCCGTTGCGGGATATGGACGTAACCGAGCGCCGCCAGAGTAAGCGTGATGCTGTGCGAGACGGTGAACGTAGTGACGGTCTTGACCAGGGTCCAGCCGCCGCGCGTGATGATAATCAGCGCCAGCACAAAGAGAAGATGGTCAACGCCCGACAGGATATGCTCGACGCCGAGCACTGTGTACGTGCGGGCGACGCCCACTGCGTCCGCCGCGGCTGCGACCACAAACGACGGAGCGGATGGCGTGAGCCGCGTTACTTGCGTGGTGCCGTCAGGACGTTCCAAGCGCACAAGCACGTCGACTGCCGTCGCACTGAGGCCCGAGACGTGAATGGTGCCGCCGCTGAGTCCGCCCGCGCACTTTACGGTCCAGCGTTCGGTATAGGCACTATTGGCCATGGTGCCGCGTGGCTGGGCGACGTTGGTACAGCCCGCGGGCAGCTCCACGTAGAGTCCGAGACGTAAGTTTCCCTGGCCAGGCACTTTCCACAGCGCCTCGTACGTTCCCGGTCGGGACTGGCGCAATTCAAGATATGCGGGCCGAACTTCGTGCGCGAACACGGTCGCCGTCGGGGTGGCGAGCAGAAGCAAGATGAGGGCTGGGCGTTTCATCTCAGTTCCGGCTCACAACCGTTTTCTCTTTCGGCGGCGGCAGACCTTCGATCGTCACGGTGTAGTGCTTGAGCAGTGCGAGGTAAGACTTCTCGCTGGCCTCCAACCGGCGCGCCTCTTCCCATTCACGGCGCACCGCGTCGCGGACATCCGCCAGTGCAGGGGCCCTGCCTTCCGGGCGTGCGCCGACGAACACCAGATGCACACCATAGGCGGATTCGACCGGTCCTTGCCACTGGCCGACCGGAAGTCCATTCAGAGCCGCCGCGAACTTATCGCCGAACTGCCTTGCGACCTCGCCCGCCCGGAGTTCAACGAACTCGTGGTCGAGCATAATCGGATCGCCCAACGCCGCGATGTCGGCTTTGCCGCCGGCCTGGTTCAATTGCGCCAAGAGTTGCGCAGCGTCCCGCGCGATCTTTTGGCCGTGCTTCTCTGGGCTGAGATACACCTGGCGGAACGTGAAACGTTGCTCCGTGCGAAACGAATCGGGGCGCACCTGCATAAATGCTCTTAACTCGTCGTCGGTCGGCTGAGCTTTGGCGGCATCATCGGAGGCGAATTCCATCTTCTGCTGCAAGCGGCGGCGGATGATCAGGTCGTCCTTGTCCAGGCCCAGCGCAAGCGCCTCGCGATAATAAACTTCCTGGCGCACTCGGTCCCGGATCAAGCCCTCCCATTCCTCGCGGGTGGGCTCCCGTTGCCGGGTTAAGGTGAAGGTGTCCCACATCGATGCGAGTTGACCTTGCGTGATGACAATCTTTCCCGGCTCGGTGCCGGAGTTC
Organism: uncultured Acidobacteriaceae bacterium; assembly: GCA_963771305.1. GTDB lineage: Bacteria > Acidobacteriota > Terriglobia > Bryobacterales > Bryobacteraceae > CAJCIT01. The sequence goes on from CAVYTS010000035.1 coordinate 273,436, forward strand.
CTTGGACACCAGGTTGTAGAGTGCGAAGATCATAGCCCCCAGCAGCAGGAAATGAAACAGCGGCTCGCACACGAGCTTCTTCAAAAAGCTGCGCATCATTTCGCCGGTGCATACCAGATAGGCGAAGTGTAAGCGCGATCGGTGACCGTCATCGGCACGTATCCAGGCATCTTGATGCCGTAGCGTTTCTGATCGTAGGCGGTCCAGCGCGGCGACGGGATTTGGATCACACGCACGTAGTAGAACCCGCGCTCGGAAGCATCAAAAGTCGGGTCCTTCCAATATGCCGACAGCGTCGGCGCACCGATTGAGTTGCTGTAGGTCGCGTTGGGAACGTCGACGGTGCTGCCGACCAAAGTCTTGCAGAGGCCATCCACACCGATCTTGCGCCCGCCGGAGACCGCCACGTCGAAAATGCGCTCTTGCGACTTGCCGTCCTTGCCGAGCCAGCCCTTGATGATCTGGATGCGGTCGAGGTTGGGGCCATCCGGATCGCGCAGCGCTTGCACCAGGAAGGCAGGCCGCTTACCGGCCGGCGCGCTGCTGAGATCGCCGCCCATCGGCGCGCCATGAGCGTAGCCGTTGGCCGCGAGGTCGGCCTCACGAGGTCCGCCTGCGCGAAGTTCCAGCCCGCGAACACCCGCACGACGGGCCGGTCGCCGGTTTGGCGTAGACTTCTTTGCGTTTGAGCGCGTCCCAGATGCCCTCGCGGGTATTCTCACGCGCCCACACTCGACCTAGCTGACTGAGCCGCAACTATCGAGCCGAATTCGGCGCGGCCATCCGCGGCTACCGGTCGTCAGCGGTGGCTGCTTTTCGCCCCCAGAACCGGCCAGTCAACGAACGGGAGGTCGTGTAGGGTAGCGCGATCAAAACCGGACCGAGGATTAGGGCGGGAACAGGGAACACTTCCCGGAGGATCAGGAACTGCGCGACGAGATCGAGCAGTATCGACATCGCTATCAGAACCGACAGCTGCGAAAAGGCATGTTTGAGTATCGACGAGCGCCGCGAACCATGAAAGAGAAGCGCCAAAAGGAATGGCGGGTGACCGGCGCGAGCATCGACGATGCCACTTCGAATGCCGAGAAGAACGGCAACGGCGGGCTGAAGGAGGAAGCGGAACCTGCCAGGACCGGTGAGGCGTTTGGGAATATCCTCCAGGAGGCGCGAGGAAAGCGAATAAATCTCTCCGGTCGTATAGGTATGCCACAGGGCAAACGAGGATGACGCGGCAAGGGCCACCGCTAGTGTTGCGAAGATAATGTAACGGAAGTTTAGTTTGCGTTTCGTGCGGCAACCTCAAATCCAGTGGCGCACCCGGAACAGATGCGTCCGGAAGCCCGCTTCACCGGGCGTCCTGAACCTGCGCGGTGACGCTTGTAAAACAGGGGAATCATAACACCATGGTCATGCGCGAGCATGATCTAGTGTCCAATCGAGAGGCGGCCACTGACGGCCGGACCGTTTCCGCTTTCCTTGCGTCGTGGCCTCCGCTCGCGAGTTAAGGACAAAGCAGAAGAACGAAATGGGGTCAGGGGCACATTTTCCCTGAGAGTCCTCAGGACAATCGGGGACTATTTCGGATCCTAAATCAAGCCGCTACAAGGCCTGGACAAAAAACAAAACGAAAACAAGACAGGCGGAAAAACAATGGGGAGAGAGGCGGACACTTAATCTGATAGTCGTCAGGACAGTCCGAGGGCGACGATCACGTGACAAGGAATGCAGGATAAGTCGTACCGGCGTTGCGTTTCACTTCAAAGACGCCGAGGCTCGGCCAACGCCGCGTGGCAAAATCAAAAGATTTCCTCTCCAGAGTCTTGGACTCAATTCCCAACGATCCGCGCTTCCGTTCAAACGCCTTATCGCAGGGTGACGGTTATCGCGCTGTCGTTGCCGCCTCCAGCGCGAGATACCGGTCGCGATCCCCTTCGGGTTCGGCTTGGGACTTCACATCGATGCGCATACGCTGGTAGCGATCGTCGGCGCGGTAGGCCGGCCAGTTCGGCAGGCCCGAGCCGTTCGGGTCGAACGTCTTGATGAAATTCACGAAGTAGGCCTGCATCGTTTTGGATACTTCGTAGTCGGCGGGCTCCCAGGTGTAGCGCTTGTCGAGATCCAGATTGCCCATGGCGTATTGGATCTCGGCGGAATGCACCGCCCCGCGAGGGCCCGGTGCGGATTCGCTGTGCCGCCCTGCGCGCAGGCGCAGCGGGCGGGGGCTCACCCGGCATACCGAGATAAGCCGGCCGGGGACGGGCGTAGAGGTAACGGTACACCGGTTTGCCGCCGGTCTTCATCTGGAGTTCAGCCCACTTCCAGGTGCCGTACGAGATGAAGCGGGCGCTGGCCAGGTGGGTGGCGGCTTCGTAAACCTCATCAGTGGTGCTGGCGGCGTAGGCCTTCAGCACCGGGTCGGCCTTATCCCCGTAGAACTTCCTGATGGCGTTGGCGAGGGTTTCCGGCGTAGGGTCGCCGGTGCCCAGAACGGAGCGCGCCGCTTGCTCCTGGGTGTTCGACCCTTCTAGCAGAGGAATCTTGGCCTGCTCACCTGCTTCGAAGGTCTCCGCCAAGGGCTTCGAAAGGAAATAGCCGTCCATCGCCGTGCTGAAGCGGACACCCTGAGCTTTAGCGGCGGCGTCCTGAATCTGCTCCGCGGTCATCGCGCGAAGGGCGGCAAGCGTGGTCGCGCCGGCGGCGGCAGCGAATTTGACGCCATTCTGTTCGGCGTCGGCAAGAGGCTGCGGTGGCAGGCTGGCGATGGCGGCGCCGCTCTCGCCGATGGCGGCGGCCATCAGGTTCTTGGAAAGCGGCGAAGCCATCAGCGCGCTGACGGAGATCGAGCCGGCAGATTCGCCGGCAATGGTGACGTGCTTGGGGTCGCCGCCGAAGGCCGCGATGTTCTTCTGCACCCACTGGAGGGCGGCCACCTGGTCCAATAGACCGTAGTTGCCGGCGGCGTGGTGCGGGGACTCCTTCGTCAGCTCGGGATGGACGAAGAAGCCGAAGATGTTGGTGCGGTAGTTGACTGGAGACCGCGACTATGCCCTGGCGGGCCATGCTCTCGCCGTCGTAGCGCGGCTCCGAGCCGTCGCCATTCTGGAAGCCGCCGCCGAAGATGTAAACGAGAACCGGAAGTTTTTCATTACCCGATTTGGCCGGGGTCCAGACGTTGAGATAGAGGCAATCCTCACTCATGCCGTTGCTGCGGAACCAATAGTCGGCGCCGGGTGAGGTGCGCTGCATGCACCGCGGGCCGAACTGGTCGGCGTTGCGGGTGCCGGTCCAGTTCTTGACGGGCTGCGGCTCCCGCCAGCGTAGGTCGCCGACGGGAGGCTGAGCGAACGGGATGCCCTTGAAGCGTGCGCACGCCGTCCTTGGGCGCGGCGGTGGATTCGAGGATGCCGTTCGCGGTCTTGACGCGGTCGGCCGCGAAGGCCGGCAATACCGCGGCGGTGCAGATAACGATGGCGGGGAAGAGAAACCGCATACGAGGCCTCATCTGAGATTTCCGTCTTGGAATCCCAAAAATTGAGTGTCGCCGATTGTGCCTCCGGGGTCAACGCAAGTGGCGTTGGTTTCTGCCTCGCCGATACAATGCTTTTCAATTTTCAGTCCGGTTATCCGTCCGTAATCGCTGTTTCCTGCGCGAGCCATTTCACTTCGCCGCTTCGACGACCGCCTCGACCTTTCCGTCGCGGATCGCTCGTTTCAGTACGGCGTGGTCCTTTTCGTTCTGATCGGCATACGCCATCGAGAAAATGGCGAGCGCTTTATCGAACTCGTCGCTTTTGCCGAGGTACCCGCTGATCATCGCGGGGTCGCCGGAGCGCGCGTGGGAGAGAGCCAGCGTGTAGCCGCAGCATCGGGCGAAGACGGTCATCCGGGCCGTGTCGAACGTCTCAACGGGAAACTTGATCTTGACGTCCCGAAGTTGGCGGACATAGAAGTGACGTCCTCGCGGGCCCAGGGTCCAGCCGATGAAGATGTCGCTGGCCGGCTGCATGAGCCGGTGGCCGTAGACCACACGTTGGCCGTGGTTCGGAAAGACGCTCGCGCCCGCATAGGCTCCAGGACCGAGGCCCGCGCCTCCTTAAGCTGCAAAATGAGGGGATCTCCTGCGTCGGCCATTAGCAGCACCAGCGCGCAGGACGTGCCCACGCTCCCAACGCCGACTACCTTAACCGCGGCGTCCTTTACCGTGTAGCAATCAAGCAAAATGCGATGGTGAGGCAGCAGGGACTCTCGGTACCGGTCGAAGACCAATTTGACTTCCGGATGGACCTCTCCGGGGGAATGACCTTTCCAATGGAAGATGGTCGGGAGCTGCTCTTTGGTAATCGGCGACCCGTCGGAATCGTCTACCAGCTTCGGGAAAAGGCCTTCGGAGTTGCTGCTCTCACGCGCCTTCGCCAGGTTCTTTATCGCGCCGCGGCGGATCGCGGCGTCCTTGATGCTCGCAATCAGCATCTCAGCCTCGACAGCGAAGTACCACAGCTCCAGGACCTTCATTCCGCTGAACTCGGCCATATGCTCGCGGTAGGATCGGACACAAGCGAGCACTGCATCCTTGGCATTGGATTCAGGCAGTCCGTTGTCGCGGCAGGCAATCACGAAGCTCGCCGCGAGACGCTTGAGGTCTCACTCCCAGGGCGCGGGAAGGGTCTCATCGAGGTCGTTGATGGCGAAGATGACTTGCCTCTCCGGCGTTGCGAGACCCCGAAAGTTGACCAGGTGCGAGTCTCCACCACATTGCACGCGGACACCAGTCGCCGGCGTGCCGGCCAAGTCGTCCGCCATGGCGAGCGCCGAACCGCGGTAGAAGGTGAAGGGCGACAGCACCATGCGCCCGTGGCGAAGCGAAGGAGATCGGGGAGGCGCCCCTCGTCGGCCTTCAACACAAGGCGGACTGATCCGGCCGGTCGTGCGTTGGCCTCCATCCAGCGTGCGGGGCTCGCGGACAATTGTCTCGCAACGCTTTGCCCATCGTCTTGCGTTCGGCTCGCGAGTGGTGTTCCGAAAGGGACGGGGGCTTGCGATTGGCGGGCCGCCGGGATTCCACTTCCGTAACCTTCGATGTTTTGCCCATAACGACCTTCCGTTCCGACAACGACTACCGATGTTATGACCCGATTGACTCGATTGCAACTATCGCGCCGAGTTCTTGGCTTCTAGGCGACGGAGTCGGGACAACAGAGGCGGCGACCATTGCTTGCTGCGGGGCGACTGCCAGAGAAAGTGGGAGGCTACCCCATTTGTTCCGAGCAAGCAAAAACAAGCATCCAGGCCCAATGCTGCACAGTTGACATGATAGACTGGCGGACGATTGAGGCGCCTATGAGTAAACGCTGGTACAACGCGTTTGTCTCGCTCGACCCTCCGGAGACAGGCACTGCTGCTGAGGACACGGAGCGACGGCCCCGCAGCGCAGCGCAGAGTGTCGCAGAGATCGCTTCTTCGGTCGCAGCCGAGCCCGCTTTTACCGGCCCCGTGAGTGCTGCCGCCGGATTCGACGAGATCTATGCCGCGGCGGAGATTCACCCGCCCGCGCACGGCTACACCATCGGGAAGATCTCTGAGATGCTGCAGAGCGAACGAATTCGTGCGCTGCCGGCAGAGGTGAAAAAGAATTCCATTTTGCTGGCTCTGGATGCTGCCGGAGTGAAGATCGAAGAAGTCATCGAAGACGCGGTGAAGCGCGACCGCGCCCTGGATGGATTCGAGCGGGTGCAACAGAAGGCCCTGGACGATTTGCAGGCCGCAAAGGAACGAGACAATACTCAGATCCAGACCGATCTCGATCGGCTTATCGAGGAGCACAAGGCGCGCATACAGGCCAACAACGACCAAGTTGCTAAGGAGAAAGAGCGTTTTTATGCCTGGCGGCTGCAGAAGCAGCAAGAGGAACAAAAAATCTCCGATTCCGTATCTTATTTTGTTGTGGAAAATCCGATCACGACCGGCGCCGTTGCGGCAGCGCCACGCGGAGCCCAAGCACCTAACCAGCCATCAGCCCCGAAATCGTAGGGGCGAAATAGCCGCAAGGAGGGGAAGTCCCTTATGTTTAAACGGCTTTCACGCATGATGCGTTCTTTTTTCGGGTTTTTCATCTCCGTCGCGGAGAACCCGGAACTGATTTTGGAACAGAACATTCGCGATATGAATGACCAGGTTCCACGCATGAACGAAAGCATCGCGATGGTCAAGGCGAATGCCACCTTGCTCGAAAGAGAGGAGGCAAAATACAAAACCGACGTCAACAACATGACTGCCAAGGTCAAGGCAGCCATCCAGGCCGGGCGTGATGACCTGGCCGGCAGCTTTGCCGTGCAACTCGAACAGACTCGCAGCGCTCTCGCCCGGACGCAAGGCCAGCTCGAGACCGCCCACGCGGCACTCGACAAGGCCATGGCCGTGAAAAAAGCGTTCATGCTCGAAAAAGAACGAAAGACGCATGAAGCGCTGAACGCCATTGCCGACTACCGACGCTCGCAGTGGCAGAAGAAGGTTGCCGATGTCATGGAGCAGTTCGAAGTTACCGGCATCAGCGCCACGCATGACGAGATGGTGCGCAAGATCGAGGAATCCACGGCAATGAATGAAGCCCGCATGGAGATGGCGCTGGGCAACGTGGACCAGCAGAAGGTCAAGATCGAAGAAGAGGCGGAACAACTGCGCGCCGGCGAACTGGTGAAGCAGTTCAAAGTGGAGATGGGCTTGATGCCGCCGCAAGCTGCGCCGGAAGCGGCGCAGAAGACGATCGGGGCGCGAGAAGCCCAAAAAGGTACGTAATAACTGAGGAGAAGAGGTCGGAAGCCGGGGATGGCGAACTGAACTCTCGAAAATTATGGCCGTAAAAATTGAGAAGGGCGGATGGATTCTAATTTTCCTGATCGGACTGGGCCTGGTGGGCTACAGTCTCGATCGATACGGTATTGTGAACGTGCGCGGGCTGTTCGGCTCGAAAGCCAAGGTGGCGGCGACCGAACCAGTCGACACCTCCAAACCCCTGGTAATACCGGCATCGGCGTCGGACTCGGCTTGTAACAACGCCCGGGTGCGCGTGAATATCTGGGTCGGTTGCGCCGCGGGCCTGGTCGCCAATGGCGGACTCGATACCGTGGCGGGCTCGATCTACGACAAGAAGGGCCTAAAGGTCAGCTTCAAAATCATCGACGATTGGACCGAGGGTTCGTCGGCGCTGGCCACCGACAACGTCGACGTCATGCTAACGACCGCCGACGTCTGGGCCAAGGACTATGCGCAGTTTCAGGAGAAGGGACTCGGCGCTCACGCATTCTTCATGGTGGATTGGTCGCGCGGCGCGGATGGCGTGATTGGCAAACAGGGCATTAACAGCATCGAAGACCTGGCCGGCAAAACGGTGGCGTTCGCGCCGTACACGCCATCGCATTTCCTGCTCTGGAACGGGCTGAAGAGCTCGGGGCTGACCACCGACCAGCGCAACGAAATCTTCGCCAAGGCCGTACACACCAAGGACGGCATTGAGCCCGCGACGTTGTTCGCGCAGCAGAAAGTGGACGCCGCCGTCGCGTGGGATCCGGACATGAGCGATGCGGTCACCAAGCGCCCCGGGTCGAAGAAGATCTACGACACGCGTACGGCCAACCGGTTGATCGCCGACATTCTGGTGGTGAGCGATCGCTTCGCCGCACGGTGCCCGCAGACAGTGGTCAAACTGGCGGAGGGATGGCTCGAGGGCGTGGAATTCATTAAGGCGCAACCCAACCGCGCTTACACTCTGATCGGCACCATCAAGGATTTCAATATTCCCGAGGATCTTGCCAAAACGATGCTCGGCGGCGTTAAGCTCGCCGACTACGCCGACAACAAGGCTTTCTTTGGGACCCGAGGCGCGGATTCCGACTACAACAATATCTTCAAGATGGCGCAGGAGATGTACCGAGAGGAGCGCATCATCAAGCGCAACTACGACCCGGAGTCGAGCGTCGACCGGCGTTTTCTTGAGCCCATGAGCGGCAAGTTCTCGTCCGCCTCTACCGAGGCGCCGATCGAATACAAGCAGCCGGCCGAAGGCGCAGTGCCGATTGCGACCCAGCGGCGCTCGATCTACTTTGAAACAGGATCAGCCCAGATGGGGCTCGATTCGCGCGCAGTGGTGGACGAGATCGGCGCCTTTATGAAGGCGTATGAGAACACAGTGGTCGATATCGATGGCAACACCGATGCGACAGGCAACCGTGGGCTCAACGTCGGACTCTCACGAGAGCGAGCCGAAACCGTGAAGAAGTATCTCATCGATAAATATGGCTTTCCTGCGGCACGCATGCGCACGGTGGGCAACGGCCCCGACCGTCCCATCTCCGACAATGCAACGCCAGAAGGCAGAGAGAAGAACAGGCGGACGGACATAAAGGTGTATCGGAATACGGCGGGTTAACCCAGGCCGAAATCCGCTAGCTTACGAGGCTCCGTGAAAACTCCCACACAGAACCGCGCGCGTGAGCAAGCGGATGCCTACCCGTGTGGCGCGGGCTTCAGCCTGCTGAGCCGAGCATCTTGGCTTTGCTTTACGTTCCAATTCGGATCGACTGATGGGGCTTTCACACAGACTCTTACGCGCGCGGTCCAGTGCTAATGCGTGACCTGCTCAAAATCCGAAGCGACGTTTCGCCGCGCACCCGGCTGATTCTGGCGATATCGGCTTGGTGCACGGTTGTCATCGTCTGGTTTTTGCTCACCCGAGGGGACCTTCTGCCGCCCTTTTCCCTCCCAAGTCCCATCGGGGTGATGCATGCCTTCGGGCGGCTCTGGACGGAGTACGACCTGCTCGGAAATGTCGTGCAGAGCTGGTGGCGCATCGCGCAGGCGTTCTTCTGGTGCACTGTGGTGGCCATTCCACTGGGCCTGCTCATGGGCAGTTTCCGATGGGTACACGATCTGGTGAACCCGGTCGCGGCGCCCATGCGATCCATGCCGATCACCGCATTCCTTCCGGCGTTCATCGCGCTGTTTGGAATGGAAGAGTCGATGAAGGTGGCATTCCTCTGGTTCGGCATGTTCTTTTACCTGCTGGCGGTGGTGGTGGAAGAAGTCAACAAGGTCGACGACAGTTTGCTGGAGACGGCGTGGACGCTCGGCGCAAAGCGCCGCAACATTTTGTGGCTGTTGTTCCGCGCATCGTTCCCGCCGATCTTCGGTTCATTCCGCATTCTCTACGACATCGGCTGGACCTACGTCATCCTCGCGGAAATGGTGAATGCGCGCAAAGGAGTGGGATACATGGTCGAGGCCGCGCGGAAAGTTCTCGACTTCGAGCGCGTATACGCAGGCATCATCGCGATCGGCATTGCCGCGTTCCTGTTCCGCTTTCTGCTGACGTTCATCGAGGGCCGGCTGTTCCCCTGGCGCAGAGCGTCACGTCCGGCCTCCGAGCCGGTCGCCGCAGTAGCCACCGGCACTCCGGTAAAGGCCTCGGCCCATGCCGAATCAAATTAAGATCAGCGTTCGTGAACTGTCTCGCACGTTTGTCAGTGCGCAGGGTGCGCGGATCGAAGCGTTGCACAAAGTCAGCTTCGAGGTGGAGGACGCCTTCTCGCCGGACGGCCGGGATATCGGCGAATTTCGGGTGCTGCTTGGTCCTTCGGGCTGCGGAAAGTCGACTCTGCTGCGAATGATCGCGGGTCTCGACCGGCCTGACAGCGGCGAGGTGTTGGTGAATGGCAAGACGGTCCACGGTCCGGGCCGCGATCGCGGAATGGTCTTTCAGAAGTACACTTCGTTTCCCTGGCTGACGGTGGCCGATAACATCGCTTATGGTCCGAAGATCAACAACGTGCCGGCCACAGAGCGCCGGCAAATCGTGGACCACCTGATCGAGGCAGTCGGCCTCACCGGCTTCGAAAAGTCTTATCCGGACACGCTCTCCGGCGGGATGCAGCAGAGGGTGGCCATTGCCCGCACGCTGGCCAACCGGCCGCAGGTCATCTTGATGGACGAGCCCTTCGGCGCCCTGGATGCCCAAACGCGAAGCGACATGCAGCAGCTTCTGCTGCGGGTTTGGGACGAAACCGCCAGCACGATTCTGTTTGTGACGCACGATGTGGATGAAGCGATTTATCTGGCGGACCGCATCTTCATCTTCAGCGCCCGGCCCGGTACCATTGTGGAGGACATTCCGGTTTCGTTCGGGCGTCCGCGCGATCCCAGCGTCAGGCAGACGGCGGAGTTTCATGAAATGCAAGAGCATGTGCTTGCCTGCTTGCGGCGCGCGCCTGGAAAGGGTCAGGTTAGAGTGAGTGTTTGATGCCGCAGGACGATTCGCCCCGGTCCGAGATCAACTACGTCAAGGAAGCCGCGAAGCTGCAATACAACTGGATCGCGATGGCGGGCATCGCTGGTTTCGCCGTCGTGTCCGGGAGCGCGTTGCCTTTGCTCCTGGGGGCTGGAATCGAGTTGATGTATCTCGCCCTTGTGCCGCAGAATAGCCGGTTTCAGCGCCTTGTGCGCTCCTGGAAATATGAGGAGGAAAAGCGCCAGAACGACCTGCGGCTGAACGCCATGTTCCAGCAGATTCTGCCCGAAATGCGCTTGAGGTATGCCGACCTCGACAAGATCTGCCGGAGCATTCGAGAAAACTACAGCCACCTTTCATCCACCTCGCAGATACTTCGCACAACAGGTGGAGGACAAACTGGGAGGTCTACAACAGGCTTATCTTCGCCTGCTTCACTCGGCATGGCAGCATCGGGAATACTTGAAAACCACCGATCTCAACGGCGTCCAGCGGGAACTGTCGCAACTCGAGAAGACGCAGTCGTCGGAGACGGGAAAGGTACAGGAGATCAACAAGAAGCGCATCGAGATCCTGAACAAGCGGGTCGAGAAATTCAAGAAAATCCGTGAGAACTGCGAAGTGATTGATGCGCAATGTGCGGCGGTAGAGGATGTACTTGGCCTCGTCCGCGATCAGTCCGTGACCATGCGCGATCCGCAACAACTGAGCGACCATCTTGAGGGCTTGGTTCACGACGTAGAACAGACCGAGGAGACGGTCCGCGAAGTGGAAACCATCTTCGAGAATGTCCCCGACACGGGAGGGATTGCGCCGATGCCCTCCGACATAGGCACCTCGGATTCTGGAGCCGGGGCGCGGAGCCGGCTGCGGAACTAAGAAATGGCAACGACCATCGCAGCTTCGACGCAGATGCCGGATTGGGCGCAATCGCTGTCCGAGAAATATTACTCACGCACACTCTCCGTATTTGTTCTGTACGGCAGCGTGCGAGACCTGGTGCCCCTTAACCGGAACGGATCCACCGAGTACGTGCCGCTACTCACGTTCCTTCACCAAGGACTATTTGGAAGGCGTAACTTGGTGCTGACGTACGACCGCGGAGGCGGCTTGAGTTTTGCGCATCCCGATATGCAGGCGGATTTTCGCAACGCGCTCTCCGGGTACGACAGCTTTCATCAGACGAACTACTCGCAGAGCCTGCCGCGTAATCCAGACGGCGTTCTGAGCATCCTCGACAACTACCTTCGCCTGCGCATTGCCGATGGCAAGAAGATCGCCCTGATCCTCGATTTCGCCGAGACCATTGCGCCGGCCGGCGATATCTCCGGGATGTCAGCCGAGGATCGCAACGCGCTTGTCATTCTGAAACGGTGGGCACAGAATTCGGAATTCCTGCGAGCGGACGTCACCATATGCCTGATTGCGGAAAACCAGATCGAACTGAATCAAGGCGTCGTTCAGAATCCTGGTGTTGCTTCGATCCAGATCCCGCTGCCGGATGAGGGCGGCCGGTTGGAGTTCATTCGCGCGCAACTGGCTTCAACGCCTCTCCCGCCTGGCTCGGACGTCAACGAAGCGGGACTAGCCAAACTGGGCGCGGGTCTCAAGCGACTGCAGCTGCAGAGCCTCATTTCGCACTCGGTCCAAAACCAGCGTCCGCTTACAAGGAAGTTCCTGACCGAGCGCAAAAAGGAGTTGATCGAAGCCGAATCGGGCGGCCTGCTGGAGTTCATCCAGACACGATTCGATCTGTCGATGGTTGCCGGGCAGGAGCAGGCCAAGCTGAAACTGCAGAACGCGGCTGCGGCTATTCGCTCGGGCAACACAGATGTGCTGCCCATGGGCTACGTGATTTGCGGCCCGGTGGGCACGGGTAAGACATTCCTCACCACCTGCTTCGCCGGCGAGATCGGCGTTCCTGTTGTCATGCTGAAGAACTTCCGCAGCATGTGGCAGGGCGTAACCGAGGGAAATCTCGAGCGCGTGCTGAATCTCCTGCAAGCTATGTGCCCCATCGCGGTCATGGTCGACGAAGCCGACGCGCAGTTAGGCAACCGGTCTATGTCCGGTGATAGCGGCGTAAGCAATCGCGTGTTTGCGCAGATCGCCCAATTCATGGGGAACACCGAGCTGCGCGGCAAAGTGATCTGGTTCCTGCTCACCAGCCGCCCGGATTTGCTGCCGGTGGATTTGAAACGGCAGGGCCGTGCCGAAGAGCACATTGCACTGTTCTATCCGGAGACCACTGAAGAGCGGCTGGCAATGTTGCGAGCGATGCAGAAGAAGACGGGTATTAAACCCGCGTCGACGGAGGCGGAGAACTATTTTGTTGAGCATTCCGACCAGCTCTCCGGTGCGGACATTGAGGCCGTGCTGATCCGGGCGCGTATGAAGTCAGTGCTCGAGAATGATGCTGTGGTGGGAATGGACGACCTGAAATCCGCGTTGGATGACTTCATTCCGCCGTCGTATCCGACCGAGATCGAGATGCAGAACCTGGCGGCCGTCCTCGAATGCACCAGCCGGAGTTTGCTGCCAAAGAAATACAAGGATATGGATCGTGGGGAGGTTGCGCGCCGGGCCAAGGAACTGGCGTTGCTGAGTCGCGAGTAGTTTCACAGAGTTACTCCGGCTACCGAACGTTACAGTGGCGCGTCCGGCATTGCGATGGTACGCCACATATGGGCAACCGGACTATTGTCAAAGCCCAGGCCCTCTTTCGGCTGCTTGAAATGGCGTCCGATGATGTCGGTAAACTTCGTTGGATCAACCACGTGGTTCGGATCGAAGGAATAAAGATCGTTCACCGTGACCAAGCGCGCCGCCATGTACCATTTGTGCTCGCGGCAATACTTGTACGCTGCCTGAATGTAAGGCGGTGGCACATAGTCCTTGCCGAAGATCAGATTGTAAAGGTCGGGATACTCATAACCAACTGAATGGTCGGGAAAGAAGCGAAGGGCTTGGTGATAGCGAATCGCGAAGGCCACTTTCTCCGACACATACGGTTCGAACAGCTGGGCGCCCCACCATCCGTGATCCGCCTTCATTAGCGCCTGCGCCACATCGTGGAAGAGGCAGGCAAGAACAATCTCTTCCGGCATACCGGCGGTTAACGCTTTATCCGCGCTCTGCAACACGTGAGTCGCCGGGGCGAAGCGCAGGCGATAGAAATCCAAAAGCTTTGGGTTCTCAGGAAGCGGAGGCAATTGATGTACGGTCGGCGGTTCGTCCGGCATGCGGTTTCCGAATGGAGTGGCAGCGCCGACTGCAAACAGAGTTCCCACGCCGCGGCGAAAGCTGCGAGTGTCGATCTCTGCATCTAATTCGGCGACGGTCTGAGCTTTCGTTGGAGCTCCCAGCTTTGCCAGCAGCGCCGAATCCAACTCCTGCGAAAGATAACCCTCCAATGCCTCGGCTTTGGCTTCGGCGTCCATTTCACCGACGGCCGCCGGACCACCGAGCGCAGCAACCACTTTGCGCCGATCAATCTCCATCCGCTCATTATCTCCTCAATCGTTCGGGGCCCGGCACCTTGCAGAACCCATGAATAGCATGGCGCTGCGGGAACAATGGAAAAGTGATATAGGTGAGGAGGGTGAGATGGGAAGCGTGCGATCAACGCCTACTCCTGGGGGTTTTAGATAGGGCTTCGGCACTGGCAAGACCCTGGTGGCGACGGGTTGGGGCGCGCTGAAGTCATCACTTCGGTGTGGCAGGAACTAGGGTGAACCACCTGACTGACGCAGTCGTAAGGACTGGCCGTCGAGGGCTCGGACTGGCTGACTTATGGCAGACGAGAAATGGTTGCGAGACCAGGAGTGTCGCCAAGTCGCTGATTCCCTGCCGCTCCAGACGAGAACGGCCCCACTAGCCAGCGAGTCGGACGTAACAGTACCAGCCTCCAAAGCAAGCCTGTTCGAAAACGCCGGTACTGGAGCGGCGCGGAGATCGTCCATCAGTTTCTCGAGCGGCGCGGCAGCAGGCTCTTTCGAGGGCGTTAAGGTTTCCCACTATCGGATCGAAAAACTAACCGGAAGTGGCGGCATGGGTGAGTGTCGTTAGTATGTGATTTGTCCGGTCGAATTCACGCGTGATATGTCCGGTTAGCCGAGTGGCGGCGATGCTGGAAGTTGACACTCTCGGGATCGATAAGGGCCGCGACAATGGAGCGGACGATGAAATTGCAGGATGTGCTGCTGAAGGCGATGGCCAAGAAGATCAGCTGGATGGAGGCGGCTGAGATCGCGGGGGTACCGACCGAACGATGAGGCGGATCAGGGACCGATATCAGGAATTCGGCTACACGGGATTGTTTGATCAAAGACGTGGGAAGAGAAGCATTCACCGGGTTCCGATGGAAACGGCGGAGGAGGTGTTGCGGTTGTATCAGGAAGTGTATTTCGATCTGAACATGCGGCACTTCCACGAGAAGTTGCGGGAGGAGCATGAGATCAGTCTGAGCTACACCTGGGTGCAGCAAGCGCTGCAGGGAGCGGGGCTGGTAGCGAACTGGCGAAAGCGTGGGCCGCACCGACGCCGGCGGCCACGGCGACCGATGCCAGGCATGCTGTTGCACATTGACGGCAGCCCGCATCGCTGGCTGAACGACGATCGGTGGTACGACCTGATCGTGATTCTCGATGATGCCACCAGCGAGATCTACTCTAGGCGCAGTTGGTGGAGGAAGAATCAACGCGAACGGTGATGGCCGGCTTGCGGGAGGTGATCGAAGTCGAAGGCCTGTTCTGCGCTTTGTATAGTGACCGGGGGAGTCACTTTTTCGTGACCGTCAAGGAGGGGGCGAAGGTGGAAAAGCACCGTTTGACGCAGGTGGGGCGGGCGATGAAGGAGCTGGGAATACAGATGATTGCGGCGTATTCTCCCCAGGCGCGGGGCCGGTCCGAAGGTAGCTTTGGAACTTGGCAAGGGCGGTTACCACAGGAACTGCGGCTGGCTGGCATTACGACGGTAGAGGGCGCCAATGCGTTTCTGCGAGAGCAGTACATCGCGGAGTTTAACAGCAAGTTCCAAGTAGCGGCGATGGAGAAGGGTACCGCATTTCGGCGCACCAGCCGGAGCGACCTGAACTGGATCTTCACGGTGCAAACGGAGCGAGTCGTGAACAAGGACAACACGGTTGCGATTGCGGACCGCCGCTGGCAAATCGAAAAGACCCGGTTCCGTAGCACTCTGGCCGGGAGCACGGTAACGATCCCTGAGCACCTGGATGAGACGGTTTCGATCCGTTACGGCCCCCACCTGGTGGGGAGGTTCGACCGTGAGGGAGTGACGTTGATCCGTGAAAGCAACCCCAAGCGCCGTGGAAAAGGCGGGAGCATGGAAGCCGTGGAAAACCAAGAGCAGGTTTTCACCGGCCCCCACACTCCCTTGGAAATCTCGCCCAAACCGCGAGATTCCCACTTTCCCACCGCGCCGACTACGGCTTCTGTTTTCTCCGACGGAAAAGCAAAGGCCAAACCCAAAACCAAGGCGGCGGCCTAAAAGGCCGCATCGCTTTGTTTCACAAACCGGACAGATCACGTGTTAATCAAACCGGACACATCTTGACTTGTTAACGACAGTGGCGGCATGGGTGAGGTCTACTCTGCCGAAGATATGCTGCTCCATCGCCGCGTCGCCGTGAAATTCCTTTTGCCGATACCGTCCGGCAACGAAAGAGAAGAGGCGGCACTGCTGTCCGAAGCACGTTCGATCGCCAGCGTGGGACACCCCTCGATTTGCACGGTCTAGGACTTCGGCGAGTTCGAGGGCCGCTCGTTTCTAGTGCTTGAGTTGGTGGAAGGAAAGCCGCTCGACCATGAACTAAAAGCCGGGCCAATGGCCATAGCGGACTTTCTCGAGCTGGCCCTTCAAACCTGCGACGGCCTGTCGGCAGCGCATCAAAAGGGACCCGTCCACCGGGACATCAAGCCGTCGAATCTGTATGTCTGCCATGCCCCGCCGCATTAAGATCCTAGATTTCGGCCTGGCGCGTTCTGCCACACCCATGCTGGAGGGCACAGCAACGGCGCGAAACGAGGAAGTTGACCCACAGTCGGCAGAGACGATCAGCCTGCCATTGCTGGAGGGCACGGTTAATGTAAAGGCGAAAGATGATGCGGCTATTAGCGCTTCTCGACCGGCTCGACGCGAACTTCGGCTGAACCAGTGCGCATAAAGTCCAATGCTTCGGCTGCGCGCTGGCTCACGCTGATGATCCAGCCGGAGTCGCGAGAGATGCGGCCATTGACCTCAACAACCACGCTCTTACCGGTGGAGATGTTTGTGACTCGCAATAACGTTCCGGCCGGATAATCCGGGTGGGCTGCGGTGAAGTCGTTCTCCGTGGAACCGGCGGAGGAACCAGAAGCGGTATCAGGACTCTTGCTTCGAAACCATCCGGCCATCCCCACGTTCCCATTGGCGCGTCGTGGGATGAAGGTTCCCCCTCCATCCTCCGTGCGAGCCGGCGTGACGCCGTCGATCGGATTGGCCTGCGGCAGGTCCACGTGCGCGCAGATGGTGGTGGGCTCCGATCCAGAGACGAAGTATTCGTTCCGCGTTCTGGTGCAGAGCGGTCCAGCCAGTTGGCCCGATTCGTCGTCGATGGTCGCCGTCCTGAGGCCCGACGGTGGTGGTTGGAAGGCGCGCGCATAGTTTCCGTGCTGGGTGGCTCGTTTCATGAACTCCGCCCAAATCGGAAGCGCCGACTTTGCACCTTCGATATCGAGGTCACGATTATCGTCATAGCCTACCCAGACGACGCAGATCAAGTCGGAGGTAAAACCGGCGAACCAGCCGTCTCGCGAGGTGCCCGTCTTTCCGGCAGCTGGGCCGTGAACACCGTAGCTCCATACCGCGGCGCCGGTGCCGCTGCGCAACACCTCCTGAAGCATGTCCAACATCAAATAGGCGACTTTGGGATCGATGGCGGCGTGGGTTTTGGGAACCGACCTGAAGACGACGGCGCCATTTTGTGCTTCCACCGTGGAGACGAAGATCGGCTGCACGTAGACGCCTCGATTGGCAAAGATCGTATAGGCGCCCGCGACCTCGACCGGCGTCACTTCATACGCGCCTAGCGCGACGGCCGGCGTGGCGCGAATGTCTTCGTTCATGCCAGCGCGTTTGGCGACATCGACGACCCGGCGGTAGCCAATGGCCTGGGCCAGCTGCACGGCCGGATTGTTCAAAGACGCGGCAAGGGCGCGCCGTAGTGTGACGGGCCCCACATAGCGGTCGCCGAAGTTGGCGGGCTCATAGACTTCGCTCCCATACTTAAATGTTGTCGGCTCGTCCATCAGCATGGAGGCGCCGGTGAAGCGTTCCCCGCGACCTCCAAGCTGAGTTTCCATCGCCGCCGTATAGACGAATGGCTTGAAGGCGGAGCCCGGCTGCCGTTTCGCACGCAAGCGATTCAGCTGGCTGGAAGCGTAACTGCGACCTCCGATCGCGGCCTTGATTTCTCCAGTGTGAGGATCCATCGCGATCAGAGCCACCTGCGGGCCGGCAGCTGGCTGCACCGGGACCGATGCTGCGCTGTCCTTCCCGCTGGCCGGCGGTTTCGGGGTAGTCTGGCGTTTGCGAACGATGGCATCGACTTTCTCCATTCCGATGCGAACGGCATCAGCGGCGGCGCTCTGCAAATCCTGGTCGAGAGTCGTGTAGATGCGATACGAGCCGAGGCCGCCCGCTTTACTTGCCACATGCGATCTTGCTTCGTCAAAAGCGAGGTCGAGAAAGTATGGTGCCTGCCCGGCGGAATCCAGGGAGCGTGCGTCGACGCCGAGCGGCGTGCTTGCGGCGGCTGCAGCCTGCGCATCGGTAATGAATCCGTTGCGGAGCATCATGGTCAACACCATGTTTCTGCGCGCCAACGCTCGGTCGGGATGGCGGATCGGGTCGTCGTAGCTGGGCCGCTGGACGATCCCGGCCAACATGGCCGCTTGCGGTAAAGTAAGTTCGTTCAGATCCTTGTCGAAGTAGATCCGCGCGGCCTCGCCGAACCCATGCAGGCTGAAGGTGTCGTGATTGCCGAGGTAGACCTGGTTGCAGTAGTGAAGCAGTATTTCCTGCTTCGTCAGTTTCTCTTCCAGTATCCCTGCCATCAGGAACTCAGTCGCTTTGCGCCGCCAGGTTTTCTCCGGCCCCAGGTACAGATTCTTAGCGAGTTGCATCGTGAGCGTTGAACCGCCCTGCTCCTTGCGTCCGGCGCGCATGTTGACGAAGGCTGCGCGGACAATGCGGAGCGGGTCGAAACCCGAGTGCGTGAAGAAGTTCTTATCTTCCGCGGAAAGCAAAGCATCAGTCAGGACCTTCGGAATTTCGGCATATTTGACGATGCGTCGCTTTTCCCGCCCCTGGTTGTTCAAGCTGGTTATCAACTGCGGGTCAAGGAAACATTGGTTGACCTTCGCGTTCTGCGGCAGCCGCAGAATTTCGCTGACCTTGCCGCCTGTGAAGCCAACGCGAATCGGTTCATCGTGAAAAGCTGATTGTTTACCGGGGAAGACGTCCAACGATTCACTGTTGCTATTGAAATATCCAATCGGATTCGCGCTGGAGCTCGAATACCCGATCTTCATAAGGTAGGAGGTTAGTGCGTCCCGGCTGTAAACGTCGCCAACAACAACCCGTTTCGGGGCGGAGAAGACACTGTAGCTGTCCGCGAAGACACCCTGCTGCAGACGCTCATCGACCAGCTTTGACAGGTGATAGAAGACCGCAACAATTCCAATCCCTATTACCGCCAGGGCGGCGATGATGAGGATGGATTTCTTGTTGAGAGCGAATACTTTGACCATCGAGCTCCGATCGGAAGCATCCGTTTCCAGCGGTGAGCACTTCCCGAAGTTTACCAGCGTGAAATCATGCCGACTGAGCGGATTCCGGTCGGTACCCTTAAGTCGATTTTGAAAGCCGCGGGAGTGGAGAGCAAACAATGACCGTAAGATACGCAGTAATCTTCGAGCAGGCCGATAGCAACTGGGCCGCGTACGCTCCCGATTTACCCGGCTGCGTAACAACCGGCAACACTCTTGAAGAAACCGAACGCAACATCAGGGAAGCGATAGAGGAGCATCTAAGAACGCTGCGAGAGTTTGGCGACCCAGTTCCGCACCCGACAAGCGTAGCCAAGGAAATTGAAAATTCAGCCGGCAGCCTAGAACATTCGTTTGCGAACGACTCCTACTTATTTCTCAGGCGGTGTAATCTCGCTGACCGGAACATCCCAGTGCGCCAACAGAATCTCAAATCGCCGCTGCTCCTCGCGTCTGTAAGTGTCCTGGTCAGGCCAGAGCTGCTTTATGACGGACGCCTCGGAAGGGTTTGCCGTGGTAGCCAGGGTTGAGTTCTTGAATCTAATCGTGACCCGGTAATCCCACCGTGCACCCTCGGGCAAATGGTTGGCCGGTGTTTCGATCTTGACCGATAACATGCGTCCGCCCTCGACCATCTTCTTGAGCAGTGGATAGTGGTTCTTCAGGAACAGCTGCAGAAACTCCTGCTGATGACCCCACTGTACTTTGTAGTAGTACTCCATCACATAGGGTTGGTCGGCGCCACCTTGCGGCGGAGCGCCCTGACCAAGCATGGGCAGCGCCGAAGCTGCCAGTAGAAGTGCGATCAAGAGTTTGTTCATCGATCCTCCATCGGTGCGTTTCAGGTTGTTCAGAGCGATGATAACCGATCGGGCCACGGCGCTATGGAGTGGGACCCTCGCCCAGATACTTCCGAAAATACTCGACCAGCTGTGCATACGCATAACGAGTCTGTGCAAGTCCTTCGGTATCCCAGCCGTGCGGTGCGTTGGGCAAGACAACCAACTCAATGTCCTTACCCTGTAGGATCAGACGCTGTTCGAGCGTGACCGAATCTTTGAAGAGTACAACCTCGTCATGCATGCCGTGGATGATCATGAGGTGATCCTGAAGGCCGCCGGACTTCAGGAAGGCCGATGACTTCGCGTACTGAGCCAAATGGTCCTGCGGCGCCATCATGGTGCGCATTTCGCCAGTAAGCGCGTGAAAGAGACTGGTTGCCGGGGCGCCTGCGACGCCTGCCCGATAGACGCCGGGCTTGGTGAATAAAGACATGGCCGTGAGCAGCCCGCCATAGCTACTGCCCCAGATGCCCACGCGATGTTCGTCGACGAATCCTTGCGCCACCAGATACTTTACGCCGCTGTAAAGGTCTTCCACATCGACGCCACCGTAGTCTTGACCAATACGCTGCCGGAAGGGCTTGCCGTAGCCGGAACTGCCGCTGATATCGACGTTAAGGATGACGTATCCCTGTTGAGCGAGGTACTGATCGAGCCCCCAGGTGGGATGAGCAATGCGTCCTCCCCACTGGTTGTGAACCGTGTTGCTGTAGACCGAGCCCAGGACGGCGGGATACTTCTTGGTCGCGTCGAAATTCGGCGGCAGCGTCAGGCGCGCGTGCAGCAGAGTCCCGTCATTCACGTTCGGAAACGAGACGTAGCGGGGCACGACCCAGTGGTATTCCCGAAACTCGGGCGGCGGCGAATGCGTGACCTGTATCACCGGAGTTAGTGCGGAAGAACCGATTGCGATCGGCGCGAGATAAAGATCGGGCGGCGTGTTGTCGCTGGAGAAAATGTCGGAGACGAACTGCCCATCGGGAGAGATTACCGGCGAGTGGGTGCCGGGCCGGTATGCGACGCGCTGCGGCTCGCCGCCTTCGAGCGGGACGCGGAAAAGCTGGCGCTCTTCCGGTTTGACTTGATTCGTGACGATAAAGAGCGCGTTGGCGGCCGGCGATATGGAGGCCGAGAAGACCGCCCAATTGCCAGCCGTGATGTGCTTCGGCTCGCCGACCGACTCGCCATGAGTGACGGGCTGGTAATACACGTGGTAGTCGTTGTCGCGGTCGGAGATGAAATAGATGCCGCGGCCATCTGGAGCCCAATCCGACCACCACTCGGCGGTCACATTCTTTGGGTCTTGCTCACGCACCAGCGGCGTCGCGCGCCCGGTTTCAGGATTGACCAGCAAGAGCCGCCGGTCCTTTATATAGAGGTCGCTCTTGTCGACGAGTAGGGAATGGCGGTCGGGCGACCAGGCAATGCCGAAGATCAAGTCGAGCGGATCGCTGCCAAGATCGGCCCAGCGAACACTAGCGTCGGGGCCGGCGTCGGCGGAGATGACTCCCAACCGCCGCCCTGCTGACGGCTCTCCCGGGAATGGCCGCTTGACAGAGACCAGCTTGGTTTCTTCGCCCAGGTAATCAGGGATCCCGCGCACAGGAACGAGGCTGGCGTCGGTCTCCACGAACGCAAGACATTTGCCGTCGCCTGACCAATGAAACTCCGTCACACTCACATCTTTCCGGCCGGGCGAGTAGACCTTGGTTGCGGCGGGCTTATTGCCGTCGAGATTGGCGACCCATAAATCGCCTCCGGAAATGTAGGCGACCCGATTGCCCTGCGATGGGCAAGCTGGCTGTTGCTGCTTTTTTGCGGAATCGATGAGGCGCTCCGGAGCATGGCCGGGCAGCACCCAATACAGAAGGCCGTGGAAGTTGAAGATGAGACGCTTTCCATCCGGCGCCCAGATAACGGCGGAGACGCCGTGATCGGTTTCGGCGCGGGCCACTTGGTCCAACTTCGCGATGTCCGTGCCGGGATCGGCCGGGCTCTCGGGACGGGGCATCGACGTGACGCGGACGGGCTTAGGCGTCGTGACGCTAGTCATCCATACGTCGTAGAAATTCGTGCCCTCATCGTTCCAAAGGAAGGCCAGTTGCCGGCTATCAGGAGACCACTGCGGATCTTGCGGCTTGGTCCCGATGAGCCATGGAAGGCTATAGAGGCGCTCGATGGTCAG
Source organism: uncultured Acidobacteriaceae bacterium (assembly GCA_963771305.1). GTDB lineage: Bacteria > Acidobacteriota > Terriglobia > Bryobacterales > Bryobacteraceae > CAJCIT01. Next base: position 295,570 of record CAVYTS010000035.1, read on the forward strand.
CTTCTTCGCCGGTAGAATCGTCGAGTCTTGGGCCGAAGCGCCCGGTGTGATGGCGAGGGAGCAGAGAGCCAGAGCACTGGCCAAACAGGCGAATCGCTTCAAAAGTCTTACAGCACGGCCCATGTGATGACTATACCGGCGCTCTAATCACCTGACTCACTCCTCCCGCAGGAGCTTGGATGGATCGGCGGCAAGCGCACGCCGTGCTGGAATGGCGGACGCTGCAATGCCTAGCAGCGCCATCGCAAGCACCGCGCCTCCCACGACCGCGGGGTCAAGCGGATTCGCCTGATAAACGATCTGCCCCAGCAGGCGGCTCGCGGACATTCCCGCCAGCAGACCAAGCACCGATCCCACGCCGAGCAACAGCATGGGCCGGCCTAACGCCGCTGTCATAACGTGCGTCCTGCGCGCACCCAACGCCACGCGGATGCCCAACTCCTTCATTCGCCGGCTTACGCTGTACGCAGCCATTCCGAAGATGCCCGTCACCGCCAGCATCGCCGCCAGCACGCCCATGACTCCCAGTGCCACGGTCGCCGCCCGTGCCGGCAACAGCTCAGACGCCAACGAATCGGGCCAGCTCTGCAGGGTTATCGGCACATTCGGCAGAATGCCGCTCAGTGTGCGTTCGAGCGCCGCCGCCATTTCGCTCGGCGCTCGCCATGATCGCACCACCAAAACCGTTTCGCTCTGCTCGCTCTGCGACAACGACAGATAGGCGGCAGGCTGCGGCGACTCTTCCAGGTCGTGGTATTTGCCGTCCTTCACAACGCCTACCACCTCCGTCAGGTTGCCCGACACAAGAAAGTGCTGCCCGATCGCCGGCATTTCACCCCACATCTTCCGCGCGAGAGTTTCATTCACGACGGCCACATGGGGCGTCTTTGCCGTGTCATGCCATGAGACATCCCGACCGGCCAGTAGCCGGGTGCCGGCTGCCTCCAGGTATCCCGGCGACATCTGAAATACGTACGGCGCCAACACAGAATTCTTCACCTTGAACTCTGTCGTCCCAGGCCGGAAAATCGGAATCCCATGGATCCCGCCCGTCATCGGCGTGCGGTTCACCGTACCCGCCGCCGTCACGCCGGGGATGCTTCGCACCGCCTCAATGATCGCTTTCTCTTTCGCTGCCACCACGTCGTCTGCCTCTCCCTCGCCGCTCAGGTCTAAGTCGGCCAGCATCGCGCCTTGGGGCTGGATGCCCAGCGGGGCGTGGAGCGCGCGCACCATACCGCGCACCGCCACTAGCGAGGCCGTTACAAGCAGCGTGCAGATTGCAATTTGTGCGCCCAACAGCAGATCACGGAAGGCAAACCGGCGCGGGTGCACTACGTCCGCCGGGCCGCTCTTCATCATCTGCAACGGACTGCTTTGCCATGCCTGCCGCGCCGGAAACATCCCGAATAACAGCGCGCTTCCCAGTGTCAAAGCCAGGCCGGCCAGGTACACCCGCGCATCCAAACTGGCGGCCAGGTGCGCTTCGGCTGCCGGCTGCCACCGATTCAGAAGGCCTAGCAGCAGATCCGCACCCACCAGCCCCGCTGCTCCGCCCATCAGCGATACCATCACCGCTTCCGTCAGCAGTTGCCTCACTAGCCGGCGCGGGCTCGATCCAAGGGCCACTCGGAGCGCCAGTTCCCGGCTGCGATCGGCCGCACGCGCCGCAAACAGACTTGCCAGGTTCGCTGATGCCGCCGCCAACAGCAGCAGCGCCAGCACGGTCACGCTGTAAAGAAATCCGCGAATGACGTCGCCATCGTCCCCGTAGAGTCCGGGGTGGACCAGCCGCAACGGCTGTCCGTCGTCAGTCTCCGGATAATCCCTCGCCAGCTCGGCCGCAATCGCATTCAGATTTTCCGTCGCCTGCTCCAGCATCACACCCGGCTTAAGACGACCAATCACCGTAACAACGATGGATGTCCTGCTATGCAGGAAATCCCGCCCCTCCACCTGCTGCTCGTTGACCATTGGCATCCAGTAGTCCGGCCAAACAAACCGCTCCGTGCCGTGGAACCGCTCTGGCGCCACGCCGACCACCGTGAACGGATGCTTGTCGAGTTCTACCGTCGCCCCAACGACGCCCCGATCGGCTTGAAACGCGCTTCTCCACAGACCATCGCTCAGCACCACATACGGCGCTGAATCCGGGCCGTGCTCGTCCGCCGCGTGAAAGAATCGCCCTACCTCCGGCTGAACACCAAGCAGATCGAAATAATTGCCGGTGACCTCATCGCCGTTGACCTTGATCACCGCATTCCGCCAGCTCAGTGCCGCATGAGAATAACCATAAACTCCGGCCAGCCCGCTGAAAGTGGCGTTGCGTTGCCGAAAATCCTCAAATGCGGGATACGACGAAGTCAGTAGTCTTCCACTCATCCAAGCCTTGTGCCGAATCTGATAAAGGCTCTGTGGGTCGCGCACATCCAGCGGGTGCAGCAGGACCGCATTCAGCACGCCGAAGACAACGACGTTTGCCCCAATCCCCAGCATCAGAGTGACTAACGCTACGACCGTGAACCCCGGCGACTTCGGAAGCATGCGAAGCGCATAACGAACATCCAGCAACAGGTTCTCCACGAATGGCAGGCCCTTCCGGCTAGTCTTCCCAAACCACCTCCGCCGACCGGAACGTCAGGCAGGCGCAGCGTGTTCTGAGCGATGATAGCCGACTCGGTCTGGGTGCGCCAAGTTCAACCGGCATTCCTTTTCTCCAGGGTCTGGGTGCAGCGCCGCATCGCTCGCAAGACAATAGACTTAGAAGCGCATGCACAACCTCTGGACACTGGGAGGTCTCTCGCTCTCGGACTTGCTACGTCGAACAGCTCGCGAATCTTGGCAGGATGCGGTTTTTGGTCAAGGTGGGCGAATGGCTTTCTACCACTTCCTGGCGATATTCCCATCTCTCCTGATTTTTCTCGCTGTCAGCACCCGAGTCCCTTACCTCGGCGATCACATGAAGAATGCACTACGCGATCTGTCTGCTGAGGTACTGCCCGGGCAGGTCTCGCAGCTTTTTCAGAGGATGATGGACGAACTAGACGATCGCGCGCTATCGGGCCTGCGGCTCATCTCCGTTTGTGCCGGAGCCTCATGGGCTGCCCTGAACGGTACTTGGGCCATGATCTACGGATTGAACCGGGCCTACGAAGTGGACGAACATCGCACGTGGTGGGAACTATCGGTCACGATTGCAGGCTTGACGTTATGTCTTGCCGTCACCGGCTCGGTTGCGGTGTTTCTGATCTTCTGCGGTGCGCACCTCCCGGCTGGCACCCATCTAAGCGCGACTGCCTTGCGCGTTTTGCAATGGCTCATTTTGACCGTATCGCTGACGCTTTCGTTTTCGCTGCTGTATCGATTTGCACCGAATCTCCGCGATCCAGAGTGGCGCTGGAGTACGCCCGGTGCACTGTGTGCTCTTATCTTGTGGATAGGCGCTACACTGGCCGCTCGCTTCTATTTCGATCACGTGAACAACTATGCGAGCAGCTATGGTCACCTGAACGGCGTTGCCATGCTGTTGTTGTGGCTGTATGTCACGAACGGGGCGATTCTGATCGGCGGGGAAATGAATTCTGAAATCGAGAAGGCCGTACAAGTAGGCCGTAATTCGGCCGACCGCAGCCGGCCCTCCTAGCGCCGCTTGGCATCCAGATAGTCCATGGCTTTCTGGTATGCGTTTGGGTACATGCCTGGTATAGACTCGACGTGGAGGTCCCCGGCTGACGACGCCCCTGGATCGACAATGGGCAATAAAACGCTTTGCCGCCTCTTAGCTGTTTACGTGCTGTGCTGTGGCGCATGGACCGGGGCGGCGCAGACCGCTCATCCACAGGTTCTGCCGCCGGCTAGTAAGGCTGGTCCATTGGAGCGGCCGTCGCCCGAAGAGCAAACGAAATTGCTGAACGAGATGCGCGCGTACACCGTCGGCTACACGAAAAGCCTGCCTGATTTCATCTGCCTTGAACAAACCTTCCGCTACGTTGACACCACCGGCATGAACGCGTGGAGACTGGTGGATGTCCTCACGGCCCGGCTCAGCTATTTCGACCAGAAGGAAGACTACAAGCTGGTTTCACAAAACGGCCGGGGCGTCTCCGGCGTTGCATATTCGTCGCTAAACGGCGCCTTTTCGACGGGCGACTTCGGCACCCACATGCGCGAGATTTTCGACCCCGATAATCACGCGGCCTTTGTGTGGAAGAGATGGACCATGCTGCGCGGCCGGTTGACACACGTCTTTACTTACAAGGTTCCGCTGGAATACTCCAACTACAACATCGAGTATCGCGGCGAGGAGACCCACGAGAAAGGCGGTGTACAGCACGTTAAAGTCGGCTATCGCGGATCGGTTTACGTGGACAACGAACTGCACACTATTGTGCGTATCGCGCGGGAACCCCTGAATATTCCGGCTTCGTTTCCGATCAAGCAGGCGCAGGACACCGTAGACTACGATTTCATCAAGATCGGCGACAACCAGTACTTTCTGCCGCTCGTAGCGAACCTGGAAATGCGCAGCCGCAACGAGATCACGAGAAACGTGAAGGAGTTCCGGCTCTACCAGAAGTTCTCATCAGAAGCGGAGATCAAGTTCGACGGCAAGGAACTGCCTCCGCTATCGGAGGATAAGACCAAGGAGCAACTGCCCGTGCCCCAGTCGCCGAAGTGAAGTGCCGGGCGAAGCTGATTCGCGCGCTCTTCCTTTTCAGATAATGGGTTTTGTCGCCCACGAATGCATCAGATTTTCGGGATGGGGATCTTCGGCTGGAGCTGGCCAGTTACGCACACAACCTGGTACACAAAGTTCCTGCGTATCATTTTCGAATGGTTCACACCGTCACTGGTGAGGAGCTTGGCACTATCAGACTTCGCGTAGGCTCCACGCGCCATATAGGGATGTACGCCGGGCACATTGGCTATGGTGTTCACCCGCTTTACCGTGGTCATCGCTATGCCAGCCGCTCCGTTCGACTGTTGATGCCACTAGCCCGGCGCCTCGGGCTTGACCCCCTGTGGATTACTTGCGACCCGGAAAACTCCGCATCGCGTCGTAGCCTTGAACTAGCAGGCGCTCAGTTCGTGGAGATCGTGAATGTTCCCGAGGACTGCGTGATCCATCAGAGCGGGTACCCACAGAAGTGCCGCTATCGTTTAGACCTGGGACCTGTCTCAACGCCGGAAATCTAACATAAGAACTGTGGAATACGAACAACTCGGCAATACTGGTGTCTTTGTTTCACGCCTCTGTCTAGGGGCGATGACGTTTGGCGGAGCGGGCGGCATCTTTGCAGTCATCGGCGGCCTGCCGCAGCATGACGTAGATGTGCTGGGTGGACAACTCGCTCGACGCGGGCGTGAACTTCTTCGATACGGCCAATTTGTACTCGGCCGGCGAATCGGAGACCATGCTCGGCAAGTCTCTGGGAGTGCGGCGCAAAGATGTGGTTATCGCAACCAAGGCCTTCGGGCGCATGGGCAGCGGCGCAAACCAGGTAGGGCTGTCGCGGCTCCACATCATGCAGGAAGTGGAAGCGAGCCTCGAACGCCTGCATACCGATTACATCGACCTCTACCAGATACATGGCTTCGATTCTCTGACGCCTTCTAAGGAACCTCTCCGGCTACACTGAGTTTTCAATGGGTTAGGCAGCAGGCTCCAACGGCACGAGTTTGTAGCCGCGCTGGGCGGCCTGTTTTTGCAGCCTGGCCTCAAGGCGTTTCTCGCGCATCTCATCGCGTTTGGCCCAAAGAGAGGCGTCATACTCGACCTGCTTGCTCACCATCGTGTAGAAGATGATAGCGATCTTATGGGCGGTTGCCGTCGTGGCTGCGGCTGGGCCGAGTTTGGCTTTCATGCGGCGAAGGTAGTCGCCCAGCGGTGTTTGATCGCGATGCAACCCATGCGCAGCCAATCGGAACAGAGTCCCGGCGCGGTTTTTGGTTCTGCGGGCACCTCGCCATAACACTTTTCCTCCGCTGATGTCGTTGTCGGGGCACAGTCCAAGCCAGGAAACGAAATGCCCGGCGGTGGGCCATTTCGACATGTCCCGTCCTACTTCGCTGAAGAGCATGAAGACCAATGCCATCAGCCCGGGAATCTGTGTCAGATCCACGCCGAACAGCTTGTAGGCCTCAGCCCGCATGTTGAAATCCGGGCTTCCGCTCTTGTTTTTGCGCTTTCGCTGCCGTCGCTTACGATCCTCCGGCATCGGCTTTTCGTCCGGGTCCACCCTTGGCTCGAAGGCCGCGACCAGCTTCTCGATCTCCTTGTCGCACTCCTCGATCAGGTCCCGATGGCTTCGATAAAGCGACAACCTTTGTTTGAGGGCCAAGATATGTTCCGCCCGCCAGTTGCCTTCCAGGGATCTCCGGATCGTCTCTTCATCGGCCTTGATGCGTGAGTCCCGCAGCTTGGCCAGCGCTTCCGGATTGCGTTCTCCCGCCACGATGGCGTCCAGAACCGCGAGTCCCGTCAAGCCGGTGATGTCGGAGATCACATGCTGGAACTGCACGTTCATCTGAGTGAGTGCCTTTTGCATGTGCTGGATATGCTCACTGGCCATCATGACCAGGTCGTTGCGATGCCGCATCAGCGACCGTACGGCGCAGACATCGGCCTCCGGACGGAACGCCGAATGCAGCAGACCCAATGAATGCAGATGCTGGATCCACTGGCATTCATGAAAATCCGTGCGTTTGCCCGGCACGTTTTTCATGTTCCGCGGATTTACCAAACACGGCTTGAGTCCGTGTTGCTCCAGCACATCGTACACCGGAATCCAATACACTCCGGTAGACTCCATCGCCACCGTGGTGATGCCACAGCGGACTAGCCATTCGGCCATCTGATGCAGATCGCCAGTGAAAGTTTCGCACTTGCGGACAGGCTGCTCATCGCGGTCAGCAGGCACGGCGACGTAGATTTCCCTCGCTCCGATATCGATGCCAGCTGCATTCAACTCAAACACCGGGCGATCCGGTTGGCCCGTTGGTGTACGCTTACTCTTCGCCGGTACCGGACCTCGGCTGTGGCGTACGTCTTGCTGCTGCACTTTCTTGGACACTCTGATTCCTTTCACTCTGGCAACTGGCCAAGCCGCGCAACGAAGGTACTCTTCTAATCCGAACTTCTTGCGCCGGTTTGGGCTCCCTATGCGTTTAAGTCTTTGAACCATCAGCAGTTTCGCCAAAGTAGAGCATCGTTACAACTCTAGTTTTGTACCCATGTATATTACTATATTTAATTTGTATTGTCAGGTTATTTGTGATATCATGTTCCCATGTACGTGGAGACTGTCCCCAACCGCAACTCTCCTCCCGCTATTCTCCTCCGTCAAGCCCAGCGGCTGGACGGCAAGGTTGTCAAAACCACTCTCGCCAATCTCTCCCACTGGCCTGCATCCCAGCTCGATTCTCTTCGACGTGTCCTGAAAGGCGAATCTCTGGTTCCTTTGTCGGAAGCATTCCAGATTCAGCGCTCCTTGCCTCATGGTCATGTTGCCGCTGTCCTCGGCTCCCTTCGCCGGCTCGGTCTTGAGCCCATCTTGTCTCGCTCCCGTTGCCCCGAACGTGATTTGGTGGTGGCCTTGATCGTGGCTCGGATCCTTGCCCCATCCTCCAAACTCGCCACCTGTCGCGGTCTCCGACAAGAAACGGCCACCTCTTCGCTTGGCTCCCTCCTCGGACTGGGTCACGACATTCAGGAGGCCCAACTCTACAATGCCCTGGATTGGCTGCTTACCCGCCAATCCAGCATCGAAAATGCTCTCGCCAAGCGCCACTTGTCAGACGGTTCTCTGGTCCTCTATGACCTCAGTTCCACCTATTTCGAAGGCCGTCACTGCCCGCTGGCCCGCTTTGGCCATTCGCGCGATGAGCGCCGTGGTAATCTGCAGATCACCTTCGGACTGCTGACTGCCTCGGAAGGTCGCCCCATCGCAGTGGAAGTCTTCGAGGGCAATACAGGCGATCCCAAGACCGTCGCCTCGCAAGTCGACAAACTGCGGCTCCGTTTTGGCCTGAAGAAAGTGATCCTGGTCGGCGACCGCGGGATGCTGACTTCGGCACGCATCCGCGAAGACCTTAACCCGCATGCAGGTCTGCAATGGATCTCGGCCCTCAAGTCGGTCCAGATTCAGAAACTGATAACGGGAGGCGCACTGCAGTTGTCGTTCTTCGATCAACAGGACATGGCGGAAATCCAGCATCCATCCTTCCCAGGTGAACGCTTAATTGCCTGCCTCAACCCGCTGCTCGCTGAAGAGCGAACTCGTAAGCGTAATGAACTACTGGAGGCCACTGAAAAGCAGCTCAACAAAATTGTGAAATCTACTCAGCGAAAGAAAAAACCATTGCGCGGCCGCAGAGAGATCGGCCTGGCCGTGGGCCGCATTCTAGGCCGCTACAAGATGGGCAAACACTTCAAGCTGTTCATTGAGGATGACGGTTTTCGTTTCGAGCGCAAGCCGGACAACATTGAACGGGAAGCGGCCCTGGATGGCATTTACGTCATCCGCACCAACGTTCCGGCCGAGGCACTCAGCAGCCAGAAGGTCGTCGGTCACTATAAGGGGCTTTCCGACGTCGAGCGCGCTTTCCGCAGTCTGAAGAGCGTGGATTTGAAGGTCCGCCCCATTTATCATTACCTGGCCGATCGAGTGCGGGCGCATGTTTTTTTGTGCATGCTGGCCTACTACGTTGAGTGGCACATGCGACGAGAGTTGTCTCCTTTGCTCTTCGACGACGACGAGGCGCAGGCGGCAGACGCCGCGCGCAGCAGCATCGTCAGTCCTGCCCAGCGATCGGACAAAGCCAAGCGCAAGGATGCCACCAAGATCACCGCTGATCACTTACCCGTGCACAGCTTTCAAACTCTGTTGAAAGATCTTGCCACCCTGACGCTCAACGAGGTTCGCGTCGGCGCTCAAAACCTCCGCCTGTTAGCCAATACAACACCCGTCCAACTGCGCGCTTTCCAATTACTCCAGGTCTCCGCGTCTTTGTAGCTGTACCCAGTAGGCGACACCGCAAGATTGCGTAACTTCAATCATTGCTGTTGATTACCGCAAACTCCACAAAAGAAGTTCGGTCTAATCGGAATCAGTCCGGGATGGTGCGCCGGACTGTAACCACTATTTTGTGCACGGGACTTGGGACCACGCTTTGGATCGGGTTTGAAAGCACCACTGTAATTTCGGCCTACTTCCACTTGCCTGAGTGCTTCCAGTGTCCGCCTGTCCACGGCAACAGCGCAGTTCCTTTTCTGTTTGTCCCGCCACGCGGGCGCGCCGCTTTGGAGGAAACCCTCAGCGCCCTAACCGACCTCGTGCGGCACGGCAGTTCGCTACATTGGATGCTCGAACTTGGCCGCGTGGCAGATCATGAAGTCCTTCGGGATCTCGGCGGCTCGCCATCTTGAGAAGTTCGTCACGCTGCAGGCCTACTACTCGCTGGCCGGGCGCGAACTGGAACGCGAGATTGTGCCGATGCTGCTGGACCAGAAGATGGGGCTGCTGGTGTGGAGTCCGCTCGCGGGCGGCTTCCTCTCGGGCAAGTTCACGCGAGGCGGCGCGGAAGACGATTCGGCGCGGCGCAGCAAATTCACGTTCCCGCCCGTTGATTTGGAGAAGGGCTACGACATGGTGGAGGCGATGCAGGCCATCGCCCGACGCCGCAACGCCACCGTCGCACAGGTGGCCTTGGCTTGGCTACTTCATCAGCCCGCCGTCACCAGCGTGATTATCGGCGCCAGAAACGCGAGGCAGTTGAAGGACAACCTCGGTTCAGTGGACTTAAAGCTCGACGAGCGGGAGCTGGCGGAACTGGACAATGTCAGCCAGCTGGCGCCGGAGTATCAGGGCTGGATGCTGGCTGGGCAGGGGTCTGATCGACGGCCGGGGCAGGTAAGGGATTGGTCAAAGTTCGTGAAAATCAAATAGTAGGCGCCGCGCAACTCACTTCTTGAGATGTTCCAGGAGCCGGTCGATACCGGCCTGCGCGACGGAGCGATCCTCATCGGGCGACCCGGAACTGCATCCCACGCCTCCGGCGATCGTTCCATCAATGAAGATAGGCAGCCCGCCACCGAAGATGGTGAAGCGGCCCTGATTTGAAGCGTGAATGCCGAAGGCCGGACCGCCTGCTCCGCCGGAGACCGCGTATTCGTGAGTCCCCCGCCGTGCGCAAGCTGCAGTGAAGGCCTTGTTGATAGCCACATCAATACTGGTCACGCGTGCCTTGTCCATACGAATGAAGGCCAACAGATGACCACCGTCATCAACCACGGCTACGTCCATGTCGATGCCGATCTCACGAGCCTTGGCCTCGCTTCCGGCGAGAACTACCCGGGCGTCGTCCAAAGACAGCTTGGGGGCCAGGTACATACGTTATGCCTCCGTTTTTGAGGATACGCTAAGACCAGCGTTTTCAATGAGTACTGAAGGTCCAGACTTTTTGTTATTGACACGGTCCGGCTTGGGCGTACAATGAAATCAGAATTGCTGCAATGCAGCAAAACGTTTTTCGTTCACCAAAGGAGTCAACATGAACGCCAAAACAACGAAACATGCGGACACTGCCGAAACGCCCGAGACGACAATGACCGCCTTTACAACGCTCCTCAAGAGGAACGTTGAACGAATGGTGGAGTTACAAAAAGCTACGCTGGACACAGTGAGCCATCAGAATGCCGATGTCCTGGAAACCATGCGTCATACCCTGAAACCGTTTCCCGCAACGCCGCCGGAGCTGTTTAGCCTTGCCCAACAGGGTGTGGAAGGCTGGATCGGCGCGCAGAAGAGCATTCTGGATTGGATCGGTCAACAAACCGCTCAGGTGGTACATGCAACCGAGCAGAACGGTTCTGCGCCCTTGTCCGCCGCCAAGCTGAGCGAATTCGTCCAGCAAGCAGCCGAGCAGAGCGTGGCGACCCAGAAGACCATCCTCGATTTTGCTGCAAAGCAGAATAAGGCGGTTACTGAAGCCATCCAGCGGCAGGCTGGTGTGCAGGGGACGCCAGTGGCTGCGGTGACCGAATCCATCCATCGCGGCGTTGCAACGCTGATCGACGGCCAGAAGACCTTTCTCGATACCGCGATGAAGATGACGAAGGCAGCGAGAAGCTGACGGCTCAGAGTGACGGTGAAGCCGGTGCACCAAGCCGGCGCGAAAGGTTATCGCGATGAGTGAGTCCAATGATGACGGTAAACCGTTCGATCCGTTTGAAGCTTGGCGAGGCATGCGAAACGTAGGCATGGACGCCTGGGCGAAAGCCATGACGGAGGCGGTCAATTCGGAAGAATACGCTAAGTCTAGCGGGGCCATGATGGATGCGTATTTGACTGCCTCCATTCCTCTTCGGGAAGTGCTCGAAAAAGCGATGGCGCAGGCGCTGCAGCAAATGAATATGCCGACCCGCGCCGACTTCATCAGCTTGGCTGAGCGCCTTACGCAAGTGGAGATGAGTTTAGACGACATGGACGCGAAGCTGGAGGCAATTGCGAAGCGCCCGGCGGAGACGGCGGCCGCCAAACCGGCACCTGCCAAGGCGGCGCCCGCGAAGGCGCGACGCAAGGAGGCCAAAAAATAATGACGCCCACTTCCGTTGGAATCGAAGAATTTGCAGCCGCCGAGTTTGCGAGAGCCGAGCAAATGCTCCGGCGCGCCAGCAAAGTCCTCACCACCAAAGCCCAGATCGCACAGACCCCTAAGCAGCAGATTTGGGCGCTCAATAAGACGAAGCTCTACCGCTATATTCCCGTAGTCCCGGCGGAACAGCGGCACCCGGTTCCACTTTTGCTGGTCTTCGCTCTCATGAACCGGCCCTCTATTCTCGACCTGCGGCCCGGCCACAGCTTTGTCGAGTTCATGGTGTCGCAGGGTTATGACGTCTATTTGCTGGATTGGGGGGCGCCCGGTCCGGAAGACCAGAATCTCAAATTCGACGACTATGCGCTGGACTATCTTCCCCGTGCCATCCGGAAACTAAAGAGTGTTTCAGGCGCTACTGAGTTCAGCATGCTGGGCTGGTGCATCGGCGCGATTCTAGCCACGCTCTACGCGGCGGTACGCCCGGACGATGGACTGCGCAATTTGTTGTTACTTACCGCGCCTCTTGATTTCTCGAAGAAAGATAACATCACGTTTGCCCGGTGGACAGACGAGCGCTATTTCGACGTCGACAAAACGCTGGCGATGTTCGGTAACATGCCCGCCGAAATGATCGAATACGGCGCGAAAGCTTTGAAGCCGGTTGAGAACTACGTCGGCAACTATCTTCGGCTCTGGGACAACCTCGAAAACCCGAAGATCGTCGAATCCTGGCACGCCATGAACACATGGGTTACCGATAACATTCCTATGTCTGGCGCTGCCTTTCGCCAGTTGATTGTCGATTTGTACCGCAACGACCGTCTAATGCAAGGCACGTGGGTTGTGCGTGGGGAACGCGTCGACGTGAGCCGGATTAAAGCCAACCTGATGACCGTGATCGCCGGCAATGACCACATCACTCCAGCGTGTCAATCGGAAACGCTGCAGGATAAAGTCAGCAGCAAGGATAAAGAATTGTTTCGTATTCGAGGCGGCCACATCGGCATCATGGCGGGCAGTGACGCCGCCAGGAGTACCTGGCCGCATATCGATGCCTGGCTTGGTAAGCGGTCGGGCAAATAGGAGGCAGTGCAATTTTATGAATATTCGTGATTCGATCGCAGTCGTAACCGGAGCGGGCAGCGGAATCGGCTATGCCGTTTCTATGGAGCTGGCGCGGCGCGGCGCGAAGCTAATTGCCATGGTTGACCGCTCCGATCATGTATTGGAGACCGCCAAGTGCGTGCGGAATGCCGGCAAGTCGGCCGTTCATACCTTTCAGGGCGATACTACCGACGCGAAGTTTCGCGAAAGCGTCTTCGATTCCGTTTGTGAGATGTGCGGCCCGCCGAACATCTGCGTTCCGGCCGCCGGCATCGCCCGCGACGCGCTTGCCGTCAGGATGAACAAAGAAACGCTACAGCCGGAAATCTACCCGCTCGACACCTTCCGCCAGGTAATCGAAGTTGACCTCATCGCTCCCATCTATTGGGCGCTGGAGATGCTCGCCCGCATTGCCAAAGAGCGATTCGCAGCGGGCTTGAAACGCTGGCAGCCCGAGGAAGGCACCCAGGGCGTAGCGGTCTTCATCGGCTCTATTTCATCGGCGGGCATTAAGGGACAGATCGCCTATTCGGCTTCCAAGGCCGGCCTCGAAGGCGCGGCCAACACGCTTGGCAAAGAGGCCAGCTACTACGGCGTGCGCTGTGGTGTCATACATCCCGGCTTTACCGACACCCCGATGGTTCGCGCACTGGGCGAAGAGTACATCCGCAAACATATACTGCCCGAAACGCAACTGGGCCGGTTGATCAAACCGGAAGAGATCGCCGATGCCATCTGCTTCATGGCTTCGAATTCGGCGGTCAGCGGCCAGCTTTGGGCGGATGCCGGCTGGCACCCGTCCGCAGCCTAAGCGGTCTACCTATGTCAGGTAGATCCCGCCGTTCACGTTGATTGTCTGGCCGGTGATGTAGTCTGCATCGGCAGCCAGGAAGGCCACCGCTTTAGCGACATCTTCTGAGCTGCCGAAGCGGCCCATCGGAATGCGGCTCTTGATTTGTTCTTGAACGTTCGCCGCGACATTGTTAAACATGTCGGTCATTGTGAAGCCGGGCGCGACGGAGTTCGCGGTGATGTTGTACTTCGCCAATTCAAGGGCAATCACCTTCGTGAATGCCATCATTCCGCCTTTGCTGGCCGCATAGTTGGCCTGGCCAAAATTGCCGGCTTCGGCCGAATAGGAGCTGATATTGATGATCCGTCCGAACTTTTGTTCGATCATCGACGGAATCGCAGCACTCGTGGTGTAATACGGGCCGTCGAGGTTGACGCGCATCACTTCATGCCATTCTTCATCTGTGAGCTTCCGGATCGAGTGGTCGCGCGTGATGCCGGCGTTGTTCACCAGAATGTCCAAGCGGCCCCATTCCCCGACTACACGTTTCACCACATCGCGCGCTGTCGTCGCCTCGCCCACATGACCTTGAACCAGCAGAGAGCGGCGTCCCAAGGCGCAAATTTCCTTGACCACCTCTTCCGCCTCATGCAGCGCCGCGTTGTAATTAACTGCCACGTCCGCTCCACGCCGCGCTAACTCGAGCGCAATCGCGTGACCGATACCGCGAGACGCACCCGTTACGAGTGCGCATTTGCCGGCCAAGGTGCCGATTCCATTTCCATTTCCGTTGGTTTCATGCATGTTGATTCTCCTTCTATAGCCTTTCGAAAATCGCGGCAATGCCCTGTCCGCCACCGATACATAGCGAGACCAGAGCATATTGGCCTTGAATGCGGTGCAGCTCGTAAAGCGCCTTGACGGTGATCAGGCAACCGCTTGCGCCGATGGGATGCCCGAGCGCAATGGCGCCGCCATTGGGGTTGGTCCGGTCGCGTGGCAGGTCGAGTTCTTTAATGACCGCCAAAGACTGCGCGGCAAATGCTTCGTTCAACTCGATGAGATCCATCTCTTCCAGCTTTAATCCAGACTTCTGCAAAGCCTTGCGGATCGCGGTCACCGGACCAATGCCCATGTACTTCGGCTCAACGCCGACAAGCGAGTAGGCAACTAATCGTGCCATAGGTTTCAAGCCGCGCTTTGCGGCGGTCTCGCCGTTCATAACCACCACTGCCCCGGCGGCGTCGTTCAGACCCGAAGAGTTGCCGGCCGTCACGGTGCCTGTTTTGCTGAACGCAGGTTTGAGCTTGGCCATGCCCTCCAGCGATGCGTCCGCGCGCGGATGCTCGTCGGTCTTGAACAGCGTTACGCCTTCCTTCGATTTAAGTTCTACCGGAACGATCTGCTCCTGGAAGCGGCAGTTCTTAATCGCCGCAAGAGCACGCCGGTGACTTTCCACCGCGAACTCGTCCTGCTCCTCACGGCTGATGTTGTACTTGGTCGCTATATTCTCAACCGTCAGACCCATGTGAACGTTCTCGATGGGGTCGGTCAGAGCTGCATTCATCGCGTCAACAACCGCGCCATCGCTCATCCGTTGTCCCCAACGCATGCTGGGCAGCCAGTAAAGTGATCGGGTCATACACTCGGCCCCGCCCGCCACCGCCGCATCGGCGTCGCCCAGCTTAATCATTTGCGCGGCGGAGACGATAGCCTGCAGACCGCTTCCGCATAACCGGTTCAGCGTTAAAGCCGGAGTCTCGACGGGAAGGCCCGCGTTGACGCAGGCCACGCGGGAAATATACATGTCCTTCGGATCGGTGTGGATCACGTTGCCGAAAACAACATGATCAACATCTTTGGGTTCGATGCCCGACCGCGAGACAGCCTCGCGGGTTACGATGGTTGCCAACTCGGACGGAGGTTTGTCTTTCAAGCTCCCGCCATACTTGCCGATCGCTGTGCGAACTGCGCTGAGAACGACTACGTCATGACTACTGTCCATGAGACACTCCTTGTGGGTTAACACCCAGAACATGGGCGATAAAACGCACCCGATACGAACTTGTGGAACAACCCGGTCTTGAAGTCAATGGATCGAATGGGGGGCGTTCATCCCCATGGCCTGAATGTTGCAATCGGGACGCCGTTACGAATACAGCCATTCGTGTTCGAACACCCCGAGTCCCCCGGGTAGGGTAGGCGCCCTCGCCTGCGCACGAGCCCTGCTCGTGCTGTTCCAGCTGTCAAAGCCGACCCTCCGCATTCGTGTCCGTAGTGGAGACCGAATCCCATTGACCGCGCTCCATTTCTTTTTCGACTAGTGGATTATTAAGACGCGTCGTACCCCACTAGCTTGTAGAGTGGAACTGGAGAGCTATCCCGAAAGCCCCATGCCAGCCCGACCCGTGATCATTAAGAAGTACGAAAACCGGCGTCTCTATGACACATCCAATAGCCGGTACGTCAACCTGGAAGACATCGCTCAGATGGTGCGTGAAGGAACCGAAGTGCAGGTGCTGGATGCCGCCACGGGCGAGGATCTGACCCGGCTCGTTCTTAGCCAGATTGTGGTGGAAAGCGCTAAAGCTCCCAACTCCGCATTCCCGCTCGACATGTTGCGGCAGATGATCGTGGCTTCAGGGCAGGTGAGCCGCGAGGGGCTACTAGGCTACATGAAGGCGATGGTCGACATGTATCAGAACACCTATCGGGCGTTCGCGCCCGGGTTGTCCCCGTTCGACTTCGTCCAGCCGAAATCCGGCCCGGAGACCACTGAAACGCCACCGCCGGATGGCAGCGCGGCGCCACCCCCGCCCGGCGCCCAGCCATCCGTAGAGGAACTCCGCCGACGGGTGGAAGAATTGGAACGCCTCATCCCCAAGAGCACGTCTGCGCGGCCGGCGGCAAAACGCAAACGAACAGCGCGCTCTAGGCGTTAGCACCTACACCGCTGGATTCTTCCGTTTTCGCAAAGCCTAACGCCGTTTCGGTTTGCGCTTGTTCAGCTTCGGGAGCGATGTGCCCCGCCACCCAGACCGCCCAGATCGATAATGACCGCGATCACCAGCCAGATCAGGTTAATGCCGGCCAGTGCCATGCCGCTGTTCACTTCCCACGCGTAAACGATGGTTGTGAGAGGCAGGAAAATGAACCCCAGCAGCGGCACCAGCAAACCGCCGTGAAAAGCCCGCTGCAGATAGGTGGAGAACAGCCACATCAATACCAAAGCAATGCGGGGAAACGCCAAAACGACGATCAGAAAGAGACAAGGCATATTCGGCACTCTGCTTGCTTGGAGCTACCAAGCTCGCTCTGTTCGTGAGTGTACCAAAAGTAAGCCAAGTTGCAGATGCCTTTCGCAGCCGCAACTGTCAAAGTGCGAACGCAAGCATGGGAGGCTTGGATACAAGCCGCGACCTAGCTAGTTTCTGTCGCGAAACTCATAAGTTATTGATTCCCAACTGATTAGTAATCATAGGCAGGCTGAGAACCTATGATTCGGTGCGGCCGCCGTACGTTTCAGCCTCACCACGCGCGGTTGTGGCGGCTTGCGATAAAACAAATCGGGAAAAATGTCGCGCGAACAATTGACAAATTCCGCTGGGTGTTATTTCATCTATATAGATGAATCAAGAAGCAACTCTTCGCAAGCGTGCCAAACTCGCCGCGGCCCTCCCTTTCACCGCCGAGATCGTCCGCGGCTCTCTGCTCCGCCGCGTCATTCGCCATCGCTCCGGCTGTGCCGTGTGCGCCGACGGAAAAGGCCATCCCGTATGGGTGTTGACGGTCAGTTATCCGGGCGGGGGCACCAAGCAGTTCAGCCTCCGCCCCGAACAGAAGCCAGTCGTCGAGCAGTGGTTGCGCAATTACCACAAGCTCAAAGCCTCCTTGGAGCGCATCTGTGAGGTCAATCTTGAACTGCTGCGAGCGGAGAAGAAAAAATGAGCCGCCTCCTCATCCCTCAACTCAGCTTCGCCGATCTCCAATTGCAGAATCTGGGAATCCACCTTGACCTTCATCGCAGAACCGAACGCAGTGTTCGGCTAAATGCCTATTGAGGATTAATCGGCCTTTTATACTGTAATCATTGGCAGGAAGCAGACAATAGCCGACAAAAATACGGTAACCATCCAACCTGGCACGCTCCCTACTAGCCCCACCAGGGCCTGGTGCCTCTCGGGACTCGTCCGGCACCGCGAATTTCAGCCATTTCGCGACAGAAACTAGCTAAGCTAGAGCTAAGTTCTTGAAGCCTACGCCAGGTGAACTTCTTGCCCGATTTCGCGCACGCAGATTCGGTCGGGCCGGTTGCCAGCCGCTTCTAAAATTCGCTCAATCGGTTCATGAAAAGGTTCCCGGCTTAGTTGGAACGTTTGGTGGTGAACCGGCATGACGAACTCCGAACCCGCATGATTCGCCATCGTCCAGGCCTGCTCGGGATTGCAATGAACACGAATCCACGGGTCATATGCTCCCACCGGCATGATGGCGAGGTCAAACTCCCTCGATGACTTGAGCTGTTTGAAGGAGTCGGTGTAGGCCGTGTCTCCTCCAAACAGGATCCGATACCGGCCAACCTCCACGACGTAACCGTTGTAGCCGCGATAGCTGTCGCTGCGCATTCGCGCGCCCCAGTGGTTTACTTGGAAGGCTGTCACCAGGGCTGGGCCGACACGCCGGCTTTCGCCCCACTTCAGTTCATGGACGGCCTGGTAACGCTTCAGGCGGAGCAGGTCGCTGGTGCTCGCCGCCGTGACAATCGACGTGTGCTTGTTCTCCAGCGCCTTCAAACTCGGCACATCGAAATGATCCATGTGGGCGTGAGAAAGCAGGATCAACTGCGGCACCGGAAGTTCGTGCAGCCCCGTCGCTGGATCCATCAATCGTTTCAATCCAACCGTGACTGGTCCCAGGTTCAATCCCACTCTGGTGCTGAATACCGGATCAGTCAAAAAGAAGAAGCCATCGGCCTTCACCAACACGGTGCTGTGGCCGAGCCATGCCGCGTGAAGTCCCTGGTCCGGCCAAGATGCTGGGTGCGGCCGATGCGCGGGAGGCAGCACGGGCCTGCCAATCTCTTTCGAGACTTGTTGCCAAAAGCCCGGAGCAGCCCGATGGACCAACGCTCCTGTGCCGATAACACCGGCTCCGCCACTGAGCAAACTGCGCCGCAACACCTTTCGCAGGCGCAACGCACGTTCTTGGCGGCTCGTAGGGCTGTTGGGACCTTGGTGCATCACCGGCATCCACGAGCGTAGCGCACCGCTGTTTCTCTCTTCCCTGCGGGCGCTGAACCCGCCCTACCGTTCCGCCGGGCTGTCCTGCTTTAGCTGGTACCATGGTCTTAATCTTCGATTCAGCGTCGAAGGCGAGATTTATGCGCACTTTTAGCTTGCTTGCTGCTTTTGCAATCACCTTCCTTGCCTCCTCGGCGCGGGCTCAGTACGTTCCCGAGCCAAACCCTGCTAATAAGCCATATGTTTTTCTGGGCGGTGACAAGCCCAAGAAGGGTGCTCCGGCCACCTCGCGAGCCGTCAAAGGAGTGGTCGTCGATGAGGCAGGTAAACCGGTCCAGGGTGCCATGGTCACGCTACTTGACTTGAGGACCAAGGAGAAGTGGACCATCGACACCAAGGCCGATGGCAAGTACAACTTTGACGAGCTGAGTTTTGTTGTCGATTACGAAGTTTCAGCGAAACATGGTTCAAGCGTCAGCGGTGCGAAAAAGCTAAGCCAGTATGATCGCACCCCGTTGGTTGTTCGTAACCTCGAGCTTGCTCCGGCGAATGCCACCAATGCTGCAGCTGCAACGCCGGCCAATTCCACTGCCCCTCCTCCGCCCAAGAAGTAACCACTCACTCGATCGAAGGTCTATTAAATGAAATTCCTGTTTGGTGTCATGGTAGGTGTCATTCTCCTGCCCCTGATTGCATTCTTCTGGGTCAAGTCTGGTGAGGTGCAGGTCGCGACAGCCGCGCCGCCCCTCCCGTTTGAACGCAAACTCGCCCACATGGCGCTGGATGCCCGTATTTCGAAAGAGGCGCCCGCCCAGTCTCCTGTGCCTGCCAGCGAAAGCAACCTTCTGGCTGGCGCGAAACTCTACCGCGAGCACTGTGAAGTGTGTCACGGCTCGACTTCGGAGAATAAAACGGCTATTGCAAAAGGAATGTTTCCAGTCCCTCCGCTATTGCTGCATGGCAAAGGCGTCACCGACGATCCGGCCGGCGAAACGTATTGGAAGGTTGCGAATGGAATTCGGCTCACCGGCATGCCTGGCTTCCGTGGCTCGCTAAACGACGAACAAATGTGGCAGATTAGCCAGCTGCTTGCCACCGCTGACAAGCTTCCACCCAGCGTCACTGCTGCTCTCCAGCAGCCGCCTGCTTCAAACTGAATTGGCGCCGTCGTCGGCTCTGATCCAAAACTGCTCTTCCCAACTTTCACCCGGTCCCACCTCTTGCAGGCCGTCGTATTTGCCTGCGTGGGCCAGATTAAAGGCATTCGTGATCGCCGTCATCGGCTCAAAGCAGAGGAACGGCTTGCCCGGTGGTGCGTAGAGCACTGCTACTTGGAATCGTGGACCAAAACCTACCTCAAGCGAGTGACCGCCGCCATCGGCACGAAAAATCGCATCGCCGCCTGGTGTGCGAACTAGGCTCGTGAAACCGTCGTCGAATGAACGCCCCGCCAAGTCGAAAGAGCGCTCCGAATCCCACGCCTCAGTTTCGCCGGTGGGGAGCATTTCAGAATCCAGCAGCAAGCGGCTCCGTACCGGCAGACTAACCCGGCAGCTGTCCCGGTCACCGCCGGGAACACCGAAATACGGATGAAACCCCATCGATAGCGGC
Source organism: uncultured Acidobacteriaceae bacterium (assembly GCA_963771305.1). GTDB lineage: Bacteria > Acidobacteriota > Terriglobia > Bryobacterales > Bryobacteraceae > CAJCIT01. The sequence goes on from CAVYTS010000035.1 coordinate 315,916, forward strand.
AACGCTTCTTCAGCATGGTTGGCTGCGTGAAGCCTGATCCTCAGCTCACCTTCGCGCAATGAGTGAGTCATTGTAAGCGTATGCGGGAACGGGAATTGCGCCAGCCAATCCGAACGCTCGGCAAGGTCAAGCCGGCTTGTCACCCAGGCTTCCGATTCATTCGCCGCCAGCTCGGTGATGGTCCAGGCAGCGAACAGAACCAGTCCGTGAATCGGATGCCCAAAGGCATCTCGCCGGATATTGTCAACTGCAGGATCGATATTGTGTGGCCGCCCGTTTACCCAATACTGGTTGGCGGAAAGGCGGTTGGCCCACGGCGCTAGAAACGGAATGCCGCCCATGACGGGATTCTGTTTGAGCTCGGCCGGACTCTTATATGGGGTCCAGAGAACGCTGCGGCCGCCCACCGTGAACTCATAGGCGATGTTCCCAACGGAAGGGACAATCGAAACATTCGCCTGCCGTGCATCATCGTGCAGTCGAACCACATTGATGCCATCTACCTTGACGCGTTCAGCCCGGTAGGCCATACTGTCAATGGTAACTGGCGGCTAGCTGCCGTTGGCTTTCTGGCAGTTGATCCGAGAAGTCCCCGATGTTACCGGCTGAGTCGAAGGGTACTTCAATCACGTCGGAGACCACCTCTGCCATAGGTGATAGATGCGGTATCAAGCTCTCACTGACCCATGCTTGCTGCAGTTCCAGGGTGTTGCGGATGCGGCAATAGGTGACCGTGTTCAAGTCAATCTTCCCCACCGTTGGAGCAATCCGCTCCAGGCACTCCCGGTCCGTCGGAAAATGGACCGGCGTTCGAATTGCTGAGGGAGTAGACGCAGTCAAGGAATTCAGTGCCGTGGGATGCCAGTCAATCCCCGCTAACAGCCGGTCATGAACAATATCCGCCATGCCCAATCCAACCCCGTTGCCATAGGTATTGGAAGTGAGGCCCCGCGCATAGATCCGATGCACGATGGGCGTGTCGGGGAAAGGATTGTATTGGGCTTGAACACTGCGATTGATCACCTTCGTGTCCATGCCCGCGCCACTGATATTCTTGCCGATTTCATCCACGATCAGGATGTCAATTTCCGAAGCCGGCAACTTGCCCATCCACGACTTCACCGTTCGTAGCAGCTCTTCTTCGTGCTTCAACATAGCACTGGCGCCTGCCGAACTGACAGCTACGAGTCCAGCTGTTTCGTGCTGTGCGCCCTCCAGCACAGCCAGGCCGCCGAGAACCTTCCCCGTCTCCAGCACCTTCGTCCCGACGCTGCGGATGACCTGCTCCAGGCCCATCCGATACGCGAAAGTATGATACTGCTGCGCACCAGCCAACTTTCCCAAACCGATCGCCATCATTTTGAACAGCCCGCTCTCGATGTCGCCAGAAAAATCGGTGTGCCATTTGACGCGTCCAACCAGAAAAACCGCGTCGCTCTGATAGGCGTTCTTGTCCAAGAAGACTTCAATGCCTTCCGCGGTCTTCCCAACGTTGACCACATCCAGCGAACTCACTACTGGAGCCCCCATCGTGCTCTCGTCGATCCCGTAGTGAGCCAGCACATCCGCTTGTCCCGCAGCCGTTGCAGCACCGTGGCTGCCCATAGCCGGAAACAGGAAGGGCCGCGCACCACGCGCCTTCCAGAATTCAATCACCGACTTGACAATCGTCGCGATGTTTGCAATGCCGCGGCTCCCAACGCCGACGGCAATTCGCGCACCCGGCGGGACCCTGCTGACAAAATCAGCGTTCCCCATCTCTCGTTCAATGTGCGCGGGAATATCAGGAATACGGCGGCTTGGAAAGCGCTGCTCAACGAGCGCGAACCTGGGAAGAATCATCCCTCCAGCATATAGCTGTTGCGGGCATTCCAGCAGCCGTTCGCAGCGAAGTGAAGGGCACGTCTTCGACCCTCGAACGATAATGTCTTTTGGACCCGCTCCCAGCATCCCCGCCCCGCCGCAGGCATTTTGGTACTCCGGCCCTGTACAGCCTCACTATTTTTCTGGGTGCTTTTCTTCTTTTCCTCATTGAGCCCATCATCGCGAAACGACTCCTGCCCTGGTTTGGCGGAAGCGCCGCCGTGTGGATCACCTGCCTGGTCTTCTTCCAGACCGCCTTACTATTCGGCTACCTCTATGCCGACTTCACTACCCGTCACATCGCCATCCATCGCCGCATCGCGCTTCACATCGTCCTGTTAGCAGCCAGCCTCCTCTTTCTTCCGATTGCGCTGAGCCCCTATTGGAAGACCGGGGCCGGCGAGCCCACCTGGCGAATCCTCGCCCTCTTAACCGCCTCCATCGGCCTGCCCTTCCTCTTACTCGGCGCAACCGGCCCGCTCGTTCAGGATTGGTACGCCCGCGCTCTACCCGGCATCCCGCCCTATCGTCTCTTTTCGCTCTCGAACCTCGCCTCCTTGCTCGCCCTGGTGAGCTACCCGTTTCTCCTCGAACCGCTCACCTCCGGCCGCACCCAACTGTTGAGTTGGTCCATCCTTTTCGCGTTCTTTGTGATCCTTTGCGCCTGGACAGCATGGCAAGGCCGAAACTCCCCCGATCCCCCACTCCCACTTCGGGGACAGTCCGCTATGTCCCCAAGCCCTGTCTGGCCCCGCCGCCTGCTTTGGATCAGCCTCGCCGCCTGCGGTTCCACGCTGTTGCTGGCGGTAACTAACCATCTCTGTCAGAACATCGCGCCAGTCCCGCTGCTCTGGGTGGTCCCGCTCGCCCTCTACTTGCTGACCTTCGTCGTTGCCTTCAACCGCCTCAACTGGTACCCCCGCTGGTGGATCCTCCGCTTGCTGGTCGTCACGCTCGCTGCCATGGGGTATGCGCTGTACGACGTCGATGCCATTGAGGCGGCCCCGGTGTACGTTCCTGTCTTCTGCATCGGTCTCTTCATCGCGTGCTGGTTCTGCCACGGCGAACTGAACAGCCTCCGGCCGGATCTCCGCTACCTCACGTCGTTCTATCTCGCCATCGCCTTCGGAGGGGCCCTCGGCGCAATCTTTGTCGGTCTCATAGCCCCCCAAATCTTCGACAATCTCTACGAAATGCCGGTGGCCTTGTTACTGACCGCCGTGCTGGCCTCGATTCTCAACTGGAATACTCACGGCGACCAACGCTGGCCGGCCCGCGCCCTCTGGGCCGCCGTTTCCATCGCCATGGCCATCGTCCTCGTCATGCAGGTACAGGGCTACCAGCGCGACTCCATCGCCATGATGCGCAGCTTCTATGGCGCGCTCCGCGTCACCCAGTCGCGCAACATCGGGCCGCAGCAGCAGCGCACGCTCTTTCACGGCACCATTACCCACGGCTCGCAATATCTGTTACCTCCGCTCCGTTCCCAGCCCACCACCTACTACACCCGCCGCTCGGGCGCCGGATACGCCCTGCGTTTCTGCTGCACTTGGCCCAAACGCGTCGGCATCATTGGACTGGGCGCGGGCACGCTCGCCACCTACGGCCTCCCGGGCGATTCCTTCCGCTTCTACGAGATCAATCCACAGGTCATCCAGATCGCCCAGTCGCTCTTCACCTATCTGCGGGATTCCAAAGCCAAGATCGACATCATTCCCGGCGACGCCCGCCTCTCCCTCGAAGCCGAGCCGCCTCAGGAATTCGACGTCCTCGTCATTGACGCATTCTCCGGTGACGCCATCCCCGTACACCTGCTCACCCGTGAAGCCGTGGCCCTCTATCTCCGCCACCTGCAGCCCAATGGAATCCTGGCCTTCCACGTTTCGAACAACTACTTGCGCCTCGCACCCGTCGTCGAGCGCCTTGCCGAAGCCTTTGGCTATAAGTGCTTCATGGTCGAGACCGAAGCCAACACAGAAGACCTGTCCGCCGCCTCCCAATGGGTCCTCGTTACGCGCAAGCACAGCTTCATCCAACTCCTCGGTCTCTCGCTCGCCGGTGAGATCGTCCCCGTCCCACCCGGCCTGCCGGTCTGGAACGACGACTACAACAACCTCTTCCAGGTCCTGGCGCCAATCTTGCCTGAAAAGAGCCAGGAAACGCCAAAGCCCTGAAGCGTAAGCGGCCGTTTGTACTGACGCGATGTAAACTCCAAGTGATCGTCGAGAGCTTAAACCTATGCCCAATCTTTCTAGACGGACCTTATTCGCTGCGGCCGGATCCGTTGCCCTCGCCGCTCGTGCGCAGCAAGCCAGCTCCTACAAGAAGCCGGTGCTGATTTGCGCGGCGAACGGCTATGCCTACCTGGAAGCCGCCTACGAGGCCCTGAAGAACGGCGAAGACACGCTCGATGCTGCCATCCGTGTGGTCCGAGGACCAGAAGAGGATCCCAATGACGACAGCGTCGGATATGGCGGGCTGCCTAACGAGGAAGGCGTAGTCGAACTGGATGCCTGCTGCATGCATGGGCCCACCTACCAGGCCGGCTCCGTAGGCGCCGTGCGCAACATCATGAACGTCTCGATGCTGGCCAAGGCTGTGATGAATCACACCGGCCACGTGATGCTCGTCGGCGAGGGCGCCGAGAAGTTTGGCTATGCCGTTGGCTTTCAAAAGAAGGATTTGCTGACCGACCATTCACGCCGCATCTGGCTGCTCTGGAAAGAGACTCACTCCGACCAGGACTGGTGGGGGCCCGGTGTAGGCGCGCCTGGATGGAAACCGCCTCTCGCACCGGGCCACGCCCAGAATCTGGAGGAGCGAATCCAGCGCCTCTATGCGAAAGCCGAGGCTCTCGGGATTGAACCCGAGCGCCGCATGGATGCCATCCATAAAGTCCTGTACCCCCCAACTGGCACCATCCACTGTTCGGCGCTGAATGAGAAGGGCGAACTTTCCGGCATCACCACCACCAGCGGGCTGGCGTGGAAAATTCCGGGCCGGGTGGGCGACTCGCCCATCATCGGCGCCGGCTGTTATACCGACCCGGAGGTGGGCTCAGCCGGAGCAACTGGGAATGGCGAGGAGAACATCAAGGTGGCCGGCGCCCACACCATTGTCGATAACATGCGCCACGGCATGACACCGGAGGAAGCCGGTCTGGACGCATTGCAGCGCATTGTCCGCTTCCATCGAAATGACATGACGCAGCTGCGCTACATCGGCATGACCTATTACGTTCTGCGGAAGGACGGCGCTTATGCCAGCGTCACCCTATGGGGCCGGACGGGCGAGGGCACGAAGTTCGCCATCCACGATGGCACGCGCCGGCTGGAGAAGTGCAAATCACTGCTCCAAGGCGACCCGATCGACTGGCCCCCCACGCCGCAGCTACCCGAGTAGTTGCCGCGGCTTTCGGGAATCAGCAACTCATTACGAAGTAATACAAGCGCTTCCGAGGCGCGCGCGTCAGCAAGCGCTTTCCTGCCCTCACTCCGACAAAATCGGTTCGTGCACGTCCCGTGCCTTTGGCCGAAGTTCCTGATGCCGATCCAGGTACCGGACACAGGCGTTCCAGCGCAGAAGCGCGTCATCGTTACCCGGCGGACGCAGCTGCTCGGCTTCTTCGAAATGATGAAGGGCATTGACGAGCCAATCGTAGACGTCGCCACCGGAACCCATTGCACCAGCGCCGTGGAGCGCTTTCGCACGACGCTCCCACACAATACCGGCGTAATAAGCCCGATCGTAGGGCGCTTCGAGGGCGGAAATCTCGTTCTGGGCGGTCGCAAACGCACGCTTGTCCTGGTGGATCTGGTCGGTCAGCGCCAGGATCAGGCTGACGCGCGCCTGCCGGTTCTCCCGGTCTACGGCGAGGATGTCGCGACAGATGCTTTCGGCTTCGCTCGGTTCGTTCAGCAATCGATAACGCTCCGCTTTCGCCAGTGAGCCGTCTATGCTGTCCCGTGAAATGGGTTTTAGCGCGAACATAAAACCTCCTTCGAGCTAAATAATATGGAACAACTGCTTAATCGGATCGAAGAACTTGTCCACGACCCGTTCCTTGAGTGGAATGATCGCGTTTTCGGTAATTGTAATCGATTCCGGGCATACCTGGCGGCAGCACGTCGTGATGTTACAGTAGCCGATGTTGTGCTTCTTCTTTAAGTCGCTCACGCGATCCTCCGTATCCAAAGGATGCATCTCCAGCGCAGCAGCGTACACCAGGTAGCGTGGGCCGATAAACTCATCGTGCTTGTGGTGTTCCCGCAGCACGTGGCACACATCCTGGCACAGAAAGCATTCGATGCACTTGCGGAACTCCTGCACGCGTTCGACATCGGCCTGCTGCATGCGCCATGTGCCGTCCGGCGCATCGGGCAAACGAGGCCTGAATTTCCGGATGGTCTTCTTCACCTCAAAATTCCACGAGACGTCCGTGACCAGATCCCGGATTACGGGAAACGCGTGCATCGGCTCGACAATCACCGGCATATCCAGGTTGAGATTGCTCAGCCGCGTCATGCACATCAGCCTGGGCACGCCGTTGATCTCGGCCGAACACGAGCCGCATTTGCCTGCCTTGCAGTTCCATCGAACGGCTAGATCGGGCGCTTGCTGAGCCTGTATGCGGTGTACCGCGTCCAGAACCACCATGCCCTCGTCAACTGGCGTGACAAAGTCCTGGAATTGGCCACCGGCCGGATCACCGCGCCAGATTCGAAACATCGCTTGTGTGGCCATCTATTTCATCTCCTCGATCACGGCCTTCAAGTCCTCAGGCAATGGCTGTAGCGAGCGCTTTTCCACCTGCATCTCGCCGTCTTCGCCACGTTTGACGATAATGTTGTGCTTACCCCACTCCCTGTCCTTGTTGGGAAAGTCTTCGCGAAACTGCGCCCCTCGGCTCTCCTTGCGAAGCAATGCGGCGCGTGTGACGGCTTCCGATACCGTCAGCAGACTCGTCAGATCCATCGCCGTGTGCCACCCGTTATTGAACTGCCGGTGGCCCCCGATGCCCGCCCGGTCCGCTCGCGCACGAAGCTGGTCGATCATTTCGAGCGCGCGTTCCATTTCACCTTCGGTTCGAACAATGCCCACCAGGTCCTGCATCGATTCCTGCAAGTCGTACTGAATCTGATACGGATTCTCGCCGGCAGGACCGCGGTCGAACGGCGCAAGAGCCTCGGCTGCGGCCGCCTGCAACTGCGCTTCGTCAATGGCGCCCGCAACGTTGCCCTTGGCAAACTCTGCGGCAAAGCGTCCCGCACGCCGCCCGAACACCAGCAGATCCGACAGCGAGTTCCCCCCCAACCGGTTCGCGCCGTGCAGCCCCGCCGCAACTTCTCCCGCCGCAAACAAACCCGGCACGGTCGACATCTGTGTGTCGCCATCCACGCTGATCCCACCCATCATGTAATGCGTGGTCGGCCCCACTTCCATCGGCTCTTTGGTGATATCCAGATCCGCCAGCTGCTTGAACTGGTGATACATGCTGGGCAGCTTGCGCTTGATGTGTTCCTCCGCTTTCGGCATGCGCTCTTTGATCCACGCAATATCCAGAAACACGCCGCCATGCGGCGTGCCCCGTCCCGCCTTGACCTCGCGATTGATGCAGCGTGCGACGTGGTCGCGGGTCAGCAGTTCCGGCGGTCGCCGCGCGTTCTTGTCGCCCTGCGTGTAGCGCCAGCCTTCCTCTTCGTTATCGGCGGTCTGCTCCTTATAAAGGTCCGGAATCTCATCGAACATGAAACGGCGGCCCTGGTTGTTGCGCAGGATGCCACCTTCGCCGCGTACCCCTTCGGTCACCAGGATGCCCCGCACGCTAATCGGCCAAACCATGCCGGTCGGATGGAATTGAACGAACTCCATGTCCTTGAGTTTGGCGCCCACCTGGTAGGCCAGCGCCAGCCCGTCACCCGTATACTCCCAACTGTTGCTGGTAATCTTGAACGCGCGGCCAATTCCCCCCGTTGCCAGCACCACAGCTTTCGCCTGCCACAAGAAGAAGCGCCCTTTCTCACGGTCGTAGCCGCAGGCACCTGCGACGCGGCCCGAGTCCATCACTAGGCTGAGCACCGTGCACTCCATGTGCACTTCCATGCCGCTGTGGACGCCGTGGTCCTGCAGCGTGCGGATCATCTCGAGGCCAGTACGGTCGCCGACGTGCGCCAGACGCGGATACCGATGCCCGCCAAAGTTGCGCTGCAGAATCCGGCCGTCCTCGGTGCGGTCGAACAGCGCGCCCCATGCTTCCAGCTCGCGCACGCAATCCGGCGCCTCTTTCGCATGCAGCTCCGCCATGCGCCAATTGTTCAGATACTGGCCGCCGCGCATGGTGTCGGCGAAATGCACGCGCCAGTTGTCGCGATCGTCGACGTTCGCCAGCGCGGCGGCAACACCCCCCTCGGCCATCACTGTGTGCGCTTTGCCCAGCAGCGACTTGCAAACCACACCGACCTTGGCGCCAGTGGCGGCCGCTTCAATCGCAGCGCGCAGCCCCGCCCCGCCCGCGCCGATCACCAGCACGTCGTAAGAGTGTCGCTCGAATTCCGGCATCTACAGGATTCTCCAGTCGTGCCAGATACCCATCGAGCAGAGCCGGACGTAGATATCGGAGAATGCCACCCAGAACAGGCTCGCCCAAGCCCAACGCTTGTGGCCACGGTTCAGGCAACTCACGCAATCATAGAGCTTGTGCCGCACGGGGTGTTCGGAGATCTGGTCAATGGTTCCTCCCACCAGGTGCCGGAACGCGTGACAACCAAATATGTATCCAGCCAGCAGCACGACGTTGACCACCAGAATGATGCTGCCGATCCCGATTCCAAAGCCGTTCGGAAACACAAGCGACTTCACCGCGTCGTACACCAGGAAGCCCCAGATCAAATAGGAAAGCCGCAGAAAGTTGCGATGGAAATTCTGCAGGATGAGCGGGAAGCTTCCCTCACCCAGATAGGTCTTACGTGGCTCGCTGACCGCACATGCCGGAGGATCAGCCCAGAACGCCTTATAGTAGGCGCCGCGATAGTAGTAACACGTAAACCGAAAGCCGCCCGGTATCCAAAGAATCAAGAACGCCGGCGAAAAGGGCAGAAAGCTGGGAAACCAATGCGGCTTCGGCCCGAACAGAGCGTGTGGCGAATCGCCGAATATCTCCGGCGAATAGAACGGCGAGATGTAATTGCCGTAGGTGTAGTGGGCGTTCTGAAGTGCCGCCCATGTGGCATACACGATGAACGCGCCAAACCCCAGGAAAACCGCTGCGGGCGAAACCCACCAGGCATCGCGTCGCGACGTGTTGCCGAACCTGCCGCCTTTCCAGACGACATCGGGAGCTGCCATGTTGCTCTCCAGCGCAAAGGGATTAGACTGCTCGGTAGCTCCCAATGCTTGGATCGCAGTATATAACAAGCCTGTTTCAGAGACCGTTTAGAATCCTTGTTCATCCATGTTTATCGGCGGCCAACGCATCCTGCTGCTCCGACAGAATCCGGCACCGCTTCCGAAAGTCGGCCACCCGGGCGTCCTTGTTCGGCAACAGCGCCCACCGCCGCATGACCTCGGTTCGGGCGCACGCCACCAACTCGGTATCCAGCTCGTTCATGTGTACCAGCTGCCCGTATATCGAATCACCGACCTGGTTGCGAAACTCTTCCTTTTCCTTTTCGGGCGAGGCGTAGCTCGCTGGATCGGCATTCTGCCTCACGTAGTGAAACTGCAGCATCGGAAAAGTCGGCCGCAAGAAGTACTCCGCCGCCAGCGCGCTCTCGTCAAACAGTTCAACCACGCCCAGCACGGAGATCCCGCTCAAAATCTCCTGCGCCAATCGCAGATCGGCCCCCGTGGGCGGCCGCGTGTATTCTCCCCGGGTCGCCAGCGTGCATACTTGGACGTCGTTCACCAGGTGCGGATGCTCCTGCAACAACTCCTCGAAGAACGAACGGGCGTTCATCGCCTTTGAGTTCTTCCCTTCAGCCTGTTCGGATCGACGGATAAACTTATACATCGACCACAAGCGCTGCAGCGGATCACGGAAGAAGCAGATGTCGAAAACGATAACCTGCGGCGCTCCGGGCTTCGGGTACCTGACATGATGGCTGCTGATTGCCGCGAGATTGGGATGGCCTGCCAGAAAGGCAGCGACGTCGGGGCCGTTCAGGGCTGAGCCCTCCTCCGGCCCGTGTAGTGTGGCGAACCGTTCGCCAAAGCTCCGCTGCAACACAGACTCGATCGTGCTCCCGGCATTCTTGAAAATGTGATAGTGCAGCAAGACCCAGCGATTGCGGTCTGCCGGGACGATGTGGTGTTGAGTCAAATCTTGCGGCGTTACTTCGTCCCCAGCTGGTTTCACAGGCTCGTCTGCCATTGCGTCATTGTCCTTCTAACACTCTTCGGCTCGCAATCCGCGAATGCGGAGCAACGATTTTTTCGGAGCGAAGTGGAGCCGGTCGTGGGCGACCGGCGCGGACGTGGGCGTCCAGCCCCACCTCTGCATTCTGTTTGTTCATCCGCGGCCATTCACTCCGTCCGGCTCTTCAGGTACTCCAGAATCTTCTCGACGCTTTCCTCCACCGTTTCCAAATCCGTCCGGCACTCAACTTCAGGCTGCAACGGGGGCTCGTACGGGTCGTCGATGCCTGTGAATCCATGCAGCTCGCCCGCACGTGCACGGCGGTACAGGCCCTTGACGTCCCTGCCCTCGCAGACATCCAGCGGCGCATTGACATAAACTTCCACGAAGTCCGGAATCAACAAACGGACCTCGGCGCGCAGCGCCCGGTACGGCGAGATAGCGGACACGATCACCGTGACCCCGTTTCTTGCGAGCAGCTCCGCCACAAACCCGATTCGTCTTATGTTTTCATCCCGGTCTTCCTTGCTGTACCCGAGGTCTTTTGAGAGCCGTTGGCGGACCAAGTCGCCGTCGAGCAATTCCACCTTGAGGCCCGAGCTGCGCAAGCGATCAAAGAGCTCTGCGGCGAGTGTCGTCTTGCCGGCGGAACTCAAGCCCGTGAGCCATACCACCCTACCCTGCCCCTCAGAGGCTGTCCGCGCTCCCCGCCCACTGTCCAGAAAGATCTTTTCGATCGTCCCCGCAGCCACTGTCTCATTCGTCTGCGGATCAATCAGGATGAAGCTACCGGTTTCGCCCGCCTCCGCATACGGATCGCAATAGATGGGCCGGCGAGTCTCGATGCTGACCGTCGCAATATCGTTAGCCGCGATCGCGTCGGTTTCCGTTTGCTCGATCAGGTCGATTTGGAGCTTCGAGATCACCCTGCCCACTTCCGCCGGAACCCGGTGCGTGGTGTGTTTCAGCTCGTAGGTACGCGCCCGGGCAAGCGGTGCATCGCCCATCCAGAAGAGGGTCGCGATGAAACGCCGCGAGACGGCTGGTGGGTGCTTCGGATCCACGATCATATCCCCCCGCGAAACATCGACGTGTTCGCCCAAGGCAAGCGCCACCGACATCGGCGCGAATGCGCTTTCCGCATCCGGTTCGGGTGCGCCCAAGGAAACGACATGCGCTCTCTGGTTGGCGGGAAGCACTAGCACTTCGTCGCCGCACGCAACGCTACCAGAGGTCACCCGGCCTGCATAGCAGCGTTCCCCATTCTGCCCGCGAATGACGGCTTGGACGGGAAGGCGCAGCCAGCGCGATTCGCCAGCGCCGGCCGCATTGACTGTCTCAAGATATTCGAGCAGCGTCGGCCCCTCGTACCAGCTCATGTGCCGGCTGCGGTGGACGACGTTATCTCCCTCCAACGCACAGACGGGAATAAAGGTCCAAGTGCATCCCGGCATTTTCTTGACGAGGTGGAGGAACTGCTCACGCAATCGTTCGAACGGTTCGTAGGCAAACACAACCGCATCCATTTTGTTGATCGCGACACAAAAGTGGCGGATGCCCAGAATCCAGGCCAAATACGCATGCCGGTGTGTCTGCGGGAGAAGGCCCCTGGTTACATCCATCAGCAGTACGGCGGCCTCGGCCGTGGATGCCCCGGTGACCATGTTGCGCGTGTATTGGTCATGCCCCGGCGTATCGGCCACGATAAAGCGCCGCCTTGGCGTCGCGAAGTAGCGATACGCAACGTCAATTGTGATGCCCTGCTCCCGCTCGGCCCGCAGACCATCGGTAATTAATGCCAGATCCAGCCCGTTGTGTGAGGCTCTGCGCACAGAATCCAGTTGGTCATCGCAGATGGCCTGTTGATCGTGCAGCAACCGTCCGATTAAGGTCGACTTCCCGTCATCCACGCTTCCCGTCAGAGTGAAGCGCAGTAAGCTCGGCTCGCTCTCGCTCAGAAGTATCCCTCCCGCTTTTTTGTCTCCATCGAGCCTTCTTCATCATGGTCGATGGCGCGGAACTGGCGTTCGGACTTGCGTACGCCGCGAACCTCCTCGATAATCTCGCGAACCGTACTGGCCGTGGACCGCACAGCGCCGGTGCAGTGTATGCAGCCCAGGGAGCGCATCCGGCACATCACGTCCTTTGCCGTCTCGCCCGGGAACGTAAATGCGTTATCGTCCGCGGCAATCAGTAGCTCGCCCCGTTCGAACATGCGCCGGTTCTTCGCGAAATAAAGCGGGACAACCGGAATGTTCTCGGCCAGTATGTATTCCCAAACATCGAGTTCCGTCCAATTCGACAACGGAAACACGCGCATCGTGTGGCCGTCCGGCAGGCGGCTGTTGAGAAGGTTCCAGACCTCGGGTCGCTGGGTCTTGGGATTCCATTGCCCATTCTGGTCGCGGATGGAATAGATTCGCTCCTTCGCGCGGGACTTCTCCTCCTCACGCCGCGCTCCTCCGATTGCCGCAACAAAACCATACAGGCGAAGTGCGTCCAGCAAGGGTTTTGTCTTCAATTGCGCGCAGCACCTCTGTGTTCCCAGGCGGAAGGGATCCGCTGGCTCGATTAGATGATCCTGCGATTTGTAAACCAGCATCTCGGCTCCCGAGGTCGCGGCAATACGATCGCGGAATTCGATCATCTCGGCGAATTTATAGCCCGTGTCGATATGCAGCAGCGGGAAGGGAATCTTAGCCGGCTCGAATGCCTTCTGGGCAAGACGAAGCAAGACTGACGAGTCTTTCCCGATTGAGTAGAGGAGAACAGGCTTCGAGAATTCGGCGCCAACTTCCCGCAGAATGTAGATACTCTCTGACTCCAGCCATCTCAAATGCGACAACTGCTGTTTCATCCTGTCTTCGTTTGCTCCATCGGGCCGGATTGACATCTGCCGAGCGCCGTCGGAGCGCAACCTCACAGCAACTCACCGGCCCAGCGTATCACTCGGTCATGGGCGCCCAAGCTTGACTTCTCTTGTCAGATCACAAGGGATTGCGAAACGAAATGCGGAGGCGGTTGACAATCCGGCGACAACAGGCTGAAGGCCAGTTCCGTGAAAACCTGCCCATGCCACAGTTGGCCTTTGCGAAACGGAGTGGAAAAGCCGAGAAGGGCCTCGGCTCAGCGGGCTGACAGCCCGGCGCCACGGATGTGGATTCGAAACGAAGTGTGCCGGACGGCTAAACAAGCCGCCGCAGGTTACCATCCGGATACTATCCTGCCCCACTTCCCCGAGGAAAAACGCCCGGCTTGTCACCACTCGGCTGGCGATGGTCACTTGGTATGGGTTAAGACCAGTACGCCGAGACCGCCGACCACGCGTCCGTGCAACTGCTGCGTCACATTGATCAGTACATTACCTTCACGCACACTGCCCACCAGCGTGAACTCGGCATGGCCGGACAGGATTTTGACTGCCTCAAGCCGCGGCTGCGCGGCCTCGATCTCCCGCACAGTGGGATTGGTGGAATGCACGATGCCGAGATGTTCGACCTTGCCCGGATGGCGCAGCACGGTCTCGCCACCCGGCACGCCGGGAAGAAACGCAGCGACCCCCGATAGAGGCACCTCCTCCGCGACCAGGGTGAAGCCCTCCCGGATCCCGCCGACATAGCCGACCTGGAAGGGGTACCGGATTGGATGTACGGTAGACATCAGTACACCGAGATTCCTCTGTGCGATTGACAAGCTTCCTTGCGCTCCAGGCCCCGCATCGCCGTTGAGGCTTCCCAGAGACCCCGGTGGACCGGGGTCGACGGGAAACGTTCCAATGGAGCTGGTATCGTAGACGACGGCAATAAGGCATTCATGGCCGCCGTTTTCATACATTGGCACCCATGTAGTCGCGCACTTGATGTCGAGCTGGCCGGGGTTAACGCTAGCCCCGATCGGCAGGCCGTTGGCCACGCCACCCAATACAACGCCGTTGAGGAAATTGGCCTGGATCACGGGGAGGTTGCCAGTGCCCGGAATCGCCCACTCGACAAATAGATTCCAATACGGGTCGGTTGCTTCGGGATACATGTTGTGCACCCGAACCCAGACGTCATAGGGCTGACCGGCCACGGGGGTCACACCCGGCGGACCCGAATCCGGGGTGCCTTGCGGCTGCACCCAGATGTCAGGGCTGTAATACCAGTACGGGCTGCCCTTGGTGAGAGTGAGGATGCCACTCATTCGTGCCCCCTCCGAGCCGTGATCTTACTACAACGCGGAAAGGCGCGTCAACGAGAAGAATTGCCATGTCGGCGCAAAGTAGAAATGTCCTATTCCAGCAAAGTAGAAATGTCCTAATGACCAGCATTTGCTGACGCCCCCTTTCCCTCATCCCAGGAGCGCGTTCAGAACGGCGCGGAGCGGTCAAGGGCGCGTGCTTGTTGCGCGGCGAATGCGAACCCTTGACGGCGAGCACCGTTCTCGACAATGGACACAGAGGGAAAGGGGAGCTTTCCTCCAGCGTGTCGACCTTTCCAAAATAGGACATTTCTACTTTGCTACGACACGAGAAGAATTGCCAGGGGAAAAATTGACATTGAAGTGAAAGGAGGGCCACGGGGACAATGAATATGTTCTAACCTAACTTTGTGATCGACTTTTCGGGCGGATACGAAACGGTGGTAAAGGGGAAAGGCCGCCATGTCAGGGTTTCGGTAAAGCGGTGACTGCTGTCCCAGAACCCCCCAACGGAACTCCCGGAAGTCCTTGGCGTGCATCCGCTTGCTCACGCGCGCGGTTCTGTGCTGAACTTTTCACTAGTCTAGTCTCAGAACTCCTATAGTAGGGGGTCAGTAGATGGGGTGGTCTGGTTAACGTCGAGGAGTCGGAAGGCGAGGATTGACCACTACGCGCTCGGTCCCCTGGTTGTCACACGGGCGACCGGCGAGGGGCCCGCTGAGAAAGATGCTGCGTTGATCGTCAGCATCCACAACCTCAAGACGCGGGAACTGCGGAGTGAAATCGAAGAGGCCGGGAGCGTAAGCAGACATGAACAAGTATAGCCGGCTGGATGAAACTTAGCAATAATTATTTAACAGTCGGTATTCGCTCAACTCTCCGCCAATGTGAGCTTTTCAAAAGCACGTCAACAAAAAGAGTTGAAATATGTATTTATATCGATTACAATCGGACCAGTTGCATACGTGGTCTGATGGAAACGCCAAAACAATCGACCATCGCCTTGCGCAAACGCCGTCTGGCGCTACTGCGTCAACTGCCTCCCCTCGATGCCATCCTGCGTGGCTCTCTCATCGAGCGCTACAAACGCTGTGGCAAGCCGGGATGCAAGTGTGCCGATGGCCGCGGTCATGGCCCCAAGTATTATCTTTCGGTGAGCTACCCGGGCCTGCGGCCGCAAATGGATTACGTGCCGCAGGAGTGGTTCGACCAGACCAGGGAGTTCCTGGCCAATTACCACCGCGCCCGCGAGCTCCTCGAACAAATCTGCGAGATCAACCGCGAACTCCTCCGTCGCCGCGAGACGCTCTGAAGGGTCTGTATGAGCACAGCACTCTCCGCTCTTCCCGCCCCGCTGGATGCCGGGTTGGGCGGCGTGCTCCTCGCCAACATGCTCGAGGCGTGGCTCGCCAGCGACCCCCACTTCTGCACCACGGTGGAGGTAGTCGATGAACTCCAAGATTGCAGAACACCACCGCAGCAAGCCCGCCTATATTTATCTGCGGCAGTCGACGCCGGGGCAAGTGCGTCACCATCAGGAGAGCACCGAGCGGCAATATGCTCTCCGCGAGATGGCGCTGCAATTGGGTTGGAGCGAAGCCGCGATTCGCATCCTGGACCGGGACCTCGGCAAAACCGGCACGGAGATGACCAAGCGGGAGGACTTCAAGACTTTGGTGGCGGATGTCTCGATGGGCCAGGTGGGTGCAGTGTTTGCTTTGGAAGTCTCACGTTTGGCCCGCTCGAATCTCGACTGGCACCGACTGCTGGAGTTGTGCGCCCTCACTCACACGCTGGTCATCGACGAAGATGGCTGCTACGATCCAGCCGATTTCAACGACAGCTTATTGCTCGGGCTAAATAGACCTGATTCACAAAGCACCCCTAGTTTAACTTTTCGGTTGATCAACAGCATTCGGAAGCACCGTGGCGGCAGAGTCCGCCCGCTTTCGGCCAGGTGCGATTCCATCACGACGGCAGATGTAACAGACTGTGTGGTAGGTGAAGCGGCGCCCGAAAGCAGTGCCGAAGCCGGCTCGATTGAGCTGGTCAGCGATCTCGGCGTAGCCGTATTTCCCGGCCAAGCGATGAATCCTGGCGACCGCTTCCTGCGGCGTTTTCAGAGACCACTCTCCCGGCATGGGTCGCTTCACGGTTGATCGTGTGATCACTCCGGAGCGCCAGCGAATTTGCATTTCGATCTCACCAGGAACACTAATTCCATCGAGTTGCACGGATTCAATCGCCATGCGCAACAGCCGTTTCCGATCTTGGTTAGTGGTGGTCTCCGCATGCCAGACCGCCGGTAGGTCGCCAGATAACTGGGTGATGGCGGCTCGCTCCTCGGTGGAAAGTCGCCACTGGGCTTCCTCCTCTGCCTGAGTAAAAGCCTTTTCCAGCTGGGCCGCCCGCTCTAACTTCTCATTCCACCGCCGCTCCAGCTCCGCTGCTACCAGACGGTTCGACGGGTCCACGGCATCATATTGCCGTTCCGCCAGCCGCGCCTCGTAGCGCGCTTGTTCCAACTGCATGTTCTGCTGTCGTCGCCGAGCCATCAGATCCTGCTCGATCTGATCCAATACCCGCACGGCCACTTGCAGGCTGGTGGGAGACGCCGCCTCCAAGAAGGCCTCGGCCACCGCCGCGTCTACAGGACGAGAGCTCATCGTCTGACACACGCCGGAGTGGTCACCGTACTGGTAGCCCTGCTGACAGACATAGCTGGACGATCTGCCTTCTCTTCTGGCGCGATGCTGAACTGTCATCTTATGGCCGCAGACGCCACAGACGGCAATCCCCTGCAGCATGGCATTGCCTTCTCGTTCCACTCCGCGGCTGCCTTCGCGGCTCCAGTTTTGCCGTAATCGCTCCTGGTTCTTCACGAATTCTCCCCACTCCAGGTAGGCGGGATGATGATCCAGCAAGTTCACCGGCCATTGTGCCACGGAAAGCAGATGCGGCAACGCTTTGCCGCTCTTCGAAGAGCGGCGCGGTCCGGAATAGTCCCAACGACCGAACACGTAAGCTCCGGTATAGGCTGGGTTGTGCAAGATGCGAACGACTGTACTCAGGGTAGCCGTTTTCCAGAGCAGCGAACCATACCCTTCGCGGCTGACGGCACGCGTCGGTAAATCCAATCCTTGCTGCCTCAGATCGCGTACCACCTTCCGAGCAACGCCATGGCGACGGAATAATTCGAACACATAGCCGAGCCGTTCACGTACTTTGCTATTGGGATCCAGTTCCCAACCCCCGTCCGGGCCCCTCACATACCCGGTCGGCAAAGCAAACTGCAACAGGCCCTTGCGCGCCTTATTCCAGCGGCCCTCGTACAAGCGAGTGCGCAACGTAAATAGTTCCGCCTCCGAAATTGTCCCTTTCACTCCGAGCAAAAGACGATCATTCGGCTCGCGAGGACTATACACCGCTGTCTCGTCGCCTATCAAGGTGTCACTGATTCCGCAGATCTCGATCAGCCGATACCAATCGCTGTTGTTACGTGCCAGTCGGGAAGCTTCCAACATCAGCACCAGTCCGACCTTTCCCATTCCCACTTCTGAAACCAGTCGTTGGAATCCCGTGCGATGGGCCGAACTGCTGCCCGTACGGCCTTGATCTTCATCGATGACTTCCACTCCGCTGGCTGGCCAACCCAGCTCAATCGCCCGTTCCCGCAGATGATACTGGCGCTCGGTGCTTTCTCGATGTTCGATCACCTGCATCGGCGTCGATTGCCGAACATAGACGTAAGCCGTTCGTTCCTGATGGGTGCTTTGAATCTTGACCATCAGCAGCACCTTCCCACCGAAGTGGCTCGCTGTACCGTGCGCCGTGCCAGTTCTGTCAGCAGCGTTTCGAATGGCTGGCGGACCGCCCCAGCACCTCCCACTTCAGCGACTGTCAGAGGCCCTTTGAGGGGCACGGGGGGCTTGGTTCGAGCGCTTGGTGCGACTACCGATCGGCCGCCCAAGCTCGCTCGCACTTGTCGCAACACCAGGTCGGCATAGAAGCCATTCGCATCCGGCCATTCGATCGAAGGCAGTGGGCCGAGGGTCTCCCTCTTGGGATCGGCTACAGCCTTTGCGCGAGAGGTCTGCCGTAGAACTGCCCTGTTTCGTGGGTGATCACGATGCCTCCAGTGCTCTTTCCGCCCACCCGGAGACTCCTGGTGAATCTCAGCCCACTCCGGACCCGTCGGCCGCACCACTCTGATCGCGGGGTTGTGCTGTTGTCCCATCGCCAAAGTCACGTCCGCTAGCTTTTGGCGCGGTTCGAAGATTTCTGGCATCTGCAAATACCGCGACTCGACACCAGCAAGCGCTATCTGCTTGAAAGATATGATAAAACATTTCTTTGTCAAAATGTTCTACCCCTTCCCTGACGCCCGCTTGGTCTCGCCAACAAAGCGTAGCAAGTCTCTCAGCGCGGGTGCCAACAACAGAACCGCAGATCTGTCGCTCGAAGCACTATCATCGATCACTGGTCTCAGCAGATTCGTCCAGCCCCAGGGGATGGACAGCATAAAACCACGGTTCAATCGCAGCAGTACCCACGGCGTTTGTTGACGCCAAAAGACTCGACGCACACGTCCTGACTCACCGCAGTGAGCGCAATCCTCCGCGACAATCGTGAGCGCGCACCCACGAAGTGCAACATACGGTGCAGTCTGTTCTGTGTATAAAGGGCACCATGGCTCACGCGGAACTTCATTTCTTGCGCGCGCGCCTCCAGGGCGGTAAGCTCAACAAAGCCAAGAAAGGGGAGCTGCGCTTCCCACTGCCCGTCGGTTATAGCTACGACGAACAAGGTCGCATCGCTCTGGATCCGGATGCAGAAGTGCAGGGAGCGGTGGCCCTCGTATTTCGCCTCTTTCGCGAAACCGGCAGCGCCTATGCCGTGATGAAGCGATTTGTAGCAGGCGCTCTCCGCTTTCCCAAACGGGCTTATGGTGGCGCCTGGGATGGCAAGATTATATGGGGCCGGCTGAGTCACGGCCGCGTGCTGGCCCTGCTCAAAAATCCATCCTATGCTGGGATGTACGTTTTTGGCCGTTATCGATATGGCCGCGAGATCAGCCCGCAGGGCGACGTCCGCCATCGGATGCACGCGGTCGCGATGCCGGAGTGGCGCGTTAGCTTGCAACAGCATCACCAGGGATATATCAGTTTGGAAGAGTTTCTTGAAAATCAACAGCGCTTAGAGAAGAACCGCACCAATGGAGAGGAGATGCTGCTGAGCGGCGCGGCGCGCGAAGGCTTGGCTTTACTACCAGGGCTGCTGTTGTGCGGCCACTGCGGGCGTGCCCTGACGGTTCGCTATACCGGCAACGGTGGCATTTATCCAACTTATCTATGCAACTGGTTACGCCGTGAAGGCTTGGCGACCAAAGATTGCGTGAGCTTTCGCTGTGACCTGCTGGACGCCGCGATCGCCGAACAAGTGTTGCAGGCACTCCAACCCGCCGAGTTACAACTCGCCCTGGCGGCCTTGCGCGAGCTGGAATCACGTGATCAGACGATCTTACGCCAATGGCAGATGCGCCTAGAGCGCGCCCAGTATGAAGCCGCCCTGGCCGAGCGGCGCTACAAGGAAGTCGATCCCGCCAATCGTCTGGTAGCAGGCACACTAGAACGTCACTGGAATGAGGCGTTGCTTCACTGGGAAGATGTTAAAAAGCAAGCCGCCGAGGTGCAGCGGCAAGACGCCCGTGTCGCTACCCCCGAGCAAAAAGCGAAAGTTCTGGCGCTAGCCCGAGACTTACCGCGTTTGTGGCATGCCCCCTCCACTCAGGCTAAGGATCGCAAGCGCATGCTGCGGCTGCTCATCAAGGATGTTACGGTTGCCAGACCACCCAATGAAAAGAGGCTTTCGGTTCACATCCGTTGGCAGGGCGGCGCCTGCAGCGATCTCTCGGTCCCGCTGCCGCCCAGCGTTGCCGACCAAGTCAGATATCCAACTGCGGTTGTCGATCGGGTCCGCGATCTGGCTCGCACATTGCCCGATGCGCAGATCGCGGCACTCTTCAATCGAAACAAATTTTTGAGTGCCACGAGTAGGCCATTTACGACGAAAATGATCCAGTGGATTCGGCGGCGTCATAAGATAGCGCCGGCCGTGCTTCGCAAGCCCGAGGAGTTAACCGTTCAACAAGTGGCCACCGACTTCGCCGTTAGTGATCACGTCGTCTACTACTGGATCGCGCATGGCTTGATCCAGGCGCGCCGAACGAGCTCAGGAAGTCCTTATTGGATTACACTCAGCCCGACAGACGAACAACGCCTTCGCGATTGGGCGCGCAACTCAAGCAGAATCCAGAATGGCACCGTATCCTTAGACGCGCCTGGCGGAGGTGCATTATGAAACCACCGTCGGGATTCCCAACGTGCGAAACTCGCCTGGCTTACCCGCCTTCGGGATTTGCACCTGCCGCACCGGTTGAGGCCGATAGACATCCTCCGTCAGTTCGCTTTGCAACCGATCCAACTGCTGATCCAGTTGCGCGGCGAATCCGTCCAGACTTTGCCCGTCCACTCCTCCACTGCCCCGGTTGGCCTTTACCATCTCCCAGGCCATCTCCAAGTTCTTCCGCTGATACACCTTGTCCATTAATGAATGGACCTTCTTTGCACCCGTCGGGTTGATCCAGTCCGCCAGTCTCCTCGGACGAGAATGTACGGGTATTTCACTCATGGAACTGATCCACCTCCCCGCCCTTACTCATCTGGTTTTCTTTCTCTTCCCAACCGCCTTCGCCGGCTGCCTTCCCCGGCCCACCTCCGCCGCCGATTGCTCGGTCACGCGGCTTTCACCGCGCTTCAGGTACCATACAGCCGTCCGACTACTGACAGCGCGTCGCTCGCCCCTTCGCTTTCGCTTATAGGTCTGCTTACTCCGGTGCCACCCGGAGACCCTGCCAGTCCTCCTGAGGTCACGCCTTGCTCTTCTGTACCGTGCCATCCGCAAACACCTTGGTGCGGCGGGTGAATGAGTAACGCCTTCGCCTCCATAATGCAGGCTCGACCTTGCCCCGCCTTTGGCCGACCGGTTCATCTTTGGGGCAGCCCCCATCGATTACGGCCCGGTACTTCTCCTCATGCCCTTCGGATTCCACCTCGCGGTGGACACCCTGCCCTCCGGAGTCCTGCGAAATGGTGGCTCCAGGTCCGCCTTGTTCTGTTTCCGGCTTTCGCTTTCGTGCCCGTGTAGACGTCTCCATACCTTCCTTCCTTCTCCGGCCCGCGAGGCATTACCCCCGCGTTCGGATATGGCGCTCCTCATTCGAGCGCCAGAGGGACTTCAACCCTCCTGAACAATGCGCTGCTCAGCGCACATTACGCCGCTGTACGACTCCCCGTCACCGTGCATGTGAGTCTTATGGCTCATCGCTTTCTCCCACCGGTCCGCTGCTCTTCAGCCACGGACAGTGACTGGGTCTCTCGGTTCTCGCGCCTGGAGTTTCTATGCGTGCATGGGGTCTCTGACTCCGCAGGGCCGCGACGCACTCGCGCTATCGCACCTCGCGTTTTTGCATTCCGGCTAGCAGGACACCGTCTGCTCCCTGACTCGCAGATTTCGGAGCTCAATACCCCGCCCACATATACCCCTGTCCAACGCTTCAAGTGCAGCCTCACGACTGCCCTCGCATGGCTCGGGGCCAGGTTGGTTCGCTATTCCTTTTCCTGTATGAAACTTTCATTCACTACTCCAGGCCGGTTTATCCCGACGCTATCCCTGCTGCTTTGCTTGCTCTCCTTGTCGGAGCAGACCGGA
Organism: uncultured Acidobacteriaceae bacterium; assembly: GCA_963771305.1. Taxonomy (GTDB): domain Bacteria; phylum Acidobacteriota; class Terriglobia; order Bryobacterales; family Bryobacteraceae; genus CAJCIT01. The sequence goes on from CAVYTS010000035.1 coordinate 338,081, forward strand.
TTCTCACCCAGCCCACGAGAACGTTTACTTCCGGGCTTCCGACGGTTTGGTCACCCGCCCCGTCGCCGGATATATCTACAGTGCCAACTGGGAAATTTGCACCGGCAGGGCTTTCACCTGCTAGATCAACAACTAGCGTCACTGCACCATCTGCCACAACCTGTCGCCAGCGACAGTAGGCCGGGGGGCAATTACCTGTTTCACTCTATGGAGACAGTTTAGGTCTGAGATCAACTGACCTTGCGACCCGCTCATCGAAACGTCCCCTGGGCCCGCTTGAGTCGCGACCAAAGGAGATAGTGTATGAGATTCACTGCGGATAGTAGATCAGCAGCTGGAGCGATTGCGCTGGCAACTGCGTTTTTCCTCGCCCTGCCGGCTCCGGCCCAGCAAGTCTATGGCACGCCGGGCTCTCCCAGCGCCACCGTGACGATTGACGGGAAACAGCTCCCGCCGCCGCCGATGAAGTTCGGCGGGGTGATCAAAGAGACCGCCAAGGATTCAACGCCCTACTGGCCCCCGCGCGTGGTGCCCCCGAAAGGTGCCCCCAACGTGCTCCTCATCATGACCGATGACCAAGGCTATGGCGTGCCCGGGACATTTGGCGGTGTCATCCCGACGCCGAACTTGGATCGCATCGCCAAGAATGGGCTGCGCTACACGCAGTTCCACTCCACGTCGCTTTGTTCGCCGACGCGCGCGGCGCTGATCACGGGCCGCAACCATCACTCGGTGGGCTTCGGCGTCATCGGAGAACTGTCCACGGGCTATCCCGGCTATGACTCCGTCATCGGCCCGGAGAGCGCGACAGTCGGCGAGATCCTCAAGGAGAACGGATTTGCCACCTCGTGGTTTGGGAAGAACCACAACACGCCGGGCTTTACGTACAGCAGCGTGGCTGGCCCGTTCGACCAATGGCCAGTTGGCATGGGCTTTCAATATTTCTATGGATTCCTGGGTGGCGAGACGGACCAGTGGCAGCCCTACCTGTTTCGCAATACGACTCAGGTCTTTCCATGGGTCGGCAAGAAAGGCTATAACCTTACCACCGATATGGCCGACGAAGCCATCCGGTACATGCGGGATCTGAATGCGGCTGCTCCCGATAAGCCGTTCTTCGTCTACTACGTGCCTGGCGGGAGCCATTCGCCGCACCAACCGACACAGGAGTGGATCGACAAATTCAAGGGCAAGTTCGACATGGGCTGGAATGCTATGCGGGACCAGATCTTTGCCAACCAGAAGCGGCTCGGCGTCATTCCCGCAAATACCCAACTCACCCCTTGGCCAGATAGCCTCCCGAAGTGGGACTCGCTTGGTCCGCTGGAAAAGAAGATGTATGCCCGAGAGGCGGAAGTGTATGCCGCTTACACCGCCTATACCGACTATGAGATTGGCCGCGTGATCCAAAACGTCGAGGACATGGGCAAACTCGACAACACGCTGATCATTTACATCGATGGCGACAACGGCACCAGCCCGGAAGGTAGCCTGTATGGCACGTTCAACCAGATGACCGCCTACAACGGCATTCTGAACCCGCCGGCCGTGAATGCCGTCAAGGCGTTCAATGTATTGCACTACAACGACTGGGGCTCGGACAAAACTTACCCGCATATGGCAGTGGGTTGGACCTGGGCGTTTGACACACCCTTTAAGTGGACTAAGCAGGTGGCCTCGCACTTCGGTGGAACCCGGCAGGGCTTGGCTATCTCCTGGCCCGGCCACATTAAAGACGTGGGCGGCGTTCGCACCCAGTTCCACCACATCATCGACATCGTGCCCACAATCCTGGAAGCGACCGGTGTCCAGGCGCCCGACATGGTCAACGGCATCAAACAGAAGCCGATTGAAGGCGTGAGCATGCTCTACACGTTCGACCAGGCAAATGCCAATGCGCCGTCGAAACGCGATACACAGTACTTTGAGATGGTCGGCAACCGCGCCATCTATCACGACGGTTGGATTGCGTCGACGACCCCGCCCTCCCCACCCTGGGAACTGGGAACAGGCACGATGCCGCCCCTCCCCGACTACCATTGGGAGCTCTACAACATCACCGAGGATTACTCGCAGTACAACGACCTGGCAGCCAGCAACCCCGACAAGTTGAAGGAGTTGCAGACGCTGTTCTCGACGGAAGCGGCGAAGTATCAGGTTTTTCCGTTAGACAACTCCGGCTTCGTGCGTTTGTTAACGCAACGGCCGAGCGCCGTTTCCGGGAAGACCGACTTCACTTATGTGGGCGAGAACTCGGGCATTCCGGTCGGAAATGCTCCCAGCATTTTGGATAAAGACTACACCATCACCGCTGAAGTGACGATTCCGTCAGGCGGCGCTGAAGGGATGATCGCGACGCTGGGTGGACGCTTCGGCGGCTACGCGCTCTTCCTGAGCCACAGCTTCAACTGGTGGTTCAAGGGCCAGCTGTTCAAATGGCTCGGGTTTGGAGCGATCGCGCTGGGATTGCTGCTGATTGCGTTTGGTAGAAATTCGCGCTGGACGTCGCGGACTGGCTATTCCTTGCTGGTACTCGCCGCGCTTTGGGTCGTTGCCATCTTTGCAACTGGCCTATTCGGGATCGGCAAGAGCAGGCCGGTGTTCATTTACAACATGCTGGATCTGGAGCGCTTCCGCTGGGAAGGGCTGAGCGGGCTCAGTGAGGGCAAGCACACCATCGTATTCGACTTCAAATATGACGGCCCCGGCCCGGGCAAGGGAGGCACGGGCGTGCTCTCCGTCGACGGCAAGGAAGTGGCGAAGAAGACGATTGAGCATACGATTCCGTTGCTAATGGCGATTGACGAGACGTTCGACGTTGGGGTTGATACGCGAACGGCGGTCGACGATCTCGCGTATGAGCTTCCGTTTCGGTTTAGCGGGACCATCGACAAGCTGAACTATAAGCTCGGGCCGGAGCAAATGACGGCGGAGGACAAACGGAAGGCGGCGATGATGCTGGCGGCCGCCAAGGACTAGGTGAGTTTGCGGAAGGTTTTGATGAAGAGGAGAGAGATGGTCATGCTCTCCCAAGTCAACTCGGGGGCTCGACGTGAAGGCGCCGGGTCCCACTCTTTTGAAAGGGCGGAATCCGCTCGCTTACAAGTCTGTGTGAAAACTTTGCGATAGAGTGACGAGTCGACTGTACTGCATCTTGGGACAGGCTCGCTCTGTCCGCGCGGAGATTGGGAGGCTTGAGTTGACAGGAGAGGATTTCGTGATCGCCTTGGACAGAGGCGCCTGTCCCGGTCGGCCTTGTCGGGGGTCCGCTCGCTGACGCTCGCGGTTCAGTGTTGGAGCACTTACGCTCGCGGTTCTGTGCTGGAGGCATGTAGATTTCACGAGCACCACTCACCCGCACTGAACCGCGCGCGTAAGCAAGCGGATTTCTGGAGTTTTCAACACAGGCTGAAGCCTGTGCCACGTTAGGAGCAAATGAAAACAAGAACACTGGTCGTAGCGAATGCGGCACTGGAAGTTGCAACGGGGTTGCCTTGATCGCCGCACCCGGATTTGGCGTTCATCTGCTCCTGGGCGCGGATCTTTCGAGCCCCGGCATCACAGTCGGCCGTTTCACCGGCTTGGCCCTGCTTTCGATGGGCATTGCGTGCTGGCCGAACAAGGAGGAAGCGTCCACGCAAGTAACGTGGGGTCTATTCACTTACAATCTGCTGGTCGCTTTTTATCTGCTCTATGTTCGATTCGGCGAAGGCTACAACGGCACTCTGCTATGGCCGGCGTGTGTGCTGCACTCCTCGCTGGCGCTGCTGCAGGCCCGGCCGGCGATCATGCGAGCGCGCTTGGCGGTTTGATTACTATAAGTCAGCCATGGAACGAGAACAAAGGAGATTTACGTTATGAGCCAAAATCACTTTACGATTAGCTTTCCCTTAAAGTCGCCTGCGGATGCGAAGGCGATTGCGGCGGAACTTCCGCCCCTGATGCCGGCATTATTCCGGGCAGAGGATGGCATCGGGACCATCCACTACTCGCGCTTTGCCGTTCTGAGCGACAAGACGCTGTTATTCCTGGGCGACTTCGACGGCGAATTCAGCCAGCTCATGACGGATCTGGCCGAACACGCCGGGCGGATCTTCGATGCCATCTTCCAGCACGTGAAGGATCCTCCGCCCACTCCGATCGCCTCGAACCCGCCGGCCTTCGTCGAATGGGCCGCGGAACATCTGCTCCATGCGTTGAATCTCTATACCGCTTACCCGGACGTGACTGTCAAAGAGATTAAAGCCATGGCGTCAGCCGCGGACGTGGTGGGCGCCGGCGAACTGAACCCGTTCCTGGTGGTGCTTCCCACCAAGTCTCGCCTTGCCTTCTATGAGACAGAACTGCTCCTGAAAGCGCGGGGGCGCGGGATCACAAAAGATTTGGACACCGTTGGCACACCGCATTTCGCCCAGTTCATTCCGCTGGAGGACAACCAGATCGGTTTTTTCACGGTCTACGACGGCGACTTCGAAACGTACATTGCCGACTTCACCAAAAACATCGGCGAGGTCTTCGATCTGCTATTCAAATTCACCAAGGGCGCGCCGCCGTCTCCGTGCCGAAAGCACCTCCAGGAATTCATTGATTTCGCGGCCGGGGCAAACCGCACTCCCATCGGGTTCTACCAAGCGTATCCAGGGCTGTCGGTGCAAGACATCAAGGCGCTCATCGCCGATAGCAAATCTTAGGCAGTCCCCCGGACAAATAGGAGATGTGCAATGAGCCAGGACAACAAGGAACATGGAAAAGAAGGCGGCCTGCTGGGTCATCTGTTCGGACGGGGCGGCCATGAAGCGCAAGTAGCCGAGAAGCCGGAGTCCGCGGCTCATGCGCACTCCAGCATCAAGACCACACTCGACCTTGCTGATATTCAGGGATTCATCCTGCGCGGCTACCGGATGCCTATGGTGCGGCACTTCCTGCTCGCGGTGGGCGAGCCGAGCGCGGCGCGCAAGCAGCTTGGACGGTTGGTGAGCGGCGATGAATCCGACTCGCCGCAGATCACCACGGCGCAAGACTGGCATGTCGGGTTCGCGCCGGGACCGGGAGACAACGCAGCCGAAGCTCCGCGCCGCAAGCCCGACTATTGCTTGAATGTCGGCATTACCTGGTCAGGAATGGTCGCCTTGGAGGTTAAAGACCGGGTTCCGAGCCTTTCATTCAAGTCGTTCGGCGCGTTCACGGAGGGTGCGGCCGCGCGATCGAAACGTGTCGGCGATACCGGGACCAGTGCGCCCGAAAACTGGGTTGGCGGCTTTGGCAAGGGAAGCGATCACTTGCTTGTAACCCTGCATGCCCTCAGCCCGGACGCGATGACGAGTTACACGGACCGGCTCACCGCTTTGTTTGCCGAAGGCGATGCCTTCCGGGAGATCTGGCGGACGGACGGCATGGCGTTGATGGAGATGGTGGATGGCAAGCTCACCTTCACATCCAAGGTTCCGTTTGGCTACACGGACGGCATCAGCATGACCACCGTTCGGGGAGGTCCGGAACACTATCCACCCGATCACCAGCAGCCCTGCGAGTCCTGGTTGTTCGTGCTGCAGGATCACGCTGAAAACTACTTCGTGCCGGAGCCTCGCGAACTGGGTCTGAACGGAAGCTTCGCCGTGTTCAAGAAGATTGAGACTGACGTGGTGGGATTTGAGAACTTCCTGCAATCGAACAAGGACAAGATCGACCCTGAGCTGCTGGCCGCCAAAATGTGCGGGCGCTGGCGGAACGGCGTTCCGCTGGAACTTTCTCCCGACACAGACAGCCCGCCGGGCGGCATTCCGCTGGATCAGCTAAACAATTACGAGTATGTGAACGCGGACGGATCGGGTGATCCAAAAGGCTTGCGCTGTCCGGTGGGCGCGCACATGCGACGCATCAACCCCCGCGGCCAACCGGTTGCCGGTCAGGGCCATCCCGGCGGCAGCAACAACACGCACCGGCTGATCCGGCGTGGCCTGCCCTACGGGCCGGCATATGATCACACCCAACCCTACGACGGCATCGAACGGGGCCTGCTTGGCTATTTCATCAACTCGAGCATCGAGAACCAATATGAATTCGTACTGAGTGAATGGGTCAACGACGCCGCGTTCGCCGGGTCGGTGAGGTTGAACCCGAAAGCAAAGGATCCCATGATCGGCGCGCAGAACCCCGAAGACAGCATTTTCGTGATTCCGCAGGCGAATGGCGCGCCTCCCATCAAGGTCACCGGGCTCTCAACCTTCGTTACCACCAAGGCTGCGGCCTATTGCTTCCTGCCGAGCATCACGGCGATGAAGTTTATCGCCAACTTGGGGCGGAGCTCATGATCCTTTTCATGCGCCGGCAGAAATTGGGAGACGCTCTATGCCGCCTCTGACCAGATCGTTCGGAGTCACCTTTAGCGCCGCCGAACGGAATCCCAGTGCGGAACAGGCTATCCACGACGAGATCGTCGAAAAAGTTCTTCTGATGCAGGCGAAAGCAGCCGCCAAACAGAACCGCCCACTCGGTCGCGGAACCCACGCGAAAGGCGTGACCGTTCGAGGGCAATTTGAAGTGTTGGATGTGACGGCCGGAGGCGACAACCTACTGGCAGCGCGGCTCGCCAAGGGAATGTTCGCGAAGCGTGGCGTCTATCCTGCCACCATTCGCTTCGCCAATTCAGACTCGGGCATACAGAGTGACTTCAAGGCGGACGTCCGATCGTTGTCGTTCTCGGTGGATCTTACTCCCAATGGCGCATCATCTACCGACGCGACCGCCGGCCGTCAGGATTTCTCCTTGCAGAGTGCCAGAGCCCTGCCACTCAACGACGCGCCGGCGTTCCTCGCGATCACCAAGCTACTCACGGCAGAAAACCCGGTACGAGAACTAAGGGCGCTTGCGTGGCGGGACAAACTGCGGATCTTCCGGGCGCTGGCCTTGTTATCAGTACAGGCGAAAAAGCCAGGCAAACCGTATCAGCAACTGCGCTATTGGAGCAACGTGCCGTTTCGTCACGGCCCTGCGGACGTCGTGAAGCATTCGACAACACCGTCCTCCGGCAATCCGGCGAGGCCGCTAGATCGAAAGAACCCCAATGCCCTGAAGGACGAACTGGCCCGGCACGTCAATGAGGATGCTCAGATGAGCAGCTTCGATTTCGGGCTCCAGTTACTCGACACGGGAAAGATGACCTATTGGGGCAAGCCCCGCGACGCCGACTTCTGGATTGAGAACGCGAGTGTCGCCTGGGACGAAGTGGAAGCGCCGTTCCACACCGTGGCGCGGCTCACGCTGCTACCGAAGTCACAGTTGGAGCCGGCGGCGGCGGAATCGACCTATTTTGATGTAACAGGCCACTCAACGGCAAACAGCACGCCGCTGGGAAGCATTAATCGCGCCCGCTGGGCGGGGGAGGCAGCCAGCAGAAAAGCTCGCCTGGGGCGGTGAAACGGTGGCCGACCCTCTAGAATCAAGAGTGCCAGGTGCATGCGTTTCAACACGCCCTTGGCACAACGGATCTCTCGTGCCCCAATCTGTCCTCACCCGTACTCTTGTCATCCTTGCCATGCTGGCGCTGCTTGCCACGCACGTTGGATTGCTGGCCGCGCAGACTGCGGCCCAAGCCGTCCCCGAGAAAAACGTTCTGATTCTGGAGAGCTTCACTGTCGGCGACCGGGCCGAGGCAGTGGAACATCTGGAATCGTCTCTGCGATCTCGCGTCAAGGCACCAGTGAATTTCCATATTGAATACCTTGAGTCTCTGCGGTTCAGAAACCCGGCCTATGAGGAGGGCGCGGTTGAAACACTGCGCCGTGCCTATGGCGCGCAAAAGCTTGATCTGGTGGTGGCCGACGTCTATCCCGCGCTTCGATTTGCCATCAATCATCGAAGTGCGCTGTTTCCGGGTGTCCCAATTGTCTTCATGGGCGTTTCGGCGGTGAGGATCCAGGCCCAGAATCTGGGACCGGGCGTAACCGGCCTCAGTACCATGAACTATATTCGCGGGACTCTGAATCTCGCCCTTCGCCTCCACCCGGGCACCCGGAACGTGGCGGTCGTTTCCGGAGATTCAGATTTCGAGCGGTACTGGGTGGGAAAGACTAACGAACAGATTCGCCTCCACGCGGACGAGTTGCAAGAGATCGATCTGGTTGGACTTCCGGCCAGCCAGTTGCACGAGCGGATTCTCATGCTCCCTCCGCACACCATTGTTCTCTTTGAAATGCTGCCGTCGGCTTCGTTGCAGCCGGCGATCGGGGTTTTTGATCTGCTCGAAGAAATCGCGCGCCACGCGCCGACGTACTGTCCTGCCAACCACTGCCTTGGCCATGGTGCGGTGGGTGGATCCTACATGGACTCCTCCGAAGTAGGCGAGAAGGCAGGCGAGATCGGTGCTCGGATTATCGCCGGTGATAAAGCCGAGGCCATTCCCGTGGAAACGGCGACAGCCGAGGTTCCTTATGTCGACTGGCGCCAGCTCCAGCGCTGGCATATCTCGGAATCCGCGCTCCCTCCCGGAACTGTTGTTCGGTACCGGCAGCGGTCGGTCTGGGACCTTTACCAGAAGTACATCATCGCTGCAGTGGTCGTGATGTTTCTTCAGGCTCTGTTGATCGGTGGGTTGCTATGGCAGCGGCTGAGGAAGCGAAAGGTCGAAGGCGCGCTTCGGGAGAACGAAGAGCGGCTTCGGGTGATGTCGGACGCTGCACCTTCGCTCATCTGGACCTCCGATACGGACGGAACCGTGACCTACCAGAACGAGGAGCGGCTCGACTTCAGCACCTTATCGGCGGGTATGGCACTGGGCGAGAAATGGAAACGATATATCCATCCGGACGATTTGGAAAGTGTCCTCGAAGCAAACGCGCGCGCCTACGAGAATCAATCCGGCTTTTCCAAGGAGTACAGACTGCGGCGCCGGGATGGGGTCTATCGTTGGATGTATGATTTGGCGGTGCCGCGGATCAGTCCGGACGGCGCCTTTCTGGGTTTCATCGGCTCGGCTATCGACGTCACGGAGCAGAAGCTGGCCCAGGACGCCCTGGAAGAACTAAGCGGCAAATTGATCGAAGCCCAGGAGAAGGAACGGTCACGGATTGCCAGAGAACTGCACGACGATATCTGCCAGCGCCTTGCTGTGTTGGGCCTGGAACTCGACCGGGCCAACTCCCCCTCCGATGTCTCGAGTTCTGGACGGAATGTGCGGATCATGGAGATCCGGCAGCAGTGCGCCGAGATTGCCAATGATGTCCAGGCTTTGTCGCACGAATTGCATTCGTCGAAGCTCGATTACCTGGGTCTCGTCGCCGCTACAAAAAGCTTCTGTGCGGAGTTCTCTAAACTAAAGAATGTGAATGTCACGTTCACTGACGAGAATGTGCCGCATCCTTTGCCGAAGGATGTTTCCCTCTGCCTCTTTCGGGTGACGCAGGAATCGCTGCACAACGCGCTGAAGCATAGCGGAGCCAAAAACTTCACGGTGAGTTTGCGTGGCGCGCCGGAGCGGGTCCGGCTTGAAGTGAAGGACGGTGGCGTGGGTTTCGATGCAGGGGCCGCCACCCGGAGGACGGGCCTCGGGCTGGTGAGCATGCAGGAGCGCGTCCACCTGGTGAAAGGGGTTTTCCACATCGAGTCGAAGCTAAGCCAAGGGACCTCCGTTGTCGCCAGCGTGCCGCTCGGCGGGGATATTGGCGCGGCGCAGGCAACCTCAGGCCGCGAGGCGACATTGTGACCCACATACGCATACTACTGGCGGACGATCACGCCATGATCTGTGCCGGGTTTCAGAAGATTCTGGAGCCCCAGTACGAGGTGGTGGGCACGGTGGGAGACGGACGTGCCTTGCTGAAGGCGGCGGCTGAGCTCAAGCCGGACGTGGTTCTTCTGGACATCTCTATGCCCCTGCTCAATGGGCTGGATGCAGCCCGCGAGCTCAAGAAGACGATGCCCCAGGTGAAGCTCGTTTTTCTCACCATGAATACGGATTCCGACATCGCCGCTGAAGCCCTCCGCCTGGGAGCCTCTGCCTATCTCTTGAAGAACTCCTTATCCTCTGAGCTATTGCAGGCCGTGGACCATGCCATTAAGGGGAAGCAGTATGTCACTCCGCAGATTAGCCAAGCCATGGCGGAGACCTTCGTCCGCGATCCCCGGGCAGCTGGCCGGCTGAGACGTCTCACCAGCCGGCAACGGGAAGTCCTTCAAATGCTTGCCGAAGGACGGCCCATGACCGAAATCGGCGTTATTCTCGCAATCTCCCACCGCACCGTCCGGTTCCACAAAGCCAGAATTATGGAAGAACTGGAAATTACGACGAACGCGGAACTGGTGCAGTATGCGATGAAAAACGGAATTATTTCATCGACTTAGGGGGGTCTGGTAAGCAGGTAAGCGCACAACCTGTCGCAGGCGACAGTGGTCAAGTTGCCGGTTTAACGTCAAACTAAAACTTGCGACCCGCGTTATCTTTACGCTATCCCCTCAAGGAAAGTGACTTGCCCAAGATTCGGGTTCTTCTTGCCGACGACCACGAAGCGATCCTCGAACAGGTTCGCCTGCAACTTGGCGAAGATTTTGATATCGTCGGCAGCGTCGGGAACGGACGTGACGCCGTCGATGCGGTCCTCCGGCTGCAACCCGACGTTCTTGTAACCGACATTTCCATGCCTGTTCTGGACGGACTTCAGGCCGCGCGGCGTCTACGTAGTTCCAATTGCGGCACAAAGATCGTATTTCTGACGATTCATACCGACCCTGATTTTGTAGCTGCTGCACTGTCCACCGGTGCTTTCGGTTATGTAACGAAGCCCCGCCTCTCAACCGATCTGATCCCCGCCATCCAGCAGGCGCTCGAAGGCCATGTGTTTGTATCGAGAGTGGTCACGAACTAGGATTGGCCTTCCGTCCAATCGCTCCTGAGCCGCTCTACATAAGCGAGTTCTCTTTGCAACTTACGTGAGAACCGTACTGCTCCGATGAACAGCAAGACAGCGCACGACCAGGCAGCGAGGTTCGCTTTCAACGTGATGAATTGCCCGATCGTGATGTGAGAGTTGCGGTTCAGTTCAACATAGACCCAAGCTGAACTGAACAAGAGCTGGACGACGCCCAACACGTAGCCGAACTGCAGACTTCCTAAGCTGGATTTGTAGCGTCGTTGCAGCAGATCGAGAAACGCCTCCGTGTTTGGCGCGGCGCCAGTCCAGTTTCGCCGGTCATTGAGCCAGCGAAAGAGCCAGGCGGCTATTAGCGTCATCCAAACCCAGGTGGCCAGCATTCTCACGGACGGCTGTTTCGAGGTTGCGGCCCAAGCGATAGCCGCCCCACCCATGACGACCGTCACGCAGATATCGGCAATCAGCATGACCCGCATGCGGCGCAGTTGCCGATTGGCCTTCTCGCGGAGACCTGCCGGCACGCGAACGTCGGTTTGCCACAGCGACTTCCAGTTTTCAAGCTCCAGATCCAAGTTCATAACGTCTTCTCCAGCAATTTGCGCAATATACTACGCGCACGGGTCAATCGAGTTCCCCCGTTTGCTTCACTCACGCCAAGAACCTCGGCGATCTCCGCATAGCTCAATCCCTCCAACGCAAGGGTCAGGACGTCGCGATACAGGAAGGGCAATCTCCGAACAGCGTCCAGGATGGTCCGTTGTTGTTCTTTTACTTCGACCTGCCGCTCAGGATCAGGGTTCGGATCGTGAACAAGCAATTCTCCACCTTCAATGGTCTGTGGCGTCCGCCGGCTGACCATGTGGGCGATCGCTCGATTGCGGGCAATACGGAAAAGATAGGTTCGGGGCGAGCTTTCTCCGCGGAACGATGGCAGCGCTTGCCAGACGGCAAGCACCATCTCCTGGAAGAGGTCGTCGCGGTCAGCCGGCGTACTTGTAAATCCACCAGCCAGGCGGAACAGCGCCGGACCGTTTTCGGCCATAAGGGAGTCGAAGAACTCTTCCAACCCCGTTCGCGCAGTTTCCCGTGACACAGCGCTATGAGCCTTCGTCAGGAAGCCGTCAGCAGCCATACACGGCGCCATCCCTCCGGAGCATTCTCCCTGACTCAAGTACGGTGACGGCAGCTAGCCCGCTCGTCATCAATGCAAGGATGAACGCCTGAGCGATCAACCAATGGCCCTGATTCATACCTGATTGCGCGATCAACTGCTGCCCGGCAATTGGGATGAAAACCGCCCAGCTCCCGAGTTGCTGCGGGAAGAAGAGCAGAACATCGAGACGCCCATTGGTAAGAAGATCAGTATCGAAAGATACGTCTGCGCCTCTTTGGCAGAGCGGCTGGCGGTGGAGATAGCCACCTACAGAGCGGCCGCTAGAACAGACAGCGGCAGCAGTCCGAGGATGACCCAGCAGACGAAGGCCGGCGCCGTGAGAAGAGGATTTGACGGCGCGACTACTTTGCGAACAGCCGCAAAGGCAGCAAGAGTTATGGCTAAACCTCCCAGGGAGAAGATGCTGGTGGCCAACCACTTTCCCGCAATGACAGTGCCTCGCGAACTTGATTCAGCAGCAGCGGCAGGAGCGAGCGCCGTTCGCGCTCCCCAGCCACAACATCCATGGCGACGTTCATTCCTCCGACAAACACGGCAACCAACGTAAAGATAGACATCATGCCGGCCAGCACCGAAGCGCCTTTCGCATTGGATCTGGCGGCTTCAGAGAATGAGACCATGAGTACCAGCGCAGGCCCGATGAGGAGATGCATAACAGAGGCTAGAACAGACCTCACTTCCCGGGCGTGATCGACGATTTCCTTCTGTGCAATCACAATTGCTTGTGTATACGTATTCATTTTGGTGCCTCCGCGGTCAGCTTGACGAAAGCGTCTTCGAGCGAAGCGGTATTTGTGCTCCGTCGGATGTCGTGTGGAGACCCGCACGCGACAACGACGCCGTCGGAAACAATGATGGCCGTGTCGCACAAGGCTTCCACTTCCTCTAGCCGTCTAATGTAATTGACTTCTATCTGAAAGTGTCAAGTTTTTTAACCAACTTTCTGAAGCGGAAACGCCTGGTAGATCAGCAGATCGATACAACAGCCCGCATCCCGCATATCCCTGAGAAGTGCTCGCAGGGCCCGGACAGTGGGAACGTCCAAGCCGTTGGTCGGCTCGTCCAGGAGCAGGTTATTGGGTGAGTGAATGATGGCCCGCGCGAGCGCAACCTTGGTTCGCTGGCCGAGCGAGAATCCGGCAACCCGCTGGCTCGCGATCGCTTGCATACCTAAGGAAGCGAGAACTTCGGCGGCCCGCTTCTTCGCCTCTGCTGGACACAGCCCGTGAAGTTCTCCGAAGTAGGCAAGGTTCTCGACCGCGGTAAGCCGCGGATAGAGGCCGGTGTGGTCGAGGAGCGCTCCCAACACCCTGTGGTGGGCATTCGACTCCTGAATTGGTCCCATCAATCCGGATGGTCCCGTCATCCGCCGTGAGCAGTCCTGAGATGATGCGGAGCGTGGTGGTCTTCCCGCTCCGTTCGCGCCTAGGAGGCCAGTAATGGCTCCATCTCTCGCGGCGAAAGAGACGTTGGTGACAGCCTGCGTTGCGCCGAAGTGCTTTCTAAGTCCTCGGACGGCGATCATAAGTTTCTTTTCGGAATAGGTAGTACGTTTGCCGTCCTGGGCCTTACAAAAATATTTAGTGACGGGTCGTTGATTGGAGCGGAACTGGCTCGCTGCCGTCCTCTTCGCGATGAGAAACGGCGGCGTGGGTCAGCGATCGTAGTGGGAATGGCTCTGGTGAAAGTGACGACGCTTCTATAAATTGCCCCCGGGCGCAATAACTGAGGTTTCGGCAGGTGGCGTTCCGTACGCGGTCTGTAACGCC